>CAZHTF010000151.1:0-1509 GCA_964535305.1 uncultured Planctomycetales bacterium | reverse complement strand
CGCCACAGATCGCAAAGATCCGTTTTCCGCGGGTTGGAGCGCACGCGGCTCGGCCGAAGCGGCGTACGGAGAGTCGCGCTGCGTCACGGCGGGGTCGCCTGTGTCGTCGCGATAGCGCTGGTCGCGGCGCCGGGTTTCAGCAGCACGAGCGTTTCATTCTCGGGTACGCGCTTGCGGGCCGGCTCGGCCGCAACCTCGGTGAACGCGATTCGGGCGTCGCGGGCCGGCTGCACGAACTGGCGAATCGTCAACACCCACAACGGCGTTCCGGTCGCTGCAGCCAGCGATTTCTGCACGTCGGCCAGCGTGTCGGCGTAGATGCACGGCCGCGGAATGTAGGGATACGCGGCGTGCTGCGCCAGCCCGACGACCAGGATGGTCGCATCTGCAGGCAGACGACCGATCTCGTTGCGAACGAACGACACGGTCTCGCGCCGCGGGTCGCGACCGGGAAGCACGAAGACGTTGACGATCATGAAAACGACAGCAACCAGCGCGAAGACGCCGACGTAGAAACGCGCCGCATGCCGGGGCACCGCCGCGATGTGCGCCGCGGCGACCCGCGCCGCCAGGATCGAGAGCGGCAGGAGCACCGGGAAGGTGTAGTGCTTGTGCTTGAACGCGGTCAGAGTGAGGAAACCGAATCCACCCAGGAACCAACACCACAAAAACCGCTCGAACCACGCGCCATCGCGGCGGACCTGACGCCATAGCAGCGGCGCGCCGAGCACCAGCGCGATGGTCCACGGCAGCATCAGCCAGGGCACTTGCGCGAAGTAGTACCAGAACGGCTCGCGGCCGAGGTGGTGTCCGCCGGAAGCCCGCTGCAGGTAATTATAGTTCCACTGGTCGAGCGCTTCCTGCCCCGCGACCATCCACGCGGCGACGTGCCACGCGATCGTTGGAACGAGAAACAGTACGATTGCGGGGGTGCGAAAGATCGCGACCAGCGGCAGGATCGATCGCCTCAGCCCGCAGAACGCGAAGGTCGTCATGCCCAGGAAGACCAGCGTCACCGGACCCTTCGCCAGCACCGCCAGCGCGGCCAGACCGTGAAACAGCAGCGCTGCCGGCAGCGGCAGGCGCGTCTCGCCGCGGCCCCAGTGCCACGCCAGCGCCGCATGCGCTCCCCCGACCAACAGGGAGAACGGGATGTCGATCTCCCCCAGCCGCCCCTGCAGCAGCATGTACACGCAAGACGCCTGAATCAGCCCAGCCAGCAAGGCCGTGACGCGGTCGAAGAAGCGCGCCGCGAGCACCGTCGCCAGCAAGCTCAGACCGATGGCCGACAGGGCCGCCGGCAGCCGGGCCGCCGACTCGCTGAACCCGCCGCCGATCGCAAAGAACGCGGCGGTCACCCAGTTGAGCAGCGGCGGCTTGTCGAGCCAGTAGCCGCTGGCGTAGCGCGGCACGATCCACTGACCGTCGTCGAGCAGGCGCAGCGCCGGCTGCGTCACCATGCCCTCATGGGAGGTCAGTACGCGGCCGGAACCCAGAAATGGTAGATAG
>CAZHTF010000150.1:0-1671 GCA_964535305.1 uncultured Planctomycetales bacterium | reverse complement strand
GCCATTTTCTTCGCCGCCGACAAGCAAGACGCCGTCTGCAAGTATCTCGCGCGGCTGCGTGAAGAGGTCGCGCGGCGTCGAAATCTGATTCCAAGCGGGCTGTGGCACTTCCTCTGGGTGTTGGACTTTCCGCTGCTCGAGTACCACCCCGACGACGGCCGACATTACGCCGTGCATCACCCCTTCACCGCGCCCATGGATGAAGACGTGCACCTGCTGGAGCGCGAGCCGCTGCGGGTGCGGGCCAAGGCTTATGACGTGGTGGTCAACGGCGTCGAGCTGGCCGGCGGCAGCATCCGCATCCACCGCAGCGACGTCCAGGCACAAATTTTCAAACTGCTCGGGCTCTCGCCCGACGATCAGCGCCGCAAGTTCGGCTTCCTGCTGGACGCGCTGCGACACGGCCCGCCGCCGCACGGCGGGTTCGCGATGGGCGTCGATCGCATGGTGATGCTGCTGTGCGGCTTAGAAAGTCTGTTGGACACGTTCAGCTTCCCCAAGACGCAGGAGTTCTTCTGCCCGCTGACGCAGGCGCCCAGCGAGGTGGACGATAAACAGCTCGAAGAGCTGGCGATCCGGCTCGCGCCGCCGCCACGGAAGTGATGCGCCGGAAAATCGCAGCGAAAGTTGGCCTGTCAGCGGCGCGGTTTGCGCAGGTCTCTTCGTGGCCGCGCGCGTATTGCCAAACGCCGAAAAAACCGCTTCTCCGGCGACCTGCCGGCGTAGTACACTCCGAAGGGTCGCAGCGGAGCGAACCATGGCGCGCTCGGTTGGGCGGGCATCGCAATCCACTCTGCGGATCCCGCCTGAGCTCTACGAGCGCCTGGCCGAGTTGATTCGCGGCACCGCGTTCCGCGATGTGAACGACTTCGCCGTATTCGTGCTGCGCGACATCGCGTCGGCGGGCCGGCTCACGCAAATGCCGGACGGGCTGAGCGCGGCGGATGTGGCCGCGGTGCGCACGCGGTTGCGTGCACTGGGGTACATCGAATGAAGGCTGGCAAGGCGCGGCTGCGCGGCAGCTGCCCGAATACGGATCAAGCCGGTACAGGGCGCGCGAGCGTTGGTCGGCTCGCGGCGCTATTCTCCAAGCTCGATGAATACGCGCAGCCTTTTTCGATGGCCGAGCTACTCGAGTTCGTCGGCGCGGCGCGGATCGAGTTGCGCGACGTCGGCCGGCGAGCGCAGTTCAGCGACGCTTGCTACCAGCGGAATGTGCTGCACACCGGGCCGGCGTACCAGGCGCTGGCGCTCTGCTGGCGCAGCGGGCAGCGCAGCCCGATTCACGATCACACCGGCTCGGTGTGCGTCGTGCGTGTGCTGAGCGGAACCGCCACCGAGACGGTGTTCGCCCGCAGCGGCTGCGGCCTGGTGTATCCGACGCATTCGCACGAATTGCAAACTGGCGCGGTGATTGCCTCGCAGGACAGCGACATTCACCAGATGGGCAATCTGCAGCCGGCCGGTCATGACCTGGTCACCTTGCACGTCTATTCGCCGCCGCTCTTGGTCATGCCGACGTACGTCCTGGGCAACTCGCTGGTAGGTGAGCACGGCGACGCGCTGCGGGCCGCGATTCGGGCCCGCGCTGCGGAGCGCAGCTCGCAGCTCGGCGGCGACGCCGCATCGGGCGCAGCGGGGCGCAAGCGCGCTTCGGCCGGTAATCGCGCG
>CAZHTF010000149.1:0-1703 GCA_964535305.1 uncultured Planctomycetales bacterium | reverse complement strand
CTCTTGCCATCCGCGTTACGAAGCGGCGACTTTCTGCGCGCAGCGCAATTATCCGCTGCAGGCGATGCGCGCGTGCAAGCGGCCGCTGGTGATGCTGCGGGGCGATCGCGGCTCCACGGTTTCCACCGCAGCCCTTGCCAGGATCGCACGGCTAAAGCCCGACGCGCGTTTGGCCACCGTCGAGGGTACAAGCCATATGCTGCCGCTTGAGCGCCCGGATCGCGTTCGCGCCGCCATCAAGGCGGCTGCATTGATGGGCGGCGCCCGGCGCGCCGATATCGACTGAGGCTCAGAGCGCTTCGCGCCGCCATCCCCACATCAGCAGCACAAGCCCGAGCAGGGCCCAGGCGACGCCGGGTCCCAGCGGACTTGCGGTCGCCGCGCGCACCACATAGGCGCCGTTGCGCTCGACGCCAAGCCAATCGCCGCCAAAGGCGCGTGCGCCACGCTCGACCCGTCTGATCTGCGGCGTCCGGTCGCCGCTTTCGCCGGTCAGGAACACGCCGCCGCCGCTGGCTTGGGCGAGCGGGCGCAAGATCTCCGGATCAGCGGCGAGTGCGGCGGCTTCGCGCGGATTGAGCGGGCCCACCGCTGCGAATGCGCGCAAGCCGCCCGCGCGCGCTTCGTACAAGCCTTGTTCGGGCGCAGGCGCCGCGCCGCGATAAAGGCCAGGCGCGGTCTCGCTCAAGCTTGCGCTGATGCGTTCACCCGAGGGCGTGATGATCTCCACGGCGCCGGGGGCGCCGCCCAGCGTCGAACGCCGGATCGCAAGCCCCTGCGATTCCGCCTCCAATGTCAGCCGCTCTTCCTCTAGGTCAGGCTCCTGCATCAGCCAATGGGCGAGGCGGCGCAGCATCTCGCCGTGCGGGCCGCCGCCGTCATAGCCGCGCGCCCACAGCCAGGGTTGATCGGACCACAATTGCGCGACGCGTCCGCGCCCCGCGCGATCGAACACCAAGAGCGGCGCGCCGTCGATACCCTGCAGCACCGTTTGCCCGCCGTTCGCACGCGCTTCGACTTGCCGGCTCCAGCGTCCCCAGCGCGCCGGCGCCGGCAGGCCGCGGACGACGGGATGGCGCTGCCCGAGTGCAGTCGGCTGCGGGCGGAACAGCCGCTCGGTCACGGCGCCTGTCGGCTGCGATGGCAGGATCGACGCGAGCGCGGTGCGGAACACGCCTTCAGGGCCAGCCTCCGCGGCGCCGGCTGTGATCAACAACGCTCCGCCTTGTTCCACACGCCGCGCGATGTTGGAGAAATAATAGGATTGCAGCACGTTGGCGCGGCGTCGGTAGCGATCGAAGATGATCAGATCGAACTCGTCGAGGCGCCGCTCGAACAATTCTTCGGTCGGGAAGGGGATCAGCGCCAATTCGTTGAGCGGCGTGTAGTCCAGTTTCTCCGGCGGACGCAGAATGGTGAAGTGCACGAGATCGACCGCTGGGTCGCTCTTCAGCAGATTGCGCCACACCCGCGCGCCCGGATGCGGCTCGCCGGTGATCAACAGCACGCGCAAGCGATCGCGCACGCCGTTGGCGGAAAACGCGGCCCGGTTGTTGGCGAGCGAAATTTCCTGCGGACCCGCTTCAACTTCGACGATCACCATGTTGCGGCCACGGCGCGGCAGCACGACATCGGCCTCGAATTCGCGATTGGGCGCAACCTCAAGCGTGCGCACGCGAACGCCGTCGATCGAGACGCTCACC
>CAZHTF010000148.1:0-1772 GCA_964535305.1 uncultured Planctomycetales bacterium | reverse complement strand
GGCTGGGCGCTTCTGCATCAGCCGGCGGAGCGATTCCTGGCGGAGTTGAGCGAGAGCCTGCGGCCGCGGGCGCTGGTCGAGGGCCCGACGTTCACCTTCGGCCGCGACCGCGCGGGAACGATCGACACCTTGCGCAGCGCCGCGCCACGCTTCGGTTTCGCGCTTCACGTGGTGGCGGAGCGGACCGCGGAGATCGACGGGCAAACGGTCGTAATCAGCAGTTCCGCGATCCGCGCGGCGATTCGCGACGGGCAGCTCGCCGCGGCCGATGGCATGCTGGGACGGCCGTACCGCATCGTCGGGCAGGTGGTCGCCGGCGACGGGCGCGGCGCGCAGCTCGGTTTTCCCACGGCGAACCTGGACCGCGTCGAGCATCTGGTTGCGTGCAGCGGTGTATACGCGGCGGTGGCCGAACTGGAGGATGGTCGGCTCGTGCTTTCGGCCGTCAACATCGGAACACAGCCGACGTTTCAGCAGGAAGTCGTCCGGATCGAACCGCACCTGCTGGACTTTCACGGAGATCTGCGGGGGCAACGGCTCGCGCTGCACCTGCTGCGCCGACTGCGCGGGCAGCAGCGATTCTTCGACGTCGGTGCGCTGCGCGCGCAGATATCGGCGGATGTGGCCGCCGTGCGCGGCGAAACGGCCGCACTGGGTCGGATCGCGGCCGGGTCGCGGCTGCCGCTGGAGCTGACTGATAAGTGTCGATAGGCATTGCATAACCGGATGCCGTGTGTTAAGTTCTGTCGCGGACGCGATATGTAGTGGGTGTCAGCGCTGTCAAACAGGGCTCTGGCGCGAGCGTGTCCGGACCGTTCAAGGGTAGCCGAAGCGCGTGTTCCTTAAGAAAGTCATCCTGCACGGCTTCAAGAGCTTCGCCGACCGCACCGAATTCGCCTTCGGACCGGGTATGACCGGCATCGTCGGCCCCAATGGCTGCGGCAAGAGCAACGTCTCCGACGCCATTCGCTGGGTATTGGGCGAGCAATCGGCCAAGTCGCTGCGCGGCGCGCGCATGCTCGACGTGGTCTTTTCCGGATCGCGCTCGCGCAAGCCGGCCAATTGCGCCGAGGTCGAGCTGATCTTCGACAACGCCTCGCGCCTGCTGGCCGACGACCGGGACGAGGTCGCCGTCTCCCGGCTGCTGTATCGCAGCGGTGAAAGCGAATACCGCGTCAATGGAAAGACCAGCCGCCTGAAGGACATTCGCGACCTGCTGCTGGATACGGGCGTGGGCGCCGACGCCTACTGCATCATCGAGCAGGGCCGGGTCGACGCGATGCTTCAGGCCGATCCCCAGCAGCGCCGCGAGATCTTCGAGGAGGCCGCTGGCATCAGCCGATATCGCGTTCGGCGGGTGGAAGCCCAGCGGCGGTTGGAGCGCACGCAGAACAACCTGCTGCGGGTCAACGACGTGGTCGATGAGCTGGAGCGTCGTTTGCGCAGCGTGAAGCTTGCGGCCGGCAAGGCCCGCAGCTTTCAGGAATGTGATGCCCGGCTGCGCGAGTTGCGCGCCGCACACGCCCGGGCCGAATACCAGCAGCACACCGGCGAAATCCACAGCCTGCGCGCCCGACTCGAAGCCCAGGGCGCGGTGGCCACGGCCTGCCGAAGCGCGGCGGCGCAGCGGGCCGCGCTGGGCGAAGCCATTCAGCGCGATCTGCACGGGCTCGAAGAGCCGCTGCAGCGCGAGGAGGCATCGCTGCATCGCTGTAGCGCGGAGCGTCAGGCGCTTCAGGAGCGCATCGCCGGCGAGCTGCGGAGAATTGACG
>CAZHTF010000147.1:0-2150 GCA_964535305.1 uncultured Planctomycetales bacterium | reverse complement strand
CGGCTGCAGTGCGCCAGCTCGATCCGCACGGCGGCTGTGCGCGCCGCGATCTCGGCCACCGCCGAACCGATTCCCCCGCCGTAGTTGTCCTCGACCACCAGCGCGCGGCGGCCGCTGCGCGCCAGCGCGTCAGTCAGCCGCTCGGCGTCGATCGGCAGCGAATAGCAGTCGATCAGGGCGGCGCGGATTCCCTGTCGGCCCAGCAACTCCACCGCCTGTCGCGCCACGTGAACCATGTAGCCCGATGCGACGATCGCCAGGTCGCCGCCGGCGCCGTGTACGTGCAGGCCGCCGGGCGCGAACGTCGTCTCCGGCGCGTACAGCAGCGGCGCGTCCGGCCGGTGCGTGCGCATGTAACACATGCCGCGCAGCTCGACCATCAGTCGAGTGCAGGCCCACGCCGCCACGGCGTCGGCCGGCTGGAAGAACCAGCACAGCGGACTGCGGCGGTCGTCGCCGCGAACGGTGGTGAACGCGCGGAAGAACGCCACGTCGAGCAGGCCCATCTGACTCGGGCCGTCGCTGCACGGAGTAATGCCCGAGTGCGAGCCGACGATCTTGATGTTCGCGCGGGAGATATTGGCCAGTTCGACCTGGTCGTAGCCCCGCGCGATGAACTTCGCGAACGAGTTGACGAACGGAATGTAGCCCGCCGCCGACAGCCCGGCCGCCGCGGAGATCATGTTCTGCTCCGCGATCTTGCACTCGAAGAAACGCTGCGGATGGGCCTTGCCGAACACCTCGCTGAAGGTCGAATTACTCACGTCGGCGTCGAGGCAGACCACCTGCGGCAGCAAATCGCCCGCGACTTTGAGCGCCGCCCCGTAGGCCCGCCGCGTCGCGAGTTCGCCCTTCTCCAGCGCCGCGCCGAAACCGCCCGCCTTCATCGTCTCAGCGAATGTGGGCCAGACAACTTCGCGCGGGTCGAGTCGTGCGGCGGCGTGCGGCCCCGTTACGGGGACTGGCGGGCGTCCCAAGTCGCTGGCGGCGGCGGAGGCGGTTAGCGCCGCGACGGTTTGATCGATCGATGTTTCGATGGCCGGCAGGTCGCTCACCTTCGGCGGCTTGCCGTGCCAGTTGCCCTGCTGCAGCGCCGGCGCACCCCAGCCCTTAATCGTGCGTGCGACGATCGCGGTCGGATGCCCGCCTGCGCCGTTTGACTCCAGCGCCCGCGCCACCGCCTCGGGGTCGTGCCCGTCAATGAGCACCACAGACCAGCCAAACGCCGCCAGCTTCGCCGCGAGCTTCTCGGGCCCCTGCTGAGCCGAGACGTGGCCGGCCTGGCCTTGCCCGTTGCAGTTGAAGATAGCCGTCACCTGAGTCAGGCGCTGATCTACGATGAAATCGGCCGCCTCCCAGATTTGCCCCTCACGCGCCTCGCCGTCGCCGACGATCGCGAAGATGCGACGCGGCGACTGGTCGAGCCGCGTCGCCAACGCCAGCCCCGCCGCGACGCTCAGCCCCTGCCCGAGACTGCCGGTGGCGGCGTCGAAGAACGGGAAGCCTTCCGCGGGATTTGGATGGCCGTCGAGAACGCTGTCGCGATCGCGAAGCCGGTCCAATTCAGCGCGCGTCAGGGCGCGAAACTCCCTTCGCCCGCCCGCGCTGACTTCCACCGCGCCGCCGATGTCCGCGTACGCCGCATAGACGATTGGAACCGCGTGGCCCTCCGAAAGCACCAAGCGATCACCGTCCGGATGCCGCGGGTTGACCGGGTCGTAGCGCATCGTCCGATACATCAGCGCCGTCACAACGTGCGCCAGCGACAGCGCACTGGACGGATGCCCGGAACCGGCAACGGCGGTCATGCGCACCGCAAGCTTGCCGAGTTCGGCAGCCTTGCGATGCAGCGCGGCGACAGACGTCATGCACGCTCCGAAACGCTTGAACAAATGCGGGCCACACACCCTTGCGATGCGAGCGGTACTTTATCGCCACGCCACGGCAGCAGCAACCAACTTGCCCCGCCGCGCACGCCGCCGCGCCGCGCGCCAAAGCCCGACCAACCCCGATGACGCCGACCCGCCGCACCCTGGTCGCCTGTACCGCGGCTCTCGCACCCGGCTCGATCACGCCGATAATCGGCACGTCGTAATACTGCTGTGCGGCCTCGAGCGCCGCGGCCGATGCGCTGTTGCACGCGATCACGA
>CAZHTF010000146.1:0-2569 GCA_964535305.1 uncultured Planctomycetales bacterium | reverse complement strand
AGATTGAAGTCACCACAGCCGGCCGGGCCCAGCGCGAATGCGCCCATGACTATCGCAAGCCCGAAAGAGCGCATCCAGCGCGTTGTCATCATCAGCCTCCTCATTGGTGCAAGATTCAGGATTTCGACGCCGCGCGCCGCAGGCGGCACGCTCGATACGAAACTGTATCCTGCGCCGACGGTGTCGGCAATGGCCGGACTCGCGTGGCGCCTGGCGCTCGTGGGGTTTCGAAATGCGGCGGGCCGCGCGCTTCAGCAAATCTGACGCGCGCTGCGCAGAAATACGGGAGCAGGGGCTGCTAAGCGCTGCCCGTTGCTCCCGCACACTCTTGGATCACGGCTGCTGCTGGTAGCTGCTGGTCGACTAGTCGTCGCTGCCGCCGCGGAAAAAGAACCGCCACAGCACGAAGGCGATCACGCCCAGGATGACCAAACCGCCAGCGCCCAGGCCGGCCAGCGCCGTGAGGGGGTTGGTGGTGGTGGTAGTGGTCTGGGCAAGCGCCGCGGCCGACGTCGAGAGCGCACCGCTAACAGCCAAGGCCCTTGTAAAACTGCGCATCGGAATCGCTCCATGGTGAGCCAAGCCGGGGAGCCCGCCGCGCCGACGGTCTTGCCCCGGCCAAATCTGGTGTAAATATCTGTCAAATCGGCGGGCGCGTCAAGCGCTGCGGCGGTGCGGAGCGGTCGGGCGCGAATACGCCGACGCTCGACAATCCAATTTCAGAGCCGCGCGCGGCCGCGCCGCAATGCGAATGTGCGGCGATGATCGCGCGACGCTTCGGCCGCACGATCGCAAGCGCGGCTGAAGCCGGCTGTGCAACAACGGCACCGAAGCTGAATCCGCGACTTGAGCGCGGGCGAATCCAGCCGCGAGCGCTGTTTCCATCACGCTGGGAGTCGTTTCGATGAATCGTCGATTCACGCTGGTATTGATGATGCTGATGAGCGGCGGCCTGGCAGGCTGCATGGAACCCGTGTTCAACGAGCGGGTAGCCTCGGGCGTCGATCTGGCGCGTTACGCGGGGCTCTGGTACGAGATCGCCAGCATTCCGTCGATCGCATCCGCCGGCGGCCGCTGCACCAACACGACGGCCGAATACACGCTACAGGACGACGGCAGCGTGCGCCTCTTCAACCAGTGTTTCCTCGATCGCGCGGACGGCCGGGCGCTGACGATCGGCGGACGGGCCCGGCCGATCGACCAAAGCAACGCGCGGCTGGCGATCCGCTTCGATTTCTCGTTTTCAGATGAAGCCTACAATATTATTGATTTAGACACAGAAAACTACCAGTGGGCCGTCGTTGGCAGCGGCGCGGATGGGCTCTTCATCCTCAGCCGCACCACCACGCTTGACCCGACGATTTACGCCGGCATCCTGGCGCGCTTGCCCGGGCTGGGCTACGACCCGGCGCGGCTGCTGCTGACGCCGCAGACGCCGCGCTAACGCGCAGCCGAACCGGGCGGCGCACGCCGCGTCTCGATCGCCAGACTGCGGCGCCTAGCCGCCGCCTAGCACGAAACGAAAGACAACAATCGCAAGCACGAACAAGACGAACAAGCCGCCGAGCGCGACAGCGACGGGCGAAAGTTCCGGCGTCATTTCGCGTGTCTCCTGAGTGCTGCGCCGCACGATCGTGTGGCGCGCCTGCTGCGGTCGATCACGGGCGATCGGTACGTTACCGGCGTCGCTGGTCGCGGCCAACGCCGATGGATACGCGCCGTCGGGGCCGCCTGGCAGTTAGAATGCACGCGCGTGAAAAGCAGCGTTGCCAGCGACCGTCCGCCGACGCTTTCGATCGTCACGCCCGTCTTCAACGAGCGCGACAATGTCGAGTTGCTGGCCGAGCGCGTGCGCGGCGTGCTGGAGCGGCTGGGCGAGTCGTACGAGCTGGTTTTCGTCGATGACGGCAGCCGCGACGGCACGCCCGATGTCGTTCGTCGACTGGCGGAGAACGACCGGCGGATTCGGCTAGTGAGCCTTTCACGGAATTTCGGGCACCAGGCGGCCCTGCTTGCCGGGCTTTCCGCCGCCGGCGGTGAAGCCGTGATCACGCTCGATGGCGATCTGCAACATCCGCCGGAACTGATCGCCGAGCTGCTGCGGCACTGGCGTGCGGGGGCGGATGTGGTGCAGGCGGTGCGGCAGGAAACGCCGGATGCCGACCTGCTCAAGCGGCTCACGTCGCGCGGGTTTTATCGCTTGCTGTCGGCGGTCTCGCGACTGCGGCTGAACCCCGGCAGTGCGGATTTTCGGCTGATGTCGCGCGAGGCGCTGCGGGCGCTGCTGGCCTGCGGCGAGCGCTGCCGATTCAACCGCGGGCTGGTGCAGTGGATCGGGTTCAGCAGCGTGGACGTGCCGTACGCCGCTGCCGCGCGGCACGCGGGGCGCACCAAATATTCGTACCGCGCCATGCTGCGGCTCGCGGGCGACGCGATTTTCTCGTTTTCGTCGTTGCCGCTGCGGCTGGCCGGGCTGGCCGGGGCGGGCGTATCGCTCGCGGCCGCGATCTATTTGGCATTCGTGCTGTGGGCGCGGATGTTCACCAGTCGCACGGTCGAAGGCTGGACG
>CAZHTF010000145.1:0-2773 GCA_964535305.1 uncultured Planctomycetales bacterium | reverse complement strand
CGCTCGCGCGTCGCGTACGCAAATGGCGCGTTCATGATGATGTCGCGGTCGGGCTACCTGCGGCTGGGGGGGCACGAAGCGGTCAAGGCCACGTTGAACGAAGACATGCACTTCGCCCGCCGGGCGAAGGAGTTTGGCGTGCGGCTGCGGGTGGTGCGCAGCGCCGACCTTTACAGCGTTCGCATGTACACCGGGCTGCGCGAAATCTGGCGCGGATGGACGCGGATTTTCTTTGGGTGCTTCGGCACGCCGGCGCGGCTGCTCGGCAGCGTGGCGCTTCTGACGCTGTTCAGTTTGTCACCGTATGTCACGCTCGTGGCGGCACTTACGTCCGCGATGCTCGGCTGCGGCGCGATGGCTGGTATGGCGCTTCTCGCGAGCGGCTGGGCGGTCGCGGCGCAGCAGTCCGTGCTTTGGCGATACTACCCGGTCTCCGGGCTGCCCGGGCCCCTCGCAGTGACGTATCCACTCGGTGCGGCGTTTTCGCTGGCGATGACGATCAACGCGATCGGCCGCGCCCTGGGCGTGCGCACGACATGGCGGGGCACAACGTACCAGGGCGGGTAGGCGCCACGCAGGCGGAGGCAATCCGTTTCACCCGCAAGTTTGGCAAACATCCTCCAAACAAGATCTTTGCTTGACCGCCCGCCACAGTTGCCTGCGTCTACTATTAGTGGTATGTTTTTGTGAACCCGCCGCGCTTCTTACACTTGGGGGCGCGACCAAGAAATTCCGAGAATCTGTTTGACACCGAACATCTGTTAGGTTATTATTCGCTTGTTCGATAGCGAGGTTTCGTGGCAGTTTCTGCATCGCACGATTGCAAAGGAGTGCTGCATGCGAGCGGAAAATCTAAACAGCGGTCGAATGCTGTGCGTGCTGGGGCCCGGGGGAGATTTCAATGACGAAGTATCAGCAGACGGGCCGGGTCTGCTCGATCTTCGTTCGACGCGGCTATCTACCGACCAGCTCGCGGACCTGCGGAGCCGCCTGGTTGAGTTGGATTTGATCCCCCGTGCGGAACCGACCCCTGCGCAGCGCCCCTTGCGCGTGTCGCAGCGCGTGCCGGCGGATTTGCCGCCGGTGGTGTTTGGTTCGCTCTGCGCCTATTTCGCCGAGGACTGCACCGATGTCTCGTACCAGCAAGCAGCGGCCAGCGCTGACACCCAAGCAGCTTCGGGTGCTCACGTTCATCCGGGACTTCTCGCGCGCCAAGGGCTACGCTCCGACCATGCAGGAGCTCGCGGACGAGTTCGGCGTGAGCAAGGTCACCGTGTTCGAGCACATCGCAGCACTTCAGACCAAAGGTCTCCTGCGGCGCTCCCGACACAAGGCACGCTCTTTGCGACTTAGCGCCACGTTTGATTTTCCCGACGAGCGGGCGACGCGCTTGCCGCTGGTGGGAACGATCGCGGCCGGCCGCCCGATCGAGGCGGTTGAGGAAAACGAGGCGCTCGATCTGGAAGAGATGTTCGTCTCGCCTCACGGCAGTTTTGTTCTGCGGGTGCGCGGCGACAGCATGATCGAAGACCAGATTCGCAACGGCGACTACGTGATCGTCGAGAAGCGGAATACCGCACGCGACGGGGAGACGGTGGTCGCGCTGCTCGACAACGGCGAAGCGACGCTGAAGCGCTACTACCGCCATCCCAAGGGCGTGCGGCTCCAACCGGCCAATCCGGAGTTCAAGCCGCTCGTCGTCGAGAATGTGGCGATCCAGGGCGTGGTCGTCGGCGTGTTGCGGCGCTTTTAGTTTCGCGCGAGCGAGAGACGCCGAATCGCAACGGCGCGGCTTCTCCGTGTGCACATGAGGGGCGAAAGGGGCATTCTGCGGTTCCCGTCGGCGCCGGGTCGGTCAAGATGACCGCCTCATCCGGGTGGGCAGCGCCAGCGCGGCTATGCACATGAGCATTGCGGCGGCCGGTTCCGGGATCGGGGTGAAGTCTATCATCAGCGACGGGCGGCGTGCCGCGTCCGGGTTTTCGCGAGAGTCGAAGCGCTTGGCGGTCTGCTCGAACTGCTCGTTTCCGAGAACCGCCCAGCCGTGATTCTGCGACGGGTCATCGAGCCAGCTCTGTACGTCAGCAACCAGCGCTCCTGTGCCGCCCCATGAGTAGTAGCCATTGGCGATCACGACGGTGCTGTCGCTGGCCAGTGGCTCGAAGTCGCCGCCCGCTGTGGTCCACAGCGCATCGGGGAAGAAGCGATGCCGCCAGGTTGCATCGCCCGGCTCTGCGCTCGTGCCGCCACCTTCCTCGGCCGGCGCATCGGACGCACCCTCACCCCACGCGGCCGACGCGCGGTGCACGCTGACGATCTCGGCGGCGGCGGCCGTACGCGACATGTGAAGGGTCAGAACGGCGCTGTTGATCGTCGCGCCGGCCGGCACCGCCGCCGCGACGTCGAACTGGAGCAGGGCGCGGCGCAGTTCGCCGAAAGCGGTGGTCCCGGCGAATAGATACTGTCCAGCACCGTTGGCGACTTCGCCGATCGGATTTTCGAAGAGCGTGGCGTCGCGCGTGGCGTCGATCTTAACGGTGTCGCCCTGCGCTGACGCCGCCGCCGCCGCGAGGTACGCGGCGATCAACCCGCGAAGTCGCATTTGCTTTTCTCCCTTCCATGCTGTGAATCGTACCTTCGCCGGACGAGTGCGAGTACAGCGCATCCGCTCACAAGCTTAAACGTCCGCCGCGGCCGACGATTGCGAGCCGGCCGAATCCGGTTGAGGACGACTGCTGGTCCGCCCCCAAAGCTTCCTCCAAGAGTTTAACAC
>CAZHTF010000144.1:0-3228 GCA_964535305.1 uncultured Planctomycetales bacterium | reverse complement strand
GAGCGAGAACAGGCTCGACTTGCCGGCCTCGTCGCGCGAAGCGGCCGCGGCGTCACTGACGGTCGAAGAGGCGCGCGCGCCGTTCGATCTGAGCGCCGGCCCGTTGATCCGCGGCCGGTTGCTGCTTCTCGGCGACGACGATCATCTGCTGTTGATCACACAGCACCACATCGTCAGCGACGGCTGGTCGCTGAAGATCCTGGTGCGGGAAGTCGTGGCGCTGTACGCGGCATTGAGCCGCGGCGAGGACGATCCCCTGCCGCCGCTGGAGATCCAGTACGCCGATTATGCACAGTGGCAGCGAAGCTGGCTGCAGGGAGAAGAGCTGGCGCGGCAGATCGGGTTCTGGAAAGAGCATCTGACCGGCGCGCCGCCGCTGCTCTCATTGCCGCTCGACCGGCCGCGGCCGGCATTGCAGAGCTACGCCGGCGACAGTGTGCCGCTCACCCTGCCGGCGGAACTGACCGCCGCCCTTCGCGCGCTGTCGAAGCGGCACGGAGTGACGCTGTTCATGACCCTGCTGTCGGCGTGGGGCGCTCTGTTGTCGCGCCTGTCGGGACAGACGGAAGTCGTCATTGGCACGCCGGTGGCGAATCGCCAGCGGCGGGAGGTCGAGAATCTGATCGGATTCTTCGTCAATACGCTGGCATTGCGACTGCGGCTCGAGGAGCGGACGAGCGTCGCCGCGCTGCTGGCGCAGGTTCGGGAGACGACCCTGGCGGCGTTCGCGCATCAGGAACTGCCGTTCGAGCAGGTCGTGGAGGCTGTGCAGCCGCAGCGCAGTCTGAGCCACAGTCCGCTGTTCCAGGCGATGCTGGCGTTCAACAACACGACAGAGACCGGGACCGAGGCGGGGGAGAAGCGAAGCCTGCCGGGACTGTGGATCGAGCCGGCGAAGGAAGCGCAGCCGGCGACGGCGCAATACGAGCTGGCGCTGCACTTCACAGAAGACGGCGAGTCGTTGTCCGGCAGCGTCGTCTATGCGAGCGATCTGTTCGATCGCGCGACCGTTGAGCGATGGATGGGTCATTACCGCGTGCTGCTGGAAGCGATGGCGGCCGAGGCGACGGCGGCCGTCGAGACGCTGCCGCTGTTGACGGACGAGGAGCGCCGCCGGCTGCTGATCGGACTCAATGACACCGCGCGGGTCTATCCGAAAGACGAGCTCATTCACGAGCTGTTCGAGCGCCAGGCCGCGGCGCGGCCCGACACCGTGGCGGTCATCTTCGACGATCAGAGCGTGACGTACGAAGCGCTCAATGCCCGTGCGAACCGGCTGGCGCACGAGCTCATCGCGCGGGGCGTCAAACCCGACGACCGCGTGGCGATCTGCATCGAGCGGGGCCCGGAGCTGGTGGCCGCACTCCTCGGCATTCTGAAAGCCGGCGGCGCGTACGTGCCGCTCGATCCGGCCTATCCGCAGGCGCGTCTGGAGTACCTGCTGCGCGACGCCGCGCCGACGGTCGTGCTGACGGAGCAGCGTCTCCTGTCACTGTTGCCACAATCGGACGTGCCGGTACTGTTGATCGACGACGAGGCGCTGGCCGCGCGGCCGTCGAGCAATCCGAATCCGCGCGAGATGGGACTGGCCGCGCAACATCTTGCTTATGTGATCTACACGTCCGGCTCGACAGGCCAGCCGAAAGGCGTGGCCATCGAGCACGCCAATACGGCGAATCTGTTGTACTGGGCTCTCGAGAACTTCCGCGGTGAGGAGCTGGCGAACACCCTCTGTGCCACGTCGATCAACTTCGACCTGGCCGTGTACGAGATATTCCTGCCGCTGGCGGCGGGAGCGACGCTCACAATGGTCCGCAATGCGCTGGCATTGACGACGCGGCCCGAGCCGGTGACGCTGGTCAATACCGTTCCGTCGGCCATCAAAGCGCTGCTCGACGCCGGCGGGATCCCGGCCACGACGCGTCTGGTCAATCTGGCCGGCGAGCCGCTGCGGCGCGAGATCGTGGAGCGGATCTTCCATGAATCGGCGGCGGAAAGCGTGGCCAATCTCTATGGCCCCAGCGAGACGACGACCTATTCGACCTGGGTGCGCATGCCGCGCGAAAACGGATTTACGCCGCACATCGGCCGTCCGATCGCCAATACGCAGATCTACGTCCTCGATGCCCATCGCGAGCCGGTTCCCATCGGCGTGATCGGCGAGATCTACATCGGCGGCGACGGCGTGGCCCGCGGGTATCTGAACCGGCCGGAGCTGACGGCCGAGCGTTTCCTGCGCGATCCGTTCCGCGCTGATCCGAATGCGCGCATGTACCGGACGGGCGACCTCGGGCGATGGCTGCCGGACGGCAACATCGAATACGCGGGCCGCAACGACTTCCAGGTCAAGATCCGCGGCTTCCGTATCGAGCTCGGCGAGATCGAGGCGCGGCTCATCGCGTGTGCGGGCGTGCGGGAGGCGGTCGTCGTGGCGCGGGAAGACGTCGCCGGCGACAAGCGGCTGGTGGCGTACGTCGTGGCCGACGACGAGGCGGAATCGCTGACGAATCTGCGGGAGACATTGTCGCGACAACTTCCCGAGTACATGGTGCCGTCTGCGCTGGTCCGGCTCGATGCCATGCCCCTGACGGCGAACGGCAAGCTCGATCGCCAGGCCCTGCCGGCGCCGGAGGCGAGGTCGCTGCTTGCGCGCGCATACGAGGAGCCGCGCGGAAAAGCGGAAGAGACGCTCGCCGCGATCTGGCAGGAATTGCTGCGCGTCGAGCGCGTCGGACGCGATGACAATTTCTTCGAGCTGGGCGGACATTCGCTCCTCGCGGTGCAATTGATCTCGCGTTTGCGGGCGACGCTCGGCGTCGATGTGGCATTGCGCGATGTGTTCGCCAGACCGAGCCTGCGGGCATTGGCCGAGGCGACGCGGGAGGCGTTGGGAACGACCCTGGGACACATCGAGATCGCCGATCGCGACAAACCGCTGCCATTGTCGCTGGCACAACAGCGACTGTGGTTCCTCGATCAGCTCGATCCGTCGGCGAGCGCGGCGTATCACATGCCGGCGGCATTGCGACTGCGCGGCCGATTGGACGTTTCGGCGTTGCAGGCGACGCTCGATCGCCTCGTCGCGCGACACGAGATTCTGCGAACGCGCTTTGTCGCCGTGGACGGCGTGCCTTGTCAGAAGATCGCTCCGGAAAATTGCGGATTCGCGCTCAGACGCGAAGACCTGCGCCACCTTGGCGCAGCAGAGCGCGAAGCGGCCGAGGCGTC
>CAZHTF010000143.1:0-3314 GCA_964535305.1 uncultured Planctomycetales bacterium | reverse complement strand
CTTCAATCTCGACGACGTTCTGGAAGAAATCGAGCTGGAAATCAACCAGAACATCAATCAGCTGCAGACCGTTGACCCGCAAACGGTCATCCTTCCACCTTCGGTCGGCAGCACCGTCGTGGTCTCCAACGAGGCCTTGATCATTGACGACATCAGCCAGGATCTGGTCTATGAGGAAATTCCCAACGTCACCGTGCTCGGGCTCGAAAACTTCACCGGCTTCGACGCTTTCTACGTCTTCGCCGTCGACGGTGTCGAGCAGCGCGTGTTCGTCTTCGACGGCGAGACCTTGCTGATCGAATATCCCTGCTTGAGCGACATCGAGCTGATCTCTGAAGACTACTTCGATATCTTCACCGGCGAGTTCGTCACCGGGTTCGACATCGGCGGCGCGATCTTCTCGGTCAATCTCGATTTCGCCTGCGGCGACGCTTTCATCATAACGTTCGACGCGGATGGCATCGTCGCGGCCGCAGAAGCGATCGATCTGCTCAATTAGCGGCTCAACGAGCGTCCGCTCGCGAGGCTGGTCATGCACCGGCTGGGCATCGCCACATTGACGCTGCTCGCGTGCGGCTGCCAGGCACACCAGTCGGAGCGGGCGCTCCTGGACCGCGCGGTCGTGGCCTGGAACAAAGGTGACCTTGCCAGCTTCATGGATTGCTACTGGCGATCCGCGGAGTTGACGTTCAGCTCAGGCGGCCAGACGCGCCGCGGTTGGCAACAGACCTATGAGCATTACCGCCGCAGCTATCCGACGCCGGAGCGCATGGGCCAACTGGCGTTCAGCGATCTGGAGTTCCGCCATCTCGGTCCCACGGCGACGCTGGCGCTCGGCCGCTGGCGTCTGCAGCGCGCCGCAGACGCGCCCGGTGGAAATTTCTCGCTCGTGCTTCAGAAATTCGACCACCGCTGGGTGATTTCGCACGATCACACCAGCGTTGACCCGGCCCTACACGAAGCGAATTGAAGTGAACTGGGACGCGCCACGATCGCCACTCCTCCGCGAAGCGGCATTGCTCCGGCGCCATGTTGGAGCGGTTGCCAAGCCGGAGTAGTCTGCCCGCATGCCCCTGTTCGACCTTCCGCTGGAGCAGTTGCGCGGCTATCGCTTCGACGCCCGCGAACCGGCCGACTTTGACGCGTTCTGGAGCGCGTCGCTGCGAGAGACCGCGCGGCATCCATTGGTCGCCCGCTTCGATCGCGTTGAAAGCACGCCGCTGGCGTTGGTGGACGCATACGACGTGTCTTTCGCCGGCTGGAGCGGACAGACCATTCGCGGCTGGCTGCTGGCCCCCACCGGTGCAACCCAGCCACATCCGTGCATCGTCAGCTTCGTCGGCTATGGCGGCGGCCGCTCGCTGCCGCTGGATCATTTGGCGTGGCCCTGCGCGGGTTTTGTGCAACTGGTGATGGACACACGCGGGCAAGGCAGCGGCTGGTCCGTGGGCGACACGCCGGACAATGCGGACAGCGGCCCGCAGACGCCGGGCTTCATGACACGTGGGATCACGTCGCGCGAGAGCTACTACTATCGGCGGGTGTATTGCGACGCGGTGCGTGCCGTGCAGGCCGCCGCGGGACACCCGCTGGTGGATGCGGGTCGCATCGGCGTCGCCGGCATGAGCCAGGGCGGCGGCATCGCAATCGCGGCCGCGGCGCTCGCGCCACAATTCGTCAAACTGCTGGTGGCGGATGTGCCGTTCCTCTGCGCTATGCGCCGCGCAATCGAAATCGTGGACACCGCACCTTACAACGAAATCGCGCGCTATCTGCAGTGCCACCGCGACCAGACGGCGCAAGTGCTTGAAACGCTGGCGTACTTTGACGCTGTCAATTTCGCCCCGCGCGTGCAGGCCCGAACGCTCTTTTCTGTCGGACTCTTCGACACCACCTGCCCGCCGAGCACCGTCTTCGCCGCGTACAACGCCATCCCAGCCAAGAAGGACATTCGCGTCTACGCCTACAACGCCCACGAAGGCGGCGACGTGTTCCAGCTTCAGGATGCGCTGCAGTTCGCCAAGACCTGGCTCTAGCGCCGCAAGCCGCAGCAGCCGCGCGGCCTCAGCTCAACCGCGGCGTTTGCTGATTCGGCGCATACTGCGATACATTCGCGGGCATGTCTGTGACCCGACCGCAGCGCCCAGACCCCTTCTGTGAAAACTGCGGCTACTCGCTGAGCGGCTTGACTGAGTCCAGCAAGTGCCCGGAGTGCGGCAAACCGCTGGTCGAAGTGCTGCAGCGCGATCTGCCTGCCGCCCGCGGGCGGCGTTACCAGTCGCAGACGCGCGTCTTCGGCCTGCCGCTGGTGAGCATCGCGCTTGGCCCACATCACAACGAGCGCATCGGCCGCGCGGTCGGCATCTTCGCACTGGGTGACGTGGCCTTCGGCTGGTTCTCGGTCGGCGCCATCCTGAGCGTCGGCTGGATTTCGATCGGCGGCGGCCTGGCGGTCGGGCTGCTCGCGCTGGGCGGATTCGGCCTAGGCGGACTAACGCTCGCCGGTCTGTCGTTGGGCGGTATTGCAATCGGCGGAATGGCCGCGGGCGTTTTCAGCAGCGGCGGCGCCGCATTCGGGTACGCCGCCCAGGGCGGCGGCGCTTTCGGGCATTTCGCGCGCGGCGGCGAAGTGCGCGGCACACACATCATCGCGCCCGGGCTCGCGCCCGACCCGCAGGCAGTCCAGTTCTTCGATCAATGGCGTTGGTTGCTCGGCGGTCCGCCGGGCGAGTGGCTGTGGATGCCGCTGGCGAATTTCATCGCCGCCAGCCTGCTGCTGGCCAGCGCGCTTGCGCTGCTGCTGCTGATCGCTTCGCGAAGCACGCGCTCGGTATGAGCGCGCCTGCGCAGCGCTAGCGGACCGCGTTCTGCAGCGCGGCTTCGATCAGCTCGCCGGCCAGCTTCGGGTCGGCTTTTCCGCCGGAGAGCTTCATCACCTGCCCGAGCAGGAAGCCGCGCGCCGCCTGAAGCTTCTTGGGATTTTCCAGCGCATCGCGCACCGCCTTGGCGTTGGCTGAAAAGGCCTGGTCTACCCAGCGCTGCAACGCGCCGCTGTCGCGCGTTTGCAAGAGGCCCAGCTCGCGCGCCAGTTCGTAGGCGCTGTTCGCGCTCGCGGCGCGCTGCAGCAACTGCTCGGCAATTTGCGCGGCGGCAGTAGCGTTAACCGCACCGTCGGACACCAGCCGCGACAGGTCCGCCATCTCGCGGTGGGCCCCGTCGATCAGGCTGGATCGGTCCTGTTCCAGGAGGCCGCGGGCCCGGGCGACCAGGCGGTTGAGCAGGTCAGACTCCAATCGCCCCAGGTCGGCCAGGGC
>CAZHTF010000142.1:0-3402 GCA_964535305.1 uncultured Planctomycetales bacterium | reverse complement strand
GGCGCCGCGCCGCCGCCGGGGTTGGGGGCTGCGCGCGGCGCTGTTTTGAATGGGTGTGTGTTTGCGTCAAGTGGGGAGCACAGCCATGGGAGGTAGGAAGATGCGACCATCTAGCGGTTGGAGCGGACGCCGACGCCGCGGCGCCGTCGTGGTTCAGACGGCGATTTCAATGTCGCTCATGATTGGCATGGGTGCGCTCGCGGTTGACGTGAGCACGCTCTACACGGCCAAGTCGGAGCTGCAGAAAGCGGCGGATGCGGCGGCGCTGGCGGCCGCCTCGCAGATGTCCATGGGTGGGCAAGGCGCGGTCAGCACGCTGGCATTCACCACGGCCGACGCCGTGGCGCAGGCCAACAGCGTGCTCGGCACGTACGCCGGGCTGAACGCCAGCGACGTCGAGCTTGGCCAGGCGATCGTCGATGCCTCGGGCCGGGCGCGCTTCCAGGCCGGGGGCGGAACGTTCAACGCCGTGCACGTCACCGCTCGCCGCTCGCAGAACAGCAGCGGCGGCCCGATTCCTCTGACGTTCGCGCGAATGCTCGGCGTGGCGCAGCGCGACCTGACCGCTTCGGCGGCGGCGATGCTGATCCCACGCGACATCGCGGTCGTGATCGACCTTTCGAATTCGATGTGCTGGGACAGCCAACTGCGCCTCTACAACCGCTCCGACGGCGGCTATCCCAACACGCGCGACGTGTGGGCGGCCCTCGATGGTCCGGCGCCCAGCCAGCCGTATTCTCCGGCAGACGAGCTGAACAGCGAATACGCCGGCGACAGCGGGCCCAGCGTCGGATTCATGAACAACTGGGGCGACGCGCTGATCCCCGGTTCGTACGACCCAACGTCCGACCCCGGACTCTGGCTGGTCAAGCGCTATCAGGCCACCTCGGATGCGACCATCAGCGCCAATCTTGCCAACAGCGGCTGCAGCAGCGACGAGATCACGCAGATCATGAGCGCCAGCAACGACAGCAATCAGACGCTCTTCGAAAACCGCACCGCGGTCATCCTCGGCCTGGCGACCTGGAAGAGTGGCCGACCCGGCGGGCGCGCCGGCGGCGACGGGGACACCAAGGTCGAGAGCAGCGAGCTGGTCTGGGCCAGCTACCCCTCGTACCGCGTCAACTGGAGCTGGCGAAACTACATCCAGTACGTCGCCGGCAGCAGCAACACGAACTACGTCAACAACCTGCCCGAGTTTCAGTATCGCTACGGCCTGAAGACCTTCACGGACTTCCTGCTCGAAAGTAGGCCGATGTACTCCGAGACCAGCAATCTCTGGAGCACGCCCGAGCAGCCGCTGCGGGCCGTGAAGGACGCGGTGCAGGTGCTCTCGAACGTGATCGTGAATCAGCAGAGCATGGACGAGATGTCGCTGCAGATCTTCGCTCAGACCGGGCGGCAGGAAGTCAACCAGACGGCCACCGTGCAACAGGTCCCCACCACGCTCTACGGCCGCCAATCGGGGCATTACGACCGCGCCACCAACATCGGCGCGGGCCTGGCCCTGGCGCGGGCCGAGCTGACCAGCAGCCGCGCGCGTCCGACGGCAACCAAGGTGATCATGCTGATGTCGGATGGCGTCCCCAACACCGACGCCAGCGGCACCTATCACTACGACGGCGCGCCTGTCGCCGTGCAGTATGCCCTGGATGAAGCCCAGGCCTGCGCGGACCTCGGCATGCGCATCTATTGCGTCAGCGTGGGCGCGGGCGTCGATCGCAGCGTGATGCAGCAGATCGCCGCGATCGGTTTTGGGCAGGAGTTTTACGCCTCCGGAACGCCGGAAGAATACACCGCTCAGCTTGAAAGCATTTTCCGCATGCTGGGCGGCGTCCGGCCGGTGGCGCTGATCGAGTAGGACGACCGAGCCGGTTCTTCCGAATCGGCCGAACGCGAGCCACGGCGGACCGGGCGAAATCAGCGCTCGGTCCGCCTCCGCGGCGGCCACCCGGATGACCGCGTACCGAAGGGACACGATTCGCTTGGCGCAGACGGTTCGGGTCATTGTCGTCAACAGCGACGAAGAGGTCGCCGCGGACCTGCGCGCCGTACTGCTGGGCGTCCCCGGCGTACGCATCGCGGCCGAGATCGACGAGCCCGCGCTGCTGGGCCGCGCCATCGACCAATTCCCCGCTGAAATCCTGCTGGTGCATTTCGACCCCAACGCGCAAGCCATGATGGAGGCGGTCGCCCCGCTGATTGAGGCCCGCAAGGGTCAACTGGCCTCGATCGGCATGACCGAAAATCGCGACGCCGAGCTGGTCGTACGCGCCATGCGGGCCGGGATGAAGGAGTTTCTCTGGAAGCCTTTCCCGCCGGAGCAACTGGCCGCGATGATCCAGCGCGTCGCGGCCGAGGCGCCCAGCAGCGGACGGCGACTCGGGCGGCTCTTCCCGGTGATCGGGATGTGCGGCGGCGTCGGGGCGACCACAATCGCGACCAATCTCGCGGTCGAGCTGACGCAGGTCGAAGGTTGGGTCGGCGCGCCGAGCCCCGCCCAGCGGCCGCGGGTGGCGGTCGTCGACATGGATTTCCGCTTCGGCCAGGTGGCGATGCACTTGGACTGCCAGCCGACCTACACCATCGCGGAGCTGTGCGAAACCGCCGAGCACCTGGATACGCAGATGATCGAGCGGGCCATGTGCAAGCACGGCAGCGGCTTGAACGTGCTCTCGCGCCCGTCGGAATTCGAGCAGGCCGAGCGGATCAGCGCCGGGTCGGCCGCCAGCGCGCTGGCCGCGCTGCAGGAGCACTTTGATTTCGTCGTGGCCGACATGCCCGCCCGCTTTGACCCGAGCGTCAAGGCCGTCCTCGACATGGCGGATTCGTACCTGCTGGTGCTGCAACTGGTCGTGCCAGCGGTGCGCAACACCGACCGCGTGCTGCGCGAGCTTTCGCGCGGCGGGTTCGCGATGGACCGCGTGCGGCTGGTGTGTAACCGCCATGGGCGCGATTCGGCCTGCCTGGATCAGGGCGATGTGGAATCGACGCTGAAGCGCAAGCTCGACTACATCGTGCCGGATGAATGGAAGGTCGCCAGCATGGCCGTCAACATGGGCGCGCCGCTGCTGACGCACGCGCCGCGCTCCAAGATGCGCGCCGCGCTGCAGAAGCTGGCCTTCGCGCTGGCCTGCGGCGAGGACCGCCCGACCAGCGCTGAGGACCAGCCGGACAACGGTCGCAAGGGGCTGTTCAAGCTCTTCGCCGGGAGCAAGACGTAGCGGCGTAGAGCCAGTGGGAGCAGAAGTATGGGACTCTTCACGCGAAAACCGGTTGAGCCGACTACGCCGCCTGTCCGCAGCAACGGCGGCGGCAGTAGCGCCGCGGTGGCCGAGCGCCCGGCGCCCGCCGCTTCGGTCGCGGCTGCATCGGCGACGCCCGCGGCGGCAAGTGCAGCGC
>CAZHTF010000141.1:0-3557 GCA_964535305.1 uncultured Planctomycetales bacterium | reverse complement strand
TGGAAATCCTGCGGCAGGCCGTGGCGCGCGGCAGTAGCAATAACGGCGAAGCTGTTGGCGAGCGTGGCGCCGGCGAGGTCCGCGCCGCGTCCGGCGAGCGCGACGAACGCGAGTTGACGCCCAGTCAGAAGCGGCGGCTGCGGCGTCGGCGTCGCGGTCGTGGCGGGCGACGCGATGATGCCGACGCAGGTGCGAATGATGCGCCGCGCAGCCCGTCCAGCGCGCCGCTGGCGACCGACGCCGATGACGAAGGCGAGTCGCTAGACGAGATTCGCAGCGAGCCGACGCTCTACGACGCTGACGCCGGCGACGAGTCGGCCGCGCCGATCGGTGGGCTCGACCTGGTCGAAGCCGAGCCGGATGACGAGGGCGACGAATCCGCCGCGGATGTCGAATTGCTGGATTCGGAGGAGCCTGAGAACGTCGCGGACGTCGCGGAGGCTGCGGACGTGACGGACACTGCGGGAAGCGGTGCAGCGCCGGAAGAGGCGCGGACGGATCGGCGTGAGCCGCGCGAGGGGCGCCGTCGCCGTCGGCGTGGAGGTCGCCGTGGTCGCGGTCGCACCTCGGAAGATGGTGCGGATGCCCGCACCTTCGAGGCGCGCGATGCGGAGATGGACACTGCCGCCGAGCTCGAGCGCGACGAGCTGATCGAGATCGACACCGAGGCGGATGAAGCCGCGGGCGCCGCGCCGCGCCGCGCGAGCACGAAGCGCGAGATGATCATCAACGTGGTGCCGCGCGAGGAATGCCGCATCGCGATTCTCGAAGACGGCAAGCTGGAAGAGATTTACCTGGAGCGGGCCTCGGCAGAGAACCACGTCGGCAATATCTACAAAGGCATCGTGACCAACGTGGAGCCCAGCATCCAGGCCGCATTCATCGACTTTGGCCTGGGCAAGAATGGCTTTCTGCATATCTCTGATGTGGATCAGCAGTACTTCCCGCACACCGACGGGCAAGTCGAAAACGTCGGCCGCAAGATGCCGCGCCGCAATCGCCCGCCGATTCAGCGCTGCCTGCGTCGTGGTCAAGAGTTGCTGGTGCAGATCACCAAGGAGGGCATCGGCACCAAGGGGCCGACGCTGACGACCTATCTGGCGATCCCCGGGCGCTTTCTGGTGATGATGCCGAGTATGCGCAAGCTGGGCGTCTCGCGCAAGATCGAGGATGAGGATCTGCGCGGCCGCGTTCGCGAGCTGCTGGCCGAGATGGACCTGCCCGCGGACATGGGCTTCATCGCCCGCACCGCCGCCGCCGGCCGCTCGCGGCGTGAGCTGCAGGGCGACCTGACCTATCTCTCGCGACTTTGGAAAAGCGTGACCGAGCGAATCCAGAGCGAGCGCGCCCCGGCCGAGCTCTACCGCGAATCGGACTTGCTGATCCGCACGATCCGCGACGTGTTCACCTCGGACATCGATCGCATCCTGGTCGACGACCATGAGGTCGCTGAGCGCGCCCGCGAATTCCTCAGTGTCTTCAGCCCGCGCTCGCGCGACGCGGTCGTGGAATACGCCGAGCGCGAGCCGATCTTCCACAAGTATGGAATCGAGGCCGAGCTCGAACGACTGCACTCACGCCACGTGCCGATGCGCTCGGGCGGCTCGCTGGTGATCGACCAGGCCGAGGCGCTGGTCGCGATCGACGTGAACAGCGGCCGCTACCGCGCCGAGGACGACGCCGAGTCCACCGCCTACAAGATGAACCTCGAGGCCGCCGACGAAATCCCGCGGCAGCTTCGGCTGCGCGACCTGGGCGGCGTGATCATCTGCGACTTCATCGATATGCGGATCGAGAAGCACCGCCGCGAAGTCGAGCGGCGGCTGGTCAACAATCTCAAGAAGCACAAGGAGCGGGCCAAGGTCCTGCGGATGAGCCAATTCGGCATCATCGAGATGACGCGGCAGCGGCAGCGCGCCAGCCTGACGCGCAGCGTCTATCAGGATTGCCAGCATTGCCGCGGCACGGGATTGGTGAAGACCAACGAGTCCGTTACGTTGGACGTGATGCGCCTGGTTCAATTGGCCGTCGCGCAGGAGCACATCCGCGTGGTGGAGGTGACCGTCTCGCCCGAGGTCGCGGTTCTGCTGCAGAATCGCAAGCGCTCGCAGATTCACCAGTTGGAGCACGAGCATCGGCGGACGATCACCATCCGGCCAGACCCGAACTATGGGCTCGACCAGGTGCAGGTGCAGTGCTTCGACGCGCGCGGAAGACTGGTGCCGCATACGTAGCGCGACGACGAACCGGCAAGGGCGGGTTCGTACATCCGCGGCCCGCCAAACCCGGCCGCGCGGCCGGCTACGCCCGTCCGGCGGCGCGCCGGATGCGAAACGCACCGGCGCTGCGGAGGCGCCACGGCTCTCGCTGGAATTCTCGCGCGCGGCAAATTTGCCAGACTCGCTGGCCGGCTACGGGCAGGACGCCTGCCAGTTCTGCAGCAAGACGCCCAGATCGGGCTCATTCACCAGGCCGTCGCCAGTTAGATCGCCCTGCGTGTTTGGCGGAACGGTCCCGAGCCAGTTCTGCAGGACGATGCCCAGGTCAGACTCGTTCACCACCCGGTCGCCGTTGGTATCGCCTGGGCAGGCCGCCGGGCAACCAAAGCGGCGGAGGATGAGGTGCGTGACGCTGTTGATGGTCTCGGTGCCCAGCACATGCAGCGCCGGAATCGCGGCGCCATCCGAAATTTGCAGCATGGCGCGCACGCCGTTGAACAACGATCCCGGCGTGTAGAACCCCGGCGGAAAGCCGCTCCAGCTCGTGCCATTCCAGCGTGCCAGGTTGCGATTCGACGTCCCGGCGATGGTGGTGAACGAGCCGCCGACGACCAGTTCGTTGTTCCACACTTCGAGTACGTCTACGGTGTTGTTGGCGCCTGCGCTCAAGGTCTGCCACGATGCGCCGTTGTAGAACGCCAGTCTGCTGAGCGCTGAGAACGTGCCGCCAGCGATGAGTTGCCCGTTATAGCTCGTCAGCGCCAAGACGGATCCGTTCGAGATGTTGCTGCCGAGCGGCGTCCAGTTTGTGCCGTCCCACGCCGCGACGCGCGCGACCGGCGCGCCGCCCGCCTGCGTCAGCGCGCCGCCGACGATGAGCTGCCCCTGATGGACCGCGAGCGCCTCGACGTTGCCGACCACGCCCGCCCCCAGGGCCCGCCAATTCACGCCGTTCCAGGCGGCAAGATTGCGCGTGTTCGGCAGGCCGGCTGCATCCGTGAAGTTCCCGGCGACGATCAGCTCATTGCCGTACTCGATCATGGCGGAAGGGCCGGACTCATTGGCGCGGACGGTCAGCCCGGCGTCCAGGCCGATCCAATCTGACCCACTCCAGCGCGCGATGTTGCCGACGCGCGTCGAGCCGGAGTAGCGGCAGATTCCCGTCGCGATCAAGTTTCCGCCGAACGTGAAGAGATCGTTCACCTGATAGAACAGGCCGTCACCCAGTGGGGCCCAGGTGCTGCCGCTCTGCGCGGCGATGCCTTCGGTGACGACGCCGCCGGCGCGGGTGAAGAAGTCGGCCAGGAGCAGGCGCTGCCCGTCGGCGCCGAGTGCGAG
>CAZHTF010000140.1:0-3827 GCA_964535305.1 uncultured Planctomycetales bacterium | reverse complement strand
GCGTGGCCCCAGCGCGAAAGGCCATTGCGTGCCCGTCGCCGGTCGCTACCGGCGGATTGGTGGTCTCGCGATAGACGCGGCCCAGCCCGCCCGTGGCCAGAATGGTGGCGTGAGCCCAAAACATCTGGTGGCCGTATTTGGCGTGATACGTGACGGCGCCAACCGCCTGCCCGTCGAGCGTCAAGAGATCGATGACGAAGCAATTCTCGAAGATGCGGATGCGCGGATGCGCCCGGACGCGCTCCAGCAGCACGCGCACGATCTCGAAACCGGTCGCGTCACCATGGGCGTGCACGACGCGCGCGGCGCTGTGTCCGCCTTCGAGCCCGAGCACGAGCTGCCGATCGTGCTGATCGAAGTCAGCGCCCCAGTCGATCAGCTCGGCGATCCGCCGCGGGGCTTCGTTCACCACAGAGCGAATCACGTCAGCGTGCCCCAGCCCGCAGGCGACGTCCAGCGTGTCGCGGGCGTGGTCGGCCGGGCTGTCTTCTTTCGCGACCGCGGCCGCAACCCCGCCCTGGGCCCAGCTTGTGGCCGAGAGCGTGGCGTTGTCTTTGGTGACGATCAGCACGTTGCCGTGCTCAGCCGCCGCGAGCGCGGCCCGCAGCCCGGCCACACCGCCGCCCAGCACCAGCACGTCTGTGAAGAGGTGCGGCAGGCGGTGGTGCTCGAAGTTTGTCAGGTAGCGCCGCCTGGCGATGATGCTGCTCATTCAATCGGCCTTCGCGTGCGGGTCGCGGCGGGCGCCGCGCTGGCAGCGTGCGTTACCCGGCGCCATCACGCTAGCTGAAACGCCGGACGCGCTCGTCGGTCACGAGCATGCCGACGCGGCGATCGCGCTCGTCGTGCGGGACGGCTTCGACCACCTGCGTCTCAAAAGCCAGCCCGCAGGCCAGCCCGCGGAAATCGCGATGCGCTAGAAAGCGATCGTAAAAGCCGCGTCCGCGTCCAAGGCGGTTGCCGCGCTCGTCAAACATCAAGCCCGGCACCAGCACCAGCTCGATCTCCGACACCGGGCAGGGCAGACCCTCGAGCGGCTCACGGATTCCGAGCTGACCTTCGCGCACGTCGCTGGTTAAGGAGCGAATCTCGATCGGAAGCATGCGGCGCTGCTCCCACGAGACGCGCGGCGCCAGCACGCGCTTCGAAAGCGACCAGGCCTGCAACGCGATCTGAGCAGTGTCCACTTCCTGCGGCATCGAGAGATAAAGCATCAACACATCCGCGCGGCGAAATTCGGGTTCGCCGGTCAGCAGCCGCGCCGCAGCCAGACTGCGTTCGTGCACTTGCGCCGGCGTCATCGCCGCAAGCAGAGCGCGGGTTTGTTGTCGCAGGGTGGTCTTGTTCACGACGCGTCTCAGCCCGGCGGCGGAGCGCGCGTGCGCCCGATCCGGACATCGACGTACTATAGCCAACCGCGGAGCACGCCGCACGCCAGCGAATGCGACGCCGCGCCGTGCCGAGCGTGCTCAGCTTTTGCGGATCGAAACCGTACGCTGCGCGCCGTTGGCGCGGCGGACCTCCAGCTCGAGCGGCTTGCGCGAGCTGTGACGCGCCAGGATGTTCGTCAACGCCGATACGTTGGTCACCGGAACGCCGTTGGCCGAGACGATGACGTCGCCCGGACGCAGCGGGCTGGACTCGCTGCGGCTCTCGACCACCACCACGCCCTGATCCGACGGTTCGAAGCCACCCAGGCGGGCGCGCGTCGGTGTGAGCGTTAGTGCGCCGACCTGCAGATCGTCGATGGCGCGCACCGCGATCGCATTCCGCGTAATCGAGTTTTCATTGTCCGGCCGGCGACCTACTGTGATCTTCAGCCCGCGCGTTTCACCGCCGCGCGCGACCTCAACCTGCGCCAGTTTCCCGGGCGCGACGTCTGCGACCAGCCGCTGAAGTTCAGCGGGCGTACTGACGTTCGTGCCATTCACGGTCAGAATGACGTCATCGACCAGCATGCCGGCCGCGTCGGCGGGGGAGCCCTCAAAGATCGCGTCCACCAGAACACCGCCACGACCCTTCAGGTCGAACAGCGCCGCGGCCCGCGGCTCGAGCTCGCTCATGCTGATGCCCAGCCAGCCGCGCACCACCTCGCCGTCACGCGAGAGCCGCTCAGCGATGGCGGCAGCCGTGTTCGAAGGGATCGAGAAGGCCACGCCGGCGTTGAACGAATCGCCATTGGTCGCGATAGCCGTGTTCACCCCAACCAGCTCGCCTCGCAGATTCACCAGCGGCCCGCCGGAGTTGCCGGGGTTGATGGCGGCATCGGTCTGTATGAAATCCTGGTAGGGGATCGCGATGCCGTCGATCCGCGAGCGGCCCTTGGCGCTGACGATTCCGTGCGTAACCGTCTGTTGCAGACCAAACGGCGCGCCGACCGCCAGCACCCAATCGCCCACTTCGATCTTGTTCGAATCGCCCAGCCGCAGCGGGTGCAGATCGGTGGCGTCGATCTTGATCACGGCCAGGTCGGTCTTCGGATCGCGCCCAACGACGCGGGCCTCATAGTCGCGCCCGTCATGCAGCGTGACGCGCAGATCGCTGCGACCCTCGATCACGTGATTGTTGGTCAGAATCCGGCCGTCCGCGCCGATCACGATCCCGCTGCCCGAACCGACTGTTTGCCGCGAGCGGCGGCGGATCATGTCCTGGAATTCCTCTTCGCTGAACCGTTCGCCCATCATCTCGCGTAGTTGCCTGCGAAGCTGGTCGATGCCGTCCTGCGAGACGTCGCCGCCCGCGACCCGGATGTGCACCACGCTGGGGCTGACGACCTTGGCCACCATGCGGAAGGCGTTCCCGATCTTCTCGGCCCCCGCCAGCTCTTCGGGGATGCGCTGCAGCTCGGCGCTATTGGCCTGAATCCGGCCGCGCTCCAGCGCAAACGCCGCGTGCGTGAGCAGTTGCCCGCCGACGTTGAAGCGGATCGCCGCCAGCGCCAGCAGCACCACAGTCAGTATCGTCAGTCGTTTCCCGAGCGAGCCCACAAGCACCTCCAGGTCCGGATGAAGCTTGCGCGGGGCCGCACTCGGCCGAGCCGCGCACGCGTGGAACTTGACGGCCAAACGTCGGCGCCGCCGTCAAGTCCCGCGCCACCACCCGATCATTTTATCGAGCCGAATTCGTTCGGGTCAGACTTCGGTCGCCGAACCGTTCACGGCCGCGATTGATTCCGTCCGCGATTCAGCGCCGCGAGCGCCCGCCGACGCTTGCTCAGCGATCGCATTATCGGCATGCCGAGCGTCCGCGAAGGTGGACCCAAGCGATTGCAATACTTGGTCGATAGGCCGATCGGATCGCCGCCGTGCCGAATCGGTCTCGGGGGACTGACGATGCCGCCGACCCAACCGTCGAAGATTTCGCAAGCCAGCCGCTTTGTGGCGGACGCGCGCACGCTGCTCGCGCCCGCATCCGCGTCGCACGCGCCGCCGTCTCCGCGGACAGCGCCGCAGTTGTCGGCGGCGCAGCGCGCCCGGCCCACACGGCCGACGCTGAGCGTGGTGGTGCCGGCGTACAACGAGCAGGAGTGCCTGCCGCGGCTCTACGAGCGGCTGACGCAGGTGCTGCGTTCGATGCAGCTTGAGTACGAGATTGTGCTGGTGGACGATGGCAGCCGCGACGCGACGCTGCCGCTGATCCGCCGGCTGGCCGAGCTCGATCCGCGCGTGCGCTACGGCACGATGTCGCGGAATTTCGGGCACGAAGCCGCCTCGACCGCCGGGCTCGACGCCGCCCGCGGCGACGCGGTGGTGCTGATGGATGCGGATCTACAGGATCCGCCGGAGCTGATTCCGCAGTTGCTCGAGCAGTGGCGGGCGGGGTATGAC
>CAZHTF010000139.1:0-4074 GCA_964535305.1 uncultured Planctomycetales bacterium | reverse complement strand
CACCGCGCGCGGCGGCGGGCGGTGCCGGGGGCGGCGCCGGCGGGGCGGGCGCGGCCCGCGGCGGGCCGCCTCAAGTGCGGAAGCTGCGGCTCTTCGCACCCGATGGCACGCCCATGCCGGACATCGACCTGGATCGGCCGATCGGCGTGTTTGCGGACAAGGGCACGAACTCGGTGCTGATCTACTCGAGCCCGAAGAACAACGCTTCGCTGCGGCAGATCGTGGGAATTTTCGATACGCTGCCCGAAGGTGCCGAGATCGACGTCAAGTCGTTCGTTTTGAAGTTCGCCGCGGCCGAGTCGGTGGCCGAGCTGCTGACGGATGTGTTTGACGAAGCCAAGAAGTCGCTGCGTCCGCCGGGCGCGGGCGGTGGCGACGGTCAGGAGCGCGGCGTCTTGCCGCCGTTGCCGCCGGGCATCGCCGCCAAGGGCCTGCCCTACAACCTCACCATTCAGCACGACACGCGGACGAACAGCATCTTCGTCATCGGCCGCAAAGACGCGGTGCTGCTGGCGGCGGGGCTGGTGGCCGAGCTGGATCGGCCCAGCGCCGAGCTCAGTCTGCAACCGCACATCGTCACGCTGCGAAACCTGCAGGCCAGCGTGCTGAAGGAGCGCCTGACCGAGTTGCTGGACGAGCGCGCCTCGGCCCTGGGCGTCGATGACAAGAACAAGGCCCGCGATAGCGCTGTGCTCATTCCGGACGATCGGTCAAACGCGCTGATCGTCATGGCGACGCCCGAAATGCGGCTGATGATCGAGGACCTGGCCACGCAGCTCGATTCCGCGGCCGCCTTCCGGCAGGTGGACACGCGCGTGCGGCGGCTGACGAACGCGGACGCGGCCAAGCTGGCCGGCCTGTTGCAGGAAATCTTCGATCGCAAGAAAGACGCCAATCCGCAGCAGGACGCCAAGGACGCGCTCTTCATCGCCGCCGACCCGCGCAGCAATGCGCTGATGCTGACCGGCACGCGCGACTACCTGGAAGAGGCTGAGGGTCTGATTCGCAATCTGGATCAGCGCTTCGACCCGACCGTCACGTTCAAGATGCGGCCGATCATGCTGAACAGCGCGGTGAATATTGCCGGCCTGTTGAACGACATGATCGAGAAGAGCCGCGAAGGCCAGGATCAGAAGCTCAGCGGCACGCCGATCCACATCGCCTCCGACGCCCGCTCCAACAGCCTGCTGCTGGCAGCGGCCGCGGAAGACATCGTGATGCTTGAGCGCTGGATCGATGTGCTCGACCGGCCCAGCGAGACCGGCCGCATGACGCGCATCATCCCGCTGCGCCGCGGCGACGCCGAGCAGATCGCCGAGCGCCTGGGCGAACTGTTTGCACCTTCGGGCGGCGGCGAGGGCCGCGCCGAGAATGACGTCACCGTGACGCACGACGAGACGACCAACGCGATCATCGCGGTCGGCCCGCCGGGCGTGTTGAAGGATCTGGAAGACGTGGCGGCACAGCTTCAGGATGTCGACCCGACCGCCGGCCGCGTGGTGCGCATGTTCAAGCTGGAACAGGCCGACGCCGAAGATGCCGGCGAGCTGCTGAACAACATTCTCGAAGGCCGCGGTGGCAGCGTCGGCGGTGGAACCGGCCGCAGCGGCACGGGCGGGGGCACTTCGAGCGAAGATGCCGCGCGGCAGGTGCTGCTCTTCCATCAGCAGAAGGATCCAACCACGGGCGTCGAGACGCTGCTGCGCGGCATGCGCAGCGAAATCACCGTCATCAGCGACCTGCGCACCAACGCGCTGTTCGTCCTGGCGCCGCCCGAGAGCATGCCGCTGATGGAGTCGCTGATTAAGTCGGTCGATGTCCCGCCGGATGCCGCAAAGACCCGTATTTTCACGCTCAAGAATGGCGACGCTGAGAAGATGGTCGAGATGCTCGACGAGTTGTTCGACACGGGGGCCAGCTCCGGCCGCGGCAGCGGCTCGAGCGCCGCCGGCGGCACCGAACAGGAGCGGCAGCTCGTGGTGGGCGAGGGCACGCTTGGCGGGCGACAATCGATCCGCTTCACCACCGACCTGCGGACCAATTCGGTGATCGCCGCCGGCACGCAGGGCTATCTCGACCAGGTCGAGCAGCTCATCCGCGAGCTGGATTCACGCGACGTGGGCGAGCGGCGGCTGCTGGCGCTGACGCCCGGGCATAACAAGGCCGCCAGCATCGCCGAGTCGCTGCGCGAGTTTAACGACGCCGAGAAGCAGAACCTCGAAGCCCTCGGCGAAGAGGTCTCGGCCCAGCGCAAGTACGAGCGCGAGGTCAGCGTGGTCGCCAATGAAGATCAAAACGCGCTGCTGGTCGGCTTTTCGCCGCGGCGCGAATCGGAGGTGCTCGAGCTGATCAAGGACCTGGATCAGCCGCCGCCGCAGGTCAAGATCGAGGTGCTGATCCTGGAAGTGACCATGGACAATTCGCTTGACCTGGGTGTGGAGTTCGCGTTCCAGGACCTGCAATTCGCCAAGGCCGGTCCGAATGACACGACCACCTTCGACTACGTCGGCGGCACGGACATCGGCGCGGCGGGTTCGGGCCTGGGCGGCTTCTCATTCACGATCACCGGCGCGGATTTCAACTTCCTGTTCCGCGCCTTGCAGAGCCAGGGAAGTCTGAATGTGCTCAGCCGGCCGCAGATCGTCGCCATGGACAATCAGGAAGCCATTATCGACATCAGCAACGACGTGCCGTACGTCACCGGTTCGAGCACCAGCATCGCCGGGCAGGTCACGACGCAGGTGGCCCGCGAGCGCATCGGCATTCGCCTGGAGGTCACGCCGCAGATCAACCCCGACGGCTTCGTCCGCATGGAGATCCGCCAGGAAGTGTCAGACTTCACCGGCTCGACGGTCGAGGTTGGTCCGGGCGTGACCGCCCCGGTCTTCTTCCGGCGCGAAGCGGAGACGACCGTCACCGTGAAGGACAATGAGACCGTCGTGCTCGGCGGATTGATCACGTCGCGCGAGGAGCAGCGCGAGACCAAAGTGCCGCTGATCGGCGATATTCCGCTGGTCGGCACGCTGTTCCGCGCCCAGACCAACGAGACCCGCCGCAACGAGCTGCTGGTGATTCTCACGCCGCGCGTCGTGCGCACGATCGAGGACTACCGCGAGGTTACGACGCAGGAGCGTGATCGCGCCGCCGGCCTGCCGGCCGAGCTGCTGGGTAGCCCATTGATGAATTCGTTACAGGTTCAGCCGGAGGTGCTGGTCCCCAGTGATCTGGACCAGATGCTGGCGCCGGGCGAAAAGAACCCGCTGCGGCCGGCCGCCCCGCCGGCCCAGCCGTTGCGGCCTGAGCCCGCGCCGCGCGATCTGCGCAAGCCGGGCGATTCGTATCTAGTGCCCATCACGCGCAAGACGCCATGAAGCAAGCAATCGCGCAACCTGCTAGCAGACGCGGGCGCGTGTCGGCCGAAGAGCACCGGCCCGTGCTCGCCGCCCGCGGCGCAGCGCCTGCGACGGTTCGCGGCTTGGGGCTGGCGCTGCTTTGGCTGCTCGGGATCGGCGGAATCGGCTGCGAGTCGCCCGCCGGCGCGGGCGCGGCTGGCAAGTCGGTCAGCGCGCCGCAGCGGATCGTCAACACGCAGCCGCTGGACGCGCCCAAGAACGCGATCGACCCGACCGCGGTGCCGGCTCGCGATGACATCGTCTCGATCCACCATTTCTGGCAGCAGTTCCCGTGGCGCTACGACGGCTCGTCGGGCCAAGTGGTTGGCTTCGGCGTACCGGCATATTTTGCTTCTGCCGAGACGGAGAAGGGCGCCTTCGTCGCCGGGAGGATCCTGGTGTGGCTGAGTGAGGTGTCGCGCGACCAGCGCGGGCAGCGCGTGCAGACCCCGTTGCACGAGTGGGCCCTGGATGCCGCGCAGGCCATGCCGTACCGCGCGCGCAAGCAGACAATCACCGGCTATGGCTACGGGTTTTTTCTGAATTGGCCGCGCGAGCTGAACCTGGCCGGCAAGGAGATTGAGATTCAGTTCGGGTATGAGCGCACCGATGGGCGCATCATCCGCGGTCAGCCGTGGCGCGGGCGCGTGCCGGGCGCCGAAGCCGCCGCGCAGCAGCGGCC
>CAZHTF010000138.1:0-4159 GCA_964535305.1 uncultured Planctomycetales bacterium | reverse complement strand
ACCCGCGGCCCCTGCGGGGCCGAATTTAAGGCACTACGCGACTGAGCAAACATGAAATCGCTCTTGCTCAACCGGGCCATCGGCGGCCGAAATCCGTGCGTTGGACGGTCTGCGGCGCGGGCCAGATGCTGGCGGCTGCGCCGTGCTCCGGGTCGAAGAACCCGCTGATCAGGTTGTAGAAATACGCGCGGCAATACGGCGCGAAGCCGACGTGCCCGCCGCCCGCGAGCACCAGCCCGCCGACGTTGGGATTGTCCAGCTCGGCGAACAGGTCGGCCACGTGCTGCGCTGAGCCGACCGGGTCGTTGACCGCGTGCACGATCAGCACCGGCGTGCGGGCCAATTCGAGCTTGTTGCCGATCGGCCGCGACGGCAGCAGCCGCAGGTACGTCAGCCCCTCCGGGCCGGCGGTGTCGAATTTCAGTTCGCTCCGCCGAACCTCGGTCTGGATCAGTTTTCGCAGATCACCGCGATTCGGCTCGAGGTTCCAGCGGTCAGCACGCTTCTCGATATCGGTCTGAAGTTTCGCGAGCACCGGATTGACTAAGCCACTCCAGCGCCGCGAAGCCAGCGTGTCGAGCAGCTCCTCGAATTTCAGAACCGGTGAGAACGCCATGATGCCGGCCCGGTAGTGCGCACGGCCGTCTCGCGGCCGCAGGTGCCGGGCGAAATCCGGCGCGACGCTCGGATCAGAGTCGGACCGGCCATCTTCCCACGCGACCAGCAGCGCCAGGTTCGCGCCCCAGCAGTGGCCAATCAGGCCGGTTTCGCGCACCTCGGAGCGCGCCTGCAGCCACGTATCCACCGCCAGCAGGTCGCCAACCTCCAGCCCGCCGTACGTGTAGCGCACTCTCGGATATTGCGCGCCGGTGCGGCCCAGTCCGCGCAGCTCGACCGCGAGCACGTGGAAGCCCGCGCTGAGCAGCGCTTCGCCGATATCGCGCGTACGCTGCACCGCCAGGTCGCCGAACAGGCCGGCGATCAGCACGATGCAATCGGCGTGGCGTGGCGTGCCGTCCAGCTGACGCGCCAGCCCCAGCCGGCCAGACAGCGAAAACTCGGCGTTGATTGGAACCCAGACATCGTCGAAGCCCGGCCAGGGCGTCGGCTCGCCATCCAGAACGTGTGCGCCGGCGGCCTGGGCCGAGTGCATCAAGCCGAAGAAGTTGCCCAGGATGCGATGCTGATCCTGCTGACGCTCGCGGAAATAGCGCCAGACGCTGATGGGCTTGCCGTCTGTGCCCGCAAGCTGATCTGTCAGCACCGGCGGCGAGTCTTCCTGCGGCAGCAGCGGTCCGAGCTGCGCGTGCGCCTGCCTCAGCCAGGTGCGGGTCGAGAGCGGCGCATCCGAGACGAAGCTGACCGTGATCGGCTGCAAATCGCCGGGCGCGATCGGGGTCGAGCGCTCCCAGAAGCACGCCGCGTTCAGCGCCAGTGTGCCGGCCAGCAGCGTAAGCAATGTGCAGCTTCGGACCAGGCGGGTCATTGATTGCGTCATCAGTTCACGCCGTCTGCGCGGTGGCGTTGCTTGCCGTGAGCGCGATGTCCTTGTTTTCCGGGTCGTTGCTCGAGGGCGCCGCTGCAGCGGGCGTGGCCGCGTTGCGTGATTGCGCCGCATAGACCCGCTGAGCCTGCCGGTCGTCGTAACGGATGGAGACGAGTTGGCCCAGGTAGTCGTTTGGGAATGCGTCGATCCCGTCGACGCCGATGCGCTCGGGCCACTGGCCGCGCGGCCAGTACGAAGTGCGGAAGAGCCAGTCCCAGATGGAGAGCACCGAGCCGTAGTTTGAATTCATGCCGCGGCCTTCGACCGAGTGATGCCACCAATGCTGTTCGGGCGAATTCAGCACGTAATTCAACGGGCCGATGTAGGTCCGCAGGTTTGAGTGATGCCAGAAGCCCTTCAGAATATCGATCGCGGAAAACGCGATGAACACGCCGTCTTCCACGCCCAGCAGCCGAAACGGCAGGAAAAGCAGCCCATTCTTCACGATCGCTTCGAGCACGTGGTGGCGAAAGACGGACATCGCGTCCATCTCGACCACGGTGTGATGCACGCGATGAATCCGCCACAAGAGCGGGATCTCGTGATACCAGCGGTGCAGCCAGTAGCGGCCGAAGTCGTTGACTACGAACACCAGCGCGAACTGCGCGGCCCAGTGCCAGTCAGCCAGCAGCCTGCTGGCGGGCGGCAGCGTCGTCATCAGCCAGACGAACGCCAGCTTCTCCAGCCCGGACAGGCCCGGCCCATTCACAGCCGCCGATACAAAATCCGCGACGTACGCCTTGCGATACGCGCCGACGCGGTAGTTGCGCGAAATCGGGAAGCGGTGCTCAAGCTGATGAAAAATGAGCAGCCCGCCGAGAAAAACACAAAAAAGAAACAGCATTCCCACTGCGTCGGCGAACCTCAGGTTCTTGAAAGACAGAGCGGGCCACGACCGCGCGCCCGCGACAGCGGGATTCTAGCCCATTTCGGCTTCGCCGAACATGCCACTGCTTGGATGTGCGCAGCGGCACGCGGGTTTCAGCGAAACCACGCGGGCTTGTGGATGCGCAGCGGCAGGTGGTCCGCCGAGCCCGCGATGCGAGCCGCACGCGCTACGGCGATTGCTGCGCCGCGCTCTGCGAATCCGCCGGCTGACCCAGGCGCGCCGGCATGTCCGCCAGCGTGTAGGCCATCACCGCCATCGCCGCCACGTGCCGCGCCAGGTCATACGGATCGACCTTGTCGAGCGTGTCGGCGTGCGTATGGTGGATGTCAAAGTAGTGCGTCATGTCCGCACCCTGGCCCATCAGCGGCACGCCGAATTCGCGCATCGGGCTCAGGTCCGCCCCGCTGTGACCCGCCGACGTGTGCGCCATCCCGAGCGGCGCCACCAGTTGAATCAAGCCCGCAAGCTCGGCCGCCGCGGCCGATTGTCGCGGCGGATCGCGATGCTCGACCGAGAAGCCGCGCGGCGCGTAGACCCCGGAATCGGCTTCGATCGCGGCCGCGTGCAAGGGCAGCTCCCATTCGTGGTCGAGCGCGTACTGTCGCGCGCCGGCCAAACCGTTTTCCTCGTTGGTCCAGAGCACGACGCGAATGGTCCGCCGCGGTCGCAGTTCCAGCCGCCGCAGCAGGCTGAGCGCCTCCATCGCGGCGACGCAGCCGCCGCCATCATCGTGCGCCCCGTGGCCCACGTCCCAGGAGTCGATGTGTCCGCCGATCACGACCACTTCATCGGGCCGCTGCCTGCCGCACAGCTCGGCGACAACGTTCGCCGAGGGGCTGAAGCGCTCGTCGCGTGCGGACATCTTGAGCGTGACCACCACCGGAACGCCGCGCCGCACCAGCCGCGTAAGCATCTCGGCGTCTTCGGTCGAGATGGCCGCGACGGGAATGCGTTTGGGTGTATCGACGTAGCGCATGGCGCCGGTGTGCGGCGAGCGCAGGCTGCGGGTTGTGACGGAGCGGACCAGGCACGCGACGGCGCCCTGCTGCGCGGCCCAGTTTGCGCCGTTGCCGCGGAAGCGCACCGCGGGTCCGTAGCCGGCGCCGCGCTCTTCGCCACCGCGCTTCATCGGGTGGTCAAAGAGCACGATTTTTCCGGCGACCTGCGGGCCGAGCTCGCGCAGCTCGTGCTCGTCAAAAACGGAGATGAGCGGGGCGCGGATGCCCTCGGGCGGCGTGGCCACCGAGCCGCCCAGCCCGAGCATCGCGATCGGCCAATGCCGCGGTTCGGACATCTCGCACCACTCTTCGCCACGCACCCACTTGGGAACCATGACGCGCTCGCCGCGGACGTTTTCGTGCCCGTCGCGGACCAGCGTCGTCAACGCCCAGCCAATGGCGCGCTCCAGCTCGGCCGAACCGCTCAGGCGGTGGCCGATGTCATCACACAATTCGGCCAGCCGGTCATACGCGCGGAAGTCCGCCAGCGCCGCCTGCGCGATGCGGCGTGCGACCAGTTCATAATCCTGCGCGGTCTGTGCGCCGCGCGCCAGAAACGCGGCGTCCGCCGCGGCGGTGGTGGGCTGCGCGACTAGCGCTGCGGTCGCGCCGAGCGTCAGCAGCGCGGCGGTTGTGCGAGCCAGAATTCGAATGGGACGCCTCCTGCGATTGGCCAGCCTCGGCCAAGAGAGCCTGCGGTCTATCGGTACGAAACGCCGATTGGCA
>CAZHTF010000137.1:0-4227 GCA_964535305.1 uncultured Planctomycetales bacterium | reverse complement strand
GCCCGGCGGGCCGCTGCGATCTGTACATGGGCGTTGGCGATGCCGCCGGCGCTTTGGCGGGTCGTACGTGGGCGGAGGGTCGGCTTTACTATGTCTTCATCCGATAACGCGTGCGGCGAGGGCCGCGGATGCGCGTCTTCGGCGGCATTTGATTGGCGGTTTTCAGATGCCGTTGACCAGACAGCTTGTGCCGACGATAATTTCATTGAGTGGTACCGCGGCTGATAATGCGCGCCGAAATCGGCGGGTGTATCGGTTGTGTTGTGTTGCGCGCGTAGCCGGTGCCTGATTGCCGGCTAGAATGGTGAGTCCGATGGTTGAATACCGTCTGCCCGCCGTTGCGAATTTGGCCGGCCAGCTTCAACGCGGTCCGACGCGGCTGCGCCTCAAGCAGCTTGCCGGCATCGAGTTCCTGCTTTCCATCGTCGAGTGTGACAAGCAGTATCCGCTCGATTTCGTCGTGCACGCGCTCACAGGATTCCGCCCGCGCAATGCCGACGGGGCCGATGTCCCGCTGCTCTCCGGCGAGGCGCTGCGCGGCGATTTGCTCGCACTGGCCGAAGAGCTCAGCGCCTCTGCTGGGCTGTGCGCTCAATCCTGGCATGAGCCGATCTACTCGGTGAGCGAGCTTGCCGAGCGCATGCACGTCAGCACCAAGACGATCTTCCGCTGGCACCGCCGCGGGCTGGTGGGCTGGCGTTTCATGCATGCGGATCGCCGCGTGCGGCTGGCGTTCCCGGAGCATTGCGTCGCCCGCTTTGTCGGCGAAAACGCGCTGCTGGTGCAGCGCGGCCGCTCCTTCTCGCAACTGACGGGTCAAGAGCGCGCCGCAATCCTCGAGCGTGCCGAGACCCTGGCGACCAGCGGCGTGAAGTCGATTCATGGGGTGGCGCGTCAGATCGCGGATGAATCCGGGCGGGCCGTCGAGACCATTCGCCTGATCCTCAAGCAGCACGACGATCAGCACCCCGGCACGGGCATCTTCAATCGCTCGCCGCTGGCGCCGGTCGACGACCAGGGCCTCGCCGTCTGGGAGGCCTATCAGGATGGCGCGTCTCTCGAAGTATTGGCTGAGCGCTTCGATCGGCCGCTTCCCTGGATTTACCGCACGATCACGCAGATGCGCGCCCGCGATGTGAAATCGCGCCCTATTGAGTTCGTGCACTGTGTGGAATTCGAGCAGCCCGCTGCCGACGAGGCCATTCTCGGCGCTGCGGCGCTGGTCGCGCCGTACGCGAGCGATGCGACGCCGCCCAAGCGCGTGCCGAGCGACCTCCCGCCGTATCTGCAGCAGCTGTTTCGTACGCCGCTGCTGAACGCAGCCGGCGAGGCGGCCCTGTTCCGCAAGTTGAACTACCTGAAATTCAAGGCGGACCGGGCACGCGCGGCGCTCGATCCGGAGAGCGCGACTGCGGCCGAGCTGGACCAGATCGGCGCCTGGCTGGCCGAGGCGGCCCAGGTCAAGAACCAGATCGTGCAGGCAAACCTGCGGCTGGTCGTAAGCATTGCCAAGCGGCATCTGCCCGGTGGTTCAGATTTCTTCGAGCTGGTCAGCGATGGCAACGTCTCGCTGATGCGGGCCGTGGAGAAATTCGACTACTCGCGCGGCTTCAAGTTCAGCACGTATGCGTCGTGGGCGCTAATGAAGAATTACGCTCGCACCATTCCGGAGGCGCGCAACCATCGCGATCGGTACCAGACCGGCCGCGATGAGCTGCTCGAAAACTCGGCCCGGGTCGGCATCGACGATCAGGACAACGATCACATGCCGGCTGTCCGCCGCGCCGTCGAGAAAATGCTGAATGCGCTCGACCCGCGCGAGCGCAGTATTCTGCGGCAACGCTTCGGGCTGGACGATGTCGGCGGTGAACCGCAGACGCTCGAGCAGATCGGGCGGCGCTTCGGCGTCAGCAAGGAGCGCGTGCGGCAGCTTGAGGTCCGCGCGATGCAGAAGCTGCGCAGCGGCTTCCAGACGGACGTGCGCGAGCTGCTCGGCGCCGGCTGAGCCGTCGTGCCGCGCCCGCGAACGCCGTCGCAATCGTCGCAGCCCTGGCGCGACGCGCTTTGTCGCCGGCCGGCCACCCGCTACGCTACCGCGGAATGAACGACCCGATTCGGGAGAACGCCAACCTTCGGCGGATTCTCGAGATCACCCGCTATCTGGCCGTCACGACCGACCTGGATGTCCTGCTGGGCACGATCGTCGAGGCCGCTTGCGAGGTGCTCGCCTGCGAGCGGGCCACCATTTTCCTCTACGACGAAAAACGCGACGAGCTCTTCAGCCGCGTCGCCAAGGGCATTGACGCGATCCGTTTTCCCGCGGCGCGCGGCATCGCCGGCGCGGCCGCCAAGCAGCGCGGCTGCATCAACGTGCCCGACGCCTACGCCGACGAACGCTTCAATCGCGAGGTCGACAAGAAGACCGGCTTTCGCACGCGCAACCTGCTGACCTTCCCGCTCGAGAACATCGCCGGCGACCTGATCGGCGTGCTGCAGGCGCTCAACAAGCGCGACGGCGTCTTCGCCGAGGAGGACGAGGAGCTCGCCCGCGTGCTGAGCGCCCAAGCCGGCGTAGCGCTGCATCGCGCCCGCCTGCTCGAGGAATACGCCGAAAAGCAGCGCATGGCCCGCGACTTGGATCTGGCGCGGCAAATCCAGCGCGCGCAATTCCCGAAAGAAAACCCGATCGTCGCGGGCTACGAAGTCGCCGGCTGGAACCGGCCGGCCGACGAGACCGGCGGCGACGGCTTCGACTTCATCCCGCTCGACGACGGACGCTTGGCGTTCTTCCTGGCGGACGCTACCGGACACGGCATCGGCCCGGCCCTGATCGTCGCCGAATGCCGCTCGCTGGTCCGCGCCATGCTCTCCGTGACTACCGATCTGCAGCGCATTGCCGACCGCGTGAACGCCCTGCTGCTGCCCGACATGGCCGACGAGCGCTTCATCACCGCCTTCATCGGCGTGCTCGACCCACGCGCAAACCGCGTCGACTACATCTCCGGCGGCCAGGGTCCGTTGCTTTTCGTGCGCGGCGGGCAGATCGAGAAGCGACCAGCGAACGCGATGCCTTTCGGCATCATCGAGCAATTCGAGGCGCCTCCGCCTGATACGTTCGAATTCGCCCCGGGATCGATGCTGGTGCTGCTGACGGACGGGTTTTACGAGGCGCTCGACCCGGCGGACGAACAGTTTGGCGCGGAGCGCGTCAGCGGGATCGTGTCCGGCCCGCTGGAGGGCTCGCTGCCGGACCTGATTCACCTGCTGCAGTCCGCGATCGGTGCACACCAGGCGGATCGCCCGCAAGGCGACGACCTGACCGCCCTGCTGATCCGCCGCAGTCGATAGCCGCGCCCGAGCGAGATCCGCGCGTTTGAGCGCGCGCTCTGCGATCGCTCGCGAACGGAAGGTCTCACCACAGCCAGACTTTCAGCGCTTCCCACAATTGCAGCTCGCGCGCCGCCCAGAGCCCGCTGGCCGTCGCGACCAGCAGAATCATCAGCTTGATCCGCAGCACGCTGTGTTCAAAGCGCGACGCGGCCCGCGGATCGCGCGCGAGTTCGTGCACGAACATCGAGCGCGAGCTGATCGACGAATGCCGCCAGCTCGGGGCCTCCGGCGGAATGCCGTTCAGCACGGCCACCTCGTGCAGCGTCCCGCTGAAAACCTCCGCCGCCGTGGCGCACAGCGGGTCGCGCAGCCGCGTGTAGCCGAGCGGCGGCGTTGCGTCGCGATGCAGCGCGCAGGGCGCAGCGCATGGCACCCCCGCCAACGCCAGCGTTCGCACGCCGAAGACATCCGCCTGTCTTTCGAAGCGGCGTGAGATATAGCCAAAGAGCACGCCCCACTTGAGCACCAGCAGCGCGCCGACGCTGGTGATCACCAATTGCTGCGAGAAGCCGTCGAGCCGCCGCGTCTGGATCGAGGCCACGGTGGCCAGCGCCCCGCTGATGAATGCGAACAGCAGGAAGAATAGGATGTGATGCCGCTTGATGTGGCCCGCTTCATGCCCGAATACGGCCTCGATCTTGCGATCGTCCATCTGCTCGAGCATCGCGTCGGTGATCAGCACGTAGCGCAGCGGCGCGATCACGCCCATCACCGCTGCGTTCACCAGCATTCCGCCCGAGCGCCACACCAGGATCTCGCTACAGCGCAGGCGCAGCTTGGCGGCCACCGTCAGCAAGCGGTCGCGCAGCGGCCCGTCCGGCAGGCGCTGCGTGATCC
>CAZHTF010000136.1:0-4343 GCA_964535305.1 uncultured Planctomycetales bacterium | reverse complement strand
AGGGCTTCCTCCGCAGCGAAACGTCGCTGATCCAGATGATCGGCCGCTGCGCGCGAAACGTGAACGCCAAGGTCATTCTCTTCGCAGACAAGATCACCGATTCCATGCAGCGGGCCATCAGCGAGACCGATCGCCGCCGCGCCATTCAGCTTGCATACAACGTGGAGCACGGCATCACGCCGGACACGATTCGCAAGGCGATCCGCGGGGGGCTGATGAGCGAGGTGGCGGCCATGCGGCGGGTGCGCGAGGCGGTGCACGCGGACGAGCAGGATTACGATCGCGACGAGCTGCTGCGCGAGCTGGAGACCGAGATGCTGCAGGCCGCCGAGCAGTTGGACTTCGAGAAAGCCGCGGCGCTGCGCGACCACATTCGCCAGCTCAAGCAGAGCGCCGCCGAGAAAATCCCCGCGGCGCAGGCGCGTCCGGCCGCGGCCGGGCGTTCGCGTGACGGCGAAGAGTGGAAACCTAAGGGTCAGCACCGCCGGCCAAAGAAGCAGACGCGCTGAGCAATCCATATGAAACTCGTCATCCCCGGCGGCAGCGGGCAGGTCGGCGCAGCCCTGATTCGACACTTCGCAAGCGGCCCAAACGAAATCACCGTGCTCAGCCGAGGCGGCAACTTGCCCGCGAGCAGCACGCCAAGCGCGCCGCGAACGACCAGCGACGCGCCGCCAGCCCCGCACCCGGCCAATGTGCGCATCGTCGCCTGGGACGGGCGAACGCTCGGCGATTGGACCGCGGCGCTGGAGGGCGCAGACGCGGTAATCAACCTCGCCGGCCGCAGCGTGAACTGCCGCTATCACGCGGTGAATCGGCGCGACATTCTGCAATCGCGCGTGGACTCGACGCGCGTCGTCGGCGAGGCAATCGCCGCCGTCCGCCAGCCGCCGCGCGCCTGGCTGCAATCCAGCACCGCGACGATTTACGCCCATCGCTTCGACGCGCCCAATGACGAAACCAGTGGGCAGATCGGCGGCAGCGAACCCGGAGCACCCGAAACCTGGCGATTCAGCATCGATGTGGCCCGCGCCTGGGAAGCCGCGCTCGACGCAGCGCGAACCCCGCGAACCCGCAAAGTCGCGCTGCGCTCCGCCATGACCATGAGCCCCGATCGCGGCGGGATCTTTGATGTGCTGCTGACGCTGGTGCGGCGCGGGCTGGGCGGACCCGCGGGCGGCGGCCGGCAGTTCGTCTCCTGGATTCACGAACGCGATTTTGTCCGCGCGATCGAATGGCTCATCGGCAATGATTCCCTGAGCGGCCCGGTCAACCTCGCCTCCCCAAACCCGCTGCCGCAGGCCGAATTCATGGCGGCGCTGCGCGCGGCGTGGGGCACGCGCATCGGCCTGCCCGCCGCGCGCTGGATGCTCGAGCTGGGCGCGATTTTCATGTGCACCGAAACCGAGCTGGTGCTCAAAAGCCGCCGCGTGATTCCCGGCAGATTGCTGGCGGCTGGATTCGTGTTCGAGCAGCCATCCTGGCCCGCCGCCGCCCGCGAGTTGTGCGAGCGCTGGCGACGACTGAATTCGTGAAACCGCGGCGCATTCGGTCGGAAATTACGGGCAGGTGTTCTGCCAGTTTCCGAGCATGATCCCGAGGTCGGCCTCATCGGTCTGGTTGTCGCCGTTCAGGTCTCCGGCGGCGTTGGTCTGCCATGCGGCCAGGAGGATTCCCAGGTCGGCCTCGCTGACCCGGTTGTCATTGGTGAGATCCCCGGGGCAGGTGCTGGCCGTTGAGGGTTGGTAAAGCAAGCCGGTTTGGGCGCTGCGGATGGTAATGCCCGCGGGCAGCGGCCCGCCGCCGACGCCGGTGAATCGCCCGATACGGATCGAATTTGGGAAGCTCACGCCGGTGGTCGCCGCGCCGACGATGGTGCCGAAAAGGCCGGCGCTGACGGCGGTCGCCACACCCTCCGCCTCGCTGGTGCAATTCACCGAGACACTGTTGATGCCCGGCGTAAGCGTCAACGTGATCACGCGATTGACGTTGATCGACGCGTCGGGCGGAAACACGGACTGCGACTCGGCCTCGATCACCTCATCGAACGCTTGCCCGCCGAGCGTGCCGGTCAGCCGCAGCTTTCCGTAAGCGCGCGTCGCGTTAGGGTCGCCAAAGGACTCCGCGACCGTGATCGAGCCAGAGATGTGCAGCGGCAGCTCGACGATGGCCACGCTCTGCGAGCTGATCTCAATGATGTCATTCCAAGTTGCACGGGCCAGCGCGCGGCGTGTGACGACAAATCCGCCTGAGAATCCGCCGCCCGCGGCGAGCGAATAGAGGTTAATGTTCCCACTGATCAATCCGAGGTTTTGCTCGACACCGAAGCTGCACGGCAGATCGGGCAGGATGTTGCTGATCTGGTTATCCAACGCTTCCTGAATGAAGTCTGCCGGCGTCGTCGGAATCGAGGCTTGCAGCGACACATTGAAATTGCCGTTGCCGCTGCCGGCGAGGTTCAGCGAGAAACCCGCCTGCCCGAACACGCCCGGCAAATCGACCGAGCAGTCGTAGAGCACCGCGGTCGACGCCTGCGTCGGCGTCACAAGCGAGCCCTGGCTAAGCAGGCTGATGTTGAGATCGATCGCGGCCCGAGCTGCCGCGAGCGGAACAAGGCAGAGCGCAGCAGCGGAAAGTGCCTGATTCGCGCGCATCGTTGTCTCCCCGTATTCGACGTGTTGTCATCACGCGTGGCGCATGCCACACCTGGACGACGCGAGCACGCTACTGGCGCGCTCGCCGTGCGTAAATGCATGCGCTATCTACGCGGCGCGTGCGGTCATCGCTGCGCGTGATTTGCGGCGGATTGCTGGCGGATGGATTCGTATTCGAACATGCGCACGTGCACGCCGCTGCCGGCGCGTTGTACGGCTCAGCGGCCCAGGTCTACCCCGCGCGCACGCGCGACCTGCTGCGCGTCCTCGTACCCGGCGTCTGCATGCCGCATCACGCCCAGCGCCGGGTCGGCTGTCAGCACGCGCTGCAGCCGCGCGTCCGCCTCGCGTGAGCCATCCGCGACGATTACCTGGCCGGCGTGGATTGAATATCCGATCCCCACGCCGCCGCCGTGATGCACGCTGACCCAGCTTGCGCCGCAGGCCGTGTTCGCCAGCGCGTTGAGGATCGGCCAATCGGCGATCGCGTCGGAGCCATCCTTCATCGCCTCGGTCTCACGGTTCGGCGACGCGACGCTGCCACAATCGAGGTGGTCGCGGCCGATCACCAGCGGCGCCGCGACGCGCCCCTCGCGCACCAGCCGATTGAAGATCAGCCCCATGCGGGCACGTTGCCCGTAATTCAGCCAGCAAATCCGCGCCGGCAAGCCCTGGAACGCGACCCGCTCGCCCGCAAGCCGAATCCAGCGGCAAAGATGCTCCTGCTCGGGAAATGTCTCGAGCACAGCCTGGTCGGTCACGCGTATGTCATTCGGATCGCCCGAGAGCGCCGCCCAGCGGAAGGGTCCGCTGCCCTCGCAGAACAGCGGGCGGATATACTCCGGTACGAAACCCGGAATACGGAATGGATCGTAACCATCGGCCTCTCCGACTGGCTTCGCCCGCGCCGCTTCGACCACGGCCGTCGCGCCACCGCGCGCAGCGCCGGCCGGACTCACCTCACGCGCGTCGCACAGCCCCGACACGTAGCCGCGCAGCATCTGCGGCGTAACGACGCCCTGCTCGAGCGCCTCCTTTGCGTGTCCGCGCAGGTTGTTGCCGTAGTCAAATGCGACCGCGCCCCGCCGCTGCAGCTCCAGCATGCAAGCGACCTGCTCGGCCATGGTCCGCAGCGATTCGCGCACGTAGCGCTGCGAATCGCGCTGCCTCAGCAGGCCCGCCTGCTCGAACGTGAGCGGTCCGGCCTGCAGATCGCCGACGCCCGCGCCGCGCAGCGCGTTGGGCACATAGCCGCGCAGCGGATCGTGTGCAGAGGTCTGATCGGTCAAGATGTCTGGAGTGATGCCGCGCTGCAGCAGCACGGCGAGCACATCGGCGATGTTCGCGACCAGCCCAACCGAGAGCGGCTGGCCGCGATCACGGGCCGCGAGCACCCAGCTCAGCGCTTCGTCGATCGACTCGGTCAGCTTGTCACAGTAGCGCGTTCGCAGGCGCTTTTCGACGCGGCTGCGATCAACATCGACCCCCAAAAAGGCCGCATCGTTCATCGTCGCGGCCAGCGGCTGCGCTCCGCCCATTCCGCCCAGGCCGCCACTCACGACCAGCCGCCCGCGCAGCGACCCGCCGAAATGCTTGCGGGCACAAGCGGCGAAGGTCTCGTACGTGCCCTGCAGAATCCCCTGCGTGCCGATGTAAATCCAACTGCCGGCGGTCATCTGGCCGTACATG
>CAZHTF010000135.1:0-4452 GCA_964535305.1 uncultured Planctomycetales bacterium | reverse complement strand
CAGGCTGGCGGCCATGTCGCGACCATAGGCTCCGGCGTTGCCCACCACCGCGCCCCCGATCCGCGCGGCGGCGGGTAACGCGCCGGCGGCCCACAGTCCCGCGGCGCTTGCGGCGCTCGGCGCACGCGTGTCCGCGGCAGCCGACGCCGACCCACGCCGCGCGTCCGCCCGTAGGAGCGACTCGACCTCGGCCCGCAGCGGCTCGTCGCTGCCGCAGGTGCGCGCCAGCCACTCGGTTCGCTGCGCCGGCGGCTGCTCCAGCGCTTCGTGAAATAGGTCTTGAATGCGCGTGGCGCGCCGCTCGGCCGCCGCGCTCAAGTACCGCGATTCTGGCTGCTTGCTCATGGCGGCCGGCGTCCGTGGCGCGTGCGCGTGCTCATTGCGGTTCCGCGTGTTCGATCCGTCGCACGAGCCAGGCCCGCGCGAAGCGCCAGCGGCGCTTGATGGTCCTTTCGGAGACGCCGAGCGTGTGCGCGGTCTGCTCCAGGCTCTGACCGGCGAAGAATCGCAGCCGCACGATCTGGTACAGCTCGGCGTCGAACGCGTTAAGTGCTTCCAGCGCCGCGTCTACCGCCAGGAAATTCTGCGGGTCCGCCTCCGCCGCGGCCGGCAAGTCGGTCAGCAGCTCGCGCACGCGATCACCGCCGCGCTTCTGCGCTCCGCGGGCCCGCGCGGTGTCGACCAGCACGCGTCGCATGGCCTCGGCCGCCGCGCCAAAAAAGTGTGCCCGGTTGTGGATCGCGCCCTGCTCAAGCGTGCCGGCGAGCCGAAGGTACGCCTCGTTAACCAATGCGGTGGGCGCGAGCGTGTGCGCTGAGCGCTCGGCACTCATCTGGGCGGCGGCGATGGCGCGTAGCTCGTCGTAGATTCGCTCAAAGAGCTCCTGCTGCGCCGCCGGCTCACCGCTGGCGATCGCGTGCAGCAGTTTTGTGATTTCCGGCTGGCCCACGGTCAACGCGCGACCCTTATCCACCCCACCGAATGTCGAGCGCGTCCGAAATTCTAGCGGATTGTACCTGCAATTCCCCGAACACACGTGCCGCGGATTGCCCACCGGTCCCCCAAAGGTGCTCCGGGACCCCGCTCTGTCCGAAAAATCTAGCCGTTTGCGGTTCCGGTCGCTAGGATTAGCTTTGGCAGGGGTCTCAGGGACGATCTCGCACCTGGGGGCGCGAGATCGGGGCTGAAAATTGGAAATTGGAGCGAAATCATGCAATTTGTTCATCCGGGAAGAAGCTGCGCGCGGCGCGCGGCAATCGTGTTCATGAGCGGCGTAGCTTCAGCAGTCGCGCTGGCGCAACCATCGTCATTCACCGGCGTGGGCGATCTGGCCGGCGGCGCGTTTCGCAGTCAGGCCTGGGGCGTCTCCGCTGACGGCAGCGTTGTCGTCGGCCAGAGCGACTCGGCCAGCGGCATCGAGGCCTTCCGCTGGACCGCGGGCGGCGGAATGGTCGCACTGCCGGACCTGGTCGGCGGCCCGGTCAACTGTGTCGCCTGGGCCGCCAGCGCCGACGGATCCATCATCGTCGGCTCGGGTTTCAATGCGACCGGCGAGTTCGCCGTCGCCTGGACCGGCGGCCTCCCCAGTTCGCTCGGTGAGCTTGCCGGCGGAATGTCGTTCTCGCGGGCCTACGGCATCAGCGGCGACAGCAGCATCATCGTCGGCTATAGCAGTACCGCTGCTGGATTCGAGGCGTTTGAATCGGTGGGCGGCGGGCCGCTGAGCGGCCTGGGCGATCTGAGCGGCGGGAGCTTCGGCAGCGCCGCGTTCGCGATCTCGCAGGACGGCAGCACCATCGTCGGCTCGGGCAATTCGGAGAACGGCACGGAAGCCTGCTTCTGGCGCGGCGGCACGCCCACGAACATCGGCCATCTGCCGGGCACGTTTGTCGATGCCCGCGCCTGGGCCGCCTCCGCAGACGGAAACGTCATCGTCGGCGAGAGCCTCGCCGGCAACGTGGTCGTCGAGGCCTTCCGCTGGACACAGGCTGGTGGAATGGTGGGCCTGGGCGATCTGCCCAGCGGCGTGGTGGACAGCCGCGCCTACGCCTGCAGCGCGGACGGCGCCATCGTCGTCGGTGTGACCGGCTTCGCCGGCGCCGCAGACCCTGGCCAGGCCTTCATCTGGGACGCGATCAACGGCATGCGCAGCCTGCGCGGCGTGCTCGTCACGCAGTACGGCCTGGGCGCAGCTTTGGCCGGCTGGAAACTGCATGAGGCTTCGGGAATCTCGGCGGACGGAAACACGATTGTCGGGCTGGGCGAAGACCCCGCCGGCAATCGCCACGGCTGGGTGGTCGTGCTCGGCGCGCTGGACATCTGCCCCGGCGACCTCAACGCGGACAACGTGATTTCCGAGGCGGACCTGGGCATCCTGCTTTCCGGCTGGCAGAGCTCGAATGAGGGCGACCTCGACAATGACGGCGACACCGACGAGGCCGACCTGGGCATCCTGCTCGGCTCGTGGGGCAACACCTGTCCGTAGACCGCGGCTCGGCGACATTCTCGGATCAACGCGGCGGCGCTTCGTGCCTGTTCTCAAACCGCCCGCGCTCGCGCGGCCCGAAGCCGTGGCGTCCGCTGACGAGCGCTGGTAGAACCGCGGCACTGTGACGCCGCGCCTGGCCATACGAATCGCGCTGATCGACGACGACGACGCTTTCTGCCGCCGCGTGGTGGGCTGGCTCGCGCCGCAGCACTACGACGTGGTGCACTTTCGCGAGAGCGCCGCGGGAATTGAGCACGTTCGCGCCAGCCAGCCGGAATTGGTGCTGATCGATCTGCGCATGCCGGACATGGAAGCCAGCGCGGCGATCCGACTGCTGACCCGCGCCGCGCCGCGCACGCGCGTGCTGGCCAGCAGCGCGTTCCCGGATGTGCGGCAGGTGCTCGAGGCGGTGCGCGCCGGCGCCCGCGACGTGCTTGAAAAGCCGCTGCAATCCGGAACGCTGACCGCGGCGCTCGAACGGCACCTGCAGGAATGCGGCCTGGCGATGCGGGCCGAAACCGACTTCAACCGGGCGCTCGGCCAGCGGCTGAGCGCGCTGCGAAAGGCCGCCAGCCTGCAGCTCAAGCAGGTCGCCGCACGTTGCGGCGTCAGCGCGGCGCAGCTCTCGCAAATCGAGCACGGCAAAACCGCGACCAGCACCTGGACATTGGCGCGAATCTGCGCGGCGCTGCGGCGGCCGCTGCGCGAAGTGTTCGAGGATTTCTGACGCGTCGCAAGCCGATGGCAGATCACACGCACAACGCGGCGGCCGCTCACAAATCAGCGCAGGCACGCAGCCCAGGACGCGCTCGCAGATGAATTTCGGCGTAGTGACACAATGAGCGATGCGCTCCCGACACCGCGGTTGGTCGCGACGCTCACCTCCGCGGATTCGCCGCTGAGCCAGCAGGCGCAGCGGGCCAAGCAGCTTGGCGCGGATCTGATCGAGCTGCGCGTGGATCTGATCGAGGACCTCGCCGCGATCGAGCGCTATCTGGGCGGGCCGCGGCCGCTGCCGGCGATTCTGACAGTGCGCAGCGTCGGCGAAGGCGGCGCCTGGGACGGCAGCGACGCCGACCGCGTCAGCCTGATCGAGCGGCTCGGGCTGCAGCGCCCGGGCTGGGTGGATCTCGAGCTGGAGACCTGGCGGCGCTCAGCAAACCTGCGGCAGAAAATCGGCCTGGTGTGCGATACGCGCGGCTCGCGCGGCGGCGCGTCACCGACGCCCCGCCCGGATCCCGCTGTCCGCGGCAAGAACGGGCTGATTCTCTCGCTGCATGATCTGCGCGAGACGCCGACCGACATCGGCGCGAGGTTGCAAGCGCTGCTGGACTCGCCAGCGGCGCTGGTCAAGGCCGCGTTTCATACGCGCGACGCGCGCGACGCGCTGCGGATCTGTGCGGCGCAGCGGCGGCTAGCGCGTTCCGGCCGCGGCGCGGCGCTGATGGGCCTGGGCAGCGCGAGCTTGTGCACGCGCGTGCTGGGCGCGAAATTCGGTGCGGCGCTGATTTACGCTGGGCTGGAGCGCGGCGCGGCCCCGGGCCAGCCGACACTCGCCGAGCTGCTGGAGACCTACCCCATTCGGCGCGTCCGCGGCGAGACGCGCGTCTTCGGCGTGATCGGCTGGCCGGTGGCGCACTCGCAGAGTCCGCGCGTGCACAACGCCGCCATGACTTGCGATGGCATTGACGGCATTTACGTTCCGCTGCCGGTTAATGACCAGGCCGGCGCGTGTGCTGCGTTTCTCGATGAGCTGTCGCTGGCGTCGTGGCTGGATTTTGGCGGGGCGAGCGTGACGCTGCCGCACAAGCAAGCGGCGCTCGAGTGGCTGCTGCGCAGGCACGGCACCGCCGACGCGCTGGCGCTGCGCTGCGGGGCGCTGAACACGCTGATCCGCGCCGCCTTCGTGTTCTGGCTCGCCGGCGGCCTCGGACCCCGGAATGTGCGGGAGGCCGTACGGCGCT
>CAZHTF010000134.1:0-4663 GCA_964535305.1 uncultured Planctomycetales bacterium | reverse complement strand
CCCCCCGGCAGGTCGACTGCATCGCCGAGTATCTGGTGCGGCCGGACGGGATCGAGATCCGTTATCGCAAGCGCACCGAGACGCCGGGTCGGCCGCGCTACCTGTTCGAGGTCGATCTGATCCCGATCCATCGCGAGGTGAGGATCACGACGCCCAAGCGCTTCGTCGAAATCGGCGATCGGCTCTATCACACGCGCGTGCGGGCCGTGAAAGACGAGGAGCTGCGCGAGCGCGTGATCCCGTATCACCGCGTCTTTTCCGCAGACCTGATGCAGCGCCGCAGCTGGTTCGAGGGCCGCGTCGTGCTGGTGGGCTTCTCCGTGCCCGGCATGGACCAGCAGCGACTCACGGATGGGACCAAGATCTTTGGCCACCGCATCCACGTCTCGGCCCTTAACGCGCTGCTGGCCGGGCCGCAGGTGCAGCGCTACCAGCGCGGCGAGCTGGCGGCCCGCGCCGGGATCTGGTGTGCGGTGGCGTGGCTGCTCGTGAGCCTTTGCCCGGCGCTTCCCATTCGCCGGCTCTCGTTGCTGACCGGGGCGTGCTTGGCGGTCGCGCTGCTGGGCGCCTTCGCCGCGCTATATGGCGCCGCGTTTGTCGCGACGCTCCCCGCGATCGAAATTGTGATGGCCGCAACGACCGTCATGGTCGGTGTGGCGTTGGCGATGCTCGCGAAGACCGTTCGTGAACGGCAGATGCAACTGGCGCCGGCGTCGATCACGCTCTCGCGTGCCGAGGCCGAAGCGCCGAGCACGGTTTTAGCGCACCCGAACACGCCCGGATGATGTCGACGCGCACCGAGGCCGGTGCGGATCTGGCTCGGGGCTTCATGCGGAAAAGCGAAACAAGGCGCAACTGGGTCGTACGCTTACCCGAGCCGTGAGCTCCACGCCGCCAGTGATACCAGCAGCGTGACACTGATCAACCAGAGGACCACCGCGACGAACCCCCCGATAGCCTGCTCGTGCGTGGTAAATTTTGGGTCGGCAAGCACGCGCGGCATGGCCTACATCGGGAAGCCGGCGAGCAGATAGTCCGTCCAGTCTGCCAGAAGGCCCAAGAGCTCAATTAGCCACGTTGGCATGCGGCACACTCCGCTTCTTCCCAAATACTCCCGACGCGGAGATGAGTAACGTACCTACTCATCCCCCTCGGATTATAGTGCGCCAAGCTTTAGGCTCAAAGCCACATTTTCGGTTTTGGCTTGCAGCGCTCGCGCTACGCCGCCCAAATAACTGCCTACGGCCGCGGAATACTCCAAGGCAGCGCGATTCGCGTAGTCGCGACGCAATGAAATCGACGTTGGCGAGGTTCTGGCATGTTCTCCCGATGGATCAACGTTCGCAGGAAGTCGGCCGAGACCGCGCTGCGCGAAGGGCGTATCGACGAAGCGTACGAGCGGCTTTCGACGCCCGACGCGCTGGCCGATGCAGCTAACCAGAGCCTGATCAATGATTTAGCCAAGCCGCTGCTTGCGCGGGCCCGGCTGCACGCCCAAGCTGGCCGCTACCGCGAGGCACTCGACGATCTCGACCGCCTGTCAAAAATCGGAAAGTCTGATAATGACGCGACCGCGCTCCGCGAACGCGTCGAAGCCGAATTGCGGCAGCGCGTCGAGCGGCAGGCCGAGCGGCACGAAGCCTACGCAAAAGCCGCCGGCGATTTGCGGCAGGGCCGACTCGACTCGGCCCGAGCCGCGATTGCGCGGATCGAGGACGCCCGCGAGCGCGACCAGTTGCGCGAGGAACTCGATATTCGTGCGCAGCGCAGCGCGACGCTGCTCGAGCAGGCCGCCCGCGCGCTGCAGGCCGGCGACCTCCCGGCCGCGTGCCGCTTCTGGAACGACGCCAGCACGCGCCACGGCCGCGATAGCGCCGCCGAAGCGCTCGCGTCGCAGCTTGTGCCGGCATATCGCGAGACAATGACGAAGTGGTTCGAGGATGGCGCGCTGGAGCGCTTTCGCGCGCTGCTCGCCTGCACCGGCACGCTCCGCAGCCTCGATCCCTCGCTGGGTGAATTCGATGTCTGGCGGCAGTTGCTCGAGCGGGCCGCGGGCAGCCTCCGCGATCGGCGTTTTGATGAGCTGAACGACGTGCTGCTGCGACTGCGAGCGGCCAATGGGCAAGCCCGCTGGGTGCAAGATGCGCTGGCGCTGGTCGGCGGAATCGCGCAGGCACAGGAGCGGCTGCTCTCGAGCCCGCTGGGCATCCTCGACGTCGGATTCGCGGGCGCGCCGCGCGCCAATCCCGTCGGCGCGGCCGTCGCCGCGGCGGGCGCCGAATCGATTCCGGACGAAGCCAGCGCAGCGCGGCTGGATCGGCGCCCACTGCTGCTGCTGGTGGACGGCGCGGGCAGCAGCGTGCTTCTGACGCACGAGCTGGTGCGTATCGGGCGGATCGGCGCCGAAGTCGAGATGCCGATCCCCAGCGATATTCAGTCGCTGCACGCTGAGATCCACCGCGACGGCGACGATTACTTCCTGGTCGCCCGTGGGCCGGTGCGCGTCAATCATGTCGACGTCCGCCGCGCGCTGCTGCGCGACGGTGACCGCATCACGCTCTCCAGCAAGGTGAAGCTGAGCTTTCACAAGCCCAGCGCCAAGAGCGCGACCGCGGTGCTGCGGCTTTCGGATCGCTGTCGCATGTCGCAAGATGTCAGCAGCGTTGTGCTGTTTCGCGAGACCTGCCTGATCGGTCCGCTGCCGAGTTGCCACATTCAGACCCGCGACGCGGACGCGCGCTTGGTGCTCTTCGAGCGGTACGGGCGGCTGTTCGCCCGGCGGCAGGCCGAGCGCAGCGCCGCGGCCCCGTTGGCGCTGGATCAGACGCAGGATTTGGGCGACCTGCGGCTGACGGTTAAGCACTACGACGCTGGCCCCGGCGCAGGCCTGGCCTAGACACCGGGACCGGAGAACCGACCATGGCGTACACGTACAAGCACGGTGATCGGCCGCTCGACGGGCTCACGATTCAGCGCGCCGTCGGGCGCGGCGGCTTCGGCGAGGTCTACTACGCGCTGACCGATTCGGGCAAGCAGATCGCACTTAAGTTCTTGCGCGAGAATCCCGAGGTCGAGCTGCGCGGCATCGCCCAGGTGATGAACCTGAAGAGCCCGCACCTGATCAGCATCTTCGACGTTCGCAAGAACGAGCAGAACGATCCGTTCGTCTTGATGGAGTATGTCAGCGGTCCATCGCTGCGCGAGCTGATGCTGGCGGAGCCCAACGGGCTGGGCTTGCAGAAGGCCGCCTATTTCACCGCCGGAATCGCCAAGGGCCTCAGCTATCTGCACGAGCGCGGCATCGTGCATCGCGATCTGAAGCCTGGAAACATCTTCTATGACGATGGCTACGTGAAGATTGGCGACTACGGCCTGAGCAAGCACATCTCGATGAGCCAGCACAGCGGCCAGACGGTCAGCGTCGGCACGGTGCACTACATGGCGCCCGAGATCGGCTCGGGCAGCTACAGCAAGGCCATCGACATCTACGCCCTGGGCGTGATCCTCTACGAGATGATCACCGGCCGCCTGCCTTTCAGTGGCTCGAGCATGGGCGAGATCCTGATGCGACATCTGAGCGATCGGCCGGATGTCAGCGGCGTCCCGGAGCCGTTCGCGTCGGTCATTGCGCGGGCCTTGCAGAAGAATCCGCAAGACCGCTTCCAGGATGTCAACGAGATGATCGATCAGCTCACGTCCGCCGAGGGCGTGAGCGAAAGCATGGCGTCGTTTGACCCCGCTTCGCTGACGCACGTGCCGCGCGATCCGCGCGCCCTGGACGATCGCACGCTGACGACGCCGCCGCGCGGCCCGGCGGCCCCGCCGCTGGACGTGCATCATGTGGACACCGCCGGGCTGCCACGGAGGCTGACCGAGCGCGAATTGCGGCGGCGCGAGAAGCTCGAGCGTCGCATGGAGAAGCTCGCCGCCAAGCAGGGCAAGACGGGGCGCGCTGCGGCGAAGCCGGCGGAGTCTGCCATTGCGCGGAGCGCGGGTGCGGATGTAAACAGTTGGCGGCACCTGATCACCATCGCCGTGGTCACGATTGCAGTGTCATTCGGGTTGGCGCTGTTCGTCGGCGGCAACAACGAGGACCGCACGCTGGCGATGGCAGTCTCGCTGACATTCTGCATCGCTGGCTGCCTGGTCGGCACGCTGCTGAGCTACTTCAAGCTGCTGCAGCACAACCCGGTCCGCAGCGACTGGATCGACCGCGTCGTCATGGCTGGGCTGTCGCTCCTGCTGATGGCGCCGGGCTACGCGCTGGCTCACGAAGCGGGCCACAACGCGCCCCGCGCCCTGCTCGGGCCGATCGCCGCGATCGCCCTGTGCGACTTCCGCTCGCGGATCGAGAACGGGCGGCGCATGCGTGTCGACGGCGGTTCGGCCTGGATGCCCGCGATCGTCGCGCTTATCGCCACCGCGATCGCCAAGGCCGGCTCGCCGTACATGTTCGTCGCGGCGGGCGCCGCGGCGACGGTATCGCTGCTGGTGCAGACCGCGGCGGCAATGTGGCCGATCAGTGCGCCCGCAATCGTCGGCGCGCCACCGCCACCGCCTCCACTTCCGCCGCAAGGCGGCCGCGAAGCGGCGCACGCCGCGATGCGCAGCGCGAGCGCGTCGGGGTCGCCGACCCTCGCCCTGTGCGGGGACCTGTCGCTGC
>CAZHTF010000133.1:0-4880 GCA_964535305.1 uncultured Planctomycetales bacterium | reverse complement strand
CGCTGCGTTTGCGCGGCGACGGTGCGCACTCGCGCGTCGGCAGCGTGATGGGAACACCGGCGTACATGCCGCCCGAGCAGGCGCACGGCAAGGTGGATTGCCTGACCGAGCGCGCCGACGTGTTCTCGCTCGGGGCGATCTTGTGCGAAATCCTCACCGCGCACCCGCCGTACAGCGCTAGCGCCTCGCCGGTGCTCGAGCAGGCCCGTTTGGCAGACCTGTCCGCGGCCGATCGGCGGCTGGACGCGTGCGGCGCGGACCTGGAGCTGACCGAGCTGACGCGCGAATGCCTGCAGGTCGATCCCGAGCGCCGTCCGGCAAACGCCGGCGTGGTTGCCCGCAGGATCTCGGACTACCTGGCCGCGCTCGAAAGCCGCGCCCGTGAATCCCAGATCGCCGCCGCAGAGGCCGCCACGCGGGCACGCGGCGAACGCCGCGCGCGGCTGCTGACAACGGCGTTGGCCGGGGCGATCGCGTTAATCGTGCTGGTCGCGTCCCTGGGCTACATCTGGCTCGAGCACGAGCGCTCGGCCCGGGCCCAGGCGCGGGCCGATCTCTTGAACGCGGCACTGGAGCGCACGGCCTTGCTGGTCGGGCGCGCCAAGGCCACCCCGGTGGGGCAGGCGGTCGACTGGCGCGAAATGGAGGCCGAATCGCAGCGGATTACGACGCTGCTTGTAGCGGCCCCGCGCGACCCGACCGCCGCCGCGCGCGCCGCGGCGCTGTTGGCGGATCTGGAAAAGACGCGCCGCGATCGGCGGCTGATCGAGCGCGTCGAGAACGCCGTGATCGTCGGCGCGACGCACGAGGACCGCGAGAGTTGGCTGTGGATGTACGACGAGCTGCTGGAAGCGTTTGCCGACTACGGCATCGACCTGGACCGGCTTTCGCACGCCGAGATCGCCAGTGCCATCCGCGGCAGCGACATGGCCGCGGACATTGCCGACGGTTTGGAGCTTTGGATCGCGACCGGACTGCACCTGCGATCGTTGGGCGGGCAGCGCGGGACGGTCGAGGAGTTGCTCGCGTATGTGCCCGTGCTCTACGAGGGCGACCCGGATGAATTCCGCGTCGCGCTGCGCAAGCAGCTCTACACCGGCCGGCCCGCGCTGGACGCGCTGCACGCCCTGACGACGAATCTCGATTACGCCAGCAAGCGCCCGCGAACGCTGGCCTGGCTAGCCACTTCGTTCGGCATGGCGGAGGACTACGAGACGGCCTTCGAGGTCTTTCGTCGGAGCGTGCTGGTTCATCCAGACGACTTCATGCTGAACTTTGACTACTCGTACACGCTGGCGGCGCGGGCCCGCTGGCAGGAGGCCATTCGCTACTACGTCCGCTGCACGGCAATCCGCCCGAATACCAGCGGCGTCTGGCGGGCGCTGGGCAACGCATTGGCCCGGGTCGACGACACGCGCGGCGCGATCGACGCCTTCGAGCGCTCGCTGCGATTGCAGCCCACACATCCGCACACGTACGTCGATCTGGGGCGCGTGCTGGCGACCAGCGGCGATTCTGCCGCGAGCCTGGGCGCGCTGCAGCGCGCGCTCGAGCTGAAACCCGACCTGGCCCGGGCGCACTTCGAAATCGGCGAGGTCCATCGCGCACGGCGCGACTGGCAATCCGCCCTGGCTGCATTCGAGCGCGCTGCACAAGCCGCACGCGACGATCCCAGCTTCAAGCAGCCGGTCGAGGAGCGGATCGCGGAGTGCCGCGTTGAATGCGGATTGCCGGGCGCGTCGCCAACGTCCGCGCCAGAATCGAACGAACCTACAAGGGAAAACCCGTGAAGAACATCGAGCAAACAAAGCCCAAGCGGAGAAACCGTGTGTTGACCTGGCTGCTGATCGGCGCTGGCGTCATCGTGGCGCTGCCCGTGCTGGTGATGATCATCGGAAACTTCATGCCGGCCGAGTTTGAGGCGCAGGCGCAGGCGCTGTTGCCCTGCTCGGTCGACGACGCCTGGCTGGCGCTGGCGGATTTCCAGAAGAATCCGATCAGCGCCCAAATGCGCCGAAAAACCGAGGCGCTCGCATCCGAAAACGGCTTGCCCGCCTGGCGCGAGGACATCGGCTCCACGCGGCACCGCGTGCAGACGCTCGAATCCGAGCAGCCGCGGCGGCTGGTGCGCCTGGTTCAGGACGAGATCGTGCCGATGTCGATGCGCTGCGAATACACGCTCACGCCGCGCGGCGGCCAAACCGAGCTGGCGATTCGCGCCAGCGGGTCGATCCAGCGCGGCACCTGGCACGTTCCGATCTTCCGTTTCATGGTGCACACGTTCGGCGGGATTCGTGCGGGACAGGAGCAGTTCGCCCGTCAACTGCGGGTGAACATTGAAAACGGGCTCGCGGCGCGTGCACAATAGGCACGGTCGCGGCCGAGAGGTCTGCCTTACCTACGACGGCTCGTTCCACAGCCGCAGTTGCTCGACGCGCGTCGGCCTGGTTGCGTGCGTCGCGGCCTTGCTCGGCGCGGCCGCGACCAGCGGCGGCTCAACACCCGTCGTCGGCACGCCGCGCGTCGCCGCGAGCGGAACCGGCAAACCCGGAAACACAACCGCCGCGGGCGCCGGATTCCGCGGCAGCGGCGTGAGCAGCACAGCGGCCTGGCGCGGCGCGGCCGCGACAAACGCCTCCAGATCCTGAAAATCCCAGGCTTCCCGCGGCACCGGCCGCGAGCGCGCGTCCACGAGCGGGCAGCCGTAGTGATCAACCAGCACCCGCGCCGCAAAACGATCGCACATCGACTCTTTCCGCCGCACGCAACGCCCGGCGCTCTTCACCAGAAAGTGATAGAGCTCGTGCAGGTAGACGAAGAGCGTCAGCTCGTAGGGGCTGCTGACCACCAGCCGATGCCGATCGCGCAGCCAGAAATTCCCGCGGGTCCGCGCCTTGGCCGTGTGCGTATCAAACGCAAACGGGTAGCGGTTGCGCCGCCCGAGATTCACGAAGATGCGCGAATCAGCGTAGTAGCACGCGCCCGAGAAGGCCGACGAGCGGCTGTAACGGATCGACACGCCCAGTGCATCGTGCGCATACGGCGCTGTGTGCCGCTCCAGCATCCGCTGCAGCCGTGCGCCGTCCAGTGTCGTGCTGTTTCGGAACCGCATGCCGACTGTTGTCCTGAGCAACCTATTAGTATTCTGCCACGATGATGAATCGCCGCAAGTCACCCGCCCGGGCGCAACGCGCATGACCGCTCGCGTCAAGCCGCTGAAGCACGACGCGCAGCGCGATCCGCGCGGCGTCGCCCGCAACGCGCTCAGCGCGGCATTGCTGCTGAGTGCGGCCGCCGCCTCGCTGCTGTTGGCGCTCGACGCGCTCGCAGCCTTCGAATTGCCCGGCTGCCGCGGGGCGGACAATCCCTGTGATCGCGCCGCGCAGAGCGTCTGGGGGCGCGTACCTCTGCTCGGCTGGCCCGTGTCTTTCGTGGGGCTGGCGTATTTCACCAGCATGGCGTTGGCCGCGCTGCTGCGACGCGCGGACGCGTCGGCGACGCTGCGCCCGATCGTGCGCGGCGCGGCGGGCGTGTCTTGCCTGTACCTACTGGTGATCGTGATCGGCGGCTATTACTGCCGCTACTGCCTTGTGGCGCACGCCGCCAACCTGCTGCACTGGTGGCTGCTGCCGAGCGCCGTTCGGCAACGCGGCGCGCCACGCGGCGCACTGAGCGCGGCTGCCACGGCGTTCATCGCGGTCACCGCGGTGTTGGCGATCGCACAAGCGCGGCTCAACCGCGCCGTGGATGCCGATCGCGAGACTTCGGTCGCGAAAATCGTCGAGGCATCCCGGCAGCGTTCGCAAGCGCCGCCGACCGCACCAGCCACGCAGCCTGCGGAAGCGAATCAGACCGCAGCGCGTGACAGCGTGCCCGTCGCCGCAACCTCGCCGGTCGCGGCGATATCGCCGTCGCAGACGACCTCGTCGCCGTCAACCGACGTGTCCGCTGCAAGAGCAGATAGCGCCGCGCAGACCGCTGCGCCGCGGGCGCCGGCTGGCGGGGCTCCGCCGAGCGCGACGCAGCCGGCGCGGCCTCCGTTCAGCGGGCGCTATCGGCTTGGGCCAGAGAAGGCGCCGCTGCGAATTGTGGTGTTTTCGGATTACCAGTGCAGCGATTGCAAGCGCGTCGAGGCCGAGTTGCGGCTGCTTCAGGCGCAGCGCAGCGACATCGCGCTCTGGTCGAAACACTTCCCCTTCTGCACGGATTGCAATCGACACGTCGGCAGCTCGCTGCATCCCAACGCCTGCTGGGCGGCGCGTGCAGCGGAGGCCGCCGGAATTCTTCGCGGCGACGAAGGCTTCTACCAGATGCACAATTGGCTCTTTGATCGAAACGGAGGTTTCACCGACGCCGAGCTCAATGCGGATCTGCTGGAACAGGGCTACGAACCGCGCGAATTCGGCCGCATCATGCAGGGTCAGACGACATTGGCCCGCGTGCAGGCCGATGTCGAAGAGGCCATGCGACTGGGCCTGCATTACACGCCGATGATCTTTGTGAACGGCGTGGAGCTGCGCGGCTGGCAGATCCCCGGCGCGGTGACGCGCTCGATCGAGACGCTCGCGGCCCAGGGGCTGCCCGCGCTCGGGCCGGAGCAAGACGCACCCGCGGAGGCGCTCGACAAATACGTGCAGGATTGGCAGAGCCAGCCGCGCCGCCAGCCGCCGGCCGACATCAAGCCGCACATCTTGGGCGCCAGCGAGCCGCGCGTCCGCATCGTGCTCTTTGGCGATTTCCAGGAACCCGGGACGGCCGCGGCGGACGCCGAGATTCGTCTGCTGCTCACGCAGCGCCCGTTCGCGCAGTATTCGTATCGGCATTACCCGGTGAACCGCGAGTGCAACCCGGCGATCGCCGCCGCGCGGCATGTGCATGCC
>CAZHTF010000132.1:0-4996 GCA_964535305.1 uncultured Planctomycetales bacterium | reverse complement strand
GCCGAGTGCAGTTCGTGTTCGTCCGAGGCAGCGCGCCGCCCCGTCTCCGCAGCAGCCGCGCTCGGCGCAGCGCTCTCAGCCGGCTGTTGCGAACGCAGCGGCGGCCGCAGCGCGTCGCGTGTCAGCCACGCGAACGTGCCGGCCAGCAGCAGACAGACGCCGACGAATCCGGCAATCAGCCGCATGGCGAGAGGCTCCTTAGCTGACGTGCAGGGCGTCGACGATGTTGGTGCGGGCCGCGTGTCGCGCCGGGAGCACGCCCGCCAACATGCAGAGCCCGACGGTGAGCGCCATGGCGACGGCGATGTAGCCCCACGGCATCTCGATCGCGATGCGCATGCCCCACATGCGATCCACCATCACGGCCGTGTTCATCGCCAGGTGCAGGCCGAGCGCCAGCCCCAGCGCGCCGCCAAGCACGCCCAGCACCAGCGCCTCGCCGATCACCAGCCGCAGGATCAGCCCGCGCGTGGCGCCCACGGCCCGCAACACTGCCAGTTGCTTGGCACGGCTGGTGACGTTGGCCGTCATCAGGTTCGCCACGCCGATCGCGGCGACCAGCAGCGCCACGGCGGGCACCGCGGTGAGCAGGCCGGTGACGCGGGTGAGCTGCGCGTCGATCTCGTCCTTGAGTTCGCGGGCCGTGCCGCTGAAGGCGGTCGGCGCTGCGAGGCGGTGCTTCACGTTTCGCAGCACCTGCTCCTCGCGCCAGCGCTGCCAGCGCCGCGCAAGCGGTAGGTGGGTGTCGTACACATCATTTGGCAGCGGCAGGGCCGCATCGGACTCGCGCGGCGGCGGCCAATCCGCCGGGATCGGCTCTTCCGGCAGATTGAAGTTGATCAGCACCAGCTTGGTCCCGCGAATCTGGTAGTAGCGCTCCAGGTCACGCAGCGAGCCCAGCACCGAGCCCGTCGCGACCACGTTCGCCTCGCTCTGGGCCTGGAAGTAGCCCGCGGCAATATCAAGCGCCGGAGACTGCATCACGCCGGCGATCTTGAATTCGCGCGGCGGGAACTGCCCGACGAAGACCTTGACCGAGTCGCCCAAGTGCTTGTTGCGAGCGCGAGCGAAATCCTCGGCGACGATGATGTGATCGCCGCGGGCCAGCAGCTCGCGCGCGGCGCGTTCGTCGCCTTCGACGAATTCAACCCGAACCAGGTCAAAAAAAGTCTCCGGCTCGCACGCCATGAACCAGGTCACCGAGCGGAAGAGCTGCTCCATGAAGAGCGGCTTTTCTTCGACAATCACGTTCTGCGCGTTGAACACGGAGAAATTGCGGATGCCGGGGACGTCGCTCAGAATGGCGCGCGCGTCGGGCGTCATCTGCTCGAAGCTCCACACATATGCTTCGGGGAATTGCTTTGGAAATTGCCAGCCGCGCGTGAAGCTCTCGTTGAACACCACCAGCCCGACAATCAGCGAAAGCCCGACCATCAGGCCGCAGCAGATTCCGGCGGAGCGCCAGACGGCGTGCCCCACCTGGTCCTGCAGCAGCCGCACGCGCACGCCCAGCAGCAGCGCGACCAGCGTCACCGAAGCCGAGCCGATGATCCAGACCGCCATCGGCGCGGCCAGGGCGTAGCCGGAATAGAGCAGCACGACCGCAAGCGAGGCCTGCTGCACGAACCAGGTCGAGCGCGCCAGCCGCTCGACCACGCCGACGTGTTGCAGCAGCAGAGTTCCGGCCGCCAGCAGCAGCGCCACGTAGAGCCAGAGCGTCGTCGGACGCCGCGCACGCGGGCGGGCCGCCTCGAGCGGCGAGACGCGCAGCGCCGCGATTGCGGGCAGGATCGCGGCCACGATGGTGGTCGCCAGGCCGGCAAACGCGGCCAGCCCGATCCCGCTCCAACTGATCGAGAGTGTGCCCAGGTAATCCGGCACGAGCTGCACGGTCAGTGCCGTCAGCCCCAGCCCGAGCGGCACGCCCAGCAGGATGCCGGCGGCGCCCAGCGGCAGCACTTCGACGAAAACCAGCGTCGCGAGCTGCCAGCCGGTCACGCCCACACAGCGCATCAGCCCCAGTTGTCCGATGCGCTCGATCATGCCCATGCTGAGCGTGCTCAGAATGATGAACAGCGCCGTCAGCATCGCCACGCAGCTCAGCAGGATCAGCACGAACTCCTGCTGCTGCTGGGCCTGCTCGATCTGCCGCATGCGGATCTCGGCGGTGCGAATGGTGACATTTGGCGAGATGCGCCGCGCCACGCCCAGCACCTTCGACGCGCAGGCTTGAATCGCGGCGCGGTTGGCTTCGCGGACGACGATGTCGATCGAGGTAATCAGTCCCTGCTTGGAGTCGAGCCGCTGCAGCGTGCTGAGCGGCAGCAGCGCCAAGCCGCGCTGGAAGCGCCCAACTTTGCGACGATTCACCAGCCCGACGATCTCGAGCACATGCGGCGCGGCGCGCGCCCCGCCCCAGACCAGCAGCGAATCGCCCAGGCCGACGCGGGCTTCGTGCGCAAACTCGGCCTCCAGCACGCAGACGTTCTCATCTTCGGGCGTCAGCACGCGGCCAGCGACCAGCTCCTTGCGGTGATCGCGGATCAGCAGCTCGGCCTGCGGATCGATGCCGTGCAGATCCAGCTCGGGCCGCAGCTCGTGCGCGCGCATCGATTCGAGCTCCGCGGGGCCGAAGGCGTTGCGGCCGACGGCCTCGCCGCGGAGGCGCCGCACGAGTCGGATGACGGTGCGTTCGACTTCGGGCAGAGCCTGGATCGGCGCCAGCATGCGTTGCGGGATCTGGTCGTATTTTCCGAGCGGGGATTCGATGGTGATGTGGCTAGCGCCGACGTAGCGTCCGGACCAGCCGAGCACAGTCTGGCGCACGGATTCGTAGCAGCAAGTGACCCAGACGACCGCGCCGGCGCCAAGCGCGATCGCCAGGATGGCTCCGAGCGTGCGGGTTTTTCTAGCCTGCCAGTTCCTGGTAGCCAGTTGCGACCAGTGCCGCATCGGCGCCGCCTTTTGGCTCGAGACGCCCGACGATGCGGCCGTCCTTGAGGATGATGACTTCGTCCGCGAACGCCGCGCCGTGCGCTTCGTGCGTGACCATGACGATGGTCTTGTTCTGCTGGTCGACGATCCGCCGCATCAGCCGCCAGATTTCCTGCGACTGGCGCGAGTCGAGGTTTCCGGTGGGCTCGTCGGCCAGGACGATGGCCGGGTCGTTCAGCAGTGCCCGCGCGATCGCCACACGCTGCTGCTCGCCGCCGGAGAGCGCTTCTGGGCGATGGTCGAGACGGTGCTCGAGGTGCACTGCGGCCAGCAACTCGCGGACGCGCGCGTCGACGCGCGTCATGGCGTTGCCGTCGACCAGCCAAGGCAGGGCCACGTTCTCGGCGGCGGTCAGCGTCGGCAGCAAGTTGTATTCCTGGAAGATGATGCCCAGTCGCCGGCGGCGGAAGACGGTGCGCTGCCGATCGGACATGCGACCCAGGTCGTTGCCCTCGACCAGCACGCTGCCGCCGCTGGGTTCGGTGAGTCCGCCGATCAGGTGCAGCAGTGTGCTTTTTCCGGATCCGCTGGCGCCCATGACGGCGGTGAAGCGGCCCAGCTCGATCTGCAAATCCACGCCGTCGAGCGCGACGACGCGATGCCCGGCGTTATCGTAGATCTTGCGCAGGCCGCGACAGTCAACGACCACGCGGGCTGTTGCGGCGTCGGCTGGCGTTGCGGGGTCTGCGGGAAGCGCCTCGTCCATCGCGGCAGTGTATTCGGCGCTGCGCTGCGCGACAACGCGGCGAAGCGCCGCGCGCGCTTCTCGGCCGTGCCTCAGTTTGCAAGCGGCGCTGACTTGTTGTAGCACGGCCGCTGTGCCGCACACCGATCTGCTGACACTGAGTCTGACCCTGCTGGGCGCAGCGCTGGCGGCGGCCTGGATCCTGAAACCGGTCCGCGCGCCGTCGTTCATCGGCTACCTGCTGGCCGGCATCCTCATCGGCCCCTCGGGCGCGGGCTTGGTGGCGCCCGAGCAGGTGGCCGCCTCGGCCGAGATCGGGCTGGTGCTGCTGCTGTTCTGTGTCGGGCTTGAGCTCTCGCCCGAACCGCTGCTGCGGCTTGGTTGGCAACTGCTAACCGCCGCGCTGTTGCAGATCGGCTTGACCGCCGCCGCGACTTCGGCGTTGCTCGTCCTATTGCTGAAAATGCCGCTGTTGGGCGCGGCGGTGGTCGGCGTCGCGATCGCGTGCAGTTGCACATCGATCGTGCTTAAGCAACTCAGCGAGCAGCGCGAGCTGCAGAGCAGCGCCGGGACCATCACGGTCGGCATCCTGCTGGTGCAGGACTTGGTGACCATCCTGGTGTTGCTGGTGCTGCCGATGACGACCGGCGACGGTCCGCAGCGCAGCGGCTTGCAGCCGGCCATGACTGTGGTGGCGTTGCTGGGCTGCACGCTGCTGGCGCGGCTGACGACGCCCACGATCGTCGATCGTTTCTTCCGCTGGAGCGGGCCGGAGTTCATGACGCTTTTCGCGGTGGTCGCGGCGGCGGGCGGGGCCTGGACGACGACGAGCTTTGGGTGGTCTCCGGCGCTAGGCGCGTTCATCGTCGGCCTGATGCTGGCGCTCACCGACGTGCAGCACCAGGTGTTCGCAGAGATCAGCCCGCTGCGCGATGTATTCTACGCGCTATTCTTCGTCTCGATCGGCACGGTCGTGGACCTGGAATTCGCGCGGCAGAATGCGCCGGCACTGGGCGGGGCCCTGGTGCTGATCCTGCTCGGCAAGCTGCTGCTGACCATGCTCGCAATCCGAGCGGCGCGCTGGCCGCTGCGACTGAGCCTGCAGGTGGGCTTGAGTTTGTGCACGATCAGCGAGTTCAGCTATGTGCTCGGACTTGACGCGGCTCGCATCGGCGCGCTGCAGCCCTCGCACGCGAAATTCCTGACCGCGTGCGTGGTCGGCTCGATGCTGCTGGGCGCGATGACCGTCCCGGTGGCGGGCCCGCTCGCCGCTGCGCTTGCGGCCTGGCGACGACCGCGGCGCGCGCTGCCGCCGGC
>CAZHTF010000131.1:0-5043 GCA_964535305.1 uncultured Planctomycetales bacterium | reverse complement strand
GCGGCGGTCCAGCGGCCGGCAACGGCGGTAACGGCGGCAACGTCTCCGCCGGCGCGAACGCAGACCCGTCGCCCGCAGAGGCCGGCCGCTCCGGCGTCGCGCTGCAGACCATCGCCGACCCGGCAGGACTGCTCTTCTAAGACAGATATTAGTGGATCCTGGGTTGCCCGGGGTCGCAGACGAACCTGACCTGCTCGGGCTGGCGGACCACGTCCTCTGCCTTCCGATCGCACGCCGCGCTAACGCGTGGTGACTTGCCGGTCGGAGCCGAACTTGATGCGACTCACTCCTGGTGATCACTAGCTTGGCCGAGGAGGAAGCCCTCAAGGGCTGGTTCGGACAGTCTGCGTCGACCCGCCCCACAAGAGCTTTCCCTCGCGCAACAAGTCGCGCAGCTCCAGGTCGCGCCCGTGCCGCAGGATTCCCCGCACCCAAAGCGCCGCTCGCGTGTACAAGTCCGTGTACTGGACCGCCTGCGCGCGGTCCAACCACGCCGTATTATTGGACGATCGGAGCTGTCGAATGCCCGTCGGCGAAGTTCTCGTACAACGTGGCGTCATCACGCGCGACCAGCTCGACGAGGCTTTCAGCAGCTTGGCCGGGCCGAATGAGCGGATCGACCAGGTGCTCGTGCGGGCCGGGATTGTCACCGAGCGCGACATGCTCGCGGTATACAGCGAGCAGTTCGCGATTCCGGTGGTCGAGTTGAACGATCGCGACGTTGATCCGCAGCTTCTGCAACTTGTCCCCAGCCGCGTGGTGCACAAGTACGGCCTGATGCCGATCCGCAAAAACGGCCGCAGTGTGCGCGTCGCCACCAGCGATCCGTACAACATGTACGCGCTCGACGAGCTACGCAGCGCGATCAACATGCCGATCGAGCCCGTGCTGGCCACGCGGGCCGAGATCAACAAGCTGATCAAGGCGTTCTACGGCGTCGGCGGCGAAGTGCTCAACGAGATGGTCGAGGAGCGCGACGGGCTGCAGGTCATCGACGAAGCCAAGGTCGAATCCAATGACATTGACGTCCAGATGGCCCAGGAGGCCTCGGTCGTCAAGTTGGTCAACGAGATTCTGATCGAAGCGATCGAGCAGCGCGCCAGCGACATTCACTTCGAGCCGTTCGAGACAGACTTCCTGGTGCGCTATCGCACGGACGGCGTGCTGCACCGTGCAAACGTGCCGCCGGAGATCCGCCGCTTTCAGAACGCCATCATCAGCCGCATCAAGATCCTCAGCAGCCTGAACATCGCCGAGCGGCGGCTCCCGCAGGATGGCGGCTTCAAGGTGAAGGTGCACGGGCGCGAGGTTGACCTGCGCGTCAGTGTGATCCCGATGGCCTTCGGTGAAGGCGTGGTGCTGCGCATTCTCGATCGCACGTCGGTGAAGCTCTCGTTGCCGGACCTGGGCATGGAGGGCGAGACGTACGACCTGTTTCGCGATTTGATCAACCGCCCGCACGGGATTGTGCTGGTGACCGGACCGACCGGCTCGGGCAAGACCACTTCGCTCTACGCCGCATTGTCTGAGATCGTCAGCGACGAGTTGAAGATCCTGACGATCGAAGATCCGATCGAGTATTACCTTCCCGGTGTGAACCAGGTGCAGGTCTTGCCGAAGATCGGGCTGACATTTGCCAAGGCGCTGCGAAGCTTTTTGCGGCACGACCCGGATGTGATCCTCGTCGGCGAAATTCGCGACAAGGAGACGGCGGAAGTCGCGATCAATGCGTCGCTGACCGGTCACCTGGTCTTTAGCACGCTGCACACCAATGACGCGGTCAGCGCTACGACGCGCCTGCTCGACATGGGGGTCGAGCCGTTTCTGATCTCCAGCTCGGTTGAGGCGGTCATGGCGCAGCGGCTGGTGCGGACGCTGTGTAAGAAGTGCCGCGAGTCGTACGTGCCGGATGAGCACACGGGCCTGCCGCGCGATTTTGAGCACAAACCTGGCGACCCGCTCTACCGCGGCGTCGGCTGTCGCGAGTGCCGCAACACGGGCTACGCCGGCCGCAAGGCGATTTACGAGCTGCTGGTGCTCACCGAAGAGCTGCGCGAAATGGTGGTGCAGCGCAAGTCGGCCTCGCAGATGCTGACCGTGGCGCGGCGGAACGGGCTGCGGCTCTTGCGCGAAGACGGCTGGCGGCTGGTTCGCGCGGGCATCACGACGCCGGAGGAAGTTGTCCGCGCGACGAAGATCTGAGGCCGCTAGCGCAGGGATGTACCTTTAGATCTACGCCTTTCGTGGGCGCGGAAGTTTTCGCTTGGGCGGTGGATCGCCACGCGTTGTCGTTTCATTCGGTGGCGCGGGCGGCGGCTCTGGTACCGGCTTCGACCCAGCCTTCGGGTTCCTCGTGATGGGCATTGTCAAGCTCCAGTAAGTCTCAATGCGATCTCCGGGAGGCCCACGAAGGTCAAGCCAACCACGGCACACGCAAGGAACTTGTATCCGCCGCGATTTCAAGACCCGCGCCATAGACGCCGTCACCGGATCGTCATACAACATTTTGTTGCGGAGGGCGTGCTGGCGCTGGCCACGTGTTTGCGGGCGCGCAGCGCGTTGCCGTATCGGCCCGCGCTTCCGGATCGGTGCGTGGGCGCAGTGCACCGAACTCCCAATAAGACGCGCAGGACCGTCGCGAATGCTGATCCGCCTGGCACACAGCCCCGACCCCGACGACGCGTTCATGTTCTACGGGCTGTCGTGCGGCGCGGTTGATCCGGGCCGGTTTCGCTTTGAGCACATCCTGGAGGATATCCAGACGCTCAACGAACGGGCGCTGCGCGGCGAGTACGAAGTCACCGCCGTCAGCATACACGCCTACCCCTATGTCGCGCAGCGCTACGCGCTGACCGCCTGCGGCTCCAGCATGGGTGACAACTACGGACCGATCGTCGTGACGCGCGAACCCTGCGAGATCGAGGCGCTGCGCGGCCGGAGCATCGCCGTCCCGGGCTTGAAGACCACTGCGTTCCTGGCGCTGCAATTGCTGCTGGGACGCGATTCGTTCACGCCGCGCGTCGTCATGTTTGATCGCATTCTGGATGAAGTGGCGGCGGGCGCGGCGGAAGCGGGACTGGTGATTCACGAGGGGCAGTTGACGTATCAGCGGCAGGGGCTGCACGTGATTGTCGACCTGGGCAAGTGGTGGCTGGGCAAGACCGGCCTGCCGCTGCCGCTGGGCGGCAACGCCATTCGCCGCGACCTGGGCCCTGAGGCTTCTAAGCAGATCGCTGGGATTGTGCGCGAGAGCATTCGATACAGCCTGGCGCATCGCGACCAGGCGGTGAAGCACGCGCTGCGTTTCGGTCGCGGGCTGGATCTGACGCTGGCGGATCGCTTTGTCGGCATGTATGTGAACGAGTGGACGATCGACTACGGCACGCGCGGACGTGAAGCGGTGCGGCGGTTGCTGGCGGCCGGCGCGGATGCCGGCCTGACGCCGGCGGTCGCGTCGATAGATTTCATCGACTGAGTGCCGCGAATCGGCGGCTTCAATCTGAGCCGCGAGCGCGCGGTGCAAGCGCTGCGACTGCCGTCGCCGCGGATTACGAAGCAGAGGAGCGAGTGCACATGCTCGTGATGCACGCGGAGCACACCCTTCCCAACGGGCTGCGAATCGTCTGCGAGAGCATGCCACGCGTACGCTCGGCCGCGGTGGGTTTTCTGGTGCGCACCGGCTCACGGCACGAGGCCGCGCACGAGCACGGCGTTAGCCATTTTCTCGAGCACATGTGCTTCAAGGGCACCGCTTCGCGCAACTGGCACGACATCAACGTCTGCTTTGACGAGCTGGGCAGCATTTACAATGCCTTCACCGGAAAAGAGCACACGATCTACTACGGCTGGGTGCCGGCGACGCGCTGGTGCGAGCAGCTCGACCTGCTGGCCGACATGCTGCGGCCGGCCATACCCCAAGCCGATTTCGAAACCGAACGAAACGTGATCCTCGAAGAGATCGCCATGTCCGGCGACAGCTTTGACCATCACGTTTCGAATTTTTTGCACACCGCCGTGTTCGCCGGGCACGCACTCGCACACGAGATCCTGGGCGAGAAGGAGACGATCGAAAAGCTGCCGCGCGAGAACATGCTGGATTACCTTTCGCGGCGCTATGCGGCCGACAACGTGCTCTTGCTCGCGGCCGGCGCCGTGCAGCCCGAGGCGCTCTTCGCCTGGGCCGGGCGGCTGTGCGGCGCGTGGCGCCGCGCTCCGTATGGCAACGGCATCGCCGACGTGCCAACGCTGAACCTGAGCGGCAAGCGGCATTTGAAGCTCGAGCAGTTCAAGCAGCAGGCCGTGCTGCAGGTGTACCCCTCGCTGCCGCTGCACCACGTCCAGGGCGAGACGATCGAAGCGCTGACGGCGCTCTTTGGCGGGCCGAATTCGCGCTGTTATTGGAACATCGTGCAGAAGGGCACCTGTGCCCAGGCCGGGGCGGCGTGGCTGGCATACGCCGACTGCGGCGTGTTGGCGCTCTACGCCATCGGCGAGCCGGACCGCTGCGACGAGATGCTCACCGCGCTGCGGGCGCAGGCTGAAGAGGTCACGCAGAACGGCCTGCGCGCCGACGAAGTGCGCCGCGTCCGCAATCGCCGACGTACGCAACTGGCGCTGGAGGCCGAGAACCCGCGTACGCGTCTGATGCAGATGGTCGAGGACATCGAGGCGTACGACCGCGTGCGCTCGGTCGAGAGCCGCATGGCAGAGATCGAGCAAGTGACACCCAAATCGATCGCCGCGTATCTGGATCAACATCCGATCACAGGCGAGGGCATGTTGCTAAGCATCGGCCCGCGCGCCTGGCCGTAGGATCAGGCCGCGCGCGGTATCAGCGGCGAGGCGCGCGATCCAGAAAGACCTCGTGCACCTTGCCAAGCTCCCGCAGCGGCCCTGGCAGTGGCGCATGCGGATTCCCGCCGACAATGACAAGCACGCAGCGCCCTGCGGACCAGGCCTGCTGCACGGTCTGCGCAGCGGCGCGCGGATCGACGCCTGCCATCGGCGAATTCGACGACCGTGGAGCAGAAGTCGCCGCGATCG
>CAZHTF010000130.1:0-5406 GCA_964535305.1 uncultured Planctomycetales bacterium | reverse complement strand
GTTCCATTGTTGGTGATGTCGGCAGCGGCGAGGACCGCGAACGCGCCGCCGCCATCGCCGCCGGACGACAGCCCTGCTCCGCCGCCGCCACCGGCGTTGACGTCGACATCGAGCGTGTTGCGGGCCTCAAAATCGGAGAGTCCGCTGCCGCCCAGCCCGGCCGAGCGCTCGGCGACGTCCGTGCCGACTTCGCCGTTTCCGGCGGCGAGCGTCCCGATGCCCGCCGACGCGGCGCGTGTCGAAATATCCAGCGACGTGCTGTCAAAGCCGGTGCGTTTGGCGCCTTCGGCGCCCGTGGAGACGACGATCGTGCCGTTGTTTGTGAACGTGCCGGTGCAGCGGATGATCGTGCCGCTCTGCACGGTGACGGTCACGCCCGTCTGGACCGTGAAATTCGTGAACTGCAGGTTTGTGTCGCCCTGATCGCCGATGCGGACGTCGGCCGCGATTGTGCGTTCGCCGGCGGATCCGTTGCCGTAGACGCGGGTTGCGCCTGTTGGGCCCTGCGGTCCCGCCGGACCAACTGCGCCCGCGGGCCCGGCAGGCCCCTGCGGACCCTGCGGGCCCTGCGGGCCGCCGGGACCCTCGTCTGGCGAGATCGAGGTGATGCAGCCGGGCAGGCAGATGGCGATCGATATCAGCAGCATCAGCGGTGAACGTCGTTTCACAACGAGCTCCTTCCAGCAGCCAAACATTGAGAATATCGGCAAGTGAACGGCCCGCGCGCCGTCAAGGTCATCTGGACACGTGCGGGCGACGTTCGTTTGCGATCGGGCGAATCATCGCCGCGACAGTCTAGTTCGGCCGCGCGCGAGCGTTCAGGCCGGCCGTCGCGCGCGCTGGCGTTCCGAATCCCGGCCGCGCCGAATCCCAAACCAAACGCGCAAGCCCGATTCGGGCCGCGGCGCGCTCCCGGCTCGGCCGCACTCGCACGGTCGCGGCGTGGATTTCAAGTGTCGCGGCTCTGAATCGGTTGTCGTAGCACTGACTTCGCTTGTCGTAGCTCAGATTTAGACGCATCGATATCGCCAACGAAATCACAGCGGCGCTTCGCCGAAACTTGCGGTCGTCTGCGTCGGCGAGACAATGTCCGCCACGATGAAACGAAGCGCGCATTCTGAGGGGCCCGGCAGGCGATCGCGGACGCAGGCCCGAGCGTGGTTGCACATGCTCGCAACGGCGCTACTCCTGGCATTAACGCTGAACGGCGGCTGCGTCAGCGGGCTGTCGGCGGCGCAGCGGGCATTGCTGCAGGACGGGCGAGCGGCGTATCTGGCCGGGAAATGGCCTGCGGCGCTGGATCTCTCCACGCGCTTCATCGAGAGCGACGCCGCCGAAAAGCCGGAAGCCGCCGAGGCGTATTACGTCCGAGCGATGAGCCGCGCGAAGCTGAATGACTTGCCGGGCGCGAACGCCGACGCGCGCGAGGCGCTGCGCCGCGCGAAGGACGCCGAGCTGCGCTGGAAAACGCACGTCTTCCTCGGAACCCTGCAATACGAGGCCGAGCGCTGGCGCGAGGCGGAGGCGCACTTTGCCGCCGCAGCCCAGGCCATGCCGGCGGCAGCTCCGCTCGACCTCGTGCTCTTCCGCCTGGGTGTATGCCGCGAAAGGCTGGGTGATTGGGGCGGGGCACGCCGCGCGTACGAGCAACTGGTGGCGACATTCCGCAGCGGCGTTCATGCGGATGCCGCTCGGCGACGGATCAAGGTCAACGCCGACGCCTATTCGATTCAGTGCGGAGCATTCGCGCGGCGTGAGAACGCCGAGCGCCTGGTAGAAGCGCTGCGCGCGAAAGGGCTTTCCGCCGGCGTGCGCGTCGACCCGCGCGAAGGCAGCGGTACGCTGTTTGTCGTCTTGGTCGGGCGCTACGCCAGCTTTGATCAGGCCCGTCAGGCGTTGCCGGGTGTGCAGCGACACGTCAGCGACGCGCAGGTGTGGCCGTAATCGCCGAGGTGGATGCATGGACCTAACCGTCGATCCTTCGCTGCGCAGCTTCATCCCGGTCGAGCCGCACGCGCATTTCCCGATTCAGAACCTGCCGTATGGCGTGTTCCGCCGTCGGGGCGAGGAGAAGTTTCGCTGCGGCGTGGCCATCGGAGAATTCGTGCTGGATCTGAAGGTGCTCGAGCACGCTGGTTTTTTCCGGCACACCATGCTTGGCGAGCAGCACGTGTTCTGCAAACACTCGCTGAACAAATTCATGGCGCTGGGCGCGTCGGCGTGGCGCGCGGCGCGCGAGGTGATCAGCGGACTGCTGTCACGGGACGAGCCGCGGCTTCGCGATGACGCGGCGCTGCGGCGCGAGGCGCTGATTCCGCGGGACGAACTCGAGCTGACCCTGCCGTGCGAGATCGGCGACTACACAGACTTTTATTCATCGCGTGAGCACGCCACCAATGTCGGCATCATGTTCCGCGGCAAGGACAACGCGCTGCAGCCGAACTGGCTGTGGCTGCCAGTGGGTTATCACGGGCGCTCCAGCTCGATCGTCGTCAGCGGCACGCCGGTGCGCCGCCCGCGCGGGCAGATTCGTCCGAATGAGGCCGAGCCGCCGCTGGAGAGCGCCTCGCGCCGACTGGATTTCGAGCTGGAGCTGGGCTTTTTCGTTGGCCCTGGCAATGTGCAGGGCGAGCCGATCGCGCTCTCGCGCGCGGCAGATCACATTTTCGGAATGGTGCTCGTCAACGATTGGTCAGCGCGCGACATTCAGCACTGGGAGTACGTACCACTCGGGCCATTCCTAGGAAAGAACTTCGCTACGAGCATCTCGGCTTGGGTCGTACCGATGGCGGCGCTGACGCCCTTCCGCTGCCCGGCGCCGCCACAAGATCCGCAGCCGCCGGCGTACCTGGCAGGCCCGCGCGATGCCGCGGCGCTCGACATTCAGCTCGAAGTCGCACTGCGCGCGGCGGGCGCTACGCAGTCACACACGATCAGCCGCACGAACTTCAGGCACATGTACTGGAGCATGGCGCAGCAGGTGGCGCATCACACCGTCAACGGCTGCAACCTGCGGCCCGGTGATCTGCTCGCCTCCGGCACGATCAGCGGCCCTACGCCGGATTCCTGCGGCTCGCTGCTGGAACTTGCCTGGCGTGGCGAGCGTCCGCTGGAGCTGGGCGCGGACGGCAAACGCAGCTTCCTGCAGGACGGCGACGAACTGACGCTCCGCGGCTGGTGCCAGGGCGACGGCTATCGCGTGGGATTCGGCGAGTGCAGCGGCGTCGTGCTGCCCGCGCGCCAAGAGCGCTGACAGGCCAGCCGTTTCATGTAGCTCCGCTCGGGCGGCACGCATTGAATCGCTGCGTGAGCAAGCTCAAGCCCGAAACGCAGGCGCGCTTGCGCTGCGCTACACGCCGTGCAACTCGTGGCCGAGCTTTTCTTTCTTGGTCTGCAGATAGCGACGGTTCTGCTCGTTGGCCGGGATTTCCAGCGGGATTTGATCGACCACCGCCAGCCCGTAGACCTCGAGCCGGCTGACCTTCTTGGGGTTGTTGGTAAGGATCCGCACGTGCGACAAGCCCAGGTCGCGCAGGATCTGTGCGCCGACGCCGTAATCGCGTTTGTCGATCGGCAGGCCGAGCGCCTGGTTGGCCTCGACCGTATCGAGCCCCTGGTCCTGCAGGCGATACGCGTGCAGCTTGTTGACCAACCCCACGCCGCGGCCCTCTTGCCGCAGATACACCAGCGCCCCGCGGCCGGCCTTGGCGATGAACTGCATGGCGGCATCAAGCTGCTGCCCGCATTCGCAGCGCATCGAGCCGAAGACGTCGCCGGTCAGGCACTCGGAGTGCACGCGCACCAGTGTCGGTTCGTCGCAGCGCAGCGGGTTGCCGCGCTCGTCGCGCTGACCGATGCCGCCCATGCAGAGGGCCACGTGCGTGCCGGCGTCGGCCAGCGATTCATACGCCACCAGCAGCCAGTCGCCGTAGGCGTTGCGAATGGGGACGGATTCGACGCGCTGCACCAGCCGCTCGCGAAGCATGCGGAATTCGATCAGGTCGGCGACGGTGTACATCCGCAGCCCGTGCCGCTGGGCGAAAAGCGTGAGTTGCGGCACGCGCGCCATCGTGCCGTCTTCGTTGAGCACCTCGATCAGCGTGGCCGCGGGCATCAGCCCGGCCAGGCGGCACAGGTCGACCGAGCCCTCGGTCTGCCCGGCGCGCACCAGCACGCCGCCATCGCGTGCGATCAGCGGATTGACATGCCCGGGACGGGCGAAGTCCTCGGCGACGGCCTCTTCGGCAACGAGCTGGCGAATGGTGATGGCGCGATCGAACGCGGAGACGCCGGTGGAGGTGCCCAGATGCGCCCCGGCGTCGACCGTGACGGTGAAGGCCGTGCCGAAGCGCGTGGTATTCACGGGCGTCTGAGGCGCAAGCTGCAACTGCTGACAGCGGGCGCGCGTCAGCGGGACACACAACGTCCCGCGCCCATGCGTCAGCATGAAATTGACCTTCTCGGGTGTGATCGACTCAGCGGCGCAAACCAGGTCGCCTTCGTTCTCGCGGTCTTCGTCATCCACGAGAATGATCATGCGACCCGCGCGCAAGTCTTCCAGCGCAGCTTCAATCGGAGAAAACGGTGGCTTGGGCATCGCTTCGGTCCTTCCAGCGCCGCGAGCAGTCCGCGTGCCACAGACACGTTGGCCGAGCGCGGATCACGACCGGGGATTGCCCGCGGTCTGCCCGCGGCTTGCGATCAACTGATTGTAACGCCGTCGGCTGCTTGGCGCCTGAACGTGACGGCGCCGTCGCGGCGGATGGGGAATGTGCCGCGACAGGCGCAGGATCGCCGCAGCTCCGACGCGCTGAATTGCAGTGCGGAGCGCAATGCGCCCCGCTTGTGAGCCTGCGCGGCGGGTCGCTAAGATTGGGCCAGTGATAATCGCTCGGACCGTCCAGATTCACAGGCTGATGAGCACGCCTCAGGAAGCCCACGCCGTATTGCCTGCTCCGGCGCCGCCGCGGCTGGCGCCGCGCTGGCACGTGGTGCTCTTGGATGACGACGAGCACACGTATGACTACGTGATCGCGATGCTGTGCGACCTGTTCCACCTGGATGCGGACACGGCCTTGCGGATGGCGGTCGAGGTGGATTCGACCGGGCGCGTGATTGTCGAGACCACCGCGCTGGAGCGGGCCGAACTGAAACGCGACCAGATCCACGCGTACGGACCAGATCCGCGGCTGGCCAACTCGAAATCCTCGATGCGCGCCACGGTGGAGCCCGCGCCGACCTGAACGCGCGGCCCCGCAGCGCGGCGGCTCGCGAATGTGTGCGAAATCGCTGTTGCATCGGCTTGTGCCGACGCGTGTGACTGAGATTGTCGAGATTCCTCAGGAGTGCTGTGTGAACAAGAGAGGTCCGGGTCCAGCGCGAGCGCCGCTTCCAGCAGTGCGCGGA
>CAZHTF010000129.1:0-5457 GCA_964535305.1 uncultured Planctomycetales bacterium | reverse complement strand
CATCAGCGAAGGCCATCCGGACCTGCCCGAGCAGTTGCCGCCGGGCGTCATGCTCTACCAGATTGCCGGTCCGCTGTTTTTCGGCGCGGCACAGAAGGCGGTCGGCGCGCTGCGCACCGTCGCCGACGGCGTGCACGTCGTGATTCTCGACCTGCGCAATGTGCCGGTGATGGACGCGACCGGATTGGTCAACCTTGAATCCACGCTCGGGCGGCTGCACCGCGCTCACGTGTTCGTCGTGCTTGCCGGCGTGCAGGAGCAGCCACTGCGGCTGATGGCCAAGGCTGGTTGGAAACACCGCGACTGGCTTGTGATCCTGCGCTCGTTCGACGAAGCCCTGACGCTCTCCAGAACGCTGGCCGCCAGCGATTTCCACGTCCCAGGCGATGTGCACACCGCCACACGGCCGTGAATTCAAGCGCGGACGAGCGCCGCTCCGCGACGTACGCCGTGGCGGGCGGACGCGGTGCTGCCGCGCTAGTTACCGCTCGCGACCCTGCGGATCACTAGCGTGTCATTCTGCCCGCCGAAGCCGAAGCTGTTCGACAGCGCCGCGTTCACCGGCGTGCGTCGCACCACGTTGGGAACGTAGTCCAGATCGCAGTTCGGATCCGGCGTGCGGTAGTTGATCGTCGGCGGCAGCGCGCCATCGCGGATCGCCAGAACGCAGGTAATCAGCTCGACAGCGCCGGCCGCCGCGATCAGATGCCCAAACATGCTCTTGACGCTGCTGATCGGCACGTTTCGAGCGTGCTCGCCGAACACGCCGCGAATTGCGAGCGTCTCAATCTTGTCATTTTCCTGCGTCCCGGTGCCGTGCGCGGAGATGTATTGAATGTCCCGCGGCGTGAGGCGTGCGTCGGCGAGCGCGGCGCGCATCGCCGCGATCGCACCGCGGCCGGTATCGTGAATGTCCGTCACGCGGAAGGCGTCGGCGGTCGAGCCGTAGCCGACGACCTCGGCCCAAATGTGTGCCCCGCGTCGCCGGGCCCGCTCATATTCCTCGAGAATCAGGATGCCCGCGCCTTCGCCGAGCACGAAGCCATCGCGCGTCTGATCGAAGGGTCGCGAGGCGCTCACGCACGCATCGTTGCGGGTCGAGAGCGCCGTCAGGCGGTTGAAGCCGGTCACGCCCAGCGGGTGAATCATGCTGTGTGCGCCGCCAGTGATCATCACGTCGGCGTCGCCGCGGCGGATCAGGGCGGTGGCCTCGCCGATGGCCTGCGTGCTCGCGGCGCAGGCCGTGAGCGTGTTGAAGCTGGGGCCCTGGGCATCGAAGCGGCGGGCCAGGTGCGAGGCGGCCGCGTTGGGCTCCTGCTCCAGCTCGCTGTGCGTGTCAAAGCGCTCATAGGCGACGTCGGCCCAGCGCAGCGTGTCGAGCCGCCGCTCGCTGGAGTTCCAGCTTTGAACAGCGGTGGCGACGAAGTTGTCGAAATCGATCGGGCCTTCGCCGCCGCCAAGGTAGACGCCGACCATGCTCGGATCCAGCCCCGCGGGGTCGCTCAGCCGCGCGTCGCGCCAGGCGATCTCAGCAGCAGCCAGCGCGAAACCGGCATTGCGCGAGACGTTCGAGTAATCCGCGGCGCGCTCGCCCAGGAAACGGCCAAGCTCGAAGCCTTTGACCTCCGCGGCGAAGCGCGTCGGAAAATTGCGCGCGTCGAAGATGGTGGTCGGGGCGACGCCGCTCTCGCCCGCCAGCAGCCGCGACCAGACCGCCTCGAGCTCGGCGCCCAGCGGCGTGATCCAGCCCATCCCGGTGATGACGACTCGACGATCCATACCGTTACGGCCTCCGCCTCAACTGCGGTCCTTGGGACGCGCGTACAACTCCACACGGCCGCATTGATCACACATCAAGCCGCTGATGCGGCCCTCAATCGGAAACGGGCCGATCCACATCCGCCGTTCGGCGTCCGCGGCGGCGTATTCCAGATCGCGATGGAAACCAGGGTCGCCTTTATCGATCAGGCGAATCTCGCGCAGCGGCACGCGGCACGCCGGGCATTGCTGTGACGGGGGCATCATGCGCCGCCCTCTCGAAAGCGCCGCAGCACCAGCGCCGCGTGCTGTGCGCCAGTCAGTGAAAAAGCGGTCGAAATGGCGTACTCCGCGGGTGCGTCCACCGGGCCGCTGGTCGCGAGCCGCAGGCCGCACTCCGGCTCGATTGGGCTGCTGTTGATCGCAGCGGGCAGCGTGGCGTTGTGCAGCGCCAAGGTCGCGGCGATGAAGTCGATCGCGCCGCTGCCGGCGCCGTTGTTGCCCAGTCCGCCTTTGATGCTCAGCACTGGGACGCGCGCCAGCCCGTCGCCCAGAAGTTCGCGAAACGCGGCCGCCTCGCGCCGATCGCATTCGACGATTCCAAAGCCGCAGCCGGCCAGCAATCCGAGCCGATCCGCCGTGATGTTCGCGTCGCGCAGCGCCTTGTGCGCCGCCAGCCGCAGCGCCCGCGTGTCACCGTGCACCTGCCCCGCCGGCAGCGGCCCGCCGGTGGCGCTGCTGGCGCCAAAGCCAACCACCTCCGCGTAGATCCGTGCACCGCGGCCCTGCGCATGCTCGAGCGCCTCAAGAATCACCAGCCCGCCGCCCTCGGATACGACGGTCCCGTCGCGATCGGCCGCGTACGGCCGGCAGGCCTTCGCGGGCTCGGCGTTCTGCCGACTCAGCCGCTTGCCAAGCGACTGGCGGATGACGGCCATCGGGTTGCTCTTGCTCTCCGCGCCGCCGCAGATGCACACATCGGCGACGCCGCGCTCGATCGTGCGGAAGGCTTCGCCGATCGCCAAATGGCTGCTGGCCTCGCCGCAGGTGATTGTGTTGCTGGGTCCCTGCGCGTCGTGCACGATGGTGACGTGGCAAGCGAGCATGTTGGGCAGGAATTTCAGCAGCCAGAGCGGCGTGAGGTTGTTCATACCCTCGGCGCCCCAGCGCAGCAGATCGAATTTCCCGTCGCTGACGGAGCTGGCCAGAGCTTCGGCCAGTTCGGGCAGATCGGCGCAGATCGCGCCGGCCCCGATGTTCACGCCCAGCCGGGCGCTGTCGACATTCGGCTCGCCGCGGACGTCGCCGCGCTCCAGCAGGCACTTGGTCCGCAAACCGGCATCGGCGACGGCCTGATGGGCGCAGGCGACCGAGAGCACGATGTCGCGAGCCATGATCTTGGCGCCCTTGCGATAGCTCTTGGGCACGAAATCGGCGACGCTGACGTTGTCGATCTCGCCGCCGATCTGCGAGGGGAAGCGACCGGGGTCGAAGGATTGCAGCCGCCGCACGCCGTTGCGGCCTTCGAGCAGCGCGTTCCAGAAATTGGTGACGCCCACGCCGATGGGCGTAACCGGGCCCAGTCCGGTGATGACCACGCGGCGGCGCGTCATAGCGTCACCCGCGCGGCGCCAGGATCGCGATACATCTTCAGCAGCGCCATGAATTCTTCCGTGAAGACGAAGTTCTCCTGCGGGAACTCCAGCCCGCTCATGTTCTGATCGATGTGCGAGAAGACCAGGTCCACCTCGCCGACCAGCTCGCCCGCGACGGTGATCCGCCCCTGCGTTGACGCGGCCGCGTCGGCAAGCTGCTCGACTTCGGCCTCGTAGCGGATCTGCTCGCCGGGCCGTACGACGCGGTGAAACACGGCCCGCTTCACCTTCGCCAGGATAACCTTCTCGGCGAAATTGCGGGCCTCGCCCACCAGGATGCCGGCGGTCTGAGCCATGCCCTCGATCATCAGGCTGGCGGGCATCAGCGGATAGCCTGGAAAATGATCGTGCAGGTGGTCTTCGGCCAGTGAGACGTTTTTCAGCGCGACCGCGCGGCGGCCGCTCTCGAACTGCTCAAACCGGTCGAACCAGATCCAGCGCAAGGGCGTTCCTCAGGGCTTGACGCCCGCCAGCTTGTTCTGCACGAACGTCACGATCGTGCCGACGGTGAAGATATCCAGAATCTTGTCAATATCCGGATCGGCTTCGAAGCTGCTCAGGTCGGCGTGCCGCACGCGCTCGCGAAGCGCCGCCAGCCCGGCCGGGTTCAGCTTGCGATTGGTGACGAATTCGGGATTGCTCAGGATGTCGCGCGGCGTGAGCTCCTCTTGCGAGACTTTGATGGAGAAGGCCTTCTCCAGGCGAAAGACGATGTCGAGAATGTCGATCGACTCCGCGCCCAGGTCGCCCGTGAGCGTCGCTTCTTCCGTGACCTCGTCCGGCTCGACGCTGAGCGCCTCAACCAGCGCGTGCCGCACTTTCACGAAGATCTCTTGTCGATCCATCGGCATGAGCTCGATCCTCCACTCGAAATTCGACGGCGCGGCCGCGACCGGCCGCGTTCACCCAACAGGCGGCGCTGCGCCCTGCGCCGTGCCTGACCATACCAATGAGAACAGTTTTCGCTGCTGCGCCCGAATGCGCTGGTCGATCTCGGCCAGATCGGCGCCGCTATCGGCCAGTTGCCGATGCGCCAGCGTCAACTGTCCCTTGACCATCGCGCGGCCCTGCACCTGCCCGCTGGCAGTATACGTGCTCTGCGTGGGCGTGAACTCCTTAACGAGCGACTCGATCGTCAGCACCTGCCCTGGGGCGACGAAACTCTTGTAAGTAACGTTCTTGGCTTCTTTTAGGACGATGATGCTGGCCGAAAAGTCCAGTGCCTGCCGCGCCAGCCACGCCGAGGCCTGCACCATGGCCTCCAGCATCAGCACGCCGGGCAGGACCGGGAAAGCCGGAAAATGGTCGGCCAGGTACTCCTCCGCCAGCGTCAGGGCCTTGTGAGCGACGATTCGCTTGCCCGGCTCGAATTCGCTTATCCGATCCACCAAGACGAATCGCAATGCTTGTCCCTCACCGCCGCGCGCTTCTTCTGGAATTTCGGAATCCTAGCCGGGAAGCGCGCTGCTGGCCAGTGCGCCGCGCTGCTCAGGCGCGGCTCAGGTGATCGGGATGCTCGCGCACGTGGGCCTCGATTCCGTCGGCGTAGCGCTGCATCAGCGTGGGCACCAGGTCGCGTTGCTCGTCATCCGCCTCGCCGTTGGGGAAATACAGCGGCTGGGCGATGAGCCGGAAGTAGAAGTTGGGCCGCGAGACCACGAACGCCTGCAGGATGGGCGCCTTGCAGCGCAGCGCGACCTGCAGCGTACCGATCAGGAACTCGCGCTGCTGGCCAAAGATCTTCACCGGGCAGGTTTTCAGTTGCAGACCGCGGACGCGGCCGACGTCCAGCGCGCTGCCCAGCACGCGATTCTCCTGGAAACAGCGGTAGATCTCGCGCGGGAAGCTGTCGGCATAGATCACGCGAATGCCGGCGAACTCCGGGAAGGTGCGGGCGTATTTCTCCTGTACGTAGACGCGAATGGCGCCCTCGTTGCGGTCGCGCACGCCGGCGCACTTGTAGCCCAGCAGCGCCATCAGCAGCCCGGCGACATGGTGCGAGCCGTGATGGCTCAGGAGAACATACACGCCATGTCCGCGCGCC
>CAZHTF010000128.1:0-5717 GCA_964535305.1 uncultured Planctomycetales bacterium | reverse complement strand
GCGCGCGCGGCCGCGGCGATCTGCTCGGCGCGCGCGTCTTCACGTACGCGTTCGATGTGCGCTACGGCCTTTCGCAGGAGCGCTTCGACGAGCGGCGGCCCGGGCCCGATTTGCAAAATGCGCCCAGCGGCGACGTGCTCGAATACGACCTGCGCGGCGAGCTCTTTCCCGCCGGCAAGCTGAGTCTGAACACCTTCGCTTCGCAGCGCGACGACCGCCTGCCGCGCGCGTTTTTGCCGAGTGTCGACCGCCGCCGCGAGCGCTACGGCGCGGACCTGGTTTACAGCGACGCGGTTTTGCCGATGCGGCTCAGCTTTGAGCGTTTGTACGAATCGCTGACGTCGCCGACGCGCGAGGATCTGGACGAGGAGCGGCGCGAGGAACGCGCCCTGCGCTACGAGGCCACCTGGCACGCCAGCGAGAATCAACAGCTTCGCTTGAATTACGAGTACGAGGACGCGCGCGACCAGTATTCCGGCACGCCTGCAGAATACGAGACCTTCCGCAACTACCTGACGCTGGATCATCTGCTGGTATTCGGGCCGGAGCAGCGCAGCCGGCTCGAGACGCTGGCCCGCTTTCAGGATGAAACCGGCGACCTGGCCCGCGATCAGTCCGAGCTCTCGAGCCAGTTGCGCCTGCAGCACAGCGACGTGCTGGCCAGCCTCTATCGCGTTCAGCATCTGCGCGAGTCGTATGAAGGCGTGGACCTGGATTCGACCCGCGGCGACGTCGGGCTCAATGCCCGCTTGAGCGAGGGGCTCGACCTGTCGTTCAATCTCTTCGGCCGCACGGAGAGCGCCGAGATCGGCGGCGACGTGCGCGAGTGGGGCGGCAGCGCCGACGCCAGCTTTCAGCGCGAGACGTCGGCGGGGCGCTTCTCGATCACGGGCAACTACACGCACAGCTCGACCCGCGTGCAGAGCGATTTCTCGGAGGGAATCACGATTTCGGAGTCGGCCACGTTCCGCGATCCGCTGCCGGTGTATCTGAATCGCACGGAGGTGCGGATCGTCACGATCGTGGTGACGGACGCGACGCGGCGGCGCGTCTATCAATCCGGCCGCGATTACGATGTGATTCGCGTGGGGCGCTACGTGGCGCTGACCCGCGTACGCAGCGGGCAAATCACCAATGGGCAGACGGTTCTGATCGCGTATCGCTACCAGACGGCCAGCGGCTACGACGTGGTTCGCGACCGTGGCGATCTGCGGGTGCAGCATGAGTTCAAGAACGGGCTCAGAGTGCATTACGCCGGCTCGCTGCAGCGCGAGGACGTCGATCGTTCGCGATTCATCAGCTTCCTGCCGAAGGACGTGGATCGGCATCGCGTCGGGCTGACGTATCGCCAGCCGCGCTGGTCGGCGGGGCTTGAGTATGAGCACAACGCCGACTCGATCGATCCGTACGACGCGCTGCATTTCAACGCCGACGCCTCGATCCTGGAGCGCGCGCCGCATTCGCTGGGTTTGCGCGGCGATTTCTCGTACTTTGATTTCGCGGGCCGGCGCGAGTTGGAGCCGCGCCAGGCCGCGCTGCTGGACGCGGGCTTGCAGTACGCCTGGCGGCTGGGGCCGGCCCTGGAGCTGAACGCCGCCGCCGCCTATCGCTACGAGGACGATTCGGTGCTGGGCATTACGAACGGCGTGGATCTGTCGAGCGCGGTCGACTGGCGCATCGGCCGATTCACGCTGCGTTTTGAGCTGGAATACGATCTGCTGGATCTGCCGCAATCCAGCGACGGAACGTTCGTCGGCTGGGTCAAGCTGCGGCGCGAGGTCCCGGTGATCGAGCCGGGGCGCGGCGAATGACGCGGCCTGGAGCTCTGACGCGCGCGTTAACGTTGTTGCTGCTGATGCTTCTGCCGGCGTGTGAAGCGCCCGCGGATCGACCGCTTTTGGCGGCCCGCGGCCCAAGCTGGCCGAGCCCGCCGGATACGCCGCGCATCCGCTATCTGGGCGAGCTGCGCGGCGAGTCGACGCTGGGTCGGCGCGTCAGCGGCGGCGCGGCGCTGCGCGAGTTGCTCACCGGGCCGCCGCCGGCGAACGACTTCGTCGGTCCCACTGCGGTGGCGGTCCACGAACAGCTCGTGTTCGTCACCGATGCGCGCGGCGCGGCGGGCGCAGCGCTGCACCGGCTCGACTTGGCGACGCGGCAGATCGCGAGCGTCTCGCAGGCCGGCGGCGCGGCGCTGCAAGCGCCGGTCGACATCGCGATTGTCGGCGGCCGCGCCGTGGTCGTGGACGCCAAGCGCGCCGCATTGCTGGCGTTCGATCTGGACGGCAGCTTCGAGCGCGAGCTGGGCGCCGGCTTGTTTCAGCGGCCTGCCTCCATCGCACACGACGCCGCGAGTCAGGCGCTGCTGGTCAGCGATTCGGCGGCGCACGAAATCGTCGTTCTCGATCTGGCCGGCGGCCCGCGAGCGCGGCTGGGCGGGCGCGGCGCGCAGCCGGGCCGGTTCAATTACCCGGCCGGCGTCGCCGTGTCCGCAGAGTTGCTGCTCGTAGCCGACGCCATGAATTTCCGCGTGCAGGTGCTGGAGCACAGCGGTACGCCGCGTTTTTCGTTTGGGCAGAAAGGCGACGGCGCCGGCGACTTCGCGCTGCCGCGCGACCTGGCGGTCGACAGCGACGGGAATCTGTACGTTCTCGACAGCCAGTTCGAGAATGTGCAGGTGTTTGATCGCGCGGGCCGCCTGCTGCTGGCTTTCGGTGAAGAGGGCCGCGGGCCGGGGCAGTTCAACCTGCCCGCGGGCATCTGCATCGATCGGCAGGATCGCATCTGGATCGCCGACACGTACAACCAACGCGTGCAGGTGTTTCAGTACCTGCGGGAGACGCCCTCATGACCGCAGATCGCCTCCGGCAAGCGTGGCCTGCGCTGACCCATTTGCTCGCGAGCCTGCTGCCGCTGTTCGCATTTCGCGCGGCGGCGGATGACAGCGTCGTGAACTCCAAGCATGATCTCTCGAGCGGCGGCCCGGGCCCAGTGCGTGCCCTGGACGAGAGCCAAGTCTGCATCTTTTGCCACGCGCCGCATAACGCCTCGCCCGCTGCACCGCTCTGGAACCGCAGCAATCCGCGCACGCATTACCGCATCTATTCCAGCAGCACCGCCGACGCCCGCAACGATCAGCCGGGCGCTTCGAGCAAGCTGTGCCTGAGCTGTCATGACGGCAGCATCGCGATTGGGCTGGTCGAGAGTCGCGAGACACCGATCCCGATGTCGCACTCGTTCATTCCGAGCGCGGCGGATCTGACCAACGACCTCTCCGATGATCACCCGGTCGGGCTGCGCTTTGATCGTCAGCTCGCCAACCGCGATCGGCAGTTGCGCGCGCCGCAACTGGTGGATCAGCGCGTCAAGCTGGGTCCGCGCGGCGAACTCGAGTGCGTCGCCTGTCATGATCCGCATAACAACGAGCTGGGGGATTTTCTGCGGCTGCCAGCGCGCGACGGCGCTCTCTGCAACACCTGTCACACGCTGGAGGGCTGGCGCAGCGGGGCGCATGCCAACGCGGCGAAACCCGTGCCGCTCACTTTGACTGGGCAGGAGCGGCTGCCGTTCGCTTCGATGGCCGAGAATGCCTGCGCCGCCTGCCATGTTTCGCACGGCGCGGCCGAGCCGCAGCGGCTGCTGCGTTCACGCTCGTACGACTTGTGCATCAGCTGCCATGATGGCCTGACCGGCCGAGACATCACCAGCGTGATCGGGCTTCGCAGCGGGCACAAGCCGGCCCGGCTCGCGAACGTGCACGACCCGCGCGAGGATCCGCGCGTCATGCCGCCGCACGTCGATTGCGTCGACTGTCACAACCCGCACGCGACGCAGCGCAACCCGGCCGGGCAGGCGCGGCTGGCGGCGAACGTACAGGGGCCGCTCTACATGCCGACGATGGAGGCCGTGCCGGGCGTGTCGCTCAGCGGCGTGGCCAAGCCGGATGCGACCCATTACTACGAAGTCTGCTTCCGATGCCACGCGGACAATCCCGTCCCCATCGCGAGGCGGATCGTGCGCGACCGCGACGATGGCGGCAACATTCGCCGGCAATTCCAGCCCGCGGCGGCTTCGGCCCATCCGGTAACGCATGCGTCGCGAACCGGCGCGGATTCGCCGAGCCTGAGCGCCGCCGCCCGCAGCCGCACGTTCATGAGCTGCCAGGATTGCCACAACAACCCCGATGCGCGACAGCTCGGCGGCAGCGGCCCGAATGGCCCGCACGGCTCGCGCTTCGATTCGCTGCTGGTCGCACGCTACGACACGGCGGATTTCACGCTGGAATCCGCGCAGTCCTACGCGCTCTGCTACCAGTGCCATGACCGCAATTCGATCCTCGCCGACCAGAGCTTCGCCTTGCACAACGCACACGTCGTTCGCGGGCGATCGCCCTGCAGCGCCTGTCACACGGCCCACGGCGTATCGGGCAGCGCCCGTGAACACAGCCACCTGATCAATTTCGACGCCGCCATCGTCGGCGGCCAGCGGCAGTTCGTCGATCTCGGCCGCCGCAGCGGAAGCTGCACGCTGACTTGTCACGGCGTTGTGCACGTGAACTTCGTCTATGGTCCGTAGCGGCGCGGGCGAGCGCGGAGCTTACTTCGCAAATCGCCGCCGCGCGGCGCCGCACCCGATCGCGCCAAAATGATCCCCGCCGCAGATAAGATCGTGACAGGCCCTCGGAGCCGATTTCTTGGACGCGCGCCCGCAACTCGTCGTCGGCACGGCCGGCCACATCGACCACGGCAAGAGCCGGCTGGTGCTGGCGCTGACCGGTACCGACCCGGATCGTCTGCCCGAAGAAAAGGCCCGCGGCATGACGATCGATCTGGGCTTTGCGCACGCGTCGTTTGATGGATGCGACGTGTGGTTCGTTGACGTGCCGGGTCATGAGCGGTTCGTCCGCAACATGGTCGCGGGCGCGACCGGCATCGACCTGGCGCTGTTTGTCGTCGCCGCGGATGACTCGGTCATGCCGCAGACGCGCGAGCATGCGGAGCTGCTGGCGCTGCTGGGCGTGTCGCGCGTGGTGATCGTGGTGACCAAGATGGACCTGGTGGATGACGAGTGGGCCGAGCAGGTCGAGGCCGAGGCGCGCGAGGTGCTGGCCGGCGCCGGGATCGCGGCGGTGCAGGCCGTACGGGTCTCGGCGCAGAGTGGGCGCGGCATTCTTGAGCTGAAGGCGCTCCTGCGCGACGCGGCCGTTGAGCGCGGCGCGGCGCAGCGCGGCGCGTTTGGTTGGTTTCGCATGCCGGTGGATCGCGCGTTCCTGGTTGCCGGTCGCGGGACGGTTGTGACCGGCTCGGTCGCACACGGGCAGATTGAGCGCGGTGCAGAGCTGGAGCTCTGGCCGGACGGCCGGCGCGTGCGCGTGCGCGATCTGCAGTCGCATAACGAGGCCCGCGAGCAAGCCAGCGGTCGCATGCGCCTGGCGCTGAACCTGGCCGGCGTCGGGCTGGACGAAGTGCAGCGCGGCTGCGAGCTGGCCACGCCGGGCTATCTGGCGCCGACGCGTTGCCTGGATGTGCGCGTGAGCAGTCTGCGCAGGCCGGGGCGGCGGACGCGCGCTCGCCTGCGCGCCCGGCTGCACATCGCCACCAGCGAGATCTCGGTCGAGCTGCTGCTGGCGCAACCCGCGGATGACGAGCGCATTCACGGCGCGTTCGCGCAGCTCCGCACCGCGCAGCCGCTGGTCGCCACATACGGACAGCGCTTCATCC
>CAZHTF010000127.1:0-5814 GCA_964535305.1 uncultured Planctomycetales bacterium | reverse complement strand
GCGCAGCGTCGCGCCGACTGCTGCGCCAGCCGCGGCTACGTCCGCCCTGCTTGGCGGCATGGCACCGCAGACCGCACCCAATGCCGCGGGCGCGAGCGCTGCGGCCAGCGCGAACACCAGCACTGCCGCAGCCGCCGCGCCGCTGTTGTCACCAGAAATCCCGCAGTATTTTCTTTCGCCTCGCGGCGTGAAGCCGGCGGACGCGCGGCTGCGGTATCGTCCGGCACTATTGGGCTGCGCGACGGTGCATTTCGCGGACGCCAAGAAGAACGTCGAATTCGATCAGCCGCTTTCATTTGCGACGACCATCGATGCCGGCCCGATCGCGGTCGATTGGCAGAACGCGATTGAGACCGACCTGGACGAGCGCGACCTACAACCCGCGCCCCAGCCCAGCGCGGAATTCTTGCCGCTCCCACCGCTGGCAGCCAAGCCCAAGTCCTACGACGGCTGGCGCCGCGACTTCGCGGACTTGGTGTTTCGCCGCAGCAAGCTCGAGCTGTTCACGTCGCAGGCGCTGAAACAGACCTCGCAGCCGAATGAGTCCGAGCGCGACTTCCGCGTGCGGCTGCAACAGGCGGCCCGCGAGTCGCGCGATGCCGCTACGCAGAAGCTGCGGCAGAAGTACGCCCCCAAGGCCGCGACGCTCGAGGAGCGTCTGCGGCGTGCGAAGCAGACCATCGCCGCGCAGCAGGAGCAGGCCCGCGAGGCCAAGGTCTCGACCGCGGTGTCGTTCGGGTCAGCGCTGCTCTCGGCCTTTCTGGGCAAGAAGACGGTCAGCGCCGGCAACGTGAGCAGGGCCGCGACGGCGATTCGCGGCGTGGGTCGATCGATGCGCGAATCCGCCGACGTAGCGCGCGCCAACGAGACCGCCGAAGCGATCACGGCCCAGATGCGCGAGCTGGATGCGCAATTCAATGCCGAGTTGGCGGAACTGGAACAGCGTGTGGACGCGGGCAGCGAGCCGCTCGACTCGATTGCGCTGCGCCCGAAGAAGTCGAATGTAAGAGTGCGGCTTTTAGCGCTAGCCTGGACGCCCGAATGGGTCGACGCCAACGGACAAACACGCGCGGCGCTGTAGACCAGATTCCGGGGAGCGCTGAGTAATCACGCGGCGCCCGCTAGCGCTCGTGCTCGTCCTGCATGCCCACGACAAGCGCACACGCAGCCTGTCGCAGGCGCTGCGCCGTCTGGGCGAGCTGCTCGGGCAGCGGCAGGGCTTCATCGGAAATCGCCACGATTCGCGTCAGGCCGAGCTGCCGCGCCAGTGCATCCGAGGACTCGCCAGCTGCAGGCGCAACCTGCCCGACCAGCGCAATGAGCGGGGCGCGATATTGCCGCAGGAGTCTGGCTACCGCGCCGACGACCTTGCCGCGCGCGGTGTGCGGATCGAGCCGGCCTTCGCCGGTGAGAACCAGATCGAATTGGTCCAGATTGCCCAGGCTGAGAAGCTCGCGTGCGATCAGCGTTTCGCCCGCGATTAGCGTGGCGCCCAGCGCGGCCGCGAGCGTCGCCGGCAAGCCGCCCGCGGCGCCACCGCCCTTCAGGCTGCGCACATCGCGCGACAATGTGCGCGCGAGCAGCTCGGCCCAGTGGCACAGGCCGCGCTCGAGCATCTCCACGTCTTGCGATGTGTGACGCGCGGGGAGCTTCTGCGGGCCGAAGCTGCGTGCCGCCCCATCCGGACCCAGGAGCGGGTTGTCCACGTCACAGACAATCTCGCACGCGAACGCGCATGCGTCGACGTCTGGCACGGCCGCTTCGCGAGCTGCGGCGGCGTGATCTGTCGTATGGCGAACGGCCGGCTCGCGGTCCGCAGCTCCGTGCTGCGGACGCTCGCGAACGATTCTGGCAGGCGGTTCGATCCGTACGACGCGCGGAAGGTCCGCCGCAGTGCAAGGCGGGAGCACGTGGCCGGCAGAATCACGGAGCGTCCAGCCCAGCGCCTGCACGCAGCCCGCGCCGCCCTCGACCGTCGCCGTGCCACCGGCGCAGAGCAGCAGTCGCCGCGCGCCGCGGTCCAGCGCTGCTTGCATCAGTTGCCCGACGCCGAAACTCGTCGCACGGCGAGCGTCGCGCTCCGGCGGTTGAAGTCGCCAGAGGCCCGCGGCCTGCGCAACCTCGATGATCGCAGTGCCGCCGTCGCTGGAGCGCCACCAGAGGGCCGGCACCGGTCGGCCAAGCGCGTCGCTGGTGTGCGTGACCTGCTCGCTGTATCCACGGCGGTTTGCGAGCAGCCGGCCCGTGCCTTCGCCGCCGTCCCCGAGCGGGCAGCAGGTGATTAGCGCGGCGGGCAGGGCGTCGCGCACGCCGGCGGCGATCGCGTCCGCCACCGCGGCCGCGTCGAGCGCGTCTTTGAACTTGTCGGGTGCGATCAGGACATGCATCGAGCGGGAGCGTATCACCACCGCGGTCGTTCCGCCTCAGTGGAGACGGGGGCGCCAAGGCGGCGCAACATTGCGTGCCACACCAGTGATTCCGCTCTAGAGTCGGGGCGCCGTCGCGGTGCGCAAGCTGCGGGAAGTGGCTCAAATCAGCTTGGCGGCGAAGCGCGCTCGACATCATCGAAACGCCGCAGGTCCAGGGCGGCGGCCTCGCCGCCGGTGATCAACCGCGCGGCGCGGTCGAATGTGAAGTAGTTCCAGGCCCACTGCACCAGCACCAGCAGCCGATTGCGGAACTCAATCAGAAACAGAATGTGCACAAACAGCCACATCAGCCAGGCCAGCAGGCCGGTCAGCCGCACTTTCCCGAAATCGCACACGGCCGCCGCGCGCCCGATCGTCGCCATGTTGCCTTTATGGACGTAACGGAATGGCGACGTCGCGCGGCCGGAAAGACGGTCGGCGATGCGTCGCGCCACATAGCGGCCCTGCTGCATCGCCACGGGGGCCGTGCCAGGCAGCGGCGCGTTGCCGTCCGTTGAGCAATTTGCCAGGTCGCCGATAACGAAAATGTTCTCGTGCCCCGGGATCGTCAGATCGGGCCCGACGATGACGCGGCCGACGCGATCGAGCTTCGCGCCGCAGCGCTGCTGAAGCGCGCGGCCCAGCGGCGAGGCCCGCACACCGGCGGCCCATAGCATTGTTCGCGAAGAAATTTCCTCGCGCGCTTCGCCGCACTTGAGGCTCAGCCCCGCCGCGTGCACGTTGGTGACCAGCGATCGCGTCCGCACAATGACGCCCAGCCGCCCCAGCGTGCGCTCGGCGCTGGCCGACAGCTCGGGTGGATAGCTCGCCAGGACGCGCTCGCCCGCCTCGATCAGCAGAACGCGCGCCGCGGAAGGATCGATCCGCCGGAATTCGTGCCGCAGCGTGTCCCGTGCGATTTCGGCCAGCGTCCCGGCCAGCTCGACGCCGGTCGGCCCAGCGCCGATCACCGCGAAGGTCAGCCACGCCTCCACTCGCGCCCGATCGCGCTCGCGCTCCGCCGCCTCGAACGCCAGCAGAATTCGGCGGCGGATTTCGGTCGCGTCCTCGATTGTCTTGAGCCCCGGCGCGTGCCGCTCCCAGGCGTCGTTGCCGAAGTAGTTGTGGCTCACGCCGGTCGCCACGACCAGCGTATCGAACTCCAGCGCGCCATCCCGCAGCAGCACGCTGCGCTGAGCTGCGTCGATCTCCACCACCTCTCCGAGTAGCACGCGCGCGTTCGTCTGCCGTCGCAGGATTCGCCGCAGCGGCGCGGCGATGTTCGCGGGCGAGAGGCCGCCGGTGGCTACCTGGTAGAGCAATGGCTGGAACAGGTGGAAGTTGCGCCGGTCGATCAGCGTGATTCGCAGCGGCGCGCTGCGCAGGGCCCGCGCCGCCTGCAGACCGGCGAAGCCGCCGCCGATGATCACCACGTGCGGCGGCGAGTGAGGCAGGTTGAACATTGTGGCGTTCAAGCGAGCACGTCGCGCATCGAATACAGGCCCGGCTTTCGCCCGACAATCCAGCGTGCGGCCCGCAACGCGCCGCGTGCGAAGATGTCGCGCGAGAGAGCCCGGTGTGCGAGCGTGAGCACTTCGCCATCGCCGGCCAGGTGCACTTCGTGCTCGCCGACGATCGCGCCCAGCCGCAGTGCGTGCACGCCGATCTGCCCGCGCGGCCGCGGGCCGAGCAGGCCGCTGCGCCCGTGTGTGACGTCGTCCGCCTGGGGCGCGGCGCCGCGGGCCGCCTGCACCGCGCTCAGTAAGGCCGCGGCTGTTCCGCTGGGCGCGTCGGCCTTATGGCGATGATGCGCTTCGACGATCTCGATATCCCAGTCAGCGCCGAGCGCCTCCGCCGCCTCGCTCACCAGCTTCAAGAGCACGTTGACGCCCAGGCTCATGTTCGCCGCCCAGACCACCGGCGTCTCCGCGGCTGCGGCCCGCAGCCCGCTGTACTCGGCTTCGTTCAGACCGGTCGTGCCGCTGACCAGTGGCAGATAGCGGCTGGCGCACCACTGCGCCCAGGCCGCCGCGCCGGCGGGCGTGGTGAAATCGATCAGCACGTCCGCCTGCACGTCAGCGTGCTCTCGAACTGGGATCTGCAGCGGTTCGACGCCCGCCAGCACGCCCAGGTCCTGCCCCAGGTAGCGACTGTTTGCGTGCGAAAAGCCCGCCACGACGCGCAGCCCCGCGCCCGGCGCGAGCCGCACCAGCGCGCGGCCCATGCGACCCGTGCAGCCGGCGATCGCAACGCGTAGCGGCGTCACGCCAGTGTTTCCAGCAACGCCTGCATTTCGTTTTCGGTGTGCCAATCGCCGGCGGCACGCGCCGCGGACATGCCGGATTCGAGCGTCGCGCGGGCCGCATCGTGCAGGCCGTCGCTGATCTGCGCCCGCGCTTTGTGGTAATACGCCGCCGAGTATTTCGCGTCCGCCAAGATCGCCGCGTCAAAGGCGGCGGCCGCGTCCTGCCAGCGCTCCAGATTGATGTATTCAAGCCCGAGGCTGTAGTGCGACAGCGGATCATTCGGCGCGATGCCCACCAGCTTCCGTAATTGATCGAGTCGCGACATGCGTGCCCTCCGTCGCTCAGAACTGCTGCGCGTAGCAGCGATCGAAGTTGTACCCGCTGGTCTTGGCAAACTCCTTGCCCAGTTGCAGCACGCGCAGCCGCAGTTGATCCAGCCGCTGCTGCTCGCGCCGCCGCTGCTCCGCATTGCGCGGATCAAGCTGAAATCCGTCGCGGGCTACCAGCCGCAGCCCCGGCGGTGCGATCCCGCATTCCACGCCATTCGATTGCAGATACGCGAGCGCCTCACGCGCCGCGCGACTCTCACCTTTGCGAAAATGCTGAATCACCAGGTACGTCCGGCCCTTCTCAACCTGAAGTGTCGCGGCAGAAGCATCGTCCTCCGGCCGCTCATCGGTCTGCGGCGGCTGTGACGGTCGCGGCTGCGGCTCCGGGGCGGCGGCCGCGCCTGCCGCGGCCGGCGGCGTTTGCGAAGAACGCGGCGCGACCGCGATCCGCGGCGCGGCGTTGCCAACAACGCCAGCCGCGCGCGGCGGATTGCTCTCGACGCGCTCTTCCTGCGCGCCGCCCATTGCGGCGCCGCTCGCAGCCGGCGCCGCGCCCCCCCCGCGGCCCGCGTCGAAGTTGAACACGGCCAGTTCGTCGGTCGCCGGTGATGCCGGACTGGCGAATCGCATGCCTACGCCAAAAGCGACGCTCAGCAGCACCAGCAGCAGCACACCTGCCATCAGCAGCGCCGGCCAGGCCGCCGCAAGCAGCAGCCGACCTTCGGCGAACTCGATTTGCGGCAGGATTCCGGACTCCTGCACGCGCTCGTACAGCGAAACGCCGCGCTTGAGATCGACGCCCCAGGTCGCGCGCGGCGAAGTCGCCGCAGC
>CAZHTF010000126.1:0-6011 GCA_964535305.1 uncultured Planctomycetales bacterium | reverse complement strand
CGGCCGCCGCCGCTGGCTGCGGCGTGTGATCTGGGCTGGTCATTTCTTGTCGTCCTCGCCTGCGTGAAACGTGCCGTCGGCGTGAAAGTGCCCGCCTTTTTCGAGCGTGCCGGACGTCGCCAACAGGAGCTGGTACGCGCCGTCGAGCACCACTTCGTCGCCTTCGCGCACCCCGCTGTGAATCACGATCCAACGACCGTCGTCGACGCCCAGATCGGCTACCAAGCGCTGCAGTCGGTCCGGATTTTCCGGCTCGCGGCGGAAAATGACCCTTGCGAGCCCGTCCTGTACGACGCTCGAAATCGGGATCGCGAGCTCGTCCTGACCGCCGCCGGTGGTCACCTCCAGGTGTGCACTGACGCCGGGTCGCGCCCAGGCGCGCAGCGCTTCGGGCGTGGCGAACAGGTCGATCATGCGCTCGAGCGGATCTGCGGCGAGCCCGAGCGTGAGGCTGGCGTTCATGCTGTCCTGCAGCGCCGCCGCCGCACCCATGGGCGGGACGATGCGGGCGGGCAGGCCGTCGCGCAGCCGCGCCAAATCGCTCTGCATCGCACGCGCGCGAAAGCGCAGCCGCTCGGGCTGCACGGTCGAAACGACCAGGCTGCCGGCGGACGCCCAGGCCCCGCTGGTCAGCGCAAGCGTCTCGACAATTCCCGGCGCCGCCGCGCGAATCTCGATCGAATCGATGCCGCGCCAGGGCGAGGCCGGGCGCGAGGCCGGTTGTGTGAGAACTTGAATGCCCGCGTCGCGGTGCTCTTCCAGCTCGCCCGGCAAGCAAAGCGCCGCTTCGTCGACCTCGAGCAGCAGCGCCGCGGTCGCGATCAGCGTGCGGAAGCGCACGTGCGCCGCATCATGCTCGGCCCGGGCCGCGGCGATCTGACCTTCGAGGTCGGCCTCCTTTTCCAGCACCTCGGCCAGCTCGGCTCGCTGCTGTGCCAACGTATTCTGGGCGCTGGAAAATTCGTCGTCCGTCACGGCGCCCGACGCGCGCGATTGCTCCAACTGCGCCACGCGCGCCGACCACATCGCGATGTTGTCCTCCAGCACGGCCTCATGCCGCCGATGCGCCGAGATCAGCAGCGGAATCGAGCCGACCCGCGCCTCGGTCTGGCGAATGGTCGACTCGGCATCGACCAGCCGAGACTGCAGATCGCGCCACTCCGGCGAAATCAGTCGAAAGAGCGGCGTCCCGGCGTCGACGCGCTCGAATTGCCGCACCAGCAACTCCACGCGACCGGCGAACATCGTGTGATACTCACGCCGCGCTTCCGGCTGCAGCTCAAAGCGTCCCGGCATGCGAACCGTCTGCGCCACCGAGCGCTGCTCGACCTTCGCGAAGGTGATGCCGAGGTTTCCGCGGACGCTCGCGGGAATCTCGACCCGGTTGCCTTCGCTCGCCGCGGCGGCGTCGTGGACCTTGGCCGGCTCGGGCGGATCGCGCCGACAAGCAAGCTGTAGCGCCAGAAGGGACTGCAGCAGCAAAAGCAGGAGCAGCCAAGGCGGCGTCCGTCGCATCGTCATCACTTGCACTCCCCGTGCGCCAGTCATTTCGATTCGCTCGCTTGACTTGAAGGCGCCGGCGCGGCGCCGAGCTGCCGCAGACGCGCGAAAGGCAAACCGACCGCGCGCTCCAGCTCGGTCAGCGCGATCACGCCCGCGCGCTGCGCCTCGACATAGCGGCCGCGGGCCGCGAGCAGCGCCTGCTGCGCCTCGAGCACAGCCAGCAGTGAAAGCTTGCCGCCGCGATAGGCCTCGCGCGCCAGATCAAGATTGGTCTGCGCGAGCGGCAGGAACTTGTCGCGGTAGAAAGCCGCCAGGCTCGCAGCGGTTTGTGCGCGTCGCAGGGCGGTGCGCGTCTCGTGCGTCACGTCCAGCAGCAGCGCGGCCTGGTCGGCGAGCGCTGCTTGATAGAGCAGCTCGGCGCGGGCGATCTGGGCCTGGTTCTGATCGAAGATCGGCAGCTCGAGCGAGAGCGTTGGCCCCAGCACGGCATCGCTGGGCAGCGGCTCGCGTGGCCGCAGCGCGGGGGCCGTCAGTTCGCCGGCCTCGGCCGAGGCCCAGAGCGTGTCGGCCAGCCAAGGCCGGTCGCCGCGGCGCCCGCGCGCGCTGCGCTCAAGACTGGCGCCCAGCTCGATCCGGCTGACGATGCTGAGCCGCTCCTGTTGCACGCGCGCTTCCGCCGCCGCGACGGCCTGTCCGGCCGCGACCAGGTCCAAGCGGCTTCGCTCGGCGGCGCTCAGCAAGTCCGCCTCCGGCAGCACAAGATCGTGCGGGGCTGGCAGGGAATCGACCAGCAGCAGCACGTCTGACGTGGCGCTCAGGCCGAGCAGGCTGAGGAGGCGGCGGCGCGCGTCGAAGGCCGCCAGGGCCGCATTTTGCTCGGCGATCTCGGTTTGCATGCGCTCGGTGCGGGCAAGATTGACGTCGATTTCGCTGCCGACGCCGGCGCTCTGTCGCGCCAGCGTGAGTTCGACGAGTTGCTGAGCCAGGCTGCGATTTTCGCGGGCGATTTCGACGCCGCGCTCGGCCGCCAGCGCCTCGAAATACGCCACGCGTGTGTCGAGCGCCGCGCCGCCGATCGCCCGGGCCGCTTCGAGCACCTGGCCTTCGAGCGTTGCGGCAGCGGCCCGCTGACGCACAGGGATTAGCCAAAGCTCGGCGATGTTCTGCGCGATGCTGAGTTCGAGGTTGGTCAGGCCGCCGCCGTCGGGCAGGCGCAGCGCGAGCGACACGCCGGGATTCTGAAGCAGCCCGGCCTGAACGACATCGGCCCGCGCGACGCCGACGCTCAGGTACGCGGCCCGCACGCGCGGGTTGTTGAGCAGGCAGAATTCGAGCGCTTCAGCCGACGTCAGCCCGTCGCGCAGGAGTTCGTCGAGCCGCGGGCGCACCGCAGCTTCGTCCGCCGGCGGCTCGACGCCGACGCCGGTCGCGGCCTGCACCTGCTCGCGAACACGCTGATAGTCGGCCCGCGGATCGACGCTGGCGCAGCCAGCGAGCGCTGCAAGTGTCGCGAAACCCGCCGTGAACATCCGGCGCAGTCGATGCATTGAAATGCCTCACGGACAGCGGTGCGGTCTAGACGGCGGTGTTCATGCGGCGCGACTCGCGCGGTGCAAATTCGCGCAATCCACTGCATTGTTGCTGCGGAGCGACGCGACCGCCAGTACGCACGCGGCGATCCGCCGCGCTTGGCGCCGCACTCCGCGGGTTGCATCTCAAATCAAGAGGGGTGGGGAAGGTGGAAGGCTGCGGCGTGGAGAATGCCCGCGTTCGCTGCGTAGCGCCCGAACGGCCTCGCGCGTGCTGTCAACGTCGACGGCCTGCGCGAGGATCGCCAGCGCCGGCACCCGCACGGGCGGGCTGCTAGGCTTACCGGCGTTGCAGAAGCACGAGTGCGCACAAGCCGGGGCCGACTCTCCGCGCGGGCCATGCTGGTGGTGCGGAACTTCGCCGCCGGCATGTGTGCGGCGCTGCCCGGCGTCCGATCGGTGCTCGGTGTGCACTTGCGAATCAGGTTCGGCGTGCGCGTCGTGCGCGGCCGAAGCCTGCCGGGCCGAAGGCGCTGCACCCGCGGCGTGCGTTTCAGGCGCTTGCAGGTGCCAGGCCGAATGCGCCGCGGTCTCGGCCAAACAGACGCCCGGGCACAGCACCGTCATGCCGCAGACAAGCATGCTGAGAATCGGCCGCGAACGCATACTGCGATGCTACTGGCTGAATGTCGGCTGTCAATCGAATGTGGCGTTGATCGCGGGCCGCGGCGCGGCGCTGATGAGCGAGCCTCCGGAGCGCACGACAACCCCGCTCAGCCCGCCGCGCGTTACGCGGCCCGCAGCCAGCCGATCAGCGCCGTGTCAACAACCGCGGCCGTTTCCACGCGGACGCGATGCCCTGCATTCCGGCGACCGCTTACCGCAGCATGATCGGCAAGTTCTTGTACGGCAGTTGCAGGATTATCAGCGCCACGGCCGTGCCGTAGGTCGATCCGACGTGGTCGCCGATCCAGGAGCCGTCGTCGAGTTGCTTGCTGATCAGGATGTCGCGCATCACGGGGAAGTAGCCCTGCCACTTGTCTTCGCTGGTCAGGTACATCACCTGCGCCATGTACATGTGTGCGTAAAAATAGTGCCCGAACGCGCGGACGCTCTGCGCGCGGCTCGGGGCCAGCGTCCGCTCGGCGAAGGCCAGCGCCCGCAGCGCCCGCGGGTCGTCGTAATGCCCGCCGTTGTACCAGCAGGCCACCGCGGCCGCGGTGATCGCCGGACGGCTCGGCCCGTTGTCGCTCACCTGGTAGCGGATGCCGCCGTCATCGTTCGTCGAGCGCTCCAGGTACGCCATCGCGTTGTCGATCACGCGCTTCGGGACGGCGATGCCCGCATTACGACAGGCGCGCAGCGCCTGCACCTGCGTCACGGTCACCGAGCCCTCGTCGCCGCCGGAGTCCGGCGTGTACAGCCAGCCGCCCGCGGCGCTTTGGCTGCGGGCCGTGAGCTCGACGGCGCGTTGCAGCACCAGCTTGAGCTGCGCCTGGCGCTGCGGGTCTTCTTCGACGCCGTAACACTGCGCCAGGAACAGCAGCGCGAAGCCGTGCCCATGCATGCAGTGGCTCTCTTCCTCGGGCTGTGCGATCAGGCCGTCGCGGCGGGCGCTCTTGATCAGGAACGTGACGGCGCTGCTGACATTGCGTGCGTAGGGGCCCTGCGTAGGCGTGCTGCCGCTGGATAGCATGGCCATGCCGGCCAGGCCGGTCATGGCAACCGGATAGCTGCCGGTGGAGCCGTTTGTGCGCCAACTGCCGTCGCGATTCTGCGTGGAGCCCAGGTAGCGTAGCCCGCGGTCGATCGCCTCGCGCGTCGCGGGTGTCACGTCGGCAGGATCCGCCGGCGGGGCCCCGCCGCGCAGCGCGGCCTCGTTCGCGGCGGCGCCGCTGTCCTCGCGCTGCTGCGCCAGGGCGGCGCTGCTGGAGCAGGCGAATGACAGCATGCCGACCAGCAACAGCCTGCCGCGAAGCCGGATGCGGGGCGTCATTTGGGTTGCTCCTCGCTGGCGGCCGCGCTGCCAAACGCGACCAGGTGCGCGAACGCCTGCACGATCAGGCGCTGCTCGGTGACGTGCAAACGCAGGTCGCACAGCGCGGCCCGCTTGCGGAAATGCCGACCGATCGGTGTGGCCTCGCTCAGCGCGCCGTCGCTGCGATTGACGTAGCGGATTGCCAGCGCCATGGCTTCCTCGCCGGCGGCGGCCTCGCGCGAAGTCACCAGCATCGGAATCAGGTCCGGGTGCGCGGTGAGCTGCGTCACATTGACGCGCGCCACGCGCGTCAGGTGCTGCGTCCAGCGCTGCTCTCCGCCGACCGCGACCAGCGCCAGCACGCCGCCGTCCTGCTCGGTCTCCTCGGCGCGGAAGGCGGCGATGAGCTGATCGTCGCGGCGTCCGAGCGCTTCGAGCGTGACCGGAGGTTGCAACTGTGCGCTGAGCGCTTCGGCCAGCATGGCGCCGCTGCCGGCGTCCAGCACCAGCCACGCGCCAGATTGCTCCTGAATCGCGTACGCGTTTGACTCAGGAACTGGGCGGGTTTGCATGATGTTCGGCGTTGCGCGCGACCAGCGCTTCGAGAAATCCGCCGGGTCAAGACCAGCGGTGAAGTCTTCTCCGCCGATCACCAGCGTCTCGCCGACCAGATCGATCCGCGCCGGCGTTCCAAATTCGGCCGGCAAGCGCCGTGGCCGCGCACCGCTGCGCGCGTCGACCACCAGCAGCTCGCGGTCCGCATTAATCAGCACCAGGTCATCGCCAACGGCCGCGATCGAGACAACCGCCGCGCCGCCCAGCTCGAGCTGCCAGAGCGCCCGTCCGTCAAACCAGCTCAGCGCGTCCAGGAAGCCTTCGCGCGCGGCGAGATACACGCCGTGGGCACCGAACGCGATTCGCTCGCGGGCATCGATCGGCACATGCGGCCACTCTCGGATCGCGGTTTCCCACAGCCGCTGCCCGCCGCCGCGCTCCGGCCC
>CAZHTF010000125.1:0-6059 GCA_964535305.1 uncultured Planctomycetales bacterium | reverse complement strand
GGGCATTGTTGCGCCCTCAGAGATCGCGGTGCACCGCAAGGAAGTCTACGACGCCATTCAACGCGAGAACCGCAAGGCGGCGGATGTCTCGGTCAGCGATCTGACCGGCGTCAACCCGCCGCCGGCGCGCGACGTCAAGCGTCGCTGAATCGCGCCGTCGACTCGCACACACCGTTTTTCGAATTGAACACGCAAGCGCGTACGCGATCGAGCTCGTTCGAGTGCTCGCGCGAAAGCATTCCTCTCAATCAAAAAGCCACGAACCGTTCAAGGAGGATGGCTAATGGCTCGCATTAACACGAACGTCGGGGCGGTGGTCGCCCAGCGACACTTGAACAAGTCGTACGGTCAACTGAACGAAACCATTCAGCGCCTCAGCAGCGGCTTGAAGATCAACCGCGGGGCCGACGACCCGGCCGGGCTGATCGTGTCTGAGCGGCTGAAGGCCGAGATCAGCGCCGTCGAGCAGGCGATCCAGAACTCGCAGCGCGCCAGCAACATCATCGCCACCACCGAAGGTGCACTGGATGAAGTCGCGCGGCTGCTGGTCGACGTGCAGGACCTGATCGTCGAATCCGCCAACAGCGGGGCCCTCTCCGAAGACGAGATTCGCGCGAATCAGTTGCAGGTCGATTCCGCCATCGCCAGCATCACACGCATTGCCAACAGCACCACCTTCGCCGGAAGGCAATTGCTAAACGGCTCGCTGGCGTACATCACCAGCGGCGTGAACACCACCAACGTGACTTCGCTGAAGATTCACGGGGCGCAGTTTGGCACGCGCACGCATATTCCAGTGAATGTGAACGTGACCACTTCGGCCCAGCCCGGGCAGTTGCGCTACACGGGCGCGACCGTGCCGGCGAACGTCACGATTGAAGTACAGGGCAACCTGGGTGTCACCACGCTGAACTTTGTCGCCGGCACCCCGGCCTCCGCCGTGGTCGAAGCCATCAACGCGGTCCGCGACGCTACCGGCGTCTCCGCTACGCTCTCGACCGGCGGCTTCCGCATTACCAGCCGCGAGCTGGGCAGCCGCCAGTTCGCTTCCGTTCGCCCGCTGTCCGGCACGTTTACCGTCACGGATCCGAGCGGTGTGGCCACCAACCGCGACGAAGGTCGCGACGCGGTCGCCACCATCAACGGCGCGCTGAGCACCGGCGACGGCAACAATCTCGCACTCAAGACCGCGACGCTCGACATCGAGCTGGGCCTGGCACGTACATTCGGCCTGGGGACCACCTCCTTCGCGATCACCGAAGGCGGCGCGCTCTTCCAGGTCGGCCCGCAGGTCAATAGCAATCTGCAGGTCGGCATCGGCGTCGAATCCGTCGCCTCCTCGCGACTAGGAAACACTGCCATCGGGTTCCTCTCGCAGATCCAGACCGGCGAGGCTTTCTCACTGGTCGCGGGCGAGGCCGGCCAGGCGCAGCAGATCATCGACGAGGCCATCCGGCAAGTCGCGGTGACGCGCGGGCGGCTGGGCGCGTTCGAGAAGAACACGATCGACACGAACGTCGCCCAGCTCGGCATCACCATGGAGAACCTGATGGCCGCGAACTCAAGCGTCCGCGACGCGGATTTCGCCTCCGAGACCGCGCAGCTCGCTCGAAACCAGGTGCTCGTCAGCGCCGGAACCTCGGTGCTGGCGCTGGCAAACCAGACGCCGCAAAGCGTGCTGGGCCTGCTGCAGTAGCAGACGCGCGGCAGCCGCGCGGCCCGCCGTCGACGATCGCCGAAATTCGGCCGGGGTCGCGGCGGGCGTGTGTTTCAGGTTGCGAAGCGGGATTTGTCGGCCTGCAATCTGCGAACGCGCGTGGAAGAGCGCGTTTCGCGAGCGCGCTTGCCGCAGGCCGCGCGTCGCGGCCCGATAAGAGCGTGTCTTTCGTGGGGCTGGCGTGCGTTGCGGCGCGCGTCCTCGCATTCCACGCATTCTGAACCGCGCGCCAATTTAAGCGCCGCACGCCACGAGTCGATTTTCCACACGTCGCAAGGACGGTCAGCCAATGAGGCTGACACGAGAGAATCGAAGTTCTCCCCGAACTTCTGCGAGCCCAAGCGGTGAGCGGTCGGGGGTCGCCCTCGGAGGCATGGTTCAATGAGTCGCATCAATACCAACATCCCGTCGATGATCGGGGCGCGCATCCTCGCCGCGCAGAATGAACGTCTGAACACCTCGCTCACGCGCCTGAGCACGGGTTTGCGGATCAACAGCGGCAAGGACGACCCGGCCGGGCTGATTGCCTCGGAGGACCTGCGCACCGAGAAGGTCGCGATTACCGCCGCGATCGACAACGTGCAGCGCGCGGCCAACATCGTCTCGGTCGCAGAGGGCGGGCTCGACGAGGTCAACAAGCTGCTGACCGAGCTCGAGAGCCTGATCGATCGCAGCGCGAACGAAGCCGGCATCAGCTCGGAAGAGCGCGACGCCAACCAGCTTCAGATCGATGCGATCCTCGAGTCGATCAACCGCATCGCAAGCTCGACCGAGTTCCAGGGCCGCAAGCTGCTCAGCGGCGAGCTGGCCTACACCACCTCCGCCGTGAACGCCACCAATATCGCGTCGCTCTCGATCACATCGGCCCGCGTGCCCAACGGCGGCTTCCGGGCCGTTACCGTACAGGTGACGCAATCGGCCCAGCTCGGCAATGTCACGTTCGCCGGTGGGTCGATCGGCGCGCCAGTCACACTCGAAGTCACCGGAAACCTCGGGACCGACAGCATCAGCCTGGCCTCCAGCGCCAGCATCGCCAGCGTCGCCGCCGCCGTGAATCAGAGCAAGGAGCTCACGGGCGTGTCGGCGGTCGCGTTCAGCGCCACGGGCCTGCGGTTCTACAGCACCTCGTACGGCTCGTCGCAGTTCGTTCAGGTGCGCCCGCTGAGCGGCACTTTCACCGTAACGGGCGGCGACGCCAACGGCCGTGACTACGGCCGAGACGCCAAGGTCAACATCAACGGCACCAACGCCACCGTGCGGGGCTTGGACGCCAGCGTTCGCACCGCGGCCCTCAGCCTAGACGTCGACCTGACTGCCGCGTTCGGCGGCCAGACGCTCGGCTCGACAACCTTCTACATCACCGGCGGCGGCGCAGATTTCATGATCTCACCGAAGGTTTCACTCGCCGGTGTGGCCAGCTTCGGCGTGCAGAACACCGCCACCAGCAGCCTCGGGAACGGCGCGCTGGGCTACCTCTCGTCGATCGGTAGCGGGCAATCAAACGCGCTGATCTCGCAGAACTACGCCAATGCGCAGCGGATCGTCCGCGAAGCACAGGACCAGGTCTCTTCGCTCCGCGGGCGGCTTGGCGCCTTCCAGAAGAACACGCTCGAGACCACCGCCAACGCGCTGCGGATCACGCTTGAAAACACGACCGCGGCGGAAAGCGCCATTCGCGATACGGACTTCGCCGGCGAGACCAGCACGCTGACGCGCTCGCAGATCCTGGTCCAGTCCGCCACAAACGTCCTGCGGCTGGCTAACTCCGCCCCGCAGCAGGTCTTGGCGCTGCTGGGCTAAGCGCAACGCGCGGACTCGGCGACGCCGTGCAAGCCGCGGCTACGTACTCTTGAACCAACCGGCACGGGTGGATCGCATGAGGCGATTCGCCCGTGTCGGCCGTTTCTGCACGATCGGCGGAAATCCTCAGCGGGTTACTTCTCGGTCAGCGCGATCGCGCCATTCCAATTGTCCGGCGGGGGAGAGGCCAGCAGATTCGCGCTCGCCGCAAGATATTCATCGGCCGCCCGGTCGTCCGGCCGGCGGCGCGCCAGCGCGCCAAAGGCCTCGAGCGCCTCGCGGAATTTTCGGCTGCCGAAGAGCGCCACGGCAGCTTCGAAGTCGGCGGCGTAATCGCGCAGCGGCTGCGGCAGCGCGCCGTTGCGGCCGAGCAGCTCGTAGATTTGCACGCCCTTGCGCTTGCCTTTGACCTGCACGCCGCCCAGTCCGCGATAGGCGAAGCGCTCGCCGGCCTGCGCCCGCGTCTCGGCGCTGACCAGAATCTGCGTGCCGTAGAACTTGTTGGCCGATTCGAGCCGGGCCGCCACGTTCACCGAATCGCCGATGCAGGTGTAGTCGTATTTCTGCTCCGAGCCGCACGGCCCGACGACGGCGTTCCCGGTCGCCACGCCCACGCGCACCACCAGCTCGCCGAACACTTCGTCGCCGCTGCGCGCGCGCTGCTCGACGGCCAGCTCGCGCAGGCCGGTCAGCAGATCGAGGGCCGTCTCGCAGGCGCGGGCCGCATGATCGGGCTGGGGCAAGATCACCGGATTCCAAAAGGCGAACACGCCGTCGCCGATGAATTTGTTGACCATGGCGTCGTGCCGCAGCATCACGTCGGTGAATCGTCCCAGGCACAAGTTGAGCACTTTCTGCGTGCGCTCGGCGCCGATGCGTTCGGAGATGGTGGTGAAGCCGCGCAGGTCGGTGAAGATCGCGGTGACTTCGCGCATTTCGGCCCGTCGACAGAGCTCGGCGTTTTCCGCCAGTTGCCGCGCCATGGCTTTTGACGTGTATTGCCCGAGCGCGGTCGCGAGCTGCCGCCGCTCGCGATCGACGAAGATGAAGCGGTAGGCCGAAACCGCGGCGAACACGGCCACGACGCCGAGCACGCTGGGCGTGAGCGCCAGCCAGTATTGCGCGTGTACGAAGAGCCAGGCCGCCAGCGCGCTCACGACCAGCAGCAATGCGGCGATCGCAGCCAGCGCTGTGCGCGGCCGGGCGCTGACGCTCACCGTAGCCGCCAGCGCGCAACAAAGCCCCGCCAGCGCCAGGTTGCTCAACGGCGTGGCCCAGGTCATCAGCCGGTTGGTCAACATGCCGTTCAGCAGCGCCGCATGCGCGAGCACGCCCGGGGCCCGCGGGCTGGTCGGAATCGGTGTCATGTCCGCCAGCGAAGTGGCGGTGTAGCCCAGCAGGCAGACGCGATCGCTCAGCCGCGCCTGCAACCAGGCGCGCAGCGCCGCCGCCTCCTGCGCCAGGCGCGCGTTGGCAGCTTCGAATACCGCGGTTCGGGCCAGCGCGCGTTGCAGCGTCTCGAGCACTTCGAGTCGCAGTTGCTCGTCCAGCGAGAGCGATTCAGCCGGCCGCTCGCTCAGGCGCTGCAGCTCGGCCCGCAACACCGCAAAGCCCTCTGCCTCGAGCCGCTCGAGCTGCGCGTCGCATGCGTCCGGCGCGTCCGGCTCCGGCGTTGCGCTGCGCAGCCGCGCGGCCCGTCGCGCGGCGCGGAGCTGTTTGCATTCCAGCAGTGTCTGGGCGTATTGCTGCGCATCGGGATAGAAATCCGCCGCACGGACGCGCTCGATCGTGTCGCGGATGGCGCGCTGATTCTCAGCCATCTGCCGTTGCAGATCGTGCAGTTCGATCAACCGCGCTGCGGGGATGTGCACGAACGGCTGCTCGGCCGGCTTGCCGGCGTACGGACCGATCCAAGGCAGCAACACGCGACCGGCAGCGTCAAGCTGCAGCACGCGTGGCGGCGCATCCCTGGGCTTCAAGATCATTCGCCGCTCGCGCAGCGTGGCATGGTGCAGATCGATCTCCAGTACGTCACACGCGACGCTGAGCGCGAGCTGCGGATAGACCTCCGACCCTTCGCGCACAAAGAGCGCCATGCGCCGCACTACGCCGTCGGGATCCGGCTCGAACGTGACGAATCCCAACCCGCGGGCCGCCTGCGCGTGCAGGAAATACACCGGTACGATCGTGTCGACCCGCTCGGCGACCCGGGCGGCGTCGGCCGTTGCCGGGAGGGCGTGTCGCAGCGCCGCAGCTTCGCCCAGCGCGTAGCGCCAGGCCGCAAGCAAGGCGCGTTTGAAGCCGCTGTCATTCTCGAAGGGCGAATCGTGCAGCCGCTCGTAAAGCTTGCGGATCTCGCCAAGATCGGCGCTGACCGGCGCGCCGCTGCGCCAATGCCGCGTCACCGTTCGCCGCAGCGCCAGGAAGCGCGACGCTTGGAACGCCATTTCGACCGGCGCAAGCGGGAGCTTCAGTGTTTGCGCGAGCGTTTCGGGCGCTTGCGCCGGGGCGCGCTCCAGCTCCGCGACCAGCCGGGCCAGAT
>CAZHTF010000124.1:0-6823 GCA_964535305.1 uncultured Planctomycetales bacterium | reverse complement strand
ACTCGACTTCTGCGCTCTTATCCGAATCACGCGCCTCCTGCGGCACGCGAATGTCACGACCCTGCTCCACCGGCTGAATCGCGCGACCCGGATCGACCGCCCCGGTCGTCACATCCGGCTTCGAAGCCGCGGCCCCAACCGGTTGAGTCTTCGACACTCCGGCCGCCTGCGTCGCCGCCTGTTGCATCAACTCGCGCCGCCGACGTTCGCGAGCGGCTTCCAGCTCGGCGACGCGCTGCTCGACGCTCGGCTGCGTCACGGCGGGCTGCGTGAGCGCCGGGTTTGCGATCGCCGGCTGCGTGCTCGGAACCGCGGCGGCGGGTACGACCGGGCGCGTCGAGACCGGGCGCGTCGTCGGAAGCCGCGTCGACGGCGAGAGCGCCGGACGCGGTCGCTCCGGCTGCGTCGCAGCGGGAGGTTGCGGCTGCGATTGCGCCGGGTTCGCCTGCTCCTGCGCCAGGCTGTATGGTCCGCAGGCGAGCGAGATCGCCGCGGCGGCAAACGAACCGAGCAAAATTCGGTGAGCGTCGCAAGACGACATGCGAGCACCTTTCTACGGTCGAGCGTCCGAACGAACCAGAACGAAGACGCGCTGGCGGCACGGACCGCCCGCCGGCCACCCTCGCACGCAAGTTATACCCGCTGCGCGCTCAAAGGTGACAGGCCCAGGCACCGCGCGAAAAATGGCTGAACTGAGTTTGTGTCAAGGATTTAGCAGCGACGCCGCACGCAGCGCGCTCAATGTCGTCGGCCGGCGGGCACTTGCGGCACCGAATCTCGCGGCGTCGTACGCGCCGCGCGCGCGCCAAGCCCGGAATCTTCGGCGGCAGTTCAGCGGCGTGCCCAAAGCTCAAGCGCCAGCAACGCCCAAAGGCAGCTCGACAGGTTGATCCAGGGCCGGCGTTGAGCGCGCATCAGCCACGCCACGCCCCGCGGGTCGAGTACGCCACGCTCGATCAACGCTCCATGACGCAGCAGCGTCGCGGCGCGCGGCAGCAGCTCGCCTTTGAACCAGCGGCGGATCGGCACGCGGAAGCCGCGCTTCTTGCGATACAGCAGCTCGTGCGGCACGTAGCGCTCGGCGAGCTTCTTCAGCAGGTACTTTCCGCCCGCTCGCAGCTTCAGCGACGAATCCAGCCGCGCGGCCAGCTCGATCAGCGCGTGATCCAGCAGCGGCGGGCGGCACTCCAGCGAACACGCCATGCTGGTACGATCCACCTTAGTCAGGATGTCTCCGGGAAGATACGTGTGCACATCGAGGGCCTGCAGCGCGTCTGAATCCGGCAGGTCGCGCCAGCGCGGATCGTGCAGCGCTGCGTAGACCGGATCCTCCGCCGGCTGAGCTTCATCGTGCCGCGGATCCGGCGGACTGCGCCAGGCCGGCGTCAGCAGCCGCCGCAACAGCCACGCCGAGCACAGCCGCTCGCGCTCGAGGAAGGCGAGTCGCGGCGTGAGCAGGTCGCCGCGGAGCTTGCGCAGGAACTTCGCTTCGGGCGAGAAGGCGTTGGCGCCGCACCAGAGCATCGCGCGTCGCAGCCAGTTGCCGCGCGACGGGCGCCCGGCGGCTGCGTACGCTTGCGCATAGCGCTGATAGCCGGCGAAGGGCTCGTCGCCGCCGTCGCCGGTGAGCGCGACCTTCACGTGCTGCGCGGCGACCTGGCAGACCGCGTAGCAGGCGATCGCCGAGGAATCCGCGAAGGGCTGGTCGAAATGCCCGCTCAACTTCTCGAGCGTAGGCAGCGGGTCGAGATCGACAAGCTGCTCGAAATGCTGCGTGCCGCAATGATCGGCCAGCGTGCGGGCGAAGGGCAGTTGATCGAAGCCCGGTTCGCGGAAGCCGACGCTGAACGTCTTGATCCGCGTGCGATGATGCCGGGCGGCGATCGCGACCACCAGCGACGAATCCACACCGCCGCTGAGCAGCGCGCCGACCTCGACGTCGGCCTCGAGATGGCTGACGACCGCGTCGCGGACGCGCTGGTCCAAGATCTCGAGCGCCTCGCGCTCGTCGCGTAGCGTGTCGGCGGAGTACGCGGGCGACCAATAGCGGCTCAGCGAAATTTGCAGGGCCGCCGGCGCGCCGAGCGCCGAATTCGGCGTGATCGGCGGCGCGGCGGTCTCCGCCGCCGGCGGCAACTCGGCCACGAGCACGGTCGCGGGCGCGAGCTCGTGAATGCCCGCGTAAATTGTCAGCGGGCTGGGCACGTACTTCCAGCGCAGGTACGCGCGCAGGCCCTCGGGGCTGATCGCGGGCGCTTTCGGCAGCAATGCCAGTATCGCCTTCAGCTCCGATGCGAAGATCAGCGACTCGCCATCGCTCCACCAATACAGCGGCTTGATGCCGAGCCGGTCGCGACAAAGCAACAGTCGCCGCTGCGGCGCGTCGAGGATCGCGATCGCGAACATGCCGCGCAGCCGGCTGGTGAAGCCCTGGGCGTCCTGCTCGTAGGCATGCAGCGCGGCCTCGCCATCGCTGCAGCTGCGGAACCTGTGCCCGTCGGCTCGCAGCGCCGTGCGGAGCGCGGCGTGGTTGTAGATCTCGCCGTTGTAGACGAGGCGGACCTGGCCGTTCTCGTTCTGCAGCGGCTGCTGGCCGCCGTCCAGGTCGATGATGCTCAGGCGGCGATGGCCGAAGAAGGCCTGCCGATCGGGCCAGGTGAATTCGCCGCGATCGTCCGGTCCGCGATGGGCGAGCAGATCGGTCGCTCGTTGCAGCGGCCCGGGCGCCGCGAGAAACGCGAACGGGCGCGTGCCGATTCCGCCGACGATGCCGCACATGAATGGCGGATGCTCGCCGCGGGCGCGCCGCGGAGCAAGCGCATGCGGCAGGCGCCGGTTGCAGCGTGTGTGGAGGGCGCCTGTAGTCGCGCGAACCGCAGCGTGGCTCAGGAGTCCTTGGGCCGCGCGTAGTTGTTGATCACGCGGGCCGCGCGATCCGCCTCGAACATGTTCCCGAAGTAACCTAACAAACTGAAACGCCGCGTCAGGCCGTCGATCTGTATTTCGACCCGCTTCGAACCGGCCACGTGTCGAGCGCGGCCCACGCGCGGCCACTCGAAGTGCTCGACGCGCTTGCGATCCAGGTGCACGCGCAGGCCATCCGGGCTGACCGAAAGGAAACGGCGTGGACGCCAGAGCACCGAGAACGCAATCAGTCCAGTGACCGCCAACAGGATCCCGTAGGTTAAGAGCATGGGCGGGGCGCGGGCCGGGACGATGTTGAACAGGAACGCCAGGTACATCGCGGGCCAGATCACCAGGATCAGCGGCGCGTAGCGGAATTGCTTCGACTGCCACGACTGCGCGCCGATCAAGCCGCCGACCACTGTCCAGCGGCGATCCACCGTTGCGCCGCACTCCGGACAGCGATGTTCGATCGGCAGCCCGTGCAGTGCGTACAGGCAATACGGACAGCTTGGGAGCAGCCCGGCTGGTTCGTTGAGCAGCGCGTCGCTTTCCGGCTTCATCCTGACGCTCGTCTCGATCGATTATCCTACGCCGCCCGCGGCGCTACGCCAGCGCTCGATGCGACGAACCGCGCCGCAGGCCTGCGAAGTAGCCTTCGCGGCGGCGGCGCACAGACTGTTCTTCGTATAGCCGCCGTGCCAAGTCCACCAGTCCCTGCTGCAGGCGCTCGGGCGACATGCGCTTGGGCACGAAATTCACATCGAACAGTGTGCACTTCTGCCACGCACCCGGATCGAGAATGCGGCCCTCGCGCAACAGCCGCGCGTAGAGCGGCGTGCCGGGAAAAGGCGTCAGCACGGTGATCTGCACGTCGAACAGATGCGCCTGCTGCGCGAAGTCGAAGACGCGATCGAAGACGGATTCGTCGTCGCCGTCCAGGCCGAGGATGAAGCAGCCGTTGACCGTCACGCCGCGCTGCTGGATCTGGTGAATCGCGTCGAGGTAGCGCGGGTACTGCTTGAGTTTCCAGTTGCCGCGCGTTTCGACGCCGTCCAGACCGGCTGAGGTCGGGCTTTCGAGCCCGATCAGCACCTGTCGGCAGCCGGCGGCGCGCATCAAGTCGATCAGGTCCGCGTCCTGCGCCAGCGAGATGTCGCACTCGGTGAACCAGCCGACATGCTCGTCGCGCAGCGCCTGCATCAGCCGCTTGTAGTGCCCCTTGTGCGCAAAACTGTTGTCATCCGCGAACTCGATGAACGGCTGGCTCCAGCGCTGCTTGATCGCGCGGATCTCCGCGATCACACGCTCCACCGGCTTGAGCTTGTAGCGCGGCGTGAGCAGGATCGAGCTGGCGCAGAAATCGCACACGAATGGGCAGCCGCGGCTGCTCTGCACCGTCAGCCGGTTGTAGCGCCCCGGCTCGAGCAGGTCGTAGCGCGGCAGCGGCGCGGCGGCAAGGTCGAATTCATCTCCAGGCGGCACACGATAGATCCGCGCCAGCCGCTGCGCCCGAAAATCCGCTAGCAGCCGCGGCCAGAGGAGCTCGGCCTCGCCGATCACCACGCTGCTGCAGTGCTGCAGGGCTTCATCCGACAGCACGCTCACGTGCAGCCCGCCCATCACCGTCGGCACGCCCAGCCCGCGATAGTGATCCGCGACGGCGTACGCATCGAAGACCTGCGCGGAAAACGTGGCGATCGCGACCAGGTCGAAGCCCCCAGGTAGCGCCGGCCGCTGGCGCCAGTCCGCGATCTCGTGGTACTCGATCTCGATCTCCGGCGGCGTGAGCGCCGCCAGTGTGAGCAACGAGAGGCTTGGCATGGATGCGACGATCTGGCCGCGCTCGACCACGCCCGGCAGCGACAAGCCGACCTGGTTCAACTCCTCGCTGTAGGCGCGCACGCCGCTCATCGCGATCAGACCGATTTTCATGCCAGGTTCCCCCCCAATGCTCACGCAGGCCACAAGCCGCGCGTCAGCGTCAATCCGCCGTAGATCAGCGCCGCGACCGGCAAGACAAAGACCGGATGCAATCGCTCGCGCCACGCGACCAGGCCGCACGCGATCGGCATGGCGACGCCGCCGACGATCATCGCGGCGCCCGCGAGTTGCGCGTCCGTATCGTCCAGGCGCGCTTGCGGCAGGCTGAGCGCGAAGAGGATGTTGATCAGGCCCAGGCCGAAAAATGAGATGTGCCCCAACCGCACCAGCCGGCGGCGCAGCGCGTCATATCCGCCGAGCCAATCCGATCGGCGGAAGAACAAGCCGATGATCGCGCCGCTGATGAAGCCGCAGGCGATCCAGAGCCAACCGAAGGCAAGGTTGTTCATTGTGAACCGACCGCCGCGGGTTCCTTGTCGTCGTGAATTATAGCCCGCGCGAAACGCCGACGGAGAGTCGCGGAAGAATCGTGCATGCCGCAGGTTCGGGCATGCCGCGTGTGTCAATGTGACACGCTTGCTTTGCCGCGCAGGCGGAGACGAACAGCGCACGGCGCTTCATCGCAGGCGACGGAACGTCGGCACGCGGCCGCCGCGCGGGTCACGCCCCGCGGCACTTCACGGGGGCCGACCGTGGCACGCGGCGTGCTACGTCGGCGATCATCGAGGAGGCGTGTTGATGCAACAAGAGCGTTTCACGATTCGCGCGGCGGAGGCGATCCAGGCGGCGCAGCAGCGGGCCCAGTCCGCCGGCCACCCCGAGCTCACCCCGCTGCATCTGCTGTGGGCCCTGATCCGCAATGGCAGCGCCGAAGCCGGCGTGGCGATCCCGCTGCTGGAGAAGTGCGGCGCCGCGGTCCCGCAACTGCGCAGCATCGTCGAATCCGAGCTGTCCCGGCTCCCGAGTGCCTCGGGCGGCTCGCTCTCGGCCAGCCGTGAGTTTGCCGAAGTCTTGCAGTCCGCGCAGCGCGAAGCCGACCGGCTGAAGGACCAGTACGTCTCCAGCGAGCATTTGCTGCTGGCGCTCAGTGAAGTGAAAAGCGCCGCGAAGGAGATCTTGTCGGTGAACGCGCTGCGGCGCGACGACCTGCTGGCGGCGCTGCGCGACGTGCGCGGCTCGGCCAGTGTCGATTCTCCCAGCGCGGAAGACACGTATGAGCCGCTGAAGCGCTACGGGCGCGACCTGGTCGAAATGGCCCGTACTGGCAAGCTCGATCCGGTCATCGGGCGCGACGAGGAAATCCGCCGCTGCATGCAGGTGCTGGCGCGGCGAACCAAGAACAACCCGGTGCTGATCGGCGAGGCCGGCGTGGGCAAGACCGCCATCGTCGAAGGCCTGGCGCAGCGGATCCTCGCCGGCGACGTGCCCGAGGCGCTGCAGGGCAAGCGGCTGGTCGCGCTCGATATGGGAGCGCTGATCGCCGGCGCGAAATACCGCGGCGAGTTTGAGGAGCGTTTGAAGGCGGTCGTGCGGGCCGTGGTGGATTCGGCCGGCGACGTGATTCTCTTCATCGACGAGCTGCACACCATCGTCGGCGCGGGAAAAACCGAAGGCTCGCCCGACGCGGGGAACCTGCTCAAGCCCGCGCTGGCCCGCGGCGAGCTGCGCTGCATCGGCGCCACCACGCTCGACGAGTACCGCAAGAACGTCGAGAAAGACAAGGCGCTCGAACGCCGCTTCCAACCGATCTATGTCGGCGAGCCGACCGTCGAAAGCACCATCGCGATCCTGCGCGGGCTCAAGCCGCGCTACGACGCACACCATGGCGTGCGAATCCAGGACGGCGCGCTGGTCGCCGCCGCCACGCTCTCGCAGCGCTACATCCCGGATCGCCAGTTGCCCGACAAGGCCATCGATCTGATCGACGAAGCCGCGGCGCGGCTGCGGATCGAGAACGAGTCGCTGCCGGCGGAGCTCGACGAAATCCGCCGTCGGATCATGCAGCTCGAGATCGAGCGTTAGGCGCTCAAGAAGG
>CAZHTF010000123.1:0-6862 GCA_964535305.1 uncultured Planctomycetales bacterium | reverse complement strand
CGGGCACGTCGTGATCGTCGGTTACGGGCTGAACGGGCAGAACCTGGCCCGCGTGCTGAGCGCCACGGGTATCGCATATTGCGTGATCGAGTACAACCGCAACCTGGCAAAGGCCGCGCGGGCAGCCGGTGGCCGGGTGGTCGTCGGCGACGCCACGCGGCTGAACATCCTCCAGCACGCCGGCATCGAGTCGGCGCGGGCCCTGGTGGTGTGTATCAACGACGCCCTGGCGACGCGGCGGGTCGTGCTGCTGGCGCGGCAGCAGTGCAACGCGCTCTACATCCTGGCGCGGACGCGCTACGTCAGCGAGGTCGATGCGCTCTACCGCAGCGGCGCGAACCAGGTGATCCCCGAAGAATTTGAAACCTCGATCGAGGTCTTCTCGCATGTGCTCAAAGAATTCGGCGTGCCGGACAACGTTGTCGACGCGCAGATCGGACTGGTCCGCGGTGGGCGCTACGCCATGCTGCGCGGGTTGCCCGTGGATCGCACGGTGCGCAGCGACGTGCTGCGGCTCCTGGAAAGCGCCGCAACCCAGACGCACATGCTCGAGCCCGGAAGCGCGGCCGCGGGCCGAACGCTGCGCGAACTGAACCTGCGGGCCGCCACGAGCGTCACCGTCATCGCGATCGTGCGCGAAGGCCAGCCGACGGTCAATCCGTCGGCGGAATTTGCGCTGGCCGTCGGCGATGTACTGGTGATGGTCGGCGCGCATCGGGCACTGAACGCCGCACGGGCGCTGCTCGTGCCGCCCGCGACTCCGCGGACTTCGGCGGAGTGAGCGGCGCTGCGCGCTACTGCAGAGCGCCTGCCGCGCTGCCGATGCAGAGACGATGCGGGATGCACTGCCGATCGTCGGTTGTCTGATAATCGCGGGATGGTTGAGCAGCGTCGCGATCGCGCAGGACCGCGACGAAGCCGATCCGGCCCGCTCCAACCTGCTACGACTTGTCAAGCGTTTTGACTTCAACGAGCGTCCGCGCGGAAACTTCGAAGACACGCCGATGCATTGGCGGCGCTTCAGCGGCGCCGGCCTGCCGGCGTACGCATTCGGACGCTTCGATGAGACGGTCGGACACGATGCACCGCCCGCGTTTCATCTGGGCCTGCGCGGCGGAAACGTCGGCTACGAGTACGCACAGGTCGACCTGCTGGTGCAGCCGCAGGCCGAGTATGTCGTCGCCGGCTACATCCGCACCAAATCGCTGACCCACGCACGCGCCTTTCTGGTCGCGTATTTCGCCGACCGCGACGGCAACGCGATCCTCGAGAGCCAGCGCGTCAGCGCACTGGTTTGGTCCGACGGGCAGGCGCCCGAATGGACACGCGTCGAAATCGCGATGCCCGGTGACATCGACGGGGCCTACACGCTGCGGCTGCAGACCTGGGTGCTACAAACGCACGTCTGGCGGCCGCCGCAGGCGGAGGGCGCCGACCCGATCGTGCGGCAGGATGTGCGTGGCGAAGCCTGGTTTGATGACATTTCCGTGTTCCACCTGCCGCGGGCGCGGATGCGGCTTTCGAACGCCGGCGGGATCGTGGCGCCCGGCGCGCGGGAGCATGTGCTGATCGAGCTGGGTCAGGCGAGTGGTCCGGCGCTGCGGGCGACGCTGCGCATCCTGGACGAGCGAAATGCGCTGGTCGAGGAGCGTGAGCTGCTGTTGGCGGCCAATGACAAGCGCGAGTCGCACAGCGCGCTGCGGCTGGCGGACGACACGTCCAATTTGCCAGAGGCGCGCGGCGCGGGGCGTCGTTGGCGACATGCGCAGTCGGCGTCGCTGCCGAACTTGCCGCCGGGCTGTTACACCGCGCAGGTGCAGGTGACGATCGCAAGCGAGCTGCTGCTGAATCGTGAATTGCGCTTCTGCGTGTTGCCGGAGCTGCCGCTGACGGCGACGCTGGCGCCCAGCATCGGCGTGAACCTGGGGGCGTTCCCGGGCGGTCGCTCGCAAGGGCCGCGCGAGTTGCTCGCGGCGCTGCGCGTCGGCACGCTGAAGGTGGGCGTGCCGATCGGCAGCGACCAGACGCCCGACGAACGGGCCGAGTACTTTGCCGAGCTGCACGATCTGCTCAGCGAATTGATCGAGCGCGGCATCGAACCGGTGGGTGTGCTGCGTGCGGCGCCGCAACCGGTCGGCCGCAGCAGCATCCGCCAGTTGATCGCTTCCCAGGAGCGGCTGCGCAGCGTGTTCTCGCCGCTGCTGGGTCACTTTGGCGGAATTCTGGCGAGCTGGCAGCTTGGCGAAGCGCGTGACGAGCTCTGGGCGGAGGAGCGCTGGGATCCGCTGGCGATCGACGGGCTGGGCGCCTACCTGACGCGCTACGTCACCGCGCCGGAGCTGGTCGTTCCGCAGTTCGCCGACGCATATTCGCCGCTGGCGGGTCGCACCAGCAGCGTGCTCGTGCGGCACGACGCGCCGACGCGCGAATTGGCGGCGCACGTGGCGGACGCCGCCGCGAGCGGGCAGGCCTGGCTTGATCTGGAGGCTCACGAGGACGAAGCACTTGACCCGCAGGCGCGCGAGGCGGATTTCGCGCGGCGTTTCATCCTGCTGCGGGCGTTGAATCCGCAGCGGCTGTTCGTGCCCGCGCCGTTCGACACCTCGCAGCAGGCCGGGGCGCTCGTGTGGCAACCGAGCGAGCGTTTCGTCGTGCTGCGAACCTTGATAACGTTTCTGGGCAATCGACAGCCGGTCGGCGTCATCAGCCACGAGCCGCACGTCACCGGGATTGCCTTTCGCGACGAACAGACCAGCGTGGTCGCAATCTGGAGTTGGCGCGAGCAGCCTGGGCACGAAGTCGAGCTGTACTTCGGGCCCGGGGCGGCGGCGGTCGACCTGTGGGGCCGACCGCTGAAGATCAAGCAGGTCGGGTCGCGGATTCGTTTGCCGCTGTCCGCGTCGCCGATCCTGATTTACGACGTGGACACGCCGCTGGCGCTGCTGCAGAGCAGCTTCAACATCGCGCCCACGCATCTGGAGGGTCAGCAGCCCGAGCCGCGGCCGGTGCTGACGTTTCGCAATCATTACGATCACGCCTTGTCTGGCTCGCTGAAAATCCGCGGGCCGGAATCGTGGCGCGTCAAGCCCGACACGCTGCCATTCCACCTGCGGCCCGGAGAACGGCTCGAGAAAGCGCTGGATATCCGCATTCCGCCGCGACAACTGACGGCGAAGAACGCGCTGGACGTGCAGATCGCGCTGGATACGGCCCAGCCGACGGACATGGAGTTTGTCGTACCGATGTCGATCGGGCTGCGCGACATCCAGGTGAGCGCCACGGCCCGCTGGTCGGGGAATGTGCTGCTCGTGGAGCAGACACTTCGGAATGTCTCGACCGAACAGGTCAGCTTCACCGCCTTCTGCGAGGTTCCCAATCATCCGCGGGCCGAGGCGGAGTTTCTGGAGGTGGCCGGGGGCGAAGCGATGACGCGCACCTACGCGTTTCAGAACGCCCGCGAGCTGCGGGGCGAGCTGGCACACGTCGGCGTGGTGGAGCTGCGCGGCAAGCGGCGGCTCGAGCAGCTTGTGCAGATTCCCGAATAGCCGCAGAATTTATTGTTTGACCGCGGCTGCCCGCCCGGTCAGGATTCTGCACCATGGTCTCGCTGCCTTTGCAACCCAATCCGCAGGATGACGAGCAGCACTCCGATGAAGGCGGTTGCGGCACCGGTTGCGGCACGAGCTGCGGCGCGGGCCTCGAGAAAATCTACCCGACGACCGCGGTGCGCTTCGGCGCGATGAACTGGATCGGCGAATTTCAGTACTCGCCCGGGACGGTTTTCAAGTGCGGTGCGAAGGTCGTGATTCGCAGCGAGCGCGGCGTCGAGCTGGGCCAGCAGGTCAGCCTGACCTGCAACGGCTGCAGCAAGTCTGTTTCGCGCGCGCAGATCAAGACCTACATAGACAATAGTGGCGCAGAGTTCTATCGCCTGGCCTCCGGCCGAATTCTGCGCGAGGCCACGGCACGCGACCTGACCGAGCAGGAGCGGCTGAACGAGCAGATGCGTGAGCACTGCCAACACGCGAACCTGCTGGCTGCCCAATCAAACTTGGACATGAAGATCGTCACCGGAGAGCAATTGCTGGGCGGCGAGCGAATCGTCTTCTATTTTCGCGCGGAGGAGCGCGTCGATTTCCGCAATCTGGTCAAACTGCTCTCGCAGCATCTGCACGCGCGGATCGAGCTGCGGCAGGTGGGGGCACGCGACGAGGCCCGCCTTGTGGCGGATTACGAAATCTGCGGCCGCGAGTGCTGCTGTAAGAACTTTCTGAAAAAGCTGCGGCCGGTCAGCATGAAGATGGCCAAAGTGCAGAAGTCGACGCTCGACCCGTCGAAAGTCTCGGGTCGCTGCGGGCGGCTGCGCTGCTGCCTGCGTTACGAGCACGAGGGCTACGAAGAGCTGCTGGCCAAGCTGCCGCGCATCGGAGCGCAACTGCGCTCGTCGTACGGCGTCGTGACGGTTGTGAATCGGCAGATTCTGACGCAGCTTGTGGTGGTGCGGACCAGCGACGAACGCGAACTTGCCGTGCCGGTGGAGGAGCTTGAGCCGCTGGATGCACATGCGCCGCCGCCCGCCGCAAGTTCGAGTGACACGGATTTCGAAGATGGCGGCGAAGGGGAGATTGACGGGCCGCGCGAGCCGCAGCGTTCGGGGGCGGCGCGTCCGCGATCCGATGGTCCGGCAGCGCGGCGTACGCGCGACGAGCGCGGCGGCGCGCGAGCGAATCGGCCAGCGCGGCCGCCGGATGTCGCGGGCGCTGAAGCGCTGGGTGACGCGGGGGCCGCGGACGCTGGCACGTCCGACGGAAAGCCGCTCAACGATGCGCCGCCGGGGACGCCGCCCGAGCCGGGTGGGGATTCGGCAGGGCCAGGCGGCTTGTCGGAGGGGCCTTCGGCGAGCGCTCGGCGACGGCGCAGACGTCGTCGGCGGCGGGGTCCGCCCGGTGACGCGGGTTCAGCCGAAGCGCCGCCGAACTAGCACGGGCGCTGCACCATGGACAAGCTCAATCCCGAACAGCTTGAAGACGCGCTGCGCCGCGATGGTCGCTATGCGCCGGAAGCGTACCAGTTTTTGCATCACGGCTTGGTCTATGCGACCAAAATGGTCTACGGCGACGACCCACCGGCGGGCACGCGGCACATCAGCGGCGCGCAGCTCAGCGAGGGCTTGCGGCGCTTGGCGATTCAGCAGTGGGGGCCGCTGGCGCGCGAGGTGCTCGAGCGCTGGGGCGTGCGTAGCACGCGCGATTTCGGCGAAATGGTGTTCGTGCTGGTGGGCTTGAATGTGCTCGGCAAGCAGGACTCTGACAAGCTCGAGGATTTCGACGACGTCTACAATTTCGCGCAGGCATTTTCTCAGTACGACATCGTGCTCGACTGCGTAGAAGAGTAAGGCCGCGATGGATTCCTATCTGCCGCCGCTCACGCCGCGCGTGCGCCGCTGGGTGCGGTTCCTGGCGGTGCTGGCGTGCGCGTTCGGGCTGTTCATGCTAGCGCGGCGGCTCGGCGGGGTGCTGACGCCGATCGCGATTTCACTGGCGATCGCCTACATCTGCAACCCGCTGATCACACTGCTGGAGAAGCGCGGCATCGCCCGGCCGCTCTCGATCGGCGTCGGGCTGGCTGGCTTGGGCGTGCTGGTGGTGCTGATCAGCGTTGCGGGCGCGGCGCAGGTTGTGCAGTTCGCCCGGGCTGCTCCGATTTACGCCGAGCAGTTTGAGAACTGGCTGCGGACGACGATCCCGGGAGTGCTCGACAGCGGCGTCTCGCGCGAGCAGCTCAGCGGCTGGATGCAGGAGCACGGCGCGACGCTGGCGCGGACGCTGCTGAGCTACTCGAGCACGGTGGCGGCGGGCGTGGCATATTGGGGCAGCGCGGCGGTGCTGATCCCAATGTACTCGTTCTTCTTCCTCTGGGGTTTCAACGACATGCTGCGTGTGATCCGCGAGCACCTGCCCGGCGCCTATCGCGACACGATCCTGAGGGTCGTGCAGACCATCGACAAGGCCACGGCCGATTTCTTCCGCGGGCGGCTGGTGATCTGCGCGGCGGTCGGCCTGCTCACGGGCGTGGGCTGGCTGATCGTGGGCGTGCCGTACAGCCTGCCGCTCGGATTGCTGGCGGGCGTGTTCAACCTGGTGCCGCTGCTGTCGATTGTCGTCTTGCCGCCGGCGCTGCTGCTGAGCTACCTGGACGCGCTGCAGGCCGGGCAGAACTGGATCCTCCCGGTTTGCCTGACGATGGGCGTGTTCATGCTGGTGCAGGCGGTCGAGTCGTTTGCGTTGGCGCCGTACGTGACGGCGCAATCTTCAGGTCTGCACCCGGTGACCACGGTGGTGGCGCTGCTGATCGGGGCGGAGCTAGTGGGCGTGTTGGGCATGTTGCTGTCGATTCCCATCGCCAGTACGCTCAAGTCGCTCGGGAAGGAGTATCTGCTGCCGGAGATTCGGCGCTTGGCACAGGCGCCGCCGGCCGCGGCGCCCGAGCCGGCCGAGTCGACAGGCGGTGCGCACGACGATGGCAAGCGACCCGACGCGTAGCCCGTTGCCCTTCGGCTCAGACCCGCAGCGCGGGCGTGGCCCGCTGCTGCTCTGGGCCAGCCTGTACGCGCTCTGGTTCGCCTGCCTCCTTTTCCTGGCGTTGCACTCCGCCGGCGCGGTGTAAGCCCCGTGAGCGACGCGATCGACCGCAGCGCGCTCGACCAGCTTCAACCCGCTACGCTTGATCCCGCGATCTGGACCGCCAACGCAGCCGCGCTGAAGCTGTGCGACGCTGCGTTGCTTTCGCGGCTGGCGGCGGCGTGGGAACCGCTCGGCTGGCAGGCGGCGGTCGCGCTCGACGGCGCGACGACCTTCCGCAG
>CAZHTF010000122.1:0-6966 GCA_964535305.1 uncultured Planctomycetales bacterium | reverse complement strand
TCGAAGCGCAGATCCTGCGCGAGACGACCACGCTCGGCGTTCGGCGGCACGAGGCCCGCCGCTCGAAGCTCGCGCGCGAGTTCGTGCCGGTCACGACCGAATTCGGCCCGATCCGGATGAAGGTGGGTCGGCGCGGCGGCGAGGTTTGGCACGCCTGGCCAGAATACGAGGATTGTGCTGCCGCGGCCCGCGCGAAGAATGTGCCGATTCTGAGCGTGCAGCAGGCTGCGCAGCTCGCTTGGCAGCAGAGGCGTGATGGCTAGCGTCTGGACCACGGTGCTGATTGTCGGGTTGATCGCGGCGGCCGCCTGGGCCTGTAGCGCGCGGCTGGCACGCTTTTCGAACCGCTGGCGGCTGCACCCGGCTCGAGAGGCCGAGCGCGAGACGCGGCACGCGCTGCGCGAGCAAATCGCGCTCAAGCAGGAGTTGGAAACACTGCTGGAGCGCATCGAACACGCCGCTGCCGCCGCGACCCGGGAACTCGATTCGCGCCTGGCGCAGATACGCGAAATCGGCGAGCCGCCCAGCGCAGCGCGGCTTGAAGAAGCGCCGCCGCCGGAGCCGCAGCCCGCGCCGCCGCCGTCTGCGTTGCGAACGACTTCGACGCCGCAACCGCGGCAGGTCGCGGCGAGCGCCGTGCGCGTTCGCAGGATTGAGGACGTCTCGCCGATGCACGCGTCGGTCTGTGAAATGGCCGGAAGCGGCAAGCGGCCGATGCAGATCGCCGAGGCGCTCGACCTGCCGCTGGGCGAAGTCGAGTTGATCTTGAGCCTGCGAGCGGCGGAATGAGCCACGCTTCTGCCGCGCGGCCCGCGGACGACGCAAAGATCGATCGCGGCGTCGGCCGGCTGCTGCGGCTTCACAATGTGCAGTTGCTGCTGGTGGTGCTGGTCGGGCTGGCCTGCGTCGCCATCGTCAAAACGACCAAGATCTACAGCGAGCGGCCGGCGTTCCTGGGCTGGCTGACGTGGCTACGCGTGATCCTGCCGGCGGTGGCGCTGCTCGGCATCGCCTGGATCACGAACGCGGCCCTGAAGCGCTTGCGGCGGCTCGGGGAAGCGCCTGACGCGTCAGCGCACGCGCTCGACGCGGCCCTGAACGCGTTCGACCGCAGCAAGCGCGTCGCACAATGGCTTCTGACGGGCGTGGCGCTGCTGGCCGCGGGCAGTCTGTTATTCGGCCACCGCAGGATCGACTTGGCGCTGGCTGTGGCGTCGCTCGCGCTGCTGTGGATTGCGCGCCCGAGCCGCCGCGGTTTCGAGCAGTTCGCGGCGCTGGCCGCCGCCGGGCAATGAGTTTGCGGGTGGCGCGAGCGTGGCTTGCGCCGTCGGCATCGTTCGCTTCGCTGCTGTGGCGGAGGGCTTGTCAAAGCGGGCGCTGACGACGCGGAAGACGAACCCACCGATGAGCGTCCCGACCAGCGCGCCCGCCGCGACATCCGAGACGAAATGCGCGCCCTGCACGAGCCGCGCCAGGCCGTTCAGCAGTGCGAGCATGTACCAGGCGTACGCGTAGCGCGGTGCGAGCCCGGTCAGAATGGTCGCGAACGCAAACGCGGCAGTCGCCTCGCCCGACGGCAGGCACACGTTTTCGCTGGTAAGAAAAAATTCAAACGGGGCGAAGGTGTACGGGTCGGCGCTCTGATTCGGGCGAATCCGCCCGATGACGCCGCGCAGGAAGTACGTGCACGCGCCGGCGGTGAGCAGGGCGGCGGCGGCGGGAAGCGCGACGCGCGGGCCGCGCGTGTGAAACACGCACAGCCCGACCAGCAGCGCCACGCCCCCGATCCATGAGCCGGGAAAGCGGGCCGCGTTCCAGAATGGCTTGGTGTTCTGGTAGAAGTCGTGCGCGCCGATCACGCCGGCGTTCGCCTGGTTGAGCCGCAGCGAGAACGCATACCCGGCCCGATCCAGCCCGCTGAGCCCCGCCAGCAGCAGCCCGGTGATCGCCAGCAGCCACGGCCAACCCCGCGGCAGGGGCGCCACGCGCTGCGGCAGCGGACCCGGCCGATGCCGCGCGTCCCCCGCGCCGCGCGGATCGCGCCGCGGCGGCGTCTGCAACGGGCCGTGCGTTGGGCGGGTTGCGAGCAAGCCCGCGGAATACAGCACGCTCGCGTTAGTACTTCGTGTGCAATTCAATAGGAATCTGTAGGCCACAAAATTCGTCGCTGGTGTAGATCGTCCAGAGCGCGACCAGCTCGCCGCGCACGCGATGCTCGCTTGTATGCCGCAGCGTCAGTGCGCTCAGCGCCGCCGGCGTTCCGTCCGCGCCGGTCAAGATTGCATGCAACGCGCCGACGTAAATGCACGCGCGGCCGACAAACTGCGGTAAATCGCGAACGGGATTCTCCCAGATGTCGTATTGATTCTTTCGGTCGCCCAGGGCGGATTGAAGGCAATAGACGCGCGGCTCGCCCGGCGTGTAGAAGGCGATCTGGCTGGCCGTCTGGTAGTCATCGGTCACGATGAATGGATCGCGGCCCTCGGCCCGCTCCGCCGCCAACACGCCGCCCACGTCGGTCCCGAGTTGTCGCCAGCCGCGCAGCCGCGCGGTCGGGTCGTATTTTGCGGTCGGCGTCAGATCCCAAGGCGGCGCGTCAGACGCCAGCCGCACGAACAGCGGCATCAACACGTCGGTACGGTGCAGCAGCAAGCCCGCGGCCAGGCCAAGCGTCGCACCGCAGACCGTCGCGGCCCGCACAAATCGCCGCAAGCGCGCATCCGGCGCGGTCCAGTTTCGCGCGATCCAATCCGCCAGCAGAATCACGCCGGGAAACAGCGAGAGCACTGGCCAATTCGGCTGGATTTTTGTGATCGGGCTGAAGATCAGAAACACGACCCACGGCGTCAGTGCGGCGCTGCTCAGCAGGCGCATGCTGATTTGCTGGTGCGCCGCGCGCTGCTCAGGCGGATCGCTGACTTCACGCGGCGCGCGCGGCTTGGGCGACGCGTCTCTGCGCCAGACAGCGAAGGCGGCCGTCACCATCAGCGGGAACCAGATGATTCCAACAACGGCGAGCTGGCCGGCGATGAGCGTCACCGGTCCGAGCGGGTTCACACCCGAGCGCGCGGCGCTGCCCGGCAGGCCAGCTTGCCCGGCGACGTGTCGGAGGCTGACCCAATCATGCTGTGCGTTCCAGATCACGATCGGCGTCAAGCCGGCGAGGCCGATCAGCGTCGCCAGGTATGGCCCGGGCCGAGCCGCCAGTCGCCGCAGCGTCGGTAGCAGCAGGATCAGCAGCCCGACAGCCGGGAAGATCAGCGCCATCGTGTATTTGGCGAGGAAGCCCAGGGCGCAGAGCAGTCCGAGCATCAGCCAGTCCGCCAGGCGGTCGCTCCGCACGGCGCGGTCTGAGAAATAGAGCGCCCAGACCCACGCGGTCGCCAGCGGGGCGTCGATGGTCATCAGCATCGAGCCCGCCACCAGGATCGGAATCGTGAACGTCAACAGCACGGCGCCCAGCGCGCAGCGAGCGCAGCGCGTCGTTCGCGCGGCGAGCGCGAAAATGCCCAGACTGGTCGCAATCGAGAGCAGCAGCGCCGGTCCGCGCACGGCGAGCATTTCGTTGCCTATCCAGCGCTCGGAGCTTTCCGCCAGCAGCCAGCGGCCGGCAGCGATGATGTACGCCACCAGCGGCCCCTTGCTGTAGTAGCTCAGGTCCAGCCGCCGCGACCACTCCCAGTAATGCGCCTCGTCGCCGGAGAGATCAAGCGGGCAGTCACTCAGGAGATATGCCAGATGCGCGGCCGCGCCCGCGAGGACGCACGCCAGCATGATCAGCCAATATGGCCAGAAGCCGCGGGTCTCGCGGCTGTGCAGCTCGGCGGCGTGCACGTCAGGGACGCTCTGCCGTGGGCTGCGACGCGGGCGCGGGCCGCGTGTCGGAGGCAGGCACGGCACGCTCGACCTCCACGGACGTCGCCGTTACGCGGCCGCGCGCCAGCGTGCCTTCGACGATCGCGGTGTCGCCGACGCGGACATCGGCCAGTGTGGCCGGCTGCTCGCCGATGCGGATGCTGCACTCCGGCGATACTTGTCCGGTGATCTGCAGCTTCTTGCCGCTGCGCGGGTGGGTGAACTCGATCGCGGCCTGCCGAGCGGCAGCGTCGATCGAGAGCACCTCGCCGCGGATTCGGCGGACTTTTCCGTCGTTGCCGGCGTTGAGCTGGTTGTATGCCAGTGCGCCGATCGCGATCAGCCCGATCACCGCGACCAAGATGCGCAGCGCAGTTGAGTTCAAGCAGCGTCTCCGAATTGGACAATTCGCCTCGGATGATACGTCGTCGCAATCTAGCTGATTGTTTGCGGCAGGCAAGGAAGGTGTTAAGCCGGTTCGTTGCCGCAGGCCAGCGCTGTGAGCGCGGCGCCGATGACGCCGGCGACGTCGCTGCGGAGCGGGGCGGCGCGGACCTGCAAGTTACGCGGCGCGAGGCTGCCGCGACGGGCTTCGAAGGCGGCCCGCGCCGCGTCGAGCAGCGCGGGTTGGTAATCGCACACGCCGCCGCCGAGCAGGATTACATCGGGCGCGTAGAGATGCGCGAATTGAACGAGCGCGACGCCGATCGCCGCCACCAGCGCGGCGTCGGCCGCGTTCACCGTGATGGGTGCGTCCGGCGCGTGCAGCGCGACGGCGGCAGCGGCGCGGCTGTGCGCCAAGACTGCCTCAAGACAGCCGCGTGCGCCGCATTTGCAGCGCGGGGCGTCGGGTGTGCTGTCGACGACCAGGTGCCCGAGATGGCCGGCGCCGCCGCGCGTGTGTCGCAGCAGTGTGCGGTCGAGCAGGACGCAGCCACCGACGCCAGTGCCGAGCGCGAGGTAGACCATGCGTGCCGGCGGCGGCTGCAGCGCCGCATGTTGCGCCACGCCCGCGGCATTCACGTCAGTCTCGATCCGCACGGGCCGTTGCAGGCGCTGCTCGAGCAGCCGCCGAATCTCGAGCCCTTCCAGCCGCGGCAGGTTGACCGCGCGGCGGAGTACGCCGGTGGCTTGGTCGTAGATTCCCGGCATGGCCACGCCCAGCACGCGACACTCCGGTTCGCGTGTGGCGGTCAGGTGTCGTGTGAGTTGCTCCAGGCGAGCCAGCAGCGGCTCCGGATCGCCGTCGGCCGGCGTCGGCTCGAGCGCGTGCGCCTGAATCTGGCCGCTGTGATCCACCAGCGCCGCACGCAGCGACGTGCCACCGATGTCGAGCGCAAGCGCGGCATGAGGCTTCATGGCTAACCGCTGCGGGCCAGCAGCGTGGGGAAGTAGCGCATCACCGCGCCGAGCACGACAATCACCGCGTAGAGCGCCAGCAGCAGCGCGAGTGTCGTGGGCGCCCGCTCGCGACGCTTCTGACCGGCGGCGCCGCCGAGTACGAGCATGGTTGCCTGGTGAAACACGATGAGCCCGAACACAAGCTTCAGGCCAAACAAACCGTGATACAAGCCCGCGCTGGGCGTGCCGCGATAGGCCGGAATCTTGAAAAGCAGGAAATTCAGCAGACCCGTCACCAGCAGCACCGCGATCGCCGTGAAGACGATGCCGCGCCAACTGGCGGCGACGCGCTCGCGCAGCGCCACGCGCTGCGCATCGGGCAATTCGCGCAGCGCCGGGAGCAGCGCGAAGTACTGGAACACGGCCGCTCCAAGCACGGTCGCGGCGAACCCGATGTGAAACACGCGCAGCAGCAGTTCGAGATATTGCATGGGCGAAAGTGTAGCGCGCGTTGCGCGATTCGAGTAGCGCCGGCGGAATTCAATTCGGCGCGCGCGGTCGCAGAATGCGCGCCGCGCCTGCGCGGCAGCCGCCGGCCGACTTGTGGCCTGTGCCGCGCGCGGCTAGAACTTCTTTCGACGGATCGCTGCCGTTCCTTGCGGGTGCTGGCGCGGATCTGTACGGGGATGCACCAGAAAATCGCAGGAGCCGCCTTGTGCAACGCAACGATCTCCGCAACGTCGCCATCATTGCCCACGTCGACCACGGCAAGACTACGCTGGTCGATCAGATGCTGCGACAATGCGGTCAATTTCGCGACGCGCAGCTCAAGGGCGAGCGCATCCTCGACTCCAACGACCTCGAAAGAGAGCGCGGCATCACGATTCTCGCCAAGAACATCGCCATCCGCTTTCGCGACACCAAGATCAACCTGATCGACACGCCGGGACACGCCGACTTCGGTGGCGAGGTGGAGCGCGTGTTGAAGATGGCCGACGGCTGCTTCCTGGTGGTCGACGCTTTTGAAGGGCCGATGCCGCAGACCAAATTCGTGCTGCGCAAGGCGTTCGAATTCGAACTGCGGCCGGTGGTGGTGATCAACAAGATGGACCGGCCCGATGCGCGGCCCAAGGAAGTGCTGGACGAGATCATCGACCTGTTCATCGAGCTCGGCGCCGACGAGCACGCGCTGGAGTTCCCTACGCTTTACGCCTCGGCCGTGCAGGGCTACGCCTCGACCAGTCCGCACGAGCGGCCGGCGAACATCTTCGCGCTGTTCGAGGCGATTCTGCAGCACGTTCCGCCGCCGCAGGCCGACGTTACCGCGACCTCGCAGATGCTGATTACCACGCTGGATTACAACGACTATGTTGGGCGGATCGCGATCGGCCGCGTGTTTTCGGGCTCATTGCGAGCAGGGCAGCGCGTAGCCGTAATCCGCCGCGACGGCACGGTCTCGAACGAGTCGATCAACGAGCTGTTCGTTTTCGATGGGCTCGGGCGGCGCAAGGTCGAGCAGGTCGACGCGGGCGATATCTGCGCCGTGGTCGGGCTCGAATCCTGCGACATTGGCAACACGATCGCGGATGTCGACAATCCGCAGCCGCTGCCGACCATCCGCATCGACGAGCCGACGCTGCACATGACGTTTCGCGTGAATGACTCGTCGTTCGCCGGCCGCTCGGGGAAATTTCTCACCAGCCGGCACATCCGCGATCGGCTCGAGAAGGAGCTGCAGAAGAACGTGGCCCTGCGCGTCGAGCAGGGCGC
>CAZHTF010000121.1:0-7245 GCA_964535305.1 uncultured Planctomycetales bacterium | reverse complement strand
CCGGGCTGCAATGCGGCCGCATGCGGCGCGGCCGGCCGCGAAACGGGAAACTCCAGGCGGTGGACAGGTCAACGATGATCGCTGGCGGCGGGAAATTGCCCGCGTCGGCAAAGTCGCTCGCCGAATCGCGCTCGGCCGGCCTATAATCGCGGGTCGCCCTGCGAACTTGTCAGGAGAAGTCCATGCAAAACGCGCAGATTCCCGCGACGCAAGCACAGTTGCTGAACGAACTGGTTTCACGCTTCCGGTACACGCCAGTCGAGGCGAACGACCTGTTGACGCGGATGCTGCAGGCTGGTCTGATCCAGGTGAGCGGCGGGCTGATCAGCGTCTGCCAGCCGACTGCGCCCGAAGCCGCGACGCTCCGCGGGCTGGCGATGCTGGCGGCAGGCCGCAGCAGCGGGGCCGTGTCGGCCGACAAGATTCGAGAGTACCTGCAGAACTTTGACCGCATCTCGGCGGCCCAGGGCGGCAGCCGCCGCGGATAGCTTTCGAAAATTCGCACTCGGAGAATCGGGACGCCGGCCCGCGCCACGCTGAATCAGCGTCGTGCGGACCGGCGTTCTGCATTTCAGGTTGCGGAGCCGGCCCGCGGGGCGCTGCCTAGCGCCTGCCGACTACGTTCCTGACTTCTCAGTTCCGCGAGTCTACTGCGCCTTGATCGCGTCCTGCAGGCCCGGGATATTCTCCGCGCCGCTCGGCACCGTGATGCTCGCGCCGCGGAAATCATCCCCGATCTGCTCGAAACGCCCGCCCAGGTGCTTGCTGAGGAACGCCTCGGTCACCGCGAAGAACGACAGGTTGTTCTCGGGCCGCGCGAACCCGTGCCCCTCATCCGGATAGAGCACGTACGTGACCGGAATACTACGATCGCTCATGGCTTTCACGATCTGGTCCGACTCGGCCTGCTTGACGCGCGGGTCATTCGCGCCCTGACCGATCAGCAGCGGGCGCTTGATCGCGTCAACCTTCGTCAGCGGCGAACGCGCCAGCAGCTCCTTGCGGCCGGCCTCCGTGCGGTGATCGCCCACACGCGTGGCGAACATCTCGATCATCGGCTGCCAGTAAGGCGGGATCGATTCGAGCAGCGTCACCAGGCTCGAAGGTCCGACGATGCTCACGCCGGCCGCGAACGTCTCCGGGGTGTAGGTCATGCCCACCAGCGTCGCGTAGCCGCCGTAGCTGCCGCCCATGATCGCGACGCGTTTGGCGTCGGCGATGTTTTCCTGCACGGCCCACTGCTTCGCGTCCAGCAGGTCTTCGTGCATCTTGCCGGACCACTCCTTGTCCGCCGCGTTGATGAACTGCTTGCCAAAGCCGGTCGAGCCGCGGAAGTTCACGCTCAGGACGGCGTAGCCGCGATTGGCCAGCCATTGATGCATCCCGCTGTAGCCCCAGTAGTCGCGGGCCCACGGGCCGCCGTGCACCAGCAGCACCATCGGCAGCGGCTTTTCGGGACGGCCCTTGCCGGCCGCGTCGCTGCAGGGCGGAAGCGAGAGGAAACTGACCAGCTTCAGGCCGTCGCGCGCCGGAATGATCACTGGGTGCATCCGCGCCAGCGTCTTGCCCTCAAGCGCCGGTCGATTGGTGAAAAGGAAGGTCGCCTTCTGCGTGTCGCGCTCGTAGCGATACCACTTCACCGGACCGTTGTCCTGCACGAACGCCACGATCCAGCGATTGTCATCCAGCGTGCGGCTGGTCACTTCGATGTCGCCCTCGGCGACCTTGGCGAGTACGCCGAAGTCCTTCTCGATGGCCTTGTCGATGAATTTCCAGTTCTGCCGGTCGTACTCGAAGCTGACCGCCTGTACGGTCTTCTCGGTTGGGTGAATGATCACGTCGCCGGCGTCAGCGCGTGTGTCTTCGGCGACGACGGTCGCCTTGCGGGTCTTGATATCCACCGCGGTGAAAGCGCTGGTGTTGCGCTCGCGACTGTCGAGCATGTAAAGCGTCTGGCCGGTCTTGTCGAAACCCGCGGGGCTGGTCGTGAGTGTGTCGGCCTGTGGGACGCGCGTGAATTCCTTCCAAGCCCCGTCCGCGGTGCGCTCGAGCAATTCATTGCCGCCGTCAGGGGTGAGCCGCATCGCGAAGCGCACCTGATAATCCGCGTCGGTAAAGAACGCGGCGAAGCGATCGTCCTTCTCGTCGTTTTTGGCGACCAGCGTGCGCTCGGCGGTCAGCAGGTTCACACGGTAGATGTCGTGGAATTGCGGCACGCGGTCGTTGATCGCGACCAGAATCTCATTGGGGAACTTGTGGCTGACTTCCTGGACGCGGGCCTGAACGCCCTTGATCGGTGTGAGATCCAATGTTTCCTTGGTCTTGAGTTTGGTGGCGTAGACGCGCCAGTTCTCGTCGCCGCCCGTGTCCTGCAGGTACACGATGTGCTCGTTCGTGTAGGCCCAGAAGTAGACGCGCACGCCGCGCTTGGTGTCGTTCGTAACCGGCGTAGCGGCAGCCGGGTCGTCCAGCGGGCCGACCCAGACGTTCATCACGCCGTTGACCGGCGCGAGGAAGGCGAGTTGAGCGCCGTCCGGGCTGAGCTTGGGTTGCGCCCGATCGGGGTTTCCAAAAAGCAGTTGCCGCGGCAGTAGCTCATCCGCCGCCTGCGCCCAGCTCGAGTCGGCGACGCCCAGCGTGAGCGTCAGGCTGCTGAGCAGCGCCAAGAAATACCAGCCAGTTGCTTTCGCACCCGTCATTCGTCGATCTCCTTTGTGTAAACCGGCGCACCGTACGAACCGCGCCTGCATCGGCCGATGCGCTCCGTCGATCGCGACCGGAGGCACGCGCCGGGATACGCAGTCGGCCGAACGAGCCGTGCGAGTACGCCGTCTCCGGTCGAGAGTGCCCGCGACAATGATCGACCGGATCACACCAGCATAGATGCGGCCGACCGCCCGAACCGGTCAGGATCGCAGCGCAGAACAAGGCATACTACTACCGGGAGACGCTCTCGTGAACAGCGTCGGGTCGAAATCGGCGCGCGGGCGCAGCGCGCGACGGGTTGCAAATGCTCGCGCTCGCTTTCGCGGGGGCCGGTACACTGCTGCACAGCGGTGCCGCGAGAGTGGCGGAATTGGCAGACGCGCCAGACTTAGGATCTGGTGGGCAAAACCCATGGGGGTTCGAGTCCCCCCTCTCGCAATTCGCGGCGTGTCGTGCCGCACTCCGTAACGCTTTACGCGCGCGCCGCGCTTACTCAAATGTGCAGCGCGTCAGCCGCTCGCTTTCGGTCCACAGCCGCTTGGCCGCTGCCTCGTCGTACGACGCCGCGGACGATTTCACCGCGCGGCACTTTTCGAAGTACTTTCCGCTGACGTTCGCGACGTCCGGCGAACTGGCCAGGTAGATGCTTGTCAGCGCGCCCTTGTCCTCCGAGACTGCGAAGACGCGTTTCGCGGCGCCGATGAGCGTCCGAAGCCAGCCGCTGGTGTTGTCGCCAAAGCGCGAGGCGACGAATCCGGGGTGCAGGCAGTTCGCGGTGATGGACGAGCCGGCCAGCCGGCGGGCGAGCTCGTAGGTAAAGAGCACATTCGCGAGCTTGGATCGGCCGTAGGCGACCCATCCGGAGTACGAGCGTTCGTGCTGCAGATCATCGAGCGCCAGCGGCGCCCCGCGATGGGCCGCGGAGGCGACGTTGACGATCCGTGCGGCAGGGGCGGCGGCCAGCAGGCGTTTGAGCCGGACCGTCAGCAGGAAGTACGCCAGGTGATTGAGCGCCAGTGTACATTCGATGCCATCGGGCGTGAGCAGGCGCCGCTCGAAGATCGCGCCGGCGTTATTGATCAGCACGTCCACGCGCGGCAGCCGCGCGGCCAGCTCATCCGCACAGGCGTGCACCTGCCGCTGCTCGGTCAGGTCGGCGGCAACAAAATCAACCTGCCGATTGCCGCTCACGTCGCGCAGCTCGTCGACCACCGACTTCGCTTTGTCAGGGCTTCTGGCGACGAGCGTGACCGCGGCCCCCAGTCGCGCCAGCTCGCGGGCCGTGACTTTGCCGATGCCGTCGGTTCCGCCGGTAATGACGACGTGCTTGCCGTTCATAAGTCCTTGCCAGAGATTCTTGCCGCTCAAGGACCGGTAACAGAGCTCGCCGGCGGCGGGCGTGCGCCGGTAGGTGTTCTAGGCGAATCCGCGGCGGTTGGCCAAGGAACGGAGCGGCCAAAACGCGTCCGGCGCGAGACCTTGTTCGGGAGCGATTACGGGGCGTATTCGCTCCGTCGAGCGATGTCAGAACTATCTTTCAATTCTACGGTTACGAGAAAAACCCCCTTCAGACTACTTTTTTTGGGGCTCAGAGTGGAAATGTGCCAAAGTGCCCTTCCTATAATTCGTTGAGAAAACAAAAGCGATTAACTCCTCCTCCTGTACAGAGAACCCGCCATCGGCGGGTTTTTCTGTTTTATAGGGTCGCCGGCCGGTCCGTCGAACGTGCGTTCAGGCGCGCCGCACCACGGCGTAGGTGTCATCGACGAGCAACTTTTCTACACGCGCCCGAGCCCTCAAACACGCCGCATCATGGTGGTTGTGTCGCCGACCAGCAGTTTCTCGTATTCGCTGAGCCCCTCGCCATCGGTCAGTGGTCCGCTGTGTGCGCCGATCAAGAATTGGTGAATCAGCCGTTCTTCGTCGCTGGCCAGCCGCTGCGCGTCCGCGTCGCGCAGCCGCTCGAATTCGGCCTTCGGGCCGATCCGCAGAATGCGACCCTGGTCGAGCATGATCATGCGGTCGGCGATGCGAAATGCGGACGGCATGTCGTGCGTCACCACGATGCTGGTGACCTGCAGCTTGCGCGAAAGGTCCATCATCAGCTCGTCGATCGCGGAGGCGGTCACGGGGTCCAGCCCGGCGCTGGGCTCGTCGTAGTAGAGAATCTCCGGGTCCAACGCGGTGGCCCGCGCCAACCCGGCCCGTTTCTTCTGACCGCCGGAAAGCTGCGCCGGGAACTTGTCGCGATGCGGCAGCATGTGCACCTGCTGCAGCTTCATGGCCACCACGATATCGATGATGGCCTTGTCGACGTGCGAGTGCTCACGCAGCGGCAGTGCGACGTTCTGCGCGACGCTCAGCGAGCTGAACAGCGCACCGGATTGAAACAGGATGCCGAAGCGCTTGCGCAACTGGTCCGCGGTGCGCCGGTCGGTGCGTGTCAGATCGATGCTGCCCAAATCGGCCAGATGGTACGTGATGCTCCCGGCGTCCGGCTCGATCTCTCCGATCAGACAGTTCAACAGCGTACTCTTGCCGCAGCCCGAGCCGCCCATGATCACCAGCGTCTCGCCGCGGCGGACCTCGAACGTGACCCCATTCAGCACGGTCAGAAACCGTCCGTCGCCCGAGCTGAAGCGGACGACCAGGTCGCGGACGGACAGGACCGGTTCGCGCGCGGCTGTCATTTCTGGAGTGTATAGCCGCGTGCGGCCACGCGAGTAGCTTTCTGGCGCGGGTCTGCGGCACGGCGGTTCGCGTCAAGCACTTGGCCAATGATGAGTGAAATGGTCATCGACATCGGCGTCACGAGATCGTCTCGCTGATCAGCGCGTCGTCCGCGAAGCGGCTGAAGCTGCGCAAGGGCAAGGCCACGGTCTCGATCAGACCGGCCTCGGCAGTGCTGGTCGCGACGCTCGAGCAAGACGGGGAGAGCCCGCGCCCGCACGCCCTCCGCCCGCTTCGGCGCCGCCCCTGGTCCTCAGGCCTTCACGACGCGGCCCTTGGGGGCTTTGACTCGCTGGCAGGCGTTGCGCGTGTCCACCACCAGCTTCGAGTGCTTGACCACCGCGGCGTAGTCGACGTTGCTGTGATCGGTCGAGATCAGCACGCAATCAAATTTCTTGAGGTTCGCAGGTGTGAGCGGCGTGCTCCTCATGTGCGTGATGTTGTGCTCGCGCATCGGCTTGGCGACCGGGATGAACGGGTCGTGATAGCTGACCAGCGCGCCGCGCTCCTGCAGGATCTCAATCAGCTCGACCGAGGGCGACTCGCGCACGTCGTCGACGTCCTTCTTGTACGCCAGGCCCAGGATCAGGATTTTTGAGCCCTTCAGCGGCTTGCCGTGCTCGTTCAGCGCTGCGCCGACGCGGTTGATCACATGCTCGGGCATGCCGGTGTTGATCTCGCCGGCGAGCTCGATGAAGCGGGCGCTGATGTCGAACTCGCGCGCCTTCCATGACAGGTAGAACGGGTCGATCGGGATGCAGTGCCCACCCAGGCCCGGCCCCGGGTAAAAAGCCTGAAAACCGAAGGGTTTGGTCTTCGCGGCTTCGATCACTTCCCAGACGTCGATGCCCATGCGATCAAAGATCAGCTTCAGCTCATTCACCAGCGCGATGTTGATGCAGCGATAGACGTTCTCGACGATCTTGCAGGCCTCGGCGACTTCGCAGCTCGTGACCGGCACGACGCGCTCAAAAGCCCCGCCGTAGACGGCCTGCGCCAGGCGCGAGCTGTTGGCGCCCATGCCGCCGACGACCTTGGGGATCTGGCGCGTGGTGATGTCTTCGCGGCCGGGGTCCTCACGCTCGGGCGAGAAGCCGAGGAAGTAGTCTTTTTCGAGCGTCAGGCCGGCTGCGTCGAAGAGCGGCTTGCAGATTTCGCGCGTGGTGCCGGGGTAGGTGGTCGATTCCAGCACCACCAGTTGACCCTTGCGGATCACCTTGGCGATTGTCTCGGCCGTCCCGCGGACGTAGGTCATGTCCGGCTCGCGCATTTTGTCGAGCGGCGTGGGCACGCAGATCAGGATCGCGTCCGGCTCCTTCAGCCGCTTCATATCGGTGGTCGGGATGAACTGGCCGCTCTTGATGGCGTCGTTGAACAAGGCCGCCGGCAGATGGCGGATGTAGCTCTTGCCAGCCTTCAGCAGCGCGACCTTTTCGTCGTCAATGTCGAAGCCCATCACCGGAAAGCCCGCCCCGGCGAACTCACGCACCAGCGGCAGACCGACATAGCCCAAGCCGATCACGCCAATCACGGCCTTGCGATCGGCGACTCTCTGCAACAGGGATTCGACCAGACTCATTGCGATGTCGCTCCGGATTTCAGCCAATACCCGCGAGAAAACGAGCCGTGCTTTCTATCGGAGAATTCGACGGTCGGCAAGCGGGGCAATCGGCCACGCAAGCCGGTGGCCAAGCCGTTCTGGACCGGCCGAGCCGCAATGCGCAAGGCAGCGGTCCGGTCGTGATCGTCGACTTCACCAGGGACTTGGCGAACGCGGTCGCCCGCGGCCCGCGACGGCCGCGCAGGCCC
>CAZHTF010000120.1:0-7308 GCA_964535305.1 uncultured Planctomycetales bacterium | reverse complement strand
TCAAACAGGATGGGTTTGGCTTCGGCGATGTATTCTTTGAGCACCTGGACGATGTCCTCGGCGACACCGTTCTTGATGTTGACGACCATGACCTCGCCTACGGTGAACGGCGTGACGTCGTCGGCTTGATCGAGCTCGATATCCAGGCTGGTGATCAGCCGCTCGATCTCTTCGAAGTCTTTGGGCGTTCCGACGACCAGCAGCGCGTTGGAGCGCTCGATGGGCTCGACCGTGGCCTGGCCGCTCTGCGGCACTTCGCGGATGCGATTGAGCCGCTCCAGCATCGTGCTGACCACGCGGGCGGCTTCCGCAGCCGGAATGAAGCGCAGCGCGTAGACGCGCGTCTGTGTTTCCTTGTCGCTGGCGATGTCCAGTTTGGCGATCAGGTCAGCGATCATGCCCATGTTGTTTTCAGAGGCGGAGACGATCAGCGCGTTGCTGCGGGCCTCGGCGACGATATTGACGCGATCTCGCGGGCCAGCGCCGCGCTGCTGAATCAGCGCCGTCACCGCCTGCTGCAGGGCCTGCGCCAGCGCCGTGGCTTTCTGGTGCGTCAGCGCGAAGACTTCGAGCCGCGCGCCGGGCGCCTGACGTTCCATCACCAGCAGCACCTGCTCGACGAAATCCACGTCCTGCGGGTCGCCCGTGACGATGATCGTCTGACTATCGAGCTGCGTGACCGCGACCTGGCTGCGCAGCGTGCCAGTGACGCTGACCGGCGGCTCGGTCGCCTGCGTACCGACCGGGGTCGTTGCCGGCGACGCGGGCTGGACAACCGCCGGCGGCGCCTGGGCGGCGCCCGAGCCGACCTGCGGGTCATCCAGCATGGCCGCGAGCAGCAGCGGCGAGAGAATCAGTGTGCCGATCAGCGGCCGAGCGCCGTGTGCGGCGCGAACCAACGGTTGACCGGCCTGGACGCCCGTGCCGGCGACGCGCGGCGCGGCTTTCCAATTCGCGGCACCGCGCGGGCTACGAGGGGGCTGCGCGTCTTCGCGGCGCGGGAAATTCGGCTGGGGCTGGAAGCCGCCGCCACCACCGGGCTGGAAGCCGCCGCCACCACCGGGCTGGAAGCCACCACCGCGCTGCCGCGTTCCGCTGCCCGGGCCGCTGCCGCCGCGGCGCTGCATGTTTTCGATCATTGCCTGCGCGTCTTCGGACGCCAGGTTTCGAAGCTGAATCACGCGCGTCACCATGCCGCCGGTGCGGATGTCCCCGATCTGCTTTACGACGTTGTCGACCACGCCGAACGCGGTGGCATCGCCATACACCAGCAGCGCGTTGGCGTATTCGTTGGCGCCGACGGTGATGCGTCGCGCGGCGCGGCCTTGGTTCTGCGCGAGGATCTCCTCACCTTCGTTGACGACGCGCTCGACTTCGCGGGCGAGCGCGGCGGCGTCCTGTCCGGGCGCGATCGGGATGACCTTCACCTGGTTGCCAACCAGGTCGGGTGAATCCAGCTCCGTCACCAGCCGCGAGATTTCATCGATCTCGACCTTGGAGCCGCGGACGATGATCAGGCCGGCGCTGTCGTTGGGGGTGAGGATTGGGCCGCTGCGCCCACCGCTGCCGGCGCTGCCGCCGCGGCGCGCCGCGCCATCGCGCGAAGCGCCGCGCGCATCGGGCGTCTGCAGGTATTGCGAGAGGGCGCTGATGATCTGCGAGGGTGGGACGTTCTTCACCGGGATGCGGGCGAAGCTGCGGTGCACGCTGACGGCCGATTCGAGCTTTTGAATCACGGCCTGTTCAACGGTCTCGATGTCTTCGAGCTTGCCGAAGACCATAACGGCGTTGTTGGCGATTTCCGCGACGGCGCGGACATCCAGCAAGGGTGCTGCGCCGAGCGCCGCGCCGCCGCCGCCACCGCCGGGCATCCGCGCCCGTCCGCCGCCACCCGCGCCCGGCTGGCCCGCGGGCCGCGGGCCGCCGTCAACATCCGCGCCAGCCGCGAAGCGATTGATGGCATCCGCGACGGTCTCGGCATCGACGCGGTCTAGCACGAAGACGCGGAACTGCTTCTGCTTTTCCTTGGGCGTGGCGATGTCCGCCGCCGCAAGCACGCTGCCGACAAAGGCGAACGTCTGCGGCGAGCCGACCACGATGACGCTGTTGGTGCGCGGGTCCGCCACGGCGGTGAACGCGTCAAACGGCAGATCGCGCCCTGCCCCGGCGAGCTGGCTCATCTGCACATACTTGGTGAGCCCCTGCTCGACGCTGTCGAGCACGGCCTGCGCGTCGGCGTGATTGAGCGTGAATGAGCGGATCTGCAGGCCCTCGTCGGGCTGATCCAGCGCCGCAACCAGCTCCTCCATCTGCTCAAACACCGGGTCCGGCGCGCGGACAAAGAGTTTCTTGGCCGTATCGTCGCCGACGATGACGATGTGCCCGGCGGGCATGGCCGCCGAACCGCTGCGCCGTACCGGCCGCGGAGCGCCGGTCTCACCGTCGCCGGCAACGGCGGTGCCGCCGAAAATCTGCGCCAGGCGCGTCGCGAGTTTTTCGGCCTTGGCGTTGACAACGGTGATCTCGCGGATGTCGCGCTGCGCCAGGCGGTCGATCTCGCGGACCTTGTTGAGGATCAGCTCGCGCTGCGCCTGCGGCGCGAGCACCAGCACCGTATTGGTCAGCGGCTCAGCGCTGATCCGCACGGCGCCGACGTCCCCGCCGGCCGCGCCGCGATCGGCGCCGCCGCGCGGCGTGCGCCCGCCGCCGACAAAAATCGCGGAGACGGTGTCGGCGATCTGCTGTGCGTCGCCATACTGGCAGACATAGGTTTCGGCTTCGCTGACGCGGCCTTCGATGTCGAGCATGCGGATCTGGGCTTCGACGATCTGCAGGTCCTTGCTCTCGGCGCTGAAGATCAGCGTATTGCTGCGCGGATCGCCGGAGATCTGCACCGGCCCGAGATTGGCGGGATTGCCGCCGCGGGCCGCGGAGGCCATGCCGCCGGGGCCGCGTGCGCCGCCGCCACCGCCGCCCGCGCCGCTGAAGATCTCTTGCAGCATCGGCAGGATGTCGTCTACCTGGGCTTTCTGCAGCGGGTAATGGCGGATGACGATCACATCGCGCGATTCGATGCCTTCGAGCTCCTGGATGACATCCTGGATCACTTTCAGCACATCGAGCGGCGCGGAGATCATCAGCGAGTTGGTGACCACGTTCGGCACGATCTCGACCGACTCGATCGGCACCGCGCCCTGCTCGCCACCAGGCGTCATCACCAGCATCTGCTGCTGCATTTGCTGTTGAAGCTGGGCCATGAACTGCTGCTGCTGCGGGCCGCCACCCGCTGCGCTCGCGGGCGCAGCGCCGCGGCGCTGGCTGCGCGCCCGCGAGATGCCCAGCACTTCGCGGATGTTCTCGGCGGTGGCCTGGGCATCCAGATTCTTCAATTGAATGACGCGTACATCGACCTCATCCGGCGGCACATCGAGCTCGCGCAGCAGTTGGCGAATCTCGGGCAGGTCGGACTCGTCGCACTTGACGATCAAGTAGTTCTGACCCGGCTCGGTCGCGATCCGCACGCGCTCGCCCTGCTGACCGGCGTTGCGGCGATTCGCTCCGCCGCGCTGCTGGCCGAGCATGTTGCGAATTGCCGACATGGTGTCGCCGCCGCCGTCCTTGTCTTCGCCGTCGCGGCCACGCTGTTGCTGCTGCTGTTGCTGCTGCTGTGGCTGCGCCAGCTGAATCACCTGCCGCCCATTGAACATGCGGTCCAGAATGGTCGCGGCAGTGTTCACGTCGCCGTAGCGGAAGCGGAAGACGCGGATGACTTCGCCGATCGCCAGGTCTTCTTCCATCAGGTCGATCGAGTCTTCGATGTCCTCGACTTCATTCTCCGGGCCGCTGATGACCACGCGCCCGTCCGGCAAGACGCGCAGCGTGGCACGCTCGCGCGTCGGTCGCGTCGAAGGCGGTGTGGCGAGCGGCGCGGCGCCGGCCGGCGGGTTCTGCGGCTGCGGCGCAGGCGCTGCGCCCGACCGCGCCGTCGCGGGCTGCGCTTCTTGTTCGAGCATCTCGCCCAGCTCAAGCATCCAGGCTGGCGCTTCGAGCAGATATGGCCGCACGGCGGGCGCGGCCTGCGCCCCAACGTTCGTCCGCGGCGCACGCCGCGGCTTCTTCGGCGGCGTCTCGCCCTCGTTCCAGAGCTCCTCGATGATCGTCTCGCGCGGCACCTGCGGATCGACAACCTGCTCGATCTGCAGCTCCGGCTGCTTGGCCTGCAGGTATTGCAGCAGGCGCGGCGAGTCACCCTTCAGCTTGCGCAGCACGACTTTCTTCTCGATCCGCGCCCGCTGCTCGAATTGGCGAATCAGCGTCTCGATCTTGGAGAACTCATTCGGCCGGCACTTGACGGTGATGTATTCGCCGAACCAGTCGGAATCGATCTCGGGACCGCCGTCCTCTTCGTCGGGGAATTGCCGGCTGACTTCGAATGCGATGTCGCTGGCGCTGCCGCGGCCGATGTCGACGAAATAAAGCTCCTTGCCGCCGGGCAGCCCGGTGGGCGAAGCCTCAGGCTCGGTGTCGAGCTTGGCGATCACGGCCTCGACCTGCCGCATCTTGCGGCGATTGGCCGAGATTAGCAGGCGGTTGTTGTAGTCGTCTGCGGTGATGGTGACAGTATCGACCGGGTTGCGCGAGGCCGGGAACATGCCCTCGAGCGCGGCCAGCAGATCGTCGGTGGAGGAGTACTTCAGCTTGAAGATCTGCAGCTCTGGAATCTGCGAGCTGCTGGCCTCCAGATCGCTCACAAGCTGCTCGGCCGAGGCCACATCCTTGGGCATGCCCGAAATCAGCAGCGAGTTGCTGCCGGTGTCGGCGGTGATCTTCACGCGTGGCGGCGTGCCGCGCGCGTTTTGCAGGCTGCTCGTCAACGTCTGCGAAAGCTGCTGCGCATCGGCCTGCTCGAGCTTGATGATGTGCACGATCTCGCCCGTGTCGATCTCCTGGTCAATCAGGCGAATCAGTTCCGCGGCCAGCTCGTGGTACTCATCCGCAGCGAAAACTACCAGGCGATTGCCGGTCTGCTCGGCGAAAACGCTGGTCTGCACGAGGTTCTTGCGGACCGTGCCCTCACGCTCGGCGACCTTGGCTTTCAGCATCGCGTCGACGTTCGGACCGATCTGCTCGGCGCGGGCGTACTTGAGCGCGTACGTCCGAGGCTCGCCCACCGGAAGGTCCGAGCTCTCCAGCCCGGCGATCATGGTGGCGATGAAGGGCATCTGCGACTTCTCGGCGAACACCACGAGCGTGTTGGTCGTCGGCTCGGGAAAAGCACCGGGCCTCATCTGCCCGGGCTTGGCCTGCACGCCGGTCGACGCCAGGAACGCCTGCACGCTGGCGGACACCATGGTCGCGTTCAGCAGCTTCAGCGAGAAGGTGCGGATCTCCAGCCCTTCCGATTCGGCGTCGAGCTTGGCGATCAGGGCGCGGATGGCCTCGAGCTTCTTCTCCGGGGCGCGGACCACCAGCGATCTGCCGCTGACCGTCACGGCCACTTCCTGGGCGGCGTTCGCGCCGCGCGACCCGCCGGGCCGACCCGAGCCGAACATCTGGTTGATCATCGACTGCGCTTGGTTCGGGTCGATGAAGCGCAGCTCGATCGTCGCCGGCGTCGAGTCCGCGCCACCCGGCGCGTCGAGCTTCGCGACCAGCGCGTCGGCGTCGCTCATGACGGCCAGTGGCGCGTCCACGATGACGCTGTTCTGCCGCGCATCGACCGCGACGCTGATGCGGCTGGCGAACTCCTGGCCCTTGATCTTGGCGATCTGCGCCGGCAGCAGCGCCTTGAGTTGGTCGGCGACAAAACCCGCGTCGGCATTGGCGATCGGGTAGAAACGCCGATCGGGCTTCAGGTCGTTGGCCTCCGCCATAAACTTGGCGATGACCTCGTCGATCTCGGTCAGCGCGTCGCGCGGAGCGGTGATGATCAGCGTCTCGGTCAGCCGATCAGCGCTGAACTGCACGCGCAGCTTGTCGGGCCGCTGCGGCCGCGCCTGCCAGGCCTGGTTGAGCTGGTTGGCGACATTGCTGACATCCAGCCCAGGCAGCTTGCGCGTCTCGGTCGCGATCAGGTTCACCGACGGGGCCGTCTCCTGCGGCACGTCGAACTGCTCGAGCAGCGCGATGCCCTGCCGCACGGCCACTTGCGGGCCGCTGAGAATGATGCGATTGGTGCGCACATCCGGGCTGACGGAGATCTTCGCGGTCGACTTCAGATTGATGAAATTCTTCTCGAGTGCATCGCGCAGCCAGTTGGCGGTCTCCTGCGCTGCGGCGTGCTGCAACACGCGGAACTGCGTCTCCAGCGGCAGGCCCTTGGTCAGCTCGCGGTACTCGCTCAGCAGCGACTCGCACTCCTCGAGCAGGTCGCGGCTGCAGGTCAGCAGGATCGTTTCACTGGATGGGTCGGCATCGAAACGGGCCGCTTGCCCAATCCGCTGCGCCTTCTGGCCCATCGCCGTCGAAAGCCGCTGCGCGACACTGGCGACATCCACACCTGGCAGCGAGACGGTCTTGATCACAATCTCTGAGCCGAGCCCCGGGGCGTCGAGCTGCGCTACGAGCTGCTCGATCTGCGGCATGCGATCGGCGGGCGCCTCGACCACCACCTGACCGGCGCTGACAAAAGCCTTCACCTGCCCCACCGCCGCCGCGCCGCGCCGCGGCGACCCGCCGCCCTGAAGCTGCGTGATCGCGTCGGCCACTTCGCGCGGCTGCGCGTTGCGGACGGCGAAGATCTTGCGCAGCGGCTGCTCTTCGACATGCCGTCCTTCGAGCCCTTGGACGAACTCGCGCACTTTCGCGAGCGTCGGCTCGTCGACCCGCGCGATCAGCGAATTGGTCGCGGTGTCGCCCACGACCGTCATGGCCGAAGCACGCCCGCGCGCCGCCGGTGGCAGCAGCGGTTGCAGGAGCTGCGCCACGCTGGCGGCCTCGGCATTCTCCAGCGGGATGATCGTCAGCGGGAATCCCGCGGGCGAGACATCCATCGACTTCAGCAGCGACTCGATCTCATCCAGCGCCGGCTTGACCGCCTGTGCGTAGAGCGTGCGGCTCTCCAGCGCCAGCGCCACCGGCTGGCGTCCGAGCGTTGGATGCGTGTAGTTGCGATAGAGCGTGTTCAGCGTCTCGAAGATCGAATCCGGGTTGCCATGCTCGATGCTGAACGAGCGCATCTCGGGCGTATCGCTGATGGCCGCCGCGTCCCAGACGCGCACGGTCTGCTCGATTTTCTGCCAGTCGCGTTCCTGGCAGAAGACGATCAGCAGCTTCGCGTCGTCCAGCGCGATCACCTGGTTCGACTGC
>CAZHTF010000119.1:0-7405 GCA_964535305.1 uncultured Planctomycetales bacterium | reverse complement strand
CCACAGGCGCTGGCGGCGCGCGCCGCGAAGCGCGCCGCGCGCGTCGACGACGGCGTCCGCGAATTGCGCACCTGGCTGGCCGACCTGCTGCGCCAGGGACTGGCCAGCGCCCAGGTCCAGCCGGCCGCATACTGGGAAAACGTCGCCGCACGCCTGGTCGATGCGCAGGCTCCGGGGCTGGCGCGTGGCGTGCGGCGGCTGGGCGAATTGGCAGCTTCCGGCGCGGGTTGGGAGCGGCGCGTGCTCGCCGGCGCGGCGCGGTCGTTCCTGCTGTGTGAGGCGTACACGCGGCTTGAAGCGTTGCCGGTACAGGTGCAGGCCGACGTGCGCAGCGCCGTGGGCTGGAGCGTCGCGAGAGAGGACCTGCTCAAGCTCCCGGCGGTCGAGGACACCTGGTGCGTGCTGGCTCAGCGCGTCGAGCAGGAGGAGCAGTTGCGCGTGCAGCGCACGTACCTGCTCGGCGTGCACAGCGCGCGGCTGGCGCTGCTGCTGCACTTCGCGGCTGGAGCGGGCGCTTTCGAGCAGGTCTTCCGCGTGGGCTCGCGCTTCGTTGGCGAGCTACGCTTCTATCCGAGCGCTGCGCCGCTGCGGGCGATTCTGCCGGCCGCGCCGCGCGAAGCGCGAATCGTTGGCGCGCCGCTGCCTGCGGCGCAATCGCTGCCCGATGCGCTGCGCAGCTATGCGCGCGCCATCGCGGCGCAACCCTGGATCGAGCAGTGGCCGCTGCGCATCGGCGGGCTGCGCCCGGGCATGGCGCGCGACGTGCGCCGCGTGCTGTTCTGCGACGAAGCCGGGCGCGTGCTGCCGATTCGGCCGCGCTTCGACCAAGAGTGGGAGCTGCTGGCGCTCAGCGGCGGCCGGCCGATGGAGCTGTTTGGCGAGTGGGACGGTCAGGTGCTCTGGCCACTGAGCGTGCTGCTCGGCGAGGCGCTCTACACCTTCGTGCGCAGCGCGGATTCGATGCGCCTGATGAGGGTCGCCTGATGTCAAGCGAGCCGGTGGCGATCCGCGCGTGGGACGAGCTGGTGGCGGCATGCGTTGTCGGAACGGCGCGCAGCGGCGGGCGCGTGCCCTCGCTCTGCGATGCGCCGGCCAACATCCTGGCGCGGCTGCCGAACACGCACAATGCAAACGCCCCGCCGCACGCCGAGAATTCGGACGCGCCACTGGCGCTGCTGCGCGCGGCCAGCCTGCTCTCGACGTACGAACGCGCTGGGCGGCGGCCCGCACCCGCGACGGCGCAGCCCGTCCCCATTTGCGAAGACGCCGACCAGCGTTGCTGTTCGCCAAACGCCGCGGCGCACCTGGCGAAGATCCTCTACGAGGGCTTTGATGACCTGCTGGGCGAATGGTGCGAGGCGGCGCGGCGGCGCGGGCTCGTCGTGACGCACGAGTTTGTGATCGAACTGCTGAACCGCGCACAAGCCGCCCCGCCGGAATCCGCGGCCCGGATTCGGGCCGTAGCGGGCAAGCGCGGCGCCTGGGTTGAATCGCTGCGCAGCGCCGCGCCGGCGACGACGCCGCTGGAGCGATGGAAGAACGGTTCGATGGCCGAGCGGGCCTGGGCGCTGCGCGAACTGCGGCGTTCGGATGCGAACGCGGCCCGCGCGTTGCTGCAGGCCGGTTGGGAACAGGAGCCGCCGGACGAACGCGCCGCGCTCATCGCCGCGCTCGAGCTCGGGCTTTCGTCTGCGGATGAGCTGTTCCTCGAAGCTGCGCTGGACGATCGCCGCAAGGCCACCCGGTTGGCGGCTGCCGAGCTGCTGGCGAGCATCCCGGCGTCGGCGCTTTCGCAGCGCATGGCGACGCGGGCCGCGGATTGCGTGTCCATCAAGCTCACCAAGCGCACGGCGCGCTCGGCGGTAGCTCGCATCGACGTGACGCTGCCGAATAAGCCGGATGCGGCCACGCGGCGCGACGGGGTGGAGTTTCGTAGCGTCGGTCAAATGGGCGAGCGCGCCAGCGCGCTGTCTCAATTCGTCGCCTTCGCGCCGCTGGAACTCTGGGAGCGTAGCGGCGCCAGCGCGGCAGAGCTGGTGGCGGCGGCGCGCAGCAGCGAGTGGAGCGAGCCGCTGCTAAAGGGCGGGGCCAGCGCTGCGCGGCGCGCCCGCGCAGCGGCTTGGCTCGAGCCGCTGCTGGCGGACGCGCTGTCCGATGAGGCGCTTGACGCGAAGGCGCTGCTGCGCGCGCTCGACGCCGCGGCGCGCGAGCGCGTCATGACGCGGGCGTTACCTGCGACGAAGCCGCCAAGTGAGAGCGTCCTGGAAGCGCTGGACGCTTGCGAGCATGCCTGGAGCATCAGCTTCTCGCGCAGCGTGCTCGTGGCGCTGCAACGCTATTGCGGCAGCCAGTTGGGCAACGCGTCGCAGGCGCTGCGTTCGGTCTTGTGCAAACGCGTGCCGCTGTGCCTTGCTCCGGAACTGGCCGCAGAAGCACAACACGGCTGGAATCGAAACAGTCCGTTCTGGAATTATGGCGACGACATGCTTGTGAACGCGTTGCAAACGACGCTGGCGCTGCGGTGCGACATGCTCAAGGAGCTCAATGCATGAAGGACACGGCTGGCGACGCCTCCATCCTGCGGCAGCACGCCGAGAACGAATTCGCCCAGGAGCTGGCGGAGATTCAGCAGCAGGATGGGCGGCAGAAACCGCCGAACTGGCGACTTTCGCCCTGGGCGGTCGCGCTGTACGTGCTCGGCGGCAAGCTCGAGAACGGCAAGCTGATCACGCCAAAGTACATCGGCAATCGACGGCTGGTGGAGATCGCGATCGCTACGCTCGCGACAGACCGGGCCCTGCTGCTGCTGGGCATGCCCGGCACCGCCAAAACCTGGCTGAGCGAGCACCTGGCCGCGGCGATCAGCGGCGACTCGACGCTGCTCGTGCAGGGCACGGCCGGCACGGCGGAAGAGACCATCCGCTACGGCTGGAACTATGCGCTGCTGCTTTCGAAGGGGCCGACGCGCGAGGCGCTCGTGCCCGGCCCGGTGATGCGCGCCATGCAGGAGGGCAAGCAGGCCCGCGTCGAGGAGCTGACGCGCATCCCGTCGGACGTGCAGGACACACTGATCACGATCCTTTCTGAGAAAACACTGCCGGTCCCGGAGCTGGACGCCCAGGTGCAGGCCCGCAAGGGCTTCAATGTGATCGCGACCGCCAACAACCGCGATCGCGGCGTGAACGAGCTGTCCAGCGCGCTGCGGCGGCGCTTCAACACGGTCGTGCTGCCCACGCCGGCGACCGCGGAAGAGGAGATCACCATCGTCCGCGCGCGAGTCGCGGCCCTCGGGCGGGCGCTCGAGCTGCCGGCGGACGCCCCGCCGCTGAATGAGATCAAGCGGATCGTCGCGATCTTCCGCGAGCTGCGCGAAGGCGTCACCGCGGATGGCAAGACGCGCATCAAATCGCCCTCGGGCCCGATGTCGACCGCCGAGGCCATCAGCGTGGTAAACAGCGGCGTGGCGCTGGCGGCGCACTTTGGCGACGGCAAGGTACGGGCGCATGACGTGGCTTCCGGCCTGACGGGCGCGATCGTGAAAGACCCAATGCAGGACGCGCTGGTCTGGAAGGAATATCTCGAGACCGTCGTGAAGGAGCGCGAAGGCTGGTCGGATCTGTACCGCGCGTGCCGCGAGACGCTGTGAAGCGCAATCGCGCGGCAGCATGCCCATCTTGTGCGGCACGTTGAACGCGGCCTGAAACAAGCAAGAAAATGGCTTACGAAGTTCGCCTTTTCGGCATTCGGCACCACGGGCCCGGCTCGGCGCGGAGCTTGCGCGCGGCGCTGCAGGCGTATCAACCGGACGCGGTGTTGGTTGAGGGTCCGCCGGACGCGGACGACGCGCTGCCCTTCGCCGCGCACGCGGGCGCCAAGCCGCCGCTGGCTTTGCTGGTTTACGTGCCGGACGAGCCGCGGCGGGCCGGGTGTTATCCGTTCGCTTCCTTCTCGCCGGAGTGGATCGCGATTCGTTACGGTCTGGAGAAGCGCGCGGCGGTGCGTTTCATGGACCTGCCGCAGGCGCACTGCTTCGAGTTGGAGCGGGCCCTTTCGAGCGCTGCGCCGCCCGCGGCAGCGCCGGCAGACGCGGCAGACACCGATCGCGCCGCGGATTCGGGCGACGCAGACGGCGGCGAAATCGACGTCGACGCCAACGACGAAGCCGGTGAGCGATCGACCGAAGGCGCGCCGCGGCTTTCCGACGATCCGCTCGGGCGGCTGGCGCACATCGCGGGATTCGAGGACGGCGAGCAGTGGTGGGATCACCTGCTCGAATCGCGCGGCGGCAGCGCGGACGCCGATGCCGATGGGCAGATCTTCGCCGCGGTCGCCGACGCGATGGCGGCGCTACGTGAAACTGCGCCGCAGGCAGCACCGGACGACCGCGATCAGAAAATTCAGCCGCTGCGTGAAGCCGCGATGCGCCGGATCATCCGCGCCGCGATCGCCGACGGACACGAGCGCATCGCGATCGTCTGCGGCGCGTGGCATGTGCCGGCGCTGCGCGAGCTTGGCGGCAAGCGCGAGGCGTCGGCCGACGCGGCGTTGCTCAAGTCGTTGCCAAAGGTCAAGACCGCCTTCGCCTGGACGCCGTGGAGCTACGAGCAGCTCTCGTTCGAGTCCGGCTACGGGGCCGGCGTCGCCTCGCCGGCGTATTACGACCTGCTCTGGCGGCACGCGCAGGAGGTCGGCGTGCACTGGCTGACGCGCGCCGCGCGCCTGCTGCGCAAGCAGGACCTGGACGCCTCAAGCGCCCAGGTGATCGAATCGTTGCGACTGGCCGAAACGCTCGCGGCTTTGCGAGCCCGCCCGCTGCCGGGGCTGCATGAGTTGCTCGAGGCCGCGCACGCCGTCCTGTGCGGCGCGAATGACGCCCCGCTGGCCCTGATTCGCCGAAAGCTGGTGGTTGGCGATCGTCTCGGCAGCGTGCCGGACGATGCGCCGGCGACGCCGCTGCAGCAGGATTTGAGAGCGCTGCAGAAGCGGCTGCGAATGCCGGTTTCGGCCGACGAGCGCGACTACGACCTGGATCTGCGTAAGCCGCTGGACCTTGAGCGCAGCCGACTCCTGCACCGGCTGGGGCTGCTGGGTGTTGATTGGGGCGCTCCGCTCGAGCAGCAGGGACAGAAGGGCACATTTCACGAGCTGTGGCGCGTCTGCTGGAAGCCGCAGTTCGCGGTCGATCTGCTGGCAGCGGGCCGCCTGGGGAACACGGTGGCGGCCGCGGCGACCGCGATCGCGCAGCAGCGCGGCAGCGCGGCGCAGACGCTGCGCGAGCTGGTCGAGCTGCTGGATGCCGCCCTGCTCGCCGACCTGCCCGAAGCGATCGGCGCTCTGCTCGATTCAGTCGAGCAGCGGGCCGCCGTCGGCAGCGACATCCCCGCCTTGATGGCCGCGACCCCGCGGCTCGCACGCATTTCGCGCTATGGCAACGTTCGGCGGACGGACATGCAGGTCGTCTTGCGCGTTGTGGACGAGTTGGTCGCGCGGATCTGCGTCGGGCTGCCGAGTGCGGCAACCTCGCTGGACGACGAAGCCGCGGCGCAGATGCTCGAACTTGTGAACGGCGTCGCGGACGCCGTGGCGCTGCTGGCGAAAGAGGCGCAGCAGGCCGCGTGGCTGGCGCTGCTCAAGCAGCTCGCCGACCAGCTCGGGCTGCACGCGCTGCTCGCCGGACGAGCCGTCCGCATGCTGCACGACGCCGGCGCGTGCGACGCCGAAGAGATCGCGCGGCGGCTGAGCCTGGCGCTCTCGCTGGCGAATGAGCCGCTCAAGGCGGCCGGCTGGATCGAGGGCTTTCTGAGCGGCAGCGGCGCGCTGCTGCTGCATGATGAGGCCATCTGGCTGGCGCTGGACGCCTGGCTCAGCGCCCTGCACGAAGCGCATTTCCTGATCGCGCTGCCGCTGCTGCGGCGGACGTTCAGCACATTCGAGGCGGCCGAGCGGCGACAGATGGGGCAGCGCGTGTTGGCCGCGGCCGGGGCGGCGGCGTCCAGCGGCGGCGCGAGCGACGAGTTTGACTACGAAGCCGCCGACGCGGTCCTGCCGCTGCTGGCGCTAATCCTGGGTGCGGAGCAGCGCGAATGAGCTCGACGCCGATCGAACCCGGCCAGCGTCTGCGGCGCTGGCGGCTGGTGCTGGGCGACGACGCAGCCACGTCCGCCAGTCTGCCGAAGCTGAGCGCCGCAGACGCGGCGATCAACGCGGCGCTGTCAGCCCTGTACGACGCGCCGCGCAAGGGCAGCCTGGGCCCAAGTTGTCCCAACGTGCCGCGCTGGTTGGGCGACATCCGCAAGTACTTCCCGAAATCGGTGGTGCAGGTGCTGCAGCGCGACGCCCTGCAGCGGCTCGAGCTGCACAGCATGCTTAGCGAGCCCGAGACGCTCGAAGCCATGCAACCGGACGTGCACCTGGTCGCCACTTTGCTGGCGCTGCGCGGCGTGCTGCCGGCCCGCACGCGCGAGTCCGCCCGATTGGTGGTGCGCAGAGTGGTCGACCAGCTGCTGGCGCGGCTGAGTCAGCCGCTGCGCCAGGCGATCTGCGGCGCGCTGAACCGCGCAGCGCGCACCCGCCGGCCGCGACTGCGCGAGATCGACTGGAACCGGACGATTCGCGTCAATCTCAAGCACTATCAGCCCGAGTATCGCACGATCGTCCCGGAGACACGCATCGGCTTTGGCCGCAAGCGCAGCACGTTGAACGACGTAATCCTGTGCATCGATCAGAGCGGGTCGATGGCCGCTTCGATCGTCTATTCCAGCATCTTCGGCGCCGTGCTGGCCACGCTGCCGGCGGTGCGAACGCGGCTGGTGGTGTTCGATACCGCGGTGGTTGACCTGACCGAGGCGCTGCAAGACCCAGTCGAACTGCTGTTTTCCACACAACTGGGCGGTGGCACCGACATCAACCAGGCGCTGACCTACTGCCAGACGCTGATTGAAAACCCAACCAACACGATTCTGATCCTGATCAGCGACCTTTACGAGGGCGGCGTCGAACAGGAGCTGCTCCGCCGGGCGGCGCGATTGGTCAGCGCCGGCGTGCAGTTCATCGCGCTGCTGGCGCTCTCGGACGAGGGCGCGCCGAGCTTTGATCAGGAGATCGCGGCCGAATTGGCGGCGCTGGGCGTGCCCGCGTTCGCCTGCACACCCGGCGATTTTCCGGATCTAATGGCGGCGGCGATTCAGCGGTGCGACCTGCAGCAGTGGGCCGCGCAGCGCGGCCTGTTCACCAGCCGCGCTAAATCCTGAAAAACGTCTGATCGATCGCAACGCAACTCTGTTCGCGTCGCGCGGCTACGGGCTTCGCGTGATTTCGCCGTACCGGGCCGCAGCGCACGCCAGATTGCCCGCGTGCTGCGCGGCTCGCGCGAGCTTTCTGACGGTTGCGGCAATGACTTGGGCGT
>CAZHTF010000118.1:0-7552 GCA_964535305.1 uncultured Planctomycetales bacterium | reverse complement strand
GCATCCGTTCGAGCACGCCGGCGTGCTCGGGGCCCTGATGCAGATGCAGACGCGCGCTCCCGAATGGCCCGATGATGCCGCCGCCACGACGCCCGCTTGGCTGCGCGACGGCATTCTGCGGCTGCTGGCGACCGACCGGCATGCGCGTTTCGCCTCCGCCGACGAATTCGTGCGCTACCTGGAGAATCCGGGGCAGGCCGCGCCCGCGCGGACGGACGCGCAGACCGCTCGCGTCGCACCGCGCGGCGTTGCGATCCTGCCGTTTCAGAACGTGGGCGCCGCTTCGGACGATTGGCTGGGGCAGGCGGTTGCGGACTACGCGGCGCGCTCTTTGGGGCAATGCCCGGGCGTATTCGTCGTGAATGCGCAGCAAGTGCTCGAGCTGCTCGAGGTTGGCCAGGATCCCACCGGCCTGGATTCGCCGCGGCTGACCGAGGCTGGCCGGCTGGTCGGTGCGGCGATGGTCGTGTCCGGCAGCCTGCAGCGCGACGCAGATCGGGTCGAGATTCGCGCGCTGGCGCATCGCGTCGGCATCGATCAGCCGCTACCGATCGCCGAGCTGAGCGGCTCGATGGCTCAGTGGGTCGAGCTCCAGGCGCAACTGGTTGTGCGCGTGTTGAACCAGCTCACGGGTGAGCAGGCCCAGCCGGCGTCGCTTTTCGCGGCCCAATCCACCACGCTCGATGCACAGGAGCGCTTTGTCAAAGCCCGCCGCGCGTTTCTGCGGGGTGAATACGAGACCGCGGTCGATTTTGCGTTGCAGGCCAGCGCCGCGGATCCGCTTTTTTCCGAGCCGATTGGTTTTCTGGGCGTGTGCTTCGCGCGGCTGGGTCGCTATGACGACGCGGCCGCCAAGCACGAGGCACTTCGCCTGCTGGGCGAGCGGCGAAACGACGCACGGTTGCAGGTCGAGGCCCAGGCCAATCTGGGCGTAATGTACTATTTCAAAGGCGAGTACGCCACCGCCGATGTGCACTATCAGCGGGCCGCCGAGCTGGCCGAGCGGCACGGGCAGACGCCCGAGCTGGCCCAGATCTACAACAACCTGGGCTTCATTCTCTTCCGGCTCGGCCGGCCGGACGCGGCCGAATCCGCCTTCCTGCGATCCATCGAACTGCATCGCGGTCTGGGGGCACTGATCTCGCTGGTCGGCCCGTATAACGGCCTGGGAAACGTGCTGATCGAGCAGCAGCGCTTTGACGAAGCCGCGAATTACTACCGCCGCGCGCTGGGCCTGGCGCTGGAGATTGGCGACCGCACCAAGATCGGCGTCAGCCACATGCACCTGGGGCGCTGCGCGGCCCTGGCCGGAAAATTCAGCGAAGCCAAGACGGAATTCGCCCTGGCCTGCAACGCGCTCGAAGAAACCAGCTTCTGGAACGGGCTGGCGCGGGTCTATGAATACATGGCCGAGATGAATTTCCAGCTCGCGGACTACGCGGAAGCCGCGCGCTGCGCCGATCGGCGGCTGGAGTTGGCGATCCGCCACACGAATCGCGCCATGGAGCAATCCGCCCGCGAGCAAAAAGCCGAGGCGCTGCGGCTGGCGCAGGCCGGGCAAGCGCGGCATGGCGCCGCCGCTGCCACGGCGGACCTGGCGCTGGGCGCGGCTGGAGACGCGCCGTGACCTGGCCGGTCGCCATCCTGGTCGCCACGAACCTGGTCGTGATCGCGGCCTTGTTTTGGCTGCTGCGCACGATGCGACTGGCGCTGGCCGGCGCCCGGCCCGCGGATGCGGCGCTGCGCGAGCGGCTGGATCAGCTCGAGGCGATCGCCGAGGCGCTGCCCGAGCCGTTGCTGGTGGTGGATCGCGAACTGCGGACGCTTTCGGAATTCTCGCCGCGCGTTGGATCGTTTCAAAATCGGCAGCTCCAGGAGCTGGCGCCCGAGCAGATGGCGGAGCTGAAGCGCCGCGTGCAGGCGGTGATCGACGAGCGCCATCCGGAGCACTACCGCGTGACACTCGGCGAGCGCCGCTACGCGATTGAGGCGGCCCCGCTGCCGCTGAAAGCCTTCGCGGTCGGGGCAGCGGTGCTGAGCGTGCGCGAAGTCACCGCGCAGGCCCATTCGGACGAGACCATTCGCCGCATGGCGACCCGCAACCACGCCGTGCTGCGCAGCGCAATGGATGGATTTTTCGTTGTGGGCGAAGATCAGCGTTTCATCGAGGTAAACGACGCGTTCTGTCGCATGGTGGGGTACAACGCCGGCGAGCTGCTGGAGCGCAAGCTCTCCGACCTGGAAGTGATCGATCTGCCCGGGGCGCGGCTTTCGGCCCAGGCCCGCACGGGCCTGAACCACTTCGTAACCGCTCATCGCCATCGCGACGGGCACATCGTGCACCTGGAAAACAGCGTCACTGTGCTGCGGGACGAGGGTCGCAAGTTCCTGGTCGGCTTCGTCCGCGATGTCACCGCCCGCTGCCGCGCCGAGGAGGCCCTGCGCGAGAGCGAGCAGCGCTACCGCGCGCTCTTCGAGGATTCGCGCGACGCAATCTACATCACCGCCCGCGATGGTTGGATCATCGACGTCAACCCCGCATTCCTCAAGCTCTTCGGCGGATCGCGCTCCGACCTGATCGGCACCAACGTGCAGAATCGCTACGCCGACGCAGCCGACCGCGAGCGGCTGCTGCGCGAGATCGAAGGCGGCGGCGTCACCGATTTCCCCGTGCAATTGCGGCGGCTCGATGGGACGGTCATGTGCTGCCGACTGACGGCCAGCGCCCGTCGCGACCGCAGCGGCCAACTGCTTGGCTATCAGGGCATCGTCCGCGACGTCACCGAGCAGGTGCGGGCCGAGTCCGAGCTGCGCCGCCGGACGCAACAGTATCGCGAGCTGGTCGAAACCTCGCACGATCTGATCTGGTCGGTCGATCTGGACGGGCGGTACACGTTTGTGAACCAGGCCGCACTGCGGATTTTCGGTCGCAGCCCGGACGAGATGATCGGTCGCCCGTTCACGGACTTCATGACGCCCGAGCAGGCGCAGCGCGATCTGCCGGTGTTCGAGCAGATCAAGCGCGGCACGCCACGCTTCTTCCACCACACCGAGCACCTGCGAAAAGACGGGCAGCCCGTGGCCCTGAGCTTCAACGCGCTGCCGCTGCGCGACGAGCAGGGCCGCATCTGCGGCACGACCGGAACCGCCAGCGATATCACCGAGCTGAAACGCGCCGATGCCGAGCGGCGGCGGCTCGAATTGCAATTCCACGAATCGCAGAAACGCGAGAGCCTGGGCATGCTCGCCGGCGGCGTCGCGCATGACTTCAACAACTTCCTGGTCGGCGTGCTCTGCAACGTATCGCTCGCGATCGAGAAGATCGAGCACGATCGCGAGGTCCGCCCGCATCTGCAAAAAGTGCTCAACGCCAGCCGCCGCGCCTCCGAGCTGACGCGGCTGATGCTGGCCTACTCGGGCCAGCCCAGTGTCGATGCGCGCCCGCTTGACCTGAGCAGCCTGGTGAATGAGATGGGAGATTTCCTGCGCGCCGCGCTGCCTAAGACCGTCGCGCTGCAGCTCGAAGTCGCACCCGAGCTCCCGCTGATCCTCGCCGACTCGGGCCAGATTCAGCAGATCATCATGAACCTGCTGATCAACGCGGCCGAGGCCATGAACGGTAAGCCCGGCACCGTCCTGCTCCGCACGCAGCGCCGCACCATGGACGAACGCAGCCTGCGACTCGAATTCCCCGACCAGGCGCTGGCGCCCGGCGAGTTCGTCTGCCTGCAGGTCAGCGACACCGGCTGCGGAATGTCGCCCGACACGCTGGCGCGGATCTTCGACCCATTCTTTACGACAAAATTCACCGGACGCGGACTGGGCCTGGCCGCATTGCTCGGCATCGTCCGCGGCCACGGCGGCGCCGTGCGCGTCGAGAGCCGCGTCAACCAGGGCACCACCTTCAGCGTGCTGCTGCCAGCCCAAACCGGCAAGCCGCCGCGCGCCACGCTCGCGAGCGAGCCGCCGACGACGTTGCGGCCTGGCACGACCGTGCTGGTCGTCGACGACGAAGAGGACATTCGCGAAGTGGTGCAGACCATCCTTGTGCGCCAGGGACTGCGCGTCTTCACCGCCGCCAGCGGCCAGGCCGGCGTCGAGCTCTTCCGCACGCACGCGCACGAGATCGACTTGGTGCTGCTGGATCTGACCATGCCCGGCATGAGCGGCGAGCAGGTGCTCGCCGAGCTCCTGCGGATCGACCCGCAGGCTCGCATCGTGCTCTCCACCGGCTACAACGAGCGCGAAGCCGGAGCGCGCTTCGAATACAAACTGCTGGCCGGGTTTGTCCAAAAGCCCTACACCGCCGAGGTACTCGTCGCGCAACTGGCCCGGGCCATGCGGAACGGCCCGCCATCGACGCGGACGAACGGCGCCGAGCCGGACGGGCGTGATTCGCGGGCCGCGGCCCAGCCGCTCACGGCCCCGCTCCGCTGAGCAGCGCTGCTCGCCCGCGCCGCGCGCTAGAATTCACGCCCCGGACGCGGCGCAGCTCAGGCCGACCGCTCCGCAGCGCTTTTGGCGCTCATTCGCAATGACGGCCCGGTGCATCTCACAGCGGATTGGCTTGCCGGCTGCGCGCACCGCCGTCCTGGCGGCGCGCTTTCGATGCTATGCCAGCCGCTTTATGATTCCCCTCACTCATGAACGCAGCGATTGATCGAGCGGTCTCATTGCGGTGTTCACGGCCCGCGCGGCTCTACGCTGGTGCGTTGCTCAGCGCCGCGCTGCTCGGCTGCGACGCGCTCATTCGCAACGCCGACCTGGACGTCGCCAGCGCGATTCGCGAGCGCCAGGCCGCGGCGCTGCGCGACGAGCGGCCCGTGCGGATCGAGCGCCAGCCGGTCAGCGCCCCGCGGGCCGATGCGGCGGCATATTCCTATCGCCCCAGCCCGATCGACGGCGAAGTACCAGAGGATTTCACGCGCGTCGCGCCGCCCTCCCCCGTCGCAGTGCCCGCAACCCAGTCCGCCGCCGCGACGACGCAGTCCGCGCTGCCTTCGACGCAGCCCGCGCGGCTGCGCAGCCAGGTATTCACGCTCGTAGAGTCGCTGCGCTACGCCCAGCAGTTCCGCCGTGCGTATCAGACCGCCAAGGAGGATCTGTACCTGGTGGCCCTGGCGCTGACGCTCGAACGGCACCTGTGGACGCCGATCTTCGCCAGCGAACTGCGCACCGTGTACGGCAACTTTGGCGAGATTCGCAACTTCGACCAGGCGATGCGCTTCGTCGCCGACGTTTCGGCTCGGCAACGGTTGCCCTACGGCGGCGACTTCACCGCCCGCGCGATCAGCACGCTGATCCGCGACGTGAAGCGCAACATCACCGCCTCCGAGACCGGGCAGATCGAGCTGGGGCTGAATGTCCCGTTTCTGCGGCGTGCCGGGCACGTCGCCCGCGAAGAGCTCATTCAGCTCGAGCGCGATCTGACCTACGCCGTGCGCGACTTCGAGCGATTTCGCCGGCAGCAGATGGTGGATGTGGCTGGCGACTATTTTGACCTGCTGCGGCGGAAGCAGGAGGTGCTGGACGCGATCGAGAGTCTCGGCCGGGCGCAGCGGGACTATGAAAGGGCCGAGGCGCTCGAGGACGCCGGCACCGGCACCTCGCTGGATACGCGCCGCGCCGAGCAGCAGACGCTCTCGCAGCAGAACCGCGTGGCACAACTGGGCGAGGCCTTCCGCGCCGCGACCGACCGCTTCAAGCTCCAGATCGGCATGCCGGTGAGCGAGCCGATCGGACTGGGCGACCTGGAGGACATCGCGGCGATCGATGAGCAGGTCCAGGCGCAGCGGCTGCCGCTGCTCGAGCGGCCCGTCGCCGCCGACAACGATCAACGCGCAATCGAAGTGGCCCTGGCCGCGCGGCTGGACCTGCTGAATCGCAAGGACCAGATCGACGACGCCAAGCGCGGCGTCGAGGTTTCGCGAAACGCGCTGCTGCCGGACCTGGATTGGAATTCCACGTTGCGCTTCGACACCAATCCGGCGCAGGCCGGCAGCTTGGCCTTCGAGGTCGATCGGGCCACCTGGCGCAGCGAGTTGATCCTGTCGCTGCCGCTTGAGCGCATGCGTGAGCGGAATCAGTTCAGGGCGGCCATCATCGATGTCCGCCGCGCGCAACGCACATACCAGCAGTTGTCAGACGAAGTGCGTGCGGAGGTGCTGCGGGCGGTAAACGCAATCCGCGTGGCCGACCAGGTTCTCGATATTCAGCGCCGCAATGTCGAGGTGGCCGACAAACGCCGCACGTTCGCGCGGATCCAGTTTTACGACGGCGACATCGGCAACCGCGATCTGGTCGAGGCCGAATCGGAGTGGACCGACGCGCGCAATCAACTCAACCTCGCTAAGACCACGCGCTGGACGGCGCTGCTGGAATTCCGGCTTGCGACCGACACGCTGCGGGTTGACGAGACGGACGAGCCGCTCGACACACACGTGGCGGACAGCGCAAACTAGCTAACGCAGCTTGTCTACACCACAGTCACGCGCACGCGCTGCACGACGTTGTTTCCATACCCGAGCACATTCTTGCAGGACTCCAGCGGTTGTGCCCCGCCGGCCTGATCCCGCGCGCGCACCATCAGCGTATAGCGACCCGAAGTAGCGCGCCAGCGGAAGCACCAGGCGCGTGCCGCGTACGCCGAATCGCTCGGGTCCAGCTCGACCGGCTCCCACGTGCGGCCTTCGTCGACGCTTACGTCCACGCGCTGCAGCGGAGCTTCGCCGCTCCAGGCCGTGCCGCGCACCTCGATCAGACCGGCCCGAATGGTGGCCTGATCGAGCGGCAGCGCGATCAGCGCTCGCGGGCGCATCCGCGCCAGCGGCGTGTAATCGGCCACGCCCGCTTCGCCCAGGTACACATAGCGGTCGTATTGGTAGAAACCGCGAAACGGCTCAGACAACGCGCTGATCTGCGTCAGCCACTTCACCGACGCCACGCCGTACCAGCCCGGCACGATCAATCGCAGCGGAAATCCATGCTCGCGCGGCAGCGGCCGGCCATTCATCTCGTAGCACAACAGCGTGTCCGCGCGCAACGCCTGCTGCAGCGGCAGGCTGCGCTCGTAGGATTCGACACGGCCTTTCTCGACCTCGCCGCGATCCGCTCCGCGAAACAGGATCTCGCGCGTCTCCGCCCGCGGCCGCGCGGCCCGCAGCACATCGCACAGCGCGGCACCGCCAAAGTGCGCCGTCCCGACCGCGCCGACCGCCCAGGGCGTCCCCGGCGGGAGCGGCTCGATCGCCGTGCGCCCATTCCCGGCGCACTCCAATGTCACAAGCAGCGTGCGTTTGGGCAGGGCCTGAATTTGCGCCAATGAAAGCGCAAGCGGGGACTCGAAGCCCTCCTGCAGCAACAGGCGATGCTCCGCGCCGCTCAGCTCCGGCGCCGCGAAGTGGTTTCGCACAAAGAACACACCGTCTGGCGTGGGCACTTGACCCAGCGCGCTCATCGGCGTCTCGGCATTGAAGGGGTCGTATTCGACCGGCACGCGCATCCGCGCTCACCGCTTTCTAGCGCCGCGCCAGCGGACGCGCCGCGCGGCGCG
>CAZHTF010000117.1:0-7639 GCA_964535305.1 uncultured Planctomycetales bacterium | reverse complement strand
GTGTTCGTGGAGGTCCCATGGCTCAGATTGACATGAAGCTGCTGCGGAAGCAGCTCAACAACGTCTGCATCCGGGCGCTCGAGGCGGCCGCGGGCGTGTGCATCTCGCGCACGCACTACGAGATCACCGTCGAACACATGCTAGCGCCGCTGTTGGATGTCGAACGCTGTGACCTGCGCTGCGCGCTTGAGCATTTCAAGCTCGACCTGGCGAAGGTCCGCGCGGCGCTCAACCGCGCGCTCGAGGATCAGAAAATCGGAAACGCCGGCCGGCCGCAATTCTCGCCGTTCCTGGCCGAGTGGCTGGCGGATGCGTGGCAGATCGCCTCGCTCGAGCTCTCCACGCCGACGATCCGCTCCAGCGCGCTGCTGCTGGCGCTGCTGCGAAACCCCAGCCGCGCGTACTTCGTCGACCACACCGATGAGCTCAAGAAGATCAATGAGAATGACCTCAAGACGCAACTTGCCAAGATCACGGCGGACTCCGTCGAGAACGCCGCCGCCGACGCGGGCGCCGGCGCTGCTGCCGCGGCGGCGGGCACGGGCGACGCGCTCACGCAGTTCACGTTCGATCTGACCGGCAAGGCGCGCGAAGGGCGGATCGATGCGGTCGTCGGCCGCGAACGCGAGGTGCGGCAGGTCGTCGATATCTTGATGCGCCGCTTTCAGAACAACCCGCTGATCGTCGGCGACCCCGGCGTGGGCAAGACCGCGATTGTCGAGGGCTTCGCACTGCGCATCGCGGCCGGCGATGTCCCGCCATTTCTCGCGAACATCACGCTGCGCAGCCTGGATGTCGGCCTGCTGCACGCGGGCGCCTCGGTCAAGGGCGAATTCGAGCGGCGGCTTAAGGAAGTGATCAAGGAGGTCAACGCCAGCAATGCCGCCGGCAAGCCGATCATCCTCTTCATCGACGAGGCCCACACGCTGATCGGCGGCGGCGGCGGTGGCGACGCGGCCAACCTGCTCAAGCCGGCCCTGGCCCGCGGCGAGCTGCGCACGATCGCCGCCACAACCTGGGCCGAGTACAAGAAATACTTCGAGAAAGACCCGCCGTTCGCACAGCGATTTGGCCTGATCAAGCTGGAGGAGCCGAGCGTGCCGGTCGCGGTCGACATGCTCCGCGCCACAAAGGACAAGTTCGAGAAGCACCATAAGGTGCGGATTCTCGACGAGGCCGTGCGCTCCGCCGTCGCGATGTCCAATCAATATCTCTCCGAACAGCAACTGCCGCGCAAGGCGGTCTCCCTGCTGGATACCGCCTGCGCCCGCGTGGCGGTTGCGCTGAACACCACGCCTGGGCCGCTAGAGGACATCCGTCGGCGGATTCTGCAGCTCGAAACCGCGATCCGCGCGCTGCAGCGCGACGCGGAAGCCGGCGTGCCGCACGATCGCGACGAGCTCGAAGACCTGCGGAAGGAAAAATCCAAGCAGGAAGCGCGCTTCGCCGAGTTGGATGCGCTCTGGAAGCAGGAGCAGGCGCTGGCGCACGAAGTGATCCGCCTGCGCGACGAACTGGAAGGCAATGCCGCCGCGCCCGCACCTTCCGCCGCCGCGACCGCTGCGGCTGCGCCGCGCGATCCGACACTGGTGCGCAGTGAGCTGGATGCGGCCAATCAGAAGCTGGCAGCCTTCCTTCAGAAGCAGACGCCGATGGTGCCGCTGCAGGTGGATGCGGAGATTGTCTCGCAGGTGCTCAGCGATTGGACCGGCATTCCCGCGGGCAAGATGGTGAAGGACCAGGCCGAGGCGATCCTGCATTTCGAGGACCGCGTCGCCGGCCGCATCATCGGTCAGGAGCACGCGGTGCACGAGATTGGCAAGCGGCTGCGGATCGCCAGCGGAAAGCTGCAGGATCCGCGCCTGCCGCTGGCGGTGGTCTTCCTGGTCGGGCCCAGCGGCACCGGAAAGACCGAGACGGCCCTCTCCGTCGCCGACCTGATCTTCGGCGGCGAGCGCTTCATGACCGCGATCAACATGACCGAGTATTCCAGCTCGATGAACGTCTCGCGGCTGATCGGCTCGGCCCCTGGCCTGGTCGGCTACGGCGAAGGCGGCGTGCTGACCGAGGCCGTGCGACAGCGGCCGTACAGCGTGGTGCTGCTGGACGAGATGGAGAAGGCACACCTGGATGTGAACCTGCTGTTTATGCAGGTCTTCGACAAGGGTGAGCTGAATGACGCCGAGGGCCGCACGGCGTCGTTCAAGAACACCGTGATCATGCTCACCAGCAACGAAGGCTCGGACATGATCATGGGCATGTGTGCCGACGGCGAGCGGCCAAGCCTGGAGGAGATGCGCACCGCGATTCAGCCGATCCTGGAGAAGCGCTTCACGCCGGCGTTCGTCGGCCGCACGACGGTGATTCCGTACTACCCGCTTTCGCCCGCGACGCTGCGGAAGATCGTCGATCTCAAGCTGCGCAAGATCCACGAGCGGCTGCAGTCGATCTACCGCATGGAGTTGGTGGTGGACGCGAAGGTGGGTGACGAGATCGGCTCGCGCTGCCAGCAGATCACCACCGGCGCGCGCAACATCAACCTGATCATCAATGAGACCGTCTTGCCGGAAATCGCCCGGAGGATCCTGGAAGTGATGAGCGCCGAGCAGCGGCCCGCCAAGCTGACGCTGGGCGTAGGCGAGGGCGGGGCGTTTACGTATCAGTTTTCGTAGGCGGCCAGCAACCGCAGCCAGCGAAGAAACGCAGCCGCGCTGAACGTCGGTTTAGCGCGAGTGCACCCTGTGCAGCCGTGCGGCGTGCGCCGATTGCCGCGCGACGCCCAGCGCCGCTACGCCGACTCTTTTCGCCGCCGCGCGGAGCTGAGCAGGTCTGATTCGCCGCGGACGATCTCGGGCGTGATGACGAATTCGCCGCCCTGCGCCAGTTCGGGCAGCTCGTACATCGCGTCCAGCATGAACTCCTCGACGATGGCGCGCAGCGCGCGAGCACCCGTGTCGCGCTCCAGCGCGCGAGCCGCGATCTCCTGCAGCGCTTCGGTGCTGAAGCTCAGCTTGGCCCCTTCCATCTCAAACAACTTCTGGTATTGCTTGACCAGCGCGTTCTTCGGCTCCTGCAACACGCGCACCAGCGCATCCTGGCTCAGTGGCTGCAGCGGGCACATCACCGGCAGGCGCCCGACAAATTCCGGAATCATGCCGAACTCGATCAGATCGTCGGGCGTGACTTCCTGCAGCATCGCACCCAGGTCGGCCTGCTCGTCCGCCGGCGTCAACTCGGATGAGAAGCCGATCATCTTACGGCCCAGCCGCTTGCGGATGATCTTGTCCAGCCCGACGAACGTCCCGCCGCAGATGAAGAGGATGTTGGTCGTGTCGATCTGGATGTATTGCTGCTCGGGGTGCTTGCGGCCGCCTTGCGGGGGCACGTTGCTGACGGTGCCTTCGAGCATTTTCAGCAGGGCCTGCTGCACGCCTTCGCCGGAGACGTCGCGCGTGATCGAGACGTTGTTCCAGGTTTTTCCGATCTTGTCGATCTCGTCGATGTAGATGATGCCGCGCTGGGCCGCGTCCAGGTCGTAATCGGCGCTCTGCAGCAGCTTCAGCAGGATGTTCTCGACGTCTTCGCCGACGTAGCCGGCTTCGGTGAGCGTGGTGGCGTCGCCGATGGCGAAGGGCACATTGAGCATGCGGGCCAATGAGCGGGCCAGCAGCGTCTTGCCCGAGCCGGTCGGCCCGATGAGCAGAATGTTGCTCTTGTCGATTTCGATGTCGTTGTCTTCGGCGGCATCGAAATGCGTCAGGCGCTTGTAGTGGTTATAGACGGCGACCGAGACGGCCCGCTTGGCCAGGTCCTGGCCGATCACGTACTGATCGAGGAATTCGAAGATTTCGCGCGGCTTGGGGATGGCGCTGAAGAGCGTCCGCCCGCGATTGGAGCGCTTCTTTTCCTCGCGCACCAGGTTGTGGCACAGCTCGATGCAGGAAGAGCAAATAAACACGTCGTTCGCGCCTTCCACCATCGGTCCGGCGTCGCGATGACTCTTGCCGCAGAAGCTGCAGGTGTTTCCGCGTCGCGGCTTGCTACCGGTCGGTCCGCGCGTCGTGCTCATGCACTATCCCTCGTGCCTCGCGCGGCCCCTCGCCGCGAACAGCTATTCTTTCGACGCATTCAGCTTATATCCCTAAGCGATTTTACACGCCAACGGCCGCGTGGCATAGGAGAATTGGTGCGCGTCAGGCCTTGCGCGACTCGGGCGGCTTTGGACGTGCCGCCGCCTGCTCGCGCTCGCGCTGGATCAATCTGGTTTTCATGGCTTGGAATTCGGCGTCGGTGAGCTGGCCTTGGGCGTGCATGGCACGCAACTCGGCCAGCGTAAACACGCTGCTCGGGGCGTGCGCTTGCGTGTCGACCGCCGAGCGCGCCCAGCGCAGCGCGAAATACGCGATGAAGCTGGCGCCGATCAGCGCGGCGGCGGTGATCCAGAGTCCTTGTGCCATGTGTGCGGTGAGAAAAATAGGACGGCGTCGACCCCGCGGTCAACGCCGCCCATGAAATTCCGAATCCGCCCCGCGGCGGATCGCCCGACTGGTTTCGTGCGCGTTAGTCCAGCTCCTCGACGAAGCCGGCCAGGCGCTGGTGCACGAGGATATTGTTGCGGACCACGAGCATGCGGCGATAGGCCTGGATGGTCCCGGTTCCGCCGTTCTGTGCCCAGGTGTCGGGTTCGACGGTGTTGGTGATGAGGCCGACGAGTCTTTCGGCTTCGGCGGCGGAGGGGTCCTCGCCGTTTCCGCCTCCGCGGCCCTGTTGGTCGTCGTCTTCTTGGTTGGAACCGCCGCCCTGGCCGCCGCCGAAGAGTCCGGACCCGCCGCCGCCGCCGCCGAAGCCGCCGCCGCCACTGCCACCGCCACTACCGCCGCCGCCAGTATTTTGGGTGGCTTGCTGGAAGTCGATGCGGGGTGCGTTACGGAAGTTTGGGATTCGGACGAGCAGGTCGGCGACGTCATAGACGCGGACAACCATTTCCTTGCCGAGATCATCTTCGGTCGAGACCACGAGCAGGTTTCCGCTGGCGCGATAGGCGATCTTCACTTCGCTGCCGCCGGCCTCGGTCATGATCATCCAGAGCACCTGCGAGAGCCGCAGGTTCTTGGCTTGGATGCTGATGGGCTTCTCGCGGCGGATGCCGGCGTCCTCGAGCATCTGCCAGCGGACATTGACGTTCATCTGCGTCAGGTCCTGCACCCAGCTCATGACCTGCTCGAGCGGAGCCGCATCAAACGTGATCTCGGGAATGCGTTGGTTGAGCAGTCGCAGCGTTGAAGGAGGAGCCGCGCGGCTGACTGCACCGCCGCCAGCGCGATTTCCATTCTGGGCCCAGGCGGGGACGACCAGCAGTGTCGCCACGGTGCATACGAGAAGCATTCTCATCGGGTCTCTCCTTACGGTCGCAAGGCTCACGGCTCAAGACGACTCCGGTCCTTGAATCGTAATCGGCACTCGAGCAGCGCGACAATGGGATCCGCGAATTTCGGGAGCCGGCTTGTCCGCCGCCCGGCCGCCGCCGCCCGGCCGCTGCGGGTCGGCGCGCTGGCTGAATCGGCACAGAGTTTGACGCCCGCGCCGTCGCAAAGTTCCCGAGCTTCAGCACTTCACCCCCGGCATGAACGGCCCTTCGAGGCTGCGCCAGAGATACCAGGTGGCGTAGCTGCGGAACGGACGCCAGGGATCGGCCAGCGCGCGGATTGTCGGCTTGTCGGGCAGGTCCTTGATCCCCAGGAAATTCCGGACGGCCTTCTTGAGGCCCAGGTCGTCGATCGGCCAGACGTCCGGTCGCTCCAGGCAGAAAATCAGCAGCATCTCCGCCGTCCAGCGGCCGATGCCCTTCACTTGAGTGGTGGCGGCGATCACGCCTTCGTCATCCAGCTGGCGCAGCACGCGCGCGGAAAGCTCGCCGCGGTCGAACCGCTGGGCCAGGTCGTGCACGTACGAGCATTTTTGGCGCGAAAGGCCGGCACTTCGCAGCTTCGCCGGCCGCAGCGCTACGATCGCCGGCGGGTTGATGCGACCATTCGGGCACAGGGCGCGGAGCTTGCGGTGCATCGCCTCGGCGGCCTTCATCGAAACCTGCTGCTGCAGGATCGCGACGACCAGCGCGCGAAACGGGCTGTGCGTAATCACCGGCCGATGTGGTCCGATGTGATCGATCAGTCGCGCCAGCCGCTCGTCCGCCTGTCGCAGGTGCAGGGCCGCCAGCGCGGCCCGTTCCAGCCGCTGCTGGGCGCGGTTGACGCGTGTCGGCTGCAGGCTGCGGGCCGTGCTCTGGGTCATTTTCGTGGCCCCGAATGCTGCGCGCGGATCATTAGCGGCATGCGGGCTGGCGCGGCGCGGGCCGCCCGCCAGCGCGACCAGGCCTGCTCGAGCTGCCCGGGCTCGGTCCAGATCAACGGGCCAAGCGTGTCCGAATTCCGCGCAGGAAATGCGTCGCGGAGTGCGGCGAACGTCGGCGAGCCGTCGCCATTAGGCAGCGGCAGCGAAGCGAGCAGAAAGCGCGTCAAAGCGTCGGCCTCGGCGTGGGTCGGCGCCGCGCCCGCGCGCGTCAGCTCCGCGAACGTCGCTCCATTCACACCCAGCGCTCGTCGCAGCTTGAGCCGCCGAGCCGGGGCTTCCGCCTGCAACGCGATGCCGACGCGCGCGAAGGGCGGCAATCGGCCGGCGGGGTCCAGCTCGTCCAGCAACAGACCGACGAGCTCGCGCGGCAGGCTGGCAGACAGCAGCCAGGGGTCATCGGCGGCAAGCTCGAGCTCACGCCGCACCGGCTGGCCGATCGGCCGCAAGACGCGCACGAGGCTGCTGACACCCTCCGCGCCGGCCAGCGTTCGGAGCGTCGAAATCTCGGCGTGTACGCGGATCGAGCAGAACGCTGCGTTGCCTGGCGTGGCCAGGCCCAGCCAGGCCGACTGTCGCGGAAGGTGAAAGTCCAGCGCGTCGGACACGAGCTGCGCGAGCGCCGCATCGTCGGCCTGAACTTGCCCGAATTTTCCGACCACTCGGGCCGTCGTCGCAGTCCGCGTCGTGCCGCAGCGCACGCGTGCCGCCGGCGTTCTGTCGAACAGGGCTGCAGCCTGCTGCGTGGCGCGCTGCCGGATGGCCGCCAGCCGCGCGCGCGTTTCCTCGAAAGGCGGCGTGCTCCAGGCTTCGCCCAGCGCGTCCGCGTAGCGCCGCCCGGCTTCAGTGCCGCGACCGCGGGCCTCGTCCAGGTAGCCAAAGATCAACTGCGCCAGGCCGCGGGCCTCCGCTGTCCGCGGCAGGTTCAACGCGCGCTCCTGAAGATCGTCGCAGAGGGTTGGCGTCAGTGCGGCGGCGTCGAGCTGTGAGAGCGCCAGCGCCAGGCTGATGCCCCAGCGCAGCCGCACCGCTGGGTCAATCGCGAACGCCAACGCGAGGTACTGCTCATATAGTGCGACGGCCTCAGAGAAATTCCCGCAGCGATAGTGCTCGTCCGCGGCGCCCAGCCAGGCATCCGCTTGGATGCCCTCGGCGGAGGCGCCGGTCGGCGAAACAGAGTCGGCAAGCGGCGCAGCAGCGGCGGACTGCAGGGCGTCCAACGCGGCGTCAAAGAGCTCGAACCGTAGCAACTGCCGCGGGTCCGCCAGCTCGGCGTCGCGCCGCGCCAGCC
>CAZHTF010000116.1:0-7714 GCA_964535305.1 uncultured Planctomycetales bacterium | reverse complement strand
GCGCAACAATGCCCAGACGAACCTTGTCGCCCCGGATGTCGACCACCGTGATCTGCACGTTGTCGCCGATCATGATCGACTCGTCCCGCTGTCGTGACAGCACCAACATCCGCGGCTCCTTCCAGGGTTATGCCGATGCGTAGCCTGACGGAATCTTTCGCCCGTGAGGCGGACAGGATCGAGTCGAGACACCCATTCCAAGCGAGGCGCTCGGCGCGCAACGCCCCGCGGCGCGCAACGACTCGCGTTCGAAACCCGCTCGACCAGAGTATATCCGATCCTGCGCTCACGGCTCTACCTGCCTACGTACCTGCGTTTTCCTTCCAAGACTTCCCAGGCCGGCCCCACCAGGGCCAGCCCGGCGCACGCTGCGCCGCAACGAGCGGCCGGCGCGCAGCGCTCTGCCTGACCTGCTCAACGCCCGGCCCGCGGCCGGACGCAAGCCTCTGCGAGCGGCCACGTGGACCGCGCTACGCAGTCTTTGCGATCGGGGCTTCGCTGCCGACGCGGATCAGCCGATGCCGCGTGCTGTAGCGTCGATCCGAAAGCACGAGCTGCTTGGCCAGCAGCGAACCGGACCCGATCACCAGCGGACCGAGTAGATTGCCCGTCAGGTAACCTTCGACCTTGTTGACGATCACCAGCACCTGGCAGTCGTCGAGGCTGGCCAGCTTCAGGCCGGCCAGGTCGTCCTCGCGGACGGGGGCCTGGTAATCCGGCACGAACGCCAGCGGATCGCACACGACGAACGCCAGCCCGGGCTCCTCCACCGATTGCAGCCAGAAGAACACCGGATCCGGCGACGTCTGGATCAGCACGAAGCGCCGCCTGTCCGCGAAGCCCAGCAACGGCTCCGTGAACACGATGATGCGGCTGTCGTCCACCTCGATCGTTCCGAAACGGGTCGTCTCGATGAGCATCCCATTGCTCCCAGGCTCGTCCCAAGCCGGCTTGTACGTCGCGATCGCCGAAGCGGCCGATCGCTGCGAACGCGCCATCCAGGCGCCGATGCCCGCGTCCTGCGGGCGAGCCGGACACCGCGGGCGGCCGAGCCGCGCCGCATTCCCGCGGTGTTGTCGCTTCTGCCCTCGCGCCGGTCCGACACGGCCGGCCGACTAGCGCAGAAAATCCAGCAGCGACAGCCCCAGCACGCGCGAGGCGGTACTGAGGTTGGCCTGCAGGGCCGTCTGCAACTGCTGAAAGCGCACCACGGCTTCCGCCAGGTCGACGTCGCGGACGTCGCTCTGCAACACGCGCGTGGCCGTGGTTTCACTCGTGATCCGCTCGGCCCGGTCATCCATCGCCCGCGCCATCGAGGCGATACGCCCCTGCGAAGCCTGCACGCCGCGCATGGCGCGCTCCAACCGCTCGCCGGCGGCGGTCACCGCGCGACGGTCGTCCTGCTCCAGGCCTTCGCGCAGCTCGAGCAGCGCCGTGAAGGCGCTGTCGACGCGCACCGGGTTGACATCCTGACCAATGAGCTGATTTCCCGTGGCCGCGACCACCAAGCCCAGCGAATCCAGCGCCGGCGAGACGTTCAGGCGCTCGATCCGCAGCACGCCGGCGCCGGCGGTGTTGTCGGTGATGACGATGCCGTTGCCACTGGAGCGCAGCGCGGCGCTGATCGCGCCGCCGCCGGCAGTGTTGAACAGGTTTAGCACGTCCTGCAGCGTGGCGCTGCCGAGATTCAGCGCGTCAATGTCAATGTCGATCTGCGCGCCCGAGGCGGTCGTGATCCGCATGTCCGCACCGGGCACACTGTCGACGCCCAGCCCGTCGTTCAGCGCGCTGAGCGGCGTCGCGGCATTCAGCGAGCGAATGCCCAGAAGCGTCGCGGTCTGCGCACCGTTCTCCTCGATCCGCAGCTCCGCGCCCGAAAGCCGGCTGAGCACTTCGATCCGCTCGCCGTCGTCGGCGATGCGGGCCCAGACGGCCGCGTCGGATTCGTTGATGCGATTGAGCACGTCTTCCATCGTGCTGGCCGCGGACAAATCGATCGACGCTGTGCGCGTCCCGTTGCGGATCGTGAATGTGCCCGCCAGGTTGACACCCGCCCCGCCGATCAGCGAGTTGACCGTGCTGCGCGGCGTGAGCAACGCGTCGACATCTTGCCCAAACACCGCGAGCACCGGCGTCTGCGCCAGGATGCCCAGGTCGGCGGCGGCGTGCCCGCCGGTCGTGTCGCGCACCGTGATCTGCGGCGCGCCGGAGACGGCCGAGATGTTCAAGGAGCGCGGCGCGAGCGTGGCCTGCAGCGTGGCCGGCAGCGAGGCGTTCAGCATGTCGAGTACGTCGCCGACGGTGGCCGCGTTTGAGAGATCGATCGTGACGGTCTGCGCGCCGTCGCTGACCTGAATCCGCCCGAGCGATACGCCCTGGCCGTTGGCGCCGCGGAGGTCGGCGATGCGCGTCGCGGGCGTCAGGGCCGGGTCGAGATCGATCAGCCCGACCACGCGCGTCGAAATCGTGCCGAACAGCTCCGCGCCCGAGACTGTGAAACTGTCTTCCGAAAGATCCGTGTCGATGATCGTCTCGCGCCGTCCGCGATCGCCGTGATACACGACGCCGTCGGACTGCAGCTCGAACGGCGGCAGCTCGCCCTGGTGTCCGCTGAACAGATAGCTGTCGAGATAGCGGCGATTTCCGACGGCGATGGCCTGGTCGATGATGCCGCTGATCACTTGCGCGAGCGAGCGGCGTTCGTCGGTGGAGAGGATGTCGCCGGCGGCCTGCGAGGCAATCGTCTGCGCGTCGCGCATCAGGTCGCCGGCGTGGGCCATGGCCTGGTCGGCCTCGGTCAGCACGGCCCGCGCGGTGCGCAGGTTCGAATCAACCTGCGTCAGCACATCCATATGCCGATCGAGCCGGCCGGCGGAGGCCGCCCGCAGCGGATCCTCGCTGGGAGCCTGGAAGCGCAGGCCGGTCGCGAGCTGGTTCTGCACCCGGAACAGGCCCAGTTGCGAGCCGCGGACCGTGTTGAGCAGGTTGAATGCTCGCAGGTTCTGGCTGACGCGGGCTACGCTGACCGGGGTGACCGCCATGACGCGCGCAGCTCCTTTAGCGCACCAACGACAGCACGTCGTTGGTCAAGCCGTCGACCACATTCAGGAAACGCGTGGCGCCCTGGAAGGCGCGCTCAAATTTCGTCAGGTTGATGGCCTCTTCGTCCAGGCTCACGCCGCTGATCGCTTCGCGCTGCGCGGTCAGACCGTTGTAGATCGATTCGGCGGCCTCGGCGGCGGTCAGGGCGGCGGCCGCATCGACCGCCAGCGCGTCGATCGTGCCCGCGTGGAAATCCTGGATGCTCACGCCGCCCAGCAGGCTGCTGGCCTGCTCGATCAGCGTGGCGATTGCGCCGGCGTTCTCGCCGTCGTTGGTTCCGCCGCTGCGCGAGGCGGCAATCAGCCGCGGGTCGCTGCGGATCGGCGCGACCACGTCGATGTCGGCCGCGTTCGTGCCGGAGAAGAATGCGCCGACGCCCAGGGCCGCCAGCGCGCCCGAGCTGTCCTCTGAGAACCACACTTCCGCGCCCGGGTTGGTCGCGATCTGCAGGCGATTGTCACTTGTGACGCTGGCGCTCAACCCGGGCACGCCCGCAAGGCTGGCCGCCAGCGAGTTCAGCGTCGTGTCATTGCCGTTCAGCCCGTCCAGATCGACCTCGATCTGCCGCGAGACCACCTGCCCGCTGGCACGGTCACGCACGTTCACGATGAACACACCGTTCTTCACCGGGAACTGCAGGCCGGCGGCGGCGCTGTTCAACGCCGCGCTCGGGCTCTGCACGTCGTAAAGCCCGCTGATCGATGTATACGCCACCAGGCCGACGCCATCGGCGTGCACGCGATTCACCTCGTAGATCAGTCCCTCCGCCAGTTGATCCAAGCGCGCCAACTGCGGAATCACATGCTGATCGCGGGCAATCACCAGCCCGGCGATGCGGCCTTCGCGCACATTCACGCTGCCGTTGTTGTCGCTGAAGCGCGGCGTGCCGATCTCGAGCCCGTTCTGCAGCGCGAGTTCGACACGCAGCCCGCGCGCCCGGTCAAATTCGATCAGCGGCTCGCTGCCGACGTATACGTTCGACGAGCCGTTCTCCTGGTGCCGCACCTGCACATCCATCAATTCCGCCAGCTCGCGCAGCAGGCCGTCGCGACGATCCTTCAGCGGGGCGGAAGCGTTCGATGCGCCCGCCTGCGTCGCGACGATCTGCCCGTTCAGGTCGGCGATCTCGTCCGCGATCTTGGAGGCCCGCTCGACGGCCGTCTCGAGATCGTTGTTGGTGTCCACCACCTGCTGCACCACGCCGGACCGCTGCCGTTGCAGCGAGCGGATCAGGTTGTCCGCCGAGGCGATCACCTGGTTGCGGGCGGCCGTGTCGCGCGGCTCGGTCTGCACCGCGCCAAACGCGCTGAAGAGCTCGCCCAGTTGCGTCGAGACGTCTTCGCTGGTCAGCTCGTTGTAGAGCGACTCGATCTGCGTCAGGCTGCGGTGCCGCGTCTCGGCGTTGCTGCGTGCGCCTAGCGCCAGCCGCAGGCGCGATTCAAGCGATTCATCCACGTGCCGCTGAAGCTGCGACAACTTGACGCCCGAGCCGGGGTTGATCGTGCCCAGGGCCGGGCCGCCGACCAGCGGCGAGAGCCGGCCACTCTGGCGGGCGTACTCGGGGTTGCCCACGTTGGCGATGTTCTGGCCGACGATCGAGATCGCGGCCTGATACGCGGCCAGCGCGCTGCGACCGATTTGGAATGAAGCTCCCAGCAGCGCCATGATCTATCCCACCGCATCGATCCAGCGTTCGACGCCGGTCGGCTCGTGTTGTCCGTCGCGTCCGTACCCGACGGACGCGTTGGCGGCCTTGGCCAACTCGGCCAGCACCGCGCGGACGTGGTTATGCAGTCCGCGTGCCACGCGTGCCGCGAGCTGATTCTTTTTCTCCAGCGCGCTGGCGACTTCGCGCAGAACCGCGTTTTTCGCGAGGATTTGCGAGGCCAGCGGCTGCGGCGCGGCCTGCGCGATCTGCGTCAGCCGCGCCGTGAGCACCTGCGGCCAATGCAGCTGCTGCGCCAGGCGGGCAAGGATTGCCTGTCGTTTCTGCCCGCAGCGTAGCAGCTCGTCCAGCAGCAGCGCCTCCTGCGTCGCACCACGCGTCAGGCCCTCGCTGTCGGCGCTGCGCAAGTGCTGCAGCTTCTGATCCGCCAGCGCCTGCAACGCCCGCAGCGATTGATGCGTCTGCTCCAGGACATGCAGCAGCGCTTCGAAATTCTCGGACACGCTGGCGGCGGCGTCCGGCAGCAGTTCCGCGACGCCGGATAACGACGCGCTCGTCAGCGTCGTGCGGGCCTCGGCGGGGCCCGGCGCCAATCGTGGACGGGTTGTGCCACGCGGGTTCATGCCAGCACCTGCAGGCCGGATGCAGTTTCATTCGCCGGCGCGATCTGCGCCGCAGGCGCTTGCGCGGCCGCCGCAGCCGCTGTCGCAGGAAGCGGCTGAGTCATAGCAGCACTGCCGCGCGGCGTGAGCTTGCGCGTCAGCAGCGCCGTCAGATTGTTGCCACTGGCGCGGGAGACGTGGTCGGCCAGCCGCTGGTCGAGCTGCTCGCCGAAAATGTCTTCACCGCGACCGCCATGAGCAAACTTACGCCCGAACGGCGCGCTGCGCAGCTCAGCCAGCAGCGGCGCGAAGAAGAGCTGCGAGACGGCCTGGGCCGCGGCCTGCCTGGCCGGCTGCGATTCGTCCGGCGGCTGCGGCGCCAGTCGCGCGCTCACCAAACCCGGGCGTGTCGAGAGCGTGGTCATGGCTACTCCGTGTAAATCAGTTGTGCGTGCAGCGCGCCGGTGCGATGCAGATGCTCGACCGTCGCGACCACCTGGTCTGGCCCGAGCTTGATCTTCGACATCGCGTCCAGCAGCGCCTGAAAATCCGCGCCCGGCGGTTTCTCGGCGTCCGCGTCTTCAGACCCGACCGCCGGACCAACCGTCAGCGTTCCGAGCGTCGGGATCTGCAGTACCGCGGGCGAAAGTGTCACCGAGCCGGTGAACGAGACGTGCTTGCTGCTGCGGTTGATCACCACCCGCGCCGCCTGTTGCGGCAAGATGAACAGCGAAGTCTGCAGCACGCGCGCGATGAACGCCGCCGGCTGGGCCAACTCGGGCGGCGGAATGCGGACGCGGACATTCTTGGGCCCCAACGCCACGGCGCCCTCGTTCTGTGCGAGCACCAGACCGCGCGCGTCGCGTTCGCCGCGCAGCGCCCCGGTCGGGCTGACGATTTCGTGGTTGATAGCGCGCGCCAGCATCTGCGCGAACGGATAGCCGGCGTGCGTGTCGTCGATCACCAATGTGATCGCGCCGTCCTCGACGAAGCTGTAAAAGAAGTCCTGTTCGAGCGTCGCCCCGCCACGAATCACCGCGCGCGTCGGCATGCCGGCGTCCGTCAGCTCGAGCCGACCGCCGGCAAGCGCCAGCACGTCGGCGACCGTCAGCGTCGATTCCTGCAGCGGCGTGGTCAGCAACTGCCCGCCTTTGAGGCTCTTGGCCGGGCCGATCGCCGACACCGTCACATCCAGGGCCTGGCCTTCGCGCGCTCCGAATTCCGGGATGGTCACCTCGACCGTCACGATCGCGACATTGCTGTTGCCGCGCAACTCGGCAGCTTCCAGCACGGGCTGCTCATACTTGCGATGCAGCGCCATTAGCGCCCGCACCGTGTTGGCGTACTTCCCGCCGTCCCCGGTGCCGGCCAACCCCACCACCAGCCCGAAGCCCATCAGCTTGTTGGTGCGCTGCCCTTGCAGCCGGGCAATGTCCTGCACACGCACGTCGGCGAACGCCACGCGCGGCGAAAGCAGCAGACCCGCGAACAGCACCAGCCACATCAGCACGAGATTCGTCGAACGATTCATGCGATTCATGCGATTCATGCGGGCGCCCTCCCTGGCTCTAGAACGGCCTCAGGAAATCCATCGCCTTCATCAGCCAGCCGCGGCGGGCCGCATCGCGGGCTGCGCCGCTGTGCTCGACATTGATCTGCATGTCGGCCACCTGCGTGCTCAACACGGTGTTGTCGGCGGAGACGTCGCGGCTGCGGCACGTGCCGGTCAGCGTGACCAGTTGCAGCTCTTCGTCGGTCTTGATGGATTTCTTGGCCTCGAGCACCAGGTTGCCGTTCGGCTTGACGTCGATCACGGTCGCGGTGATGCGCGTAATCAGCGTGTCCTTGCGATCGACCTTGCCCTGCCCGTCGTATTCGTTCTTGAAATCAAAGCGCGCCCCCGGAGCGCCGCCGGGGAAATTCTGCGGCACGAGCCGATCGCGCGTGTCCAGCCGGAACCACTGCTCCAGCGCCGCGTCCAGCTTCCACTCCTTGTCGCTCTGCAGCGTGGCGTCGCTGGAGGCGCGCTTGTCCTCGCGGATGATGATCGTGACCAGGTCGTGCACCGCGATGCGCTCGACCGCCGGCATCTGCACGGCAATCAGCGATGCGCCGGCCAGCACCGGGTTGGCCGGCGGGCTCGGCAGAAACTTCGCGCCCGCCGTCGCAGTCAGTCCGATCGGCGCCCCCGGCTGGCCCGGCTGCGGCTGTGCCGGACGGGCCACTTCGCGCAGCGGCACGATGCCGCGATTGCCGGGCTGAATCGGAACGAGCGCCTGAGGCGAAGCGGGCGATTGGGCCGCAGCGCCGCGCTCCGCGCTTGCCGCGGCCGCGGCTGCGCCCC
>CAZHTF010000115.1:0-7748 GCA_964535305.1 uncultured Planctomycetales bacterium | reverse complement strand
CAGCGCGAGCGACGCGGCCCGTCGCGCCATGGCCGGCGAAGCCGCGCTGGCCGTTCCGCCTGCGCCTCCGGTGCCCGCCGCGGCGATTGGCGCTGCGGGGGCCTCGGCGGCTGCGGCGACGCCGATCGCGAGCGCCTATCTGCTCGACGCGGCGCAGCCGTCGTTTGTCGGACGAGCGGCAAACGCGGGCCTGGGCTTCATCGGCAAAGCGGTGCTGATGTTTTCGCTGCTACTGGCGTGTGCGCACAGCGCGCTTCCGGCCGGTTGGTTCAATGTGCGAATGGGCGGATATCGCTACGTCGGCGGACCAGGCGCGACCGTCGTGGTCGTCGACCACCGCGGGGCGGAAAGCGCTCACCCGCTGCCGCGCGGTGTCGTCGTCGGCGCGATGGCGTTCGGCGCCGCGCTGCTGCTGCTGGCCCGCCGAAGCGACGGCGGAGCGCACTTCCTGCGTGGGCTGCTGGGCAGCGGGCTGGGCGTGTTGGCGGCGATCATGATGCTCGGTCCGGCCGCGGAAGGTTTGCAATTGCTGATGGGCACAGAAAACAACTGGTCCGAGCTGAATCGCGAGCCGGTGGCGTTGCCGCTGGTGGTCGCGGTCGGCGCGCTGATGCTCAGCCTGGCGCTGCTCTACTGGCCGCGGGCCCGCGGGCCGCGCTCGATCGTGATCTAGGGCCAGTATTCAGGAGTTCTGCACGTGCTCGATTCGAGTTTATCCACGCTTGGAACTTTGCTGCTGCTCGCCGCGATCCTGTTTCTGGTCCCGGCACTGTTGCGCTGGAGCGTCGGCGCCAGGCGCGGCAGCGCCCGACCCGCGTGCCGCTCCGCGGGCGCCAGCGGCGCGGACCGTCCGCGCCGCGTTCAAGTTCGCGCGGGTTGGACACGCCCTTGCGGCTGGGTATGCTCCATCCGTCGCGAGCGCGCCCGGCCGCAGTAATCTCCCGCGTCGCAGGCGTTTGGGCCGCAGCACGCTCGCAGCGCCGGAGCGCCGCCAATGGCCGACGGACAGGCCGAACCCTTTCTGATCGATGCCATTCAGCGCGGCGACCCCGACGCCTGGCGCAGCGTCATCGAACGCTATCAGGGGCGACTGGTTAACTTCGCGCGGCGGATGCTCGCCCAGCCCGGCGACGCCGAAGACCTGGTGCAGGAGACTTTCGTCGGCCTGCTGCGCAGCCTGCCAAATTACGACCGCACCCGCTCGCTCGAAACCTACTTGTTCGCCATTCTGCGCCACAAGTTAAGCGACCACTTCCGAGCCACCGGCCGCGCGCCGCGGCAGAGCCTGGCACGGCTCGAGGCCGGCGAGCCTGGGTCGGCCTGGGTCGAAACCGATTCGCCCAGCACGCGCCTGGCAGACGCCGAGGCGATCGCCGCGCAGCGCGCGGCGCTGGTCGCATGCCTGCGAACCTACGCTGAGCAATGCCGCGAGCAGCGTAAGTTCCAGGAGCTGACCGTGGTCGAGATGCTGGTGGTGCTCGGGCTGCGCAACATGGAGGTTGCGGCCGACCTGGGCCTGAGCGAGACGGCCGTGGCAGGTGTGAAATTCCGCGTGCTCGAGCGCTGGCGCGAACTGACCAGCGCGCACCCCGCGGCCCGCGAGTGGCACGAGGCGGACCTGGCGTACGACAGCAGCGTCGGGGGAGTGTGGCGCGAGGAGGGCATCTCGTGCCTGAAGCGCTCGACGCTCGGCCGCTACGTGCTGGGCGTGCTCGATGAGGAGTGGAGCGCGTATATCGACTTTCACGTGAACAAGGCGGATTGCCTGCGCTGCGCGGCGAACCTGGAGGATATCCGCCAGGAAGATCAGCGCGACCAGGCGGCGCTGGAGCGGTTGCGTGAGCGCTGCTTTGCGTCCAGCGTCGGGTTTCTATCGCAATCTCCCGCGCCGCCGCCTGCCGCGGCTTCGCCAGCGGGCGATTGAGTGTGGCTGTTTCGCGTCCGGCGGCGTTGAAGGGAAGGCGCTGGCATGCCCAGGCTCTTGGACAAGGTAGCTTTGGTCAGTGGCGCGGCGCGCGGCATCGGCGCAGCGACTGCGGCGCTGCTCGCCCGCGAGCAGGCGCGTGTGATCGTGACGGATATCGACGAGCCGGCCGGTCGCGAGACTGCGGCGCGGATCGGGGCTGCGGCGCGCTTCTGCCGGCTGGATGTGCGCGAAGAGCAGGATTGGCAGCGCGTGCTAGCAGGCGTGCTCGCCGCGGAGGGCCGGCTGGATGTGCTGGTCAACAACGCGGGAATCACCGGCTTTTTTCCGCCCGTCGGCCCGCAGGATCCCGAGCACGCCTCGCTCGACTCCTGGCATGCCGTGCACCGCACAAATCTCGATGGCGTGTTCCTGGGCTGCAAACACGCGATCCGAGTGATGAAGCCGCCCGCCGGTGGCGGCTCGATCGTCAATATCTCCTCACGCTCCGGACAGGTCGGCATCAGCGGGGCGGCGGCGTACGCCTCCAGCAAGGCCGCCGTCCGAAACCACACCAAGAGTGTCGCACTGTATTGCGCCGAGCAACGCTACAACATCCGCTGCAACTCGATCCACCCCGGCGCAATCCTCACGCCGATGTGGGACCCAATCCTCGGCGAAGGCCCGGCACGCGAGCAGGCCATCGCCGCGCTCGCGGCGGAGGTCCCGCTTGGCCGCATGGGCACGGCGCAGGACGTCGCCGCGCTGGTGCTCTACCTGGCCAGCGACGAATCCGCGTATGTCACCGGTGCGGAATTCGTGATCGACGGCGGCATCCTGGCTGGTTCGGCTGCGCCACCGCCGCGGAACTGAGCGACCGTGCGCTCGCGTCGCGTTCCCGATCGGATGCCGCGCGGATTGAAATTCGTGCGCTGCTGCGCGCGGCGTGTATGGCGCTACTCGCGCGTCGGGCCGGGAATCTCGAATGTGAGCGAGGCCCAGATGCTCTCCCAGTCCGCCCGGGCGCGCTGCTCGAGCGGCGCGGGCAGCATGTGCGTGGCGGCGATCATCCAGACGCCCGCCTGCGGCAGCTTCAGCGACGCTTCGCCGGCCGCGTCGCTGCGGGCCGTGAGTCGTTCACCCGGCAGCTTGGGCGAGCGGGCTTTGATCAGCACGCCCTCGAGCGGCTTGCCCTGGTGCAGCAGGCGGACTTTCATTTCGTCGCCGGGCTTTAGCGTGCGCGGGTCACGCAGCGGGATTAGCTCGAGCGTCAGGCCGAGCGGCGCGTCGATGGGCAGCGCGGCGTCGGCTGCGGGCGCGCTGGCCGCTTGAGCAGGCTCGGTTGCGTCCGCGCCTGTCCGCGCGTCCGCATTCGTCCGCACGGTTGCATCCGCGGCGTGTTCGCGCGCGTAGATCAGGCACTTGGCGGCGCGCGAGTAGATTTCGCGCCCGGGCTTGTCGCTCTCGCCGCGCTGCGCGCGCGACTCGCGGATGTGTTCGAGGCCTTCCTCTTCGAGGTAGCGTTCGAATTTTTTACCGCTCAGCTCGACGCTGGCGTGATTGCTGCGATACGCCAGCAAGTGCACGCCGGGGTTTTCGACGCGCAGCACACCGGCCAAGTCGGACCCATCCAGGCCGCGCACGTCGGCCTCGCCGGTCGGTCCGCGGCAGACGAAGCGCACGATCCGCGTTGCGTCGCGCTTGACGATCTCACCCGGGTAATCGTCGCCGACGCGCAGCCCGAGCTTGAGCACTTCTTTCGCGCGCGGTGCGTACGAGCTCGGCTCGATCCAGAATTCGTGCCCGTGTGCCGCCGCGGTGAACAGCAGCGACAGCGAGAGCGTGATCGCGATTGACAGATGCAGGCGAGCGAGCATGTTCGACCTCGGTACGTGCGATTCGGACCCATGCCGCGGCGCGGCGGCCGCGGCTGCGGTGCTCTGAGGAAACGCGGACGGCCGGCAATCGCCAAGCCGTCCACGCGATGATACGCCTACGCCACACAACCGCCGCGTGCCCTCGGATGGTCGCGGACGGCATGGGAGTTACGGGCCGGGCGATGGGCCGGATTCATGGCGGTGTCGCAAATTCATCGAAGAAAATTGCGATTCTGAGCGCAGGCGCTGTTATACCTTGAAGATCTGCCGGTCAATTCTGAGTTGTCCGGCAGCGGTTCGCAGCGGTTGCGGACGAAGCGACCGGGGCGCAAACCCGGCTACCTGCGACGGATCCATCGCCGGCCATCGCCGCCGAACGGGAGGACGCAATGACCAGTGTTCCATTTGCGATTGTCTCGGCGGCGTGCGTCACGCCGGGGTGTCTGACCCGTATCTAGCGGTTTGCGATCGATTCGGCGCCGGTTACATCGGCGTAATTTCCGGTTGCAACTCCCCGTTCTGACGTCACGCCTTGCCCGCGTGTCGCACTTGCCAGCCGCGCTTCAAACGCACAGCACTGGCGCCGCGGCGTGATCGGGCCAAGCCAATCGATCGTTTATTGATATCGAAAACTCCGCTGCGATCCGCGATCCGCTCGTTCGTGTTTGCGCGCGCTTGACGCTGCCAAACCGCGCGCGGATGCCGCCGATGCGCGCTTCAGAAGGAAATCGTTCGCATGCTCGAACAACTGGGCTTCGACGCACAGATTCAGATTTGGGTCGACGCTTCACCCGCGGCGCGCGTCGCCGCACGCGTCGTCCGCCAGGACAAGGACGCCTACGTCGTCATTACTCAGACTGGCGCATGCACGGCCCGCGTCCGCGGCGTGTTTCGCTATCGCGCCAGCCAGGTTGCGGAATTCCCGGTCGTGGGCGACTGGGTGGCGCTCGCCGCAGACACGCCGGGCCAGACCGCGATGATCGAAGAGATTTACCCGCGGCGTTCGCTGATCGCGAGAAAGGCCGTGGGCGACACGACGCACGCGCAGCCGCTGGTCGCGAATATCGACCTGCTGCTGATCTGCTGCGGACTGGACAACGACTACAACCCACGCCGCATCGAACGCTATCTCAGCCTGGCGTACGGCTGCGGCGTTGCACCGCTGGTTCTGCTTAACAAGGCGGACCTGTGCAGCGATCCGCAGGCGGCGCTGCGCGAGGTGCAGTCGCTCGCGATCGGCGTACCCGTGATCTGCACGCATCAGCACGATCCGGACCTGCCGCGCACGTTGTGCGCTTGGATTCCGCAGGGAAAAACCGCGGCACTGCTCGGCTCGTCCGGCGTCGGAAAATCCACACTGATCAACCGCCTGCTGACGGACCAGAAGATGGCAACCGGGCCCGTGCGCGAATCCGACCAGCGCGGCAAGCACACCACCACGCACCGGCAACTGCTGGCGATTCCCGGCGGCGGCGCGATCATCGACACGCCCGGAATGCGCGAGCTGGCCCTGACCGCCGAGTCCGCCGACACGGACGCGGTCTTCGGCGACATCGAGCTGTACGCGCGCGATTGTCGCTTCCGCGATTGCCTGCATGAGTCCGAGCCGGGCTGCCGCGTGCGGCAGGCGGTGCAGACGGGCGAGCTCGACGCCGACCGGCTTGAATCGCTGCGAAAGCAGCGGCGCGAGCTGGCGTTCCTAGCGCGCAAGGAAAACCCCGCGGCGGACGCGGCCGAGCGGGCGCGATGGAAATCGCTGCACAAGGCTGCGCGAAAATGGATGCGCGAGAAGTACCGTAGGTGAGCACCGGCGCTGATCGCGTGCTGGAGAGGTGCGCAAAAGCTGGACACGCGGGCTGGGCGCGGGTGGCGCGGAAACGCCCATCGGCTGGCCAGCCGCGCGCAGTAAGTCAATCTTCGCGCGCCTCGGTCAGCCCGGCGCGAGAGTCGTCAATCTTATCGCGTGATCAGCAGCAACTGGTCCAGCAGGTCGGAGGACACTGTGATCACGCGGCTGGATGCCTGAAAGCCGGTGCTCGACGTGATCAGCCCGATGAACTCACGCGATAGGTCGACGTTGGACAGCTCCAGCGCGCCGCTCAGAATCCGCCCCGAATTCAGCAGGCCAGGCGCGGTAATGGTCGGCGGGCCGGAGTTCGGGCCGGTCAGGAACGCGTTCTCCGTGTCGGCCAGCAGTCCCTCGGGGTTTGCGAACGTGGCAAGCACAACTTGCCCGAGCGTGCGCGTCAGGCCGTTGCTGAACGACCCGGTGATCACGCCGTCGGCCCCGACGCCGAACGTCGTGAGCGTGCCGGGCGGGAAGCCGTCCTGCTGGGCCATGATGACGTTCGAGGTCTGCGTCGAGAGCCCATGAATGCCGCTGAAATCGAGCGTGACGGTCAGCGGGGTGGCGGCGCCGGTGCCGGAGCGATCGATCGAGACCTGGTTGCCGGTGACGCTCAGCAGATTGCCCTGCGTGTCGAACGCGGCCGTTCCGTTGCCCAGCACGCGCGTAGCGCCGCTGGCGTCCGGGCTTTCCAGGTAGAAACGCCAGACCGGTCCGGTGTTCGGCGTCGAATCGAGCGTGAGCGTCGCATTCACCTGCACCGGCGAGCCGAGCGAGTCGTACACGGTAAAGGCCGTAAACGTGCTCGATCCGTTGGCCTGCGCGGTCTGCGTGAATTGCAGCGGCAGCGGGGCGGCCGCGTTGCTGCTGGCGATGTCGTTCGAATCGATCACGATCGCGTTCTGCGTGCCGGCATTGCTCTGCACCACCAGCGCACCGTTCTGAATCGTGACGCCCGTGTTGCTGGGCAGCCCGGCGGATGTCTGAATACCCAGCGCGCCATTCAGCCAGTTCGCAAAATCGCCCAAGGTGTTGCCGGTCGTGCCCACGACAAATTGCGCCGGCGGCAACTCGCGATCGCCCTTGGTCACGCGCGAAACACTGATGGTCGCACCGCTGGTGAACAGCGGCGTGCCCGCGGCGCTGGCGGCCCGAACATCGGTCAGCGCGGTGCCCGCCGTCGCCGCTGCGCCGCCGCCGTTGACCAGCGCCTGCGAAACGCTGGTCGATCCCTGCGTGGCGATGGTGCCGTTTGCGCTCAGGTCGCCGTCGAGGATCACGTTCTGCGTGGCGTTTGCGAGCGAGAGCGTACCGAGCGGGATGGTCAGGTCGGTCAGCACGCCGGGCGCGATGTTGAAGCCGGTATCGACGCCGAAGCCCTGCACGAAATTTCCGTCGCTGGTGACGAGCTTGTTGGTTGAATCGACCGAGAAGGAGCCGTCGCGCGTGAAGGCCTGCTGGTTGTTGGGTCTGCGGACGACGAACAGCCCGGTACCCTCGATGGCCAGGTCGCTGTTGATCCCGGTGGTTTCGATCGAGCCGGAGCTGAAGTTCTTCTGCGTGGTGGCGACCAGCGCGCCCAGGCCGACCTGTGTCGGGTTCACGCCACCGCTGGTGGCGCTGGGCGCGGTTCCCGCCGAGAGCAACTGTGAGAACTGGGTTTGAAAGAGTGTGCGTGAACCCTTGAACGCGGTGGTGTTCACGTTGGCGATGTTGTTGCCGATCGTGTTGATCCGCGACTGGTTCACGTTCATGCCGCTGAGGCTGGTGTACATCGCAGACGTCAGGCCCATGGAGATCGACCTCGATTCCGGTTCATTCGCGACAGAGGATCACAATCGCCGGCGATTTCTAGAGCCGCAGCCAATCCAGCAGGCCGCGCTCGCGCGGCCGGGCCGTCGGCAGCAGTCCCTTGGCCGCGGCAGGCTCCGCAGGGCCCGCACTTTGCGGCAACGCAGCCTGGCGACGCTCGGCTTCCTGCGGGGTCATGACCTGCTGCACATCGCTGATCCCGACGGTCAGGCCGTTGTCGAGCTCGAGCACGGCGGGTCCGTCGGCGGCGAAGCGTACGCCGGTGACGACGCCTTCGGGGTCGGTGACTGCTGCCAGCAGCGCCGGCCAT
>CAZHTF010000114.1:0-8062 GCA_964535305.1 uncultured Planctomycetales bacterium | reverse complement strand
GTCAGCGATGGCTTCTCCGCTTCTGCCCGCGCGCTCGCGGCCGCATCTGGCGTGTTCGCTGCGGCGGCAGGCGCCGTGAGCAGCTCGCGCGCCGCGCTGGCCAAACCACCGCGCGCGCCGCTCGCGAGCCGCGCCAGCGTGTCGCTCGGGCGGGCCGCATGCTGTGCCGCCGCCAGCCGTAAGGGCCACTCGGCGCCCTCGCACAGCGCCGCGTGCGTCGTTGGCCACAGTTGCAGCCACGCCTGCTGCACCGCCTCCCACGTGTTGGCATCTCCCAGCGCCGCACCGCAAGCGCTCAGGGCATCGCGCAGCGCTTGCAGCCGCGCCCGCAAGCCCCAGCGCTCGAATTCCACCACGCCGTGCGCCGCCAGCGCCTCGCGAATCGTGCCCACGAGCTGCCCGAACTCGTCGCGCGCTTCCGATGCTGCCCGCGGCGCACAGGTCGTGCACAGCAGCAGCGGATTCTCGAAGCCCGCCCCGATCAACAGTCGCTCGAAGTCGGTCCGCTGCGCCGCGTCCCCTTCGTCCCAGCGATTCATCACGAACACCCAGGCGTGCCGCCCACCGCGCTCCGCCAGCACACGCCAGCCCGCGTCGTCGCGATAGCGCTCCGGGCTCACCACGTAAATCAGCAAATCGACGTGCGGCAGCCACGCCAGCGCCTGCCGACGATTCTCCGCCTCCGCCGAGTCAATGTCGGGCGCATCGATCCACAGCACGTCGGCGGCGTCCGCATCGTGATGCCGCGCCACGCGCGTCGCGCTCAGCGGCAGGTGCGCCGGCAGCTCTGCCATTTGCACCGCTTCATGCACGTACACCGTGACCTCGCGCGAAGTCGGCCGCTCCACGCCCACCTGCGCGATCGACTGCCGCGCCAGGCGATTTAGCAGGCTGCTCTTGCCCACGCCCGTCCCGCCGAAGAACGCCACCACCAGCGGCCGCCGCTGCCCGTCTGCAAACAGGTCCGCCGGCGCGGCACGCTCGACTGCGTCCAGCCGCTGCAGGTCTTGCGGATCAAGCCAGCCGGCAGCCGCCGCGCGAGCCGCCCACTCGTGCGCCCGCCGCGCGAGCCGCTCAAAGGCGTCAGCCATGAACGGCACTCCCCGGCGCAGCCGATTCCCAGCGCTGCAGCGCCTGCTCGGCAGCGACCAGCTCGTCGGCCGGGATGCCCCACAGATCCGCGTGCGTCAAATTCTCGCACGCCGCCCGCAGCGGGCGGCCCAGTGTCGCTTCCAGCAGCGTGTCGCGCACCCGCTGCAGTTGCCGCTGCTTGAGCTCGTCCGCGACGCGCCGCATGTACGAGCCCAGCGCGCCCTCCGCCAGCATGGAAGTCAGCCCGAAAAGCGCCGGCGCCAACAGCAAGTCGTTCAAGTGCGCCCCGCCGGTCTTGATCGCCAGCGCGATCGCGCCGAGATCTACCGAAGCCCGCGCCGCGCGCAGCGCGTTAAGCGTCATCGGCGCGCGCTGCAGATGTTGGTACAGCCGCTGCGCCGCCGCCTCGATCTCCCGTGCAAAGGTCTGCTCGTGCGCGCTGGCCGCCTGCTCGAAGCTGCTCCGCAGCTCGGGCTCCAGCTCGATCAAACGCTCGCCCAGCGCGTGCCAGAATCCGCGCGCCGCCGAGCGCCCATCCAGCCGCCGCGCCAGGTCGCGCTGCAGCGAAGCCAGCGTGCGATCCAAGGTGTCCTGCAAGACGCGCTGCTCGCCGCTCAGCCGCGCCCGCGCGTGCGGATTGCGCGCCCGCCACCATTCGCGCCCCGCGCTCAGCAGCGTTCGTGCCGGCCAGGTGATCATCCGCCGCGCGCCGTCCAGCGCCGCCCCGACACCCGGCACCTCCAGCAGCCGCAGCAGCTCGACCGTCGCCCTGCGGAACGTGTCGTATCGCTCGGGGTGCTCCAAAAAATCCCGCTGATACGCCTGCAGCGCGGCAGCCAATCCCGCCTCAACCAGCGCCGCATACTCGCCGGCGGCCGCGTGCTCGCTGCGCAGCGGCGCACACCAGTCATCCCAGTGCCGACGCAGCAGCGCAACTGCGCCGCGGCGCGCCGCGCCAGCCGGCCGCGGAATGCATGCGGCGACGCGCGCACAGATCGCCTGCGCCGGCCCGCGCAACGCCTCCGCCAGCTGCCGAGCGTCGCCCGCGACCTGCGGCAATTCAATCAGCGCGCACTTCGAATACGGCTCCAGCGCCCGCAAGCGTCGCGACAGCGACGCCACCACCGGCTCGGCCGCTTCGGGCGTCAATTTGTTCAGGCAAACCACCAGCGGCGACCCGAGCGCCGCCAACAAGCTCAGCACATTCCAGACCGACAAATCCGCGTACTTCTCCTTGCTCAGCACCAGCACGTGCACGTCCGCCAGCGCTGCACACTCCAGCACCGCCTGCAGGTAGCCGCGCGCCGCCAGCGAATCGAAATCCGGCGTGTCCCACACGGTGCAGGCCGGCAGCCGCCGCGCGTTCGCGTCCGCAGCGCCGACCAGCGACCAGCCGTCCAGCGCCTCGCGTGACAACTCCGTCGGCGCTCGCCGCACCATCCGCGGGAACAGCGCGCGCGTCCAGCTCGCATCCGCGTCATGCTCGACCGCGAACCCCTGCGGGTGCACCGTGTACCCCGCCAACGGGCTGACGCCCGCCGCCGCACTCCCCAGCAGCAGATTCACCAGCGTGCTCTTGCCCACCTGCGTCGGTCCCAGCACGACAATCTGCGGCGGACGCAGCGGTCGGGTCGGCAGATATCGCAGCGCCGCCTCCGCCAGCAGCAGCGCCGCGTGTTGCGGCAATCGGCGGTGCTCCGCGCTGCGCGACACCAGCTTGGCCAGAAACGCCGCCAAGGCGCGCTGATCCGCGCACTCCGGCCCATCGTCGCCGCGTTCGCGGTCGTCCGCGGCGGACGAGCCGCACGAGCGCTCCTTGGCGGCGTCGGCGACGCTTCGATCGGCGTGCGCTTTCATGTAATCCGTATTCTGCCGCGGCGCCGATTTGTTGCACGCCCAGCGGTTCTGCCACGACATTTCCGCGCGCACCCGCCGCCGCGGCTCACGCGTGCCGGCGCCGCGCTTCGGGGAATCGCTCCGCCACCTTCTTGAACGCCGCCAGGCAATGATCCAGATCCTCGCTGGTGTGACCAGCAGAGACCTGGCAGCGCAGCCGCGCCTCACCCTTGGGCACCACCGGGTAACCAAAGCCACTGACGAACACGCCCTCGGCGAACAGCGCCTGCTGCATCGCGATCGCGGTGGCCGTCTCGCCCACCATCACTGGCACAATCGGCGTGATGCCCGCGATGCTGCTGAGCCCGAGCGCCTCGATCCCGGCACGCAAGTAGCGCGAGTTCGCCTGCAATCGCTCGAGCAGCGGCCCGCCGTCGCGCATCAGCACCTCGATCGCCGCCAGCGCGCCGTAGCACACGCTGGGTGGCAGTGCGTTGCTGAAGAGCTGCGTCCGCGACTTCTGCACCAGGTACTCACACACCACCGCCGACCCCGCCACGTACCCGCCGCACGCGCCGCCCAGCGCTTTTCCCAGCGTGCTGATCTGCAGCGTGCCTTCGCCCAGCACGCCGAAATGCTCGGCCGTCCCGCGGCCGCTGGCGCCAAGCACGCCGGTCGCGTGCGATTCGTCCACCACCAGCAGCGCGTCGTGCTGGTTGGCGAGCTGCTTGAGCTCGGGCAGGTCGGCGATGTCGCCCTCCATGCTGAAAACGCCGTCCGTGATGATCAGCTTGTTGCGCGACTTGCGGGCCTCCGCCGATTCCAGCATCCGCCGCAGCTCCGCAAGATCGCGGTGCTTGTAGATGAAACGCTGCGCCTTCGACAGCCGAATCGCGTCGATGATCGAGGCGTGATTGAGCGCGTCGGAAAAGATCGCGTCTTCCGGCGTCGCGGCCAACGTCGGCATCACGCCCACGTTCGCATCCCAGCAACTGATGTACGTCGTCGCCGCCGGCGCATTCAGAAACTCGCAGATCTTGCGTTCCAGCTCCAGGTGGCACGACATCGTTCCACAGATGAAGCGCACGCTGGCCGTGCCCAGCCCGAAGCGATCGATCGCCCGCTTACCGGCCTCGACCACCGCAGGGTGATTGGCCAGCGCCAGGTAGTTGTTCGAGGAGAGATTGATGACCGCGCGGCCGTCCATGCGCGTCCGCGGCGCCTGCGGCGCCTGCAGCTCATTGGCCTGCTTGTACTGCCGCGCCTCGCGAAGCTGGGCCAACTCCGCGGCGAGTGTGCGTTCGAGCGTGGTCTGCATCTGCAAGCCTCCACAAGAATTCGATTCGGCGGCAGGCCTCCGGCGAGAACCCGGATCGGGGGCAGGCCCCCGAGCGAATCCGACTCGGGCATTTTACAGAATGCCGCAGACCCCGCGCGGAATGTTTGCGCGTACCGCTGCCCATACCGCCATGCGATACCGGGCGGCTGTCTCGTCGGCATGCGCTGAGGGCGTCCGTGCGGTCCAACTCAGAACGCGAAGCGCCGGCGAGCGCAGGCAGCGCCGCGCGCGGGGTCCGTCTCCGCATGTCCATGAACGGATGCCGATTTGAACACCCAGCGAAATGCGCGAGCGCGCAGCGCCGCGATCAGGCCCTGCGGGCGCTGCGAATCAGCGGCGGATCGAGCGGCTCGGACTTCTCGCCACGCATGGCGCCGCTGGCGCGCGTCGGCGTCTGCTTGAGCTGCTCGACCACGTCCATCCCTTCAACCACGGCGCCGAAGGCACAATAGCCCCAGCCATCCTGCCCGGGGTGGTCGAGAAACTCGTTGTCCGCCACGTTGATGAAAAACTGCGACGTGGCCGAGTGCGGCTCGCCGGTGCGGGCCATGGCGATCGTGCCGAGCTTGTTCTTCAAGCCACTCTTGGCTTCATTCTGAATCGGCGCGAGCAGCCCGCTCCGCTTCGCCTGATTTAGGGCCGAGTAGCCGCCGCCCTGGATCATGAACGTGGCGATCACGCGGTGAAAGATGGTGCCGTCGAAAAAGCCGCTGTCGACGTACTTGAGGAAATTCTCGACCGTAAGCGGCGCCTGCGCCTGCGCCAACTCGAGCACAATCGCGCCCAACGGCTTGCCGGACTGCTCGATCTCCAGACGGACGCGCGGCAATGCGGCGGCGCTCATGTGCTTCTCCCTGAGAAATCGACACCGCACGGCACTGCGCGTCGATCGGCAGCGCCGCGCGGAAAGTCGTCGCGTCACTACTTCTTGATGCTGATCAGCTCAACGTCAAAGTGCAGCCAGGCGTTGGGCGGGATGTTCGGCGGAGCGCCGCGCGCGCCGTAGCCCAGGTCAGGGGGGATGATCAGCTTGCGTTTTTCGCCCGGCTTCATCAGGCCGACGCCCTCGGTCCAGCCCTTGATTACGCCATTGAGCGGAAAAGTCGCCGGTTGTCCGCGATCGACCGAGCTGTCGAACTTGGTGCCATTCAGCAGCCAGCCGGTGTAGTGCACTTCGACCGTGTCGGTCGGCTTGGGCGATTCGCCGGCGCCGTCCTTGGTGATGATGTACATCAGGCCTGAGGCGGTCTTCTCGGCCTTCTTGCCGGTCTCTTTCTCAACCTTGGCCAGGAATTCCGTCAGCTCGCGCTCGGACATCGCTTTCACGCGCTCCGCCCAGGTCCTGCTCCACTCGGCCAGCTGGGCCTCGCTGGGCGCGTCAGAGATCGTGACCGACTTGATCGCGACCGTCGCTTCCGGAACGACCGGCTGCGGCGACGGATACTTCGGATTTACGACGGTCTTGGTGTCCTTGATCTTGTCCACGATCTCCATGCCCTCGACCACCTTGCCGAAGACCGCGTACGCCGCGCCGTCACTCTGCGGCTGATCCAGCCGCGCGTTGTCGACCACATTGATGAAGAACTGCGACGAGGCCGAATCGGGGTCGTTGCCCTTGCGGGCCATGGCAATCGTGCCGCGAACGTTCTTCAGCCCGTTCTTCCACTCGTTCTTGATCGTCGGCCGCAGGCCTTCCTTCTTCTCGTCCAGGTTGGGCAGATGACCGCCGCCCTGGATCATGAAGTTCGGAATGACGCGGTGGAAGATCGTGCCGTCGTAGAACTTGGCCTGAGCATACTGGACGAAATTCTGCACGGTGATCGGGGCCCACTCAGGGTCGAGCTCGACCACGATGCGGCCCAGCGGCTGGTCCGCCTGTGTCACTTCGATTGTCGCCCGCGGCTTGCCGCTCGCAGCGGCAACGGCCGGCGTCGCTGCCGCCGGAGCAGCGGCGGGCGTCGGCTGTGTCGTATTCTGCGCCAGGGCCAGCGCGGAACACGCCGCGACGGCGACAAATCCGAGCATCTTCGAAACGGTTTGACAAGTCATGCGAGTTTTCTCCATCCTGCGGACACGCAGCCCGTCGGAAAGTTTGAGCGGAAAAGTCTACGCGAGCGGCCCGCGATCCGCCACAGGCCGCGGCCCTACACCTCCGCCGCGCCGCTGAGCAGGGCATACCAGTCGTCGGGGAGCTGCGTCGGCCGTCCGTCGCGGCCGACCAGCACCAGCGTGGTGCTGGCTTCGGCCAGCAGCGTCTCGCCGCGCAGCAGCTTGTAGTGGTGATCGACGCGCACGCGTGAGAACTTCTCGGTCGTGGTGCGGAGTGTCAGCAGATCGTCGTAATGCGCCGGCGCACGATAGCGGCAGCTCAATTGCGCTACGACGTAAAACAGCCCGCGGGCCTCCATGTCGCGATAGCGCAGCCCGCAGACACGCAGCAGCTCCGTGCGACCCATCTCAAAATAGACGAAATAACGCGAGTGATGCAGATAGCCGAAGGCATCCACCTCGGCGTATCGCACGCGCAGCTCAATCTCGCAGCTTGAGACCGACATCCGCAGAATTCTAGTGCGGTGCGGCGGGCAGCAACAAACGCCGACCGGCGCGGGAGCGCATGCGACCGCTGCGTCATTCCGCCGGCAGGATCCGCTGCTGCTCGAGAAAGCGCCAGACCTGCTCCCAGTCCGGCCGCAGCGAACGGTGATCGTCGTCGCTCTCGATCAGCGTCGCGCGCGGCGCCGCGGCCGCCAGCCGCCGCCCGTGCGAGACCGGCATGGTGAAATCTTCGCGGCCGTGGAAGATCAAGACCGGCGCCACCAGCCGCGCGATGGCCAGGTCGTTTCGAAACGGCTGTCGGCAGAGCACCGCGGGGATGCCCAGTTCCGCGGCGCGGGCCTGCACGCTGAAGGCTGTGCAAGTCAGCACGACGGCCGCCGGCACACGCTCCTGCGAAAGCCCGAGCAACACGCCGCCGCCCAGCGACTGCCCTTGAAAGATGATCCGCTGCGGATCGACCTCCGGGCGCTGCGCCAGCCAGTCGTACGCAGCCCGCGCGTCGTCGCGCAGCGCCGCTTCGCTCGGCTCGCCCGGGCCGCCCCCGGGATATCCGCGATACTCCAGCGCCAGCAGCGACACGCCCCGCGGCAGGTAGGCGGCAAGTTGCGGCCAGCGCTCACCGTTGACTTCCAGATTTCCATGCACGTACAGACACGCCGGCCCGGGGCTTGCGGCGCTGCGACCTGCACCCGGCGCGTACCAGAGCACCAGCGATCCACCCGCGTGCGCCACCTCGTGCACCTGCACGCCCGGCGGCGCCGGCACGGCCGCGTCGAGGAAATAGTAGCCCGGGAAAATCAGCACACGCTGCGCCAGCGTGATCAGCAGCACCCAGATTACATACAGCACCAGCAGCGTCAGCGCGATCCGCCGCAGCCAGCGCCACGTACGGCCGGCCGCGGCGCGCTGCACACGCGGCGCTGGCGCATCAGCCGGCACGGGCGCGCCTCCGCGGCGTGGGACGCGGCCCGGGCGAGACGTCCAGCACCACATCCGGCCCGACGACGAACGCGCGATCGTCTGGCTGCAGCCGCAGGGAATGGCCGCCGGTAAACGCTCCGAACGCGGGCAGTAGCGCGAGCTTATCGCGAAATAGAAAGCACGCGGCCCGCAGCCCGCCGTGCGGCCCGCCGTTCAAACGAATCGCCGGGTGCACGTGGCCCGAGAAGGTCGCGGCTCGCGGCGCAGCAGGCGGCTCGTGTGCAAATTCGAACGGCGGCTCACGCAGATGGTCTACAC
>CAZHTF010000113.1:0-8180 GCA_964535305.1 uncultured Planctomycetales bacterium | reverse complement strand
GCGCAGCGCCGCGGCGCCCAGCGATTCGCCGATCGCGAAGCCGATGAAGCAGGGGCCGGCGAGATCGCCGGGAACGAACAGCAGGATCAGCAGCATGATCAGCAGCTCGACGCTGATCAGCGCCATGCCGATCGACATGCCGGCCTTGAGCGGGATGCTATAGCAGGGGAAGGGCAGCCCCTTCAGACTGGCGAAGGCGGTGCGGCTGTTGGCGAACGTGTTGACGCGAATGCCGAACCAGGCGACCGCGTACGACCCGGCCATGCCGACCAAGCTGAAGAAAACGATGATCGCCAGCTTGTACGCCGGGAAGCCGGCGCTGACGGTGCCGTCGGCGTTCGGGTGTGGCGCGAGCCAGCCGAAGTACGCCATCATGGCGCCGGTGATGAAGACCCACAGGATCATCAGGAACTTGCCTTGCTGCACCAGGTACGCCTTGCAGGTCTCATAAATCAGCTCCGACACATCCCGCATCGAGCTGTGTACTGGCAGGTTGCGGAGCTGGTAGTACGTCGCGACGCCAAAGAGCAGGCCGGCGGCGCAGACCAACAGCCCGATCAGGAGCAGGGTGTGCCCGCTCAGGCCCAGAAACTCGGCCTTGACCGTCTGGTTCTTCAAATCCGGAAGCTTGAGGCTCGCTTCGCCGCCGCCCTTGTGCGCAGCGGCCTTGGGTGTGGCGTCGGCAACCTTCGAAACCGCCTGCTCGAGCGGCGCGGCCGCCTGCGAGAACGCCTGTGGACTAATCGCGAGCGCCAGACCCAGAAGCAGCGCGGTGCCGACGACCGCGTGACGAAGCGGTGTTAACCAGTGCATTCCCAACAACCTCCCGGTACGTGCCCTCAACCTGCAGCGGCGGTATCTCCGACCACCACGCCGAGCTTGTGCCAAATCAAGAGAAAACCGCGCCAGTCGCGGACGAGGCAGTGTACTGCAATCCTCGCTGTTGAGAAGCCCACCGGGCGGGATTTCCGCGGCGGAACACGATGCGGAGCGTTCAACCCGCGCAGCGTCGCAAGCGCTTTCAGCCGCGCTCGCTCGGTTCGGCGGCGGCGCTTCGCGTCCTACGGCCAAGGCGTGTGGGCACAAACCGCAACAAAATGCAATAAACTGCCGGCAATGCAGCTCCAGGAGCCGGCCCGTGCAGCAGCAATTCAACGAAAAGAACCGCGATCTGTTGGTCAACATCAACGGCAAGCTGACGCACCGCGACCAGGCCGGCATCAGCCCGTTCGACTCCGCCGTGCAGGGCGGCGACGCCGTCTGGGAGGGCCTGCGGCTCTACAACGGCCGCATCTTCAAACTGCGCGAGCACCTGGAGCGGCTGCGAAACTCGGCCCGGGCGCTTGCATTCGCCCAAATCCCCTCAGACGAGCAGATCATCGAGCAGATCCGCCGAACACTGGCCGCCAATCAGATGCGCGACGGCGTGCACATCCGGCTCACGCTCACCCGCGGCGTGAAGTACACCAGCGGCATGGACCCGCGCCTCAATACCGCCGGCCCGACGCTGATCGTGCTCGCTGAGCACAAGCCGCCGGTCTACAGCAAGGCCGGACTGACGCTGATCACCAGCAGCGTTCGGCGTTTTCCGCCCGATTGCCTGGACCCCAAGATCCACCACTGCAATCTGATTCAATCGATTCTGGCGAAGCTGGAGGCCATCAGCGCCGGGGCGGATGACGCGCTGATGCTCGATCAACGCGGCTTCGTCGCCGAGACCAACGCGACGCACGTGTTCATCGTGACGGCGGGCCGGCTGAGCACCAGCCGGCTGGTCGCCTGCCCGGAGGGCATCACGCGGCAGGTCGTGCTGGATTTGTGCCGGGCAAATGCGATTTCGTGCGACGAGCGCGACTTGTCGCAGGCCGAGGTGTACCGCGCCGACGAGATGTTCTGCACCGGCACCATGGGCGAGCTGGCCGCCGTGACGCGCGTCGACGGCCGCGTGATCGGCAATGGCCAGGTCGGGCCAGTGACAGCGCGGCTCTCGCGCCTGTTCGCGGCCTTGACGGCCAGTGAGGGCGAGCCAGTCTGCGACGGCGGGTCCGCCGCGTGATTCGAAAGGCCGCGGTCGCCGATCCGCCGTTGAAACCCGCTTGCCGCGCCACGTATACTGGAAAGGCCTCGGTTCACCTCTGGTAAAACGACGGAACCGAATGTCGGCACCGCTTCCGCAACCCGCTGCGGCCGCTCCGCGGATCATCAAGTTCCGCCGTCAGTCGGCGGTACGGCACGTGTATTTCATTCGCGGGCAGATGTCGTACGAATGCCCGGACTTCTACGAGTGTAAGACGGATGTCTGGGTGCTGGGCGATGTTGACGGATACCGCTACGTGCGCGATGCGCTCAGCAGCGCCAAGCGCGCTCGCCGAAATGTGCACCTGCGGGCGATCGATCCGACCTCGCACAGCATGCGGGTTGTGATCCTACCCGCGGCGCGTACGCCGCACGCCCCGGCCCGGCTGAAGGTGATCGAGCGGCTGGTGTTCGCCACGCCGCGGCCGGAAATGGAGCTGGTGATCTACGGGAATGCAGCCGGCTACGAGCTGCTCTCGGAGCGCTTTGCGCACATGATCGCCGACTGCGTTGATAACCCCGAGCTGCACGTGCACTTGGATGATGCGGCGTCGAGCCCTGCCTGGTCAAGCGCAGCGTATCGCTGGATATCCGTGGGCCGCTGCGACGCTGGGGCGCGGCAACCGGCGACAGTTGGCACGAGCTGGTGCACATGCGCCAGACCACATTCCTCCCGCCCGACGCCGAACACCTCAACGCCGAACTGCTGCCCTATGCGGAGATCAAGGCCAGCGCGTCGCCTTTCCTGTGTCTTGAGAGCTGAGCAAGCCGCAGCCGCGCTACCGTGTCGCCGCCGTGCCTGGCGCAGTCTTCGCGGCGGGCGCGCCTTGGAGCAGCTCGGCGACGAGCTGACAGACGCGCTGGGATGGATGGGTGCGCTCGAGCGGGGCGACGATTTCGTCGATCTGCCGGATCATCAGCTCGCGCCAGGCGCGATCCGCGAGCAGTTGCGCCGCGACGCGGGCCAGGTCGCCCAAATCTGGCACGCGCGGCATGAACTCCGGCACGATTCGGCGGCCGGCGAGGATGTTCACCAGCGAGAGATGTGCCGTGTTCACGATCGCGCGGCCGGCGAGGCGATGGCCGATGCCCAGCAGCGGGCCGGCGTCGTACATCACGATCATCGGTTGGCGATACGCCGCCACGTGCAGCGTCGCCGTCCCCGATGCAACCAGCACCAGGTCAGCCGCCGACAACAGGCTGGCGTTGTCGTCGACGATCATCTGCGCGTCACGTGCCGCGGCCAGATGCGACCAGCCGCCGAGAATCTCGCGGATCTGCTGCGCGCGGCGGTCATCGACTGCCGAGATCGCCACGCGCACCGTCGCGCCCGCGACCCGCTCGGCGCTGCCCGCGTCGCGCTGCGCCGCGCGAAGATCGTTCAGCCGCTCGATCACCGCCAGTTGCAGCGGCAGCATGCTGGCGATCACCTGCCTGCGCGAGCCTGGCAATAGTGCGACCAGCGGCGCATCGGCGAGTGTGCGCAAATCGCTGCTCGGCGCGGCGCGGCGCAGCTCGGCGACGCGCTGCGGATTCGGCCGCTCGCGCGCGAGCTGCTCAAAGAGCGGATGCCCGACGTACTCGGCCTGCACGCCAGCGGAGCGGAAGTAGGCCTCTTCGAACGGCAGGATGCACGCCAGCCGATCGACATCGCGCGCGATCCTTCGATTGCGCCCAGAGCGCGAGGCCCACGTTTGGGGCGCGATGTAGTACAGCACTGGAATGCCGCGCTGCCGCGCTCGCGCCGCAAGCCGCAGGTGCAGCTCAGGCGAATCGAGCAGCAGCAGCACATCCGGCCGGCGCGACGACCAATCGGCCTCTATGCGGCGGATCGCGCGAAATGCACGCCCGGCCAACCCGATGACGCCCGTGAGCATCGCGGCGTGCGCACTCAGGTCATCGACCGTCTCGACGCCCAGGGCCCCCAGCCGCGGCCCGGTCAACCCGGCAAATGTCACACCCGGCAGCAGTGCCGCAGCCGCTCGAACCAGCGAGGCCGCGTGCACGTCGGCGGAATCTTCGGCGACACTGATAAACACGCGCGGCATGCGCCCAGCCTATCGCGGCTTGAGGCTCTTGACGAAGACCCGCGCGCCGCTCAGCCTTCGCGCTTCGGCCGGAAGATGCGGAACAGCCGCGTCAGCGGGTCGTAGAACTCGTCCACGACGCGCTCTTTGAGCGGGATGATGGCGTTGTCCGTGATGGTGATGTGCTCCGGGCAGACCTTGGTGCAACACTTGGTGATGTTGCAATAACCGATACCATCACGCTTCTGCAGATCTGCGACGCGATCCTGCGTGTCGAGCGGGTGCATCTCCAGCGCCGCGGCGTAAACCAGCAGCCGCGGCCCAATGAACTCCTCATGTTTGTGATGGTCGCGCAGCACGTGACACACGTTCTGACACAAGAAGCACTCGATGCACTTGCGGAATTCCTGCACGCGCTCGATGTCCTGCTGCTGCATGCGCCAGGTGCCGTCGGGCGCGTCCGGCGTGCGCGGGCGGAAGGGCTTGATCATCTGCTTGGCGCGGAAATTGAATGTCACGTCCGTCACCAGGTCGCGGATGCGCGGAAAGGCCCGCATCGGCTCGAGCGTGATCGGCTGATCGACCGAGAGCGTGTCCATGCGCGTCATGCACATCAGCTTGGGCGTGCCGTTGATCTCGGCGCTGCACGAACCGCACTTGCCGGCCTTGCAGTTCCAGCGTACCGAAAGGTCGTTGGCCTGCTCGGCCTGCACCTTGTGCACCACGTCGAGCACGACCATGCCCTCTTCGAAGCTGGTCGAGTAATCGACAAAATCCCCACCGCTCTTGTCGCCGCGCCAGATCCGCAGCGTGACGTTCGACATTCAAGCCTCCAGTTCGCCCGCCGCGACGGCGTGGCCGCACACGCTGCGCTACTTGTTCTCTTCAATCACGCGCTTCAGGTCGTCGCGCAGCGGCGGCAGCGGGCGCTTCTCGACTCTCATCGAGCCATCCGCGGCACGCCGCAGCACCAGGTTGTGCTTGCCCCAGTCGTCCGATTTCGTCGGGAAATCTTCGCGGAACTGCGCCCCGCGGCTCTCCTTGCGCTCCAGCGCCGCGCGCGTGATCATCTCGGAGACCGTCAACAAAGGATGCAGGTCGAGGGCGGTATGCCAGCCGTTGTTGTATTGCCGATTGCCCTCGGCCTTGGCGCGAGTCGCCCGTTGCCGCAGCTTGGCGATGCCCTCTAGCGCCCGAGCCATTTCATCTTCACGCCGCACGATGCCCACCAAATCCTGCATCATTTCCTGCAGCGCAGCCTGAATCTGGTAGGGACCTTCCGCGTTCGGACCACCGCGCTCCAGCGGCTCAAGCGCCCACTGCTCGGCGGCCTGCACGTCGGCATCCGCGATGCGGCCGGCGGTGTTCGACTGCGCATACTTGGCGGCGTGCTCGCCGGCGAGCTTGCCAAACACGAGCAGGTCCGAGAGCGAGTTTCCGCCCAGACGATTGGCGCCGTGCAGTCCGGCGGCGGCTTCGCCAGCGGCGAATAGCCCCGGCACGTTGGACATCTGCGTGTCGCCGTCGACGCGTACGCCTCCCATCACGTAGTGCGTCGTCGGGCCGACCTCCATCGGCTCGCGCGTGATGTCCAGGTTCGCAAGTTGTTTGAACTGGTGATACATGCTGGGCAGCTTGCGCTGGATATAGGCCGAATCGATGGTCTTGCCCGATGCGTCCTTCTGCCCCTGAATCCAGGCGACGTCCAAGAACACGCCGCCGTGCGGGCTGCCGCGCCCTTCCTTCACCTCGCGATTGATGCAGCGGGCCACGTGATCACGCGTCAACAGCTCCGGCGGGCGATTCGCGTTCTTGTCGCCCAGCACGTAGCGCCAGCCTTCGGCGTCGTCCTTGGCGACCTGGTTCTTGTACAACTCGGGAATGTCGCTGAACATGAAGCGCTCGGCCTTGTTGTTCAAGAGCCGCCCGCCCTCGCCACGCACACCCTCGGTCACCAGGATGCCGCGCACGCTCGGCGGCCAGACCATGCCCGTCGGGTGAAATTGGACGAATTCCATGTCCATGATTTCGGCACCGGCGTCGTAGGCCAGCGTGTGCCCATCGCCGGTGTACTCCCAGCTATTGCTGGTGATCTTGAAGGCCCGGCCGATCCCGCCGGTGGCGATCACGATTGCGCGGGTCTTGTAAAGCCGGAAGTAGCCCAGCTCGCGGTCGTACGCGACCGCGCCGCAGACACGCTCGCCATCCTTGAGCAGGCGGAAGACTGTTACCTCCATGTGAAAATCGATGCCCTGGTGGATGCCGTGATCCTGCAGCGTGCGGATCATCTCCAGGCCGGTGCGGTCGCCGACGTGCGCCAAGCGCGGATAGCGGTGCCCGCCGAAATTTCGCTGCAGAATGCGACCGTCCTTGGTGCGATCGAACAGCGCGCCCCAGGCTTCGAGCTCGCGTACGCGCTCGGGCGCCTGCTGCGCGTGCAGCTCCGCCATGCGCCAGTTGTTCAGGTATTGCCCACCGCGCATCGTGTCGGCAAAGTGCACCTTCCAACCGTCGCGATCGTCGACGTTGGCGAGCGCGGCGGCGACGCCGCCCTCGGCCATGACCGTGTGCGCCTTTCCGAGCAGTGATTTGCAGACGCAGATGACCTTGACGCCGCGGGCCGAGGCCTCGATCGCGGCCCGCAGCCCGGCGCCGCCCGCGCCGATCACCAGCACATCGCATTCGAACGTTTTCATCTCAGCCATGACGGTCAATCCGTTTCTGGGTGCGGGGCAATCGCAGTGCCGGTCGCTTCGAGCGGCCCAGGGCAATCGCGCTGCGTCAGAAGATAATGTGCCAATCCGTCCAGCCGCCGGATGCGATCTGCCGCACGTACGTGTCCGTGAAGGCCACCCAGACGAGGCTGAACCAGGCCCACATCATGTGTCGGCGATTCAGGCAGCTCACGCCGCAATACAGCTTGTGCCGCGTGGGCGAGCCGGAGAAGACGTCGCGGCCGCCGCCGACCAGGTGCCGCAGCGAGTGGCAACCGAGCGTATACGCGCCGAGCAGGACGACGTTCAGCGTCAGCACCAGCGTGCCGACGCCCACGCCGAAGCGCCACTGCGGGTCGCGATGCGTGCCGAGGTTGAACCAGAAGCCGTTCCAGGCGTCGTATGCCAGGATGAAGATGAACGCGATCGCGAAATAGAGGAAGTAGCGATGAATATTCTGGATGATCAGCGGGAAGTAGTTTTCGCCCAGGTATTTTTTCCGCGGCTCGCCGACGGCGCACGAGGGCGGGTCCATCCAGAAGGCCTTGTAATACGCGCCGCGATAGTAGTAGCACGTGAAGCGAAAGCCCGCAGGGAAAATCAGAATCAGCGCCGCCGGCGAGATGAACCACGGCAGCCACTCCGGCTTGGCCCCCAGCCAGGCGTGATGACTGGGCGGCTTGCCGGGCTGTTCAAACACCAGCGGCGAATAGAAGGGCGTCAGGTAGTTGGTGACCGCGTTGACCGCCTGACCAGCGGCGTGCCCGCTGTAGTAATGGTCGCCCTCAAACACGCGAAAATTCGCGTAAATCAAAAACGCCGTCAGCCCCAGGAACACCGCCAGCGGCTGCGTCCACCAAGCGTCCACACGACTGCTTTCACCGAAGCCGCGCTGCACCGGAAGGGTCATCTGCGCCATGCGAGTTGCGCTCCAAGCGAATGCGAATCCGTGCGGTCATCATAGCGCCACAGCCCCAACTTTCCAGCGCGCCGCCCGAGTTTCAAACGCTTCACGAGCCGCGTCACGCTCGGCTGATCGCAGCGACCGTGCTACGATGCGGGTGGCTCATGACAATCGACCAGCTTGATCGTCGCTGGCTGGCGTACGCGCGCGACGTGGTCGAGCACGTCGTTCGCCGCACATCGCTTACCCCGCCGCCGCCGGATTGCCCAACGCCGCCCGCGTTCGGCGGCGTGTTCGTCACGCTGCGGAAATTCGGCGCGCTCCGCGGCTGCATCGGCACGCTCGACGCGACCTTCACATTTTCCGAAGCGCTCTGCAGCGCCGCGCGCAAAGCCGCGACACACGACACGCGTTTCCCGCCGGTCACGCCGCGCGAGCTGCCGGACCTGCGAGTCTGCA
>CAZHTF010000112.1:0-8256 GCA_964535305.1 uncultured Planctomycetales bacterium | reverse complement strand
GCGAAGAGGGCAAGCGCGAGCGGCCGGCACCGCGCGGCGGAAGCCGGGGCACGCCATGAGCCGCGGCGCAAGGAACCCCCCGGTGGCAGAAGCGCGCGGCCGGCAATCGCGACGTGCGCGACGCGCGCGAAGCCACCTCGCGGCGGCGCTGACGCTGATGGAAGTGCTGATCTCGATCGCGCTGATGGTCGTGCTGCTGGCGGCCCTGACCACTTTCTTCTGGCAGACGCTCGCGGCTCGCGATCAGGCCAGCATGCGGGCCGAGCGCATGCAGCTTGCCCGCGGAGTGCTCGAGCGGCTGGCGAGCGAGATTCGCGGCTGCGTCGGCATGGAGCAGCTCGGCTTTCCCGTTGAGCAGCGGCTGGCGGGCGACCGCCGCTCGCTGACGTTCTTGAGCAGCGCGATGCCGGCGCCGGAGCAATACCGTTTCTATCGGGCATCGGAGCAGTTGCCGCCGGCACGACACGATCTGCTGCAGATCACGTACGAGCTCTCGGTGAATCAGGACGACCGCGGCGAGGGCGGCGAGCCGGTCGTGAACGGCATCTTCCGCACGGAGAAATCGACGCTCAATCAGTTCGTCGTCAAGGAAGACGACCCGCTCGAAGTCCGCACGGACATCTGGTCCAGCGAGCTGAAATACCTGGAATTCCGCTACTTTGATGGAGTCGAGTGGGATGTGAAGTGGGACATCACCGAGGGCAACTCGCTGCCGCAGCTCGTGCTGGTGACGGTCGGCTTCAAGCCCGCCAGCGCCGACGAGCTCGAAGATCGCGATCTGGAGGCATTTCCGATCAGCGACTACCCGCTCGGCGCCGAGACGTTCGACCCGCTCGACCGCTACAGCGTAATTGTCCGAATTCCGGCGGCCGACCGCTTCTTCGGCTCGCGCGTGCAGCGCGTCGGCAAGCAGTTCAGCGAGCAGCTCGGCGTGCAGGAGGAGAGCAAGTGAGAGGCACGCGGCGCGGCTTTCTGTTGCCGGTGGTGCTGGTGATGGTCGGTCTGCTGGCGCTGGCGATGACCAGCTTCATCTTCTTTGTTCGGGCCGAGACCTCCGGCATGATCGCCTACGCCAACGCGCAGCAGGCGCGGCTGGCGGCGGAGTCCGGGTTCGAAGAAGTGATCGCGACGCTGCGGGCCGCGCGCGACGATCGCAGCGCCTGGTACGACGTTCCCGGCCGCTTTCGCTTCGGGTTGGTGCACGCCGATCAGTTTGATCGCGAAAATGACCCGGTCCGCAAGGCCGGCTCGCGGCGCGATCTGCTGGAAAGCGCCACGCCCGCTGCCCGCGCCTGGCGCTACGCGGTTGTCGGGCTACAGCTGGACGGGCCGGAGGGCACGATCCGCTTCGGCGTGACGCCCGAATCCGGCAAGCTCAATCTGAACGCCGCCAGCGAAACGCAGATCAACCAACTGCTCACGCCGCTGCTGTTCGAGCTGGGTGTGCAGACGCCGCAGGAGCTGATCGACGCACTGCTGGATTGGCGCGACGCTGACAGCGATCCGCGCGGCAGCGGCGGCGCCGAAGACACCTACTACAACACGCTCAAGCCGCCCTACCGCACCAAGAACGCCCCGCTCGACACGATTGAGGAACTGCTGCTGATCAAGGGCTTCAACGCGGCCGTGCTGTACGGCGAAGACACCAATCGCAACGGCGTGCTGGACGCGAACGAAGACGACGGCGAACTCACGCCCCCGACGTACGACAATGCCGACGGCGTGCTGAACCACGGCGTGGCCCCGTTCCTGACGGTCTGGGCACGCGACGCGGACACCGCGCTGGATAACAAACCGCGGATCAACCTGAACGGCGCCAAGGAGTACATAGACGAGCAGATCAGCAAGCTCATCCAAGAGGGCGAGCTGAGCCAGGCGTCGATCCAGTTCATCCTCGATCTGAAGTCGCAGGGGTTCAATTTCCAGCAGCTCGCCAGCCCGGCGGAGCTATTCGCCTCCGACGAGGGCGCCGAGGACAGCCAACCGATCCAGGCGCCATCGTCCGAAGAGTCCGGGCTGACGCCTGAGGGCGCCGCGGCCCGGCCGGATGACGCGGACGCGCAGCGCCTCGAAGAAGAGCGCGCCCGCGGCGAACAGGAGCAGGAATCGCGGCGCGAAGAACCAAAGGGCGAGCGCTTCAAGCGCGGCGGTCCGCGCTCGCAGGAACGCCCACAGGACGAACCCAAGAAGGACGAAGAGCAACCGCCCGAAGAACCAAAGGACGAATCCGGCGAACCGCGAGAAGAGCCGGACAAGCGTGACGAGCCGAAGCGCGACGAACCGAGACAGCCCCAGCTTCCGCCGGGTGCGGAGCTTCCGCCTGGCGTTCAGCTTCCTCCAGGCGTGCAGTTGCCGCCAGGGGTTCAGCCTCCGCCTGGTGTGCGTGTTCCGCCCACGTCGCCGCAGATGCCATCGCCCGGCGCGGGTCGCGGCCCGGGCGCGCCGCGTCCCGGCAATCCCGGTGCGCAGCCCAGCGGTCCGGACAAGTCGGTGCTGCGAACCAGTCCGATCACGGCGGAAGAGATGCCGGTGATCATGGATCGCTTCTCCACGCGTCCGATTCAGCAGGCGAATGCGCCGCTGGTGGGCCTGATCAATGTCAACACGGCGCCGGCGCGAGTGCTGGCGCTGATACCGGGGATGACGCCCGATGCGCTGGCCGCGATCATCGATGCGCGGCAGCGGCTGACGCCGGAGGCGTTGCGTACGACGGCCTGGCCGCTGGTGAGCGGCGCGGTTCCGCCGGGGGTGTTCAAGCGGATTGCGCCGTGGATCACGACCAAGTCGTATCAATTTCACGTGGAGACGATCGGCTATGCCGATCATGTGAAGGCGGCGCGGCGCTTCGAGTGGATCGTCGAGCTGGTCGGGCCGATGCCGCAGGTGAAGTATTACCGCGATCTGACGAGCCTGGGCCGCGCCTGGCCGATCGATGACGATACGGTGGTTGTCGCGGAGCGCTAGAGCGATTAGGAAGGGCAACGTGCTGGGATTCTCGCGTAAGACGCTGTGCATCGACTGGGACAAGCGCGCCGTGCGGCTGGTCGCGGCCCGCACCGGCGGCGGCTCGATCGTGTTGGACGATGCGCACTCGAACCGCTTGCCCGCCGGGACGGACAGTGAGAATCCGCAGGCGTTGGGGGCGTTCATCGCCGATTGCCTGAAGCGGCATCGGCTGCGATTCAAGCAGTGCGTCGTGGATGTGCCGCGCGAGCGGGCGGTGATCAACCGCCTGACGCTGCCGCCCACGCCGGTTTTGGAGCTGCCGGCGGCGGTGCGTTTTCAGGCGATGAAGGAGCTGCCTTTCCCGCTCGACGAGGCACAGATCGACTTCGCCGTGCTGCAGCGCGACGAAAAAGGGCTGGTCACCGAGGTGCTGCTGGCCGCGGCCCGGCTGGACGTGCTGGAGCGGATCAACGCGGTGTGCAGCGCGGCGGGGCTGAAGCCCAGCAGCATCGGGTTGCGGCCGTATTCGAACCTGATCGGGCTTTCGCGGATCGAGGAGCTGCGCGATAAGCGCGTGCTGTTCGTCGATGTCGGCCCGCTGACCACCGAGATCGACGTGTTTCGCGACGGGGTGCTGGCCTTTTCACGCTCGGCCAATGTCAGCGTGGCCTCGGCGGCCAGCGAGTGGAGCGAAGACAGCCGCGTATCGTCGAAGGGTGAGCTGGCGGTGGTGGAATTCTCGGAAGAAGCCGAGGACGCCGCGGTCAACGAGTTGCTGGTCGAGATCACGCGCACCTTGCAGGCCTATCGCGCCACCGAGACCAAGGCCAGCATCGATCGCATTGTGATCGCTGGCGGGACCGGCCTGGAGAATGAGCTGGTCAGCGCGGTCGAGCAGCGCTTCGGGCTGACGACCGAGCTGTTCGATCCAAGCGGGCCGCTGCGGATCGCGCCGGTCGATGCACCCAAGCTGCGCTCGTTCTCGGCGTCGATCGGTGCGGCCTGGAGCCTGGCGCGCGATGGGCTGCGCGAGATCGACTTCCTGAACCCCAAGAAGCCGGTCTCCTCGCGTGATACGCTCAATCAGCGCGTCCGCGCATTGGCGCTGGTCAGCGGCGCGGCGGCGCTGATCGCGATCGCCAGCACGGCTTACGCGTATGTCGAGCGGCAGCGCGAGCTGTCGCTGCTGAATGAGCAGGTCGAAAAGCTCCGCGCCGAGGCCAAGGCGCTGCTGAGTCTGCGCGGCAACACTGAGGAGATCGACGACTGGGACACGGCGTCGCTGCAGGCGCTGTGGATCGATCATGCGCTGCTGATCACGCAGTGCTTGATCGGCCCGGGTAAGCAATCGCTGGTGCGCTCGCTGAGCGCCAATCAGCGCAACGGGCGCATCACGCTCGATCTGCTGTGCAGCGAGTGGACCGTGGCCCGCGATTTCGTGAACCGTTTGAACGAGCAGACCGCCAATCGCCAGCAGCTCTACGAGGCCAAGCTGGGCCCCTGGCGTGAGACGCTGGCGGCCGAGTCGGGCTTCAAGGGGCGTGTCGAAGTGACGGTCGATATTCTCCCACTGCAGCAATTCCAGGCCGACGCGCCCAAGCGCGCCAAAGAGCGCAAGGAGCGGCTGCGCGTATGACCCGACGCGAAAAGCTACTGTCTTATACGGTCGGGCTGGCGGTGAGCGGCCTGTTGGGCTGGGAGGCGCTGCAATTCAGCGTGGTGCGCCCCTTCAATTCCCTCAGCAACTCGCTGGAGCAGGCCCGCACGCAGCGCGTCGATCTGCAGGACGTGATCAAGGCCAATCGCGACGCCAAGCAGCGCTGGCAGGCGCGCACCGCACAGACGCTTTCGATCGACGCCGGGGAAACGCAGCTGCGCTTCCTGGGCGATATCGCCGCCCTGCTGGATCGGCATCGCCTGATGGAGCAGCGCAGCATCAGCCCGCGCTCGATACGCCGCGACCGCAAGACCGGCGTCATCGAAGTGCCGCTGCAGGTGCGCGTCCGCGGACAACTGCCCGGCGTGCTCGGATTTCTCGCGGATTTCTACCAGCGACCCTATCTGGTGCGGCTGGAATCGCTGAGCCTGCGCGGCGACGAGCAGACCGACAAGCCCGGAAAGACCGCGAAACCCAGCGAGATGCTGGATATCTCGTTCGTGGCGACCACGCTGTGTCTGCCGAAGCTGGAAGCCGCGCCGCACCTGCCGGCCGGATCGATGCCAGAGCTGCGCCAGCCGCCGGTGATTCAGAGCGTTGACGCGTACGCGCCGGTGCTGGCGGTGAACATGTTCAAGAAATACAGCCCGCCGCCGCCGGTGGTGCAGGCCCCGCCGACGACGCGGCCGAGCGAGACGCGCCCGGTGGAAGTTGTGCGGCCGGCGGACCCGCGCCCGAATGCCGACAAGCTGGTGCTGGTGGGGACGACATCGCTGAATGGCGAGCTGATCGCGTACGTGCAGGACATCAATAAGCGCAGTGACCCGCTGCAGGTATTTCGCCCGAACGAAGCGATCGACGACGGCACGCTGCTGCTGGTGCACGCGCGCGGCATCGTCGTGCGTGTCGCGGCTTCCGGCGCGGCGCCCGCCGAGTATTTCTATCCGCTCGGTTCGAACTTCAAGCAGCGCCAGCCGATCGCAGAAGTGCAGGACGTCGAGGTGCTCGACGATCTGCGCTGGGCCCGCGGCGCGAGCTAGCCCATCAGCTCAGTCCGCTGACTGGGATTCCGCACTAGAGCTTGGCGACAACCCAATCGGCGACCTGGTCCAGCCCCTCGCCGCGCAAAGCGCTGACAGTCCAGATCGGGCGCTGGTCTTCCAGCGTGCTGCGCAGCTCGCGGATGGTGTTGTCCGCGCCGGGCAGGTCAGACTTGTTGACCACGAAGCCGCCGGCGATTTCGACCACGCCGGCTTTTGCGAACTGAACTTCGTCGCCGCTGCTGGGCATCAGGATCAGCAGTACTTCGTCGGCGACGTTGCGGACATCCACGTCGTTCTGCCCAGCGCCCACCGTCTCGATCAGCACGATCTCGTACCCGGCCGACGCGAAGAGCTGCGCGATTTCCGCGGTGTGCGGTGCCAGGCCACCGGGCTGCCCTGCGGACGAAAGGCTTCGAACGAACAGCCCGTCATCCGGCTCAGCGGACATCATCCGCAAGCGATCGCCGAGAACGGAGCCGCCCGAGAGCGGGCTGGTCGGGTCGACGGCGATGACGGCGACGCGCCGGCCGCGGCTGCGGAGGTTTCGCGCGAGACGGCCGATGAAGGTGCTCTTGCCCACGCCGGGTGAGCCGGTCACGCCGATGCGCACGTTTGCGCTCGCGGGCTTGGTGCTGTCCGATGGTGCGGTTGTCGCGCTCGGGCCGCTGGCCGGCTGCTGCACGATGCGACTGATGGCGCGGGCCAGGCCCGCGGGTGTGCGAACGTCCGGCGGATCCGCGGCGTGGGCGAGCTTCTCTCGCCGAGCTTGCCCCAGCGCGCGGACGGAATCGACGACGACGCTCATGGGCGTCCCGGGTGTGAACACGCCGTGCACACCGACGGCGGCAAGCGCGGGTTTGTCCTGCTCGGGAATGATTCCGCCGACCACCACGGCGGTGTCCCGCAGTCCGTACTGTCCGCAAAGCCGCACCAGCTCGGGCATGATGGTCATGTGTGCGGCGGAAAGCAGGCTGACGCCGAGCACGTCGACGTCTTCCTGCAGAGCTGCGTGGACGGTTGCGGCGGGCGTCTGCCAGAGTCCGGTGTAAATGACTTCGTGGCCGGCGTCGCGCAAGTTCCGCACAATCAGCTTGGCGCCGCGGTCGTGACCATCCAGTCCAATCTTGGCAATCAGAACGCGGATCGGGGTAGCCATCAGGTCGCCTGCTCGCGTGGTCGGTATTCGATGAACGGCCCGAGAGCGTCGGACCGCTCGTGAGCTTACAGGCCAGAATGCGCTTGACAACCGTCGGCCAGCGTATGATTTTTGCGCGGACGGCGTCGGCGACGTGCTTGGATGCCGACCGCGGTGCCGATAGACTCTCGCGTCGTCCGGCGTCTTACCGCCTGGCTGCCGCACGTCTCCGTTCTTGAAGGACGTGGAATCTCAGAGACTGGCATGCCTGCTCGCGGGCCCAAAGCGGTGATCGGAATTTGCGGCGGGATCGGCGCGGGCAAGTCGCGCGTGGCGGCGGAATTTGCGCGGCTGGGCGCGCTGGTGATTGACAGCGACGCGCTGAATCACCAGGTGCTGCGGCGGCCCGAGGTGCTTTCCAAGCTGCAAGCGCTTTGGGGGCAGGACATTACGCTGCCGACCGGCGAGCCGAATCGCAGGCGGATCGCGCAGGTGATCTTCGCCGACGCGGATGCCAAGGCGCGATTGGAGGCCCTGGTTTATCCCTTGATCGCCGAGCTTCGCGAGCATATGATCCGGCTCGGCAACCAGGACTCGGCGGTCAAAGCCATCATTCTTGACTCCCCGCTTCTTTTTGAAAGCAACCTGGACCGGCTCTGTGATACCGTCGTGTTAGTTGAGGCGCGCGAAGCGACCCGGCTTGAACGCGTGCAGCAGGAACGTGGGTGGGATCGGCAGCAAATGCGGCAGCGGGAATCGTGGCAGATGCCGCTGGAAGACAAACGCTCCCGCAGTGAGTTTGTCATCGTAAACGAGGGCGCACCCGAGCAATTGGCAGCACCGGTGCGCGGGATCCTCGAGAGCGTGGTCGCTCGACACTCGACAGATTGATCTTCCGCGTCAAAGACGGCCGTCGGGCGCCGTGACGCGAGGAAGACGACATTTCGAAGTAGTCTCTGATCTCCTGGAGTTTCGGCAATGGCGAAGGTGACGCCGCGCACGCGCGGCAAGAAGAAGCTGCAAGACGTAATTGAGAGCATGCCCGAAGTGGGCGACGCCGCGATCGAAGCGCACGTTGAAGAAGCCGAGAGCAAGTTCGTCGAGAGCGACGCGCCGCCCGCCAGCGCCGCGCCGGCCGCCGGTGGCGACGGCGAGCGCCCCGCTGCGGGCGGATCGGCCGAGGGCAAAGAAGCCCCGGCGATAGACAGCGACACGCACGAGAAGTACGAGCGCGTCAAACGCGGCGAGCTGCACATCACGGATCTGCAGAAGATGAGCGTGCAGGAGCTGCACGAGGTCGCCAAGGCCGAGAGCATCGAGGATTACGTCGGACTGCCCAAGCAGGACCTGATTTTCCAGATTCTGAAACGCCGCATCAACCAGAACGGGCTGCTCTACGGCGAAGGCGTGTTGGAGATTCTGCCCGATGGCTTCGGCTTCCTGCGCAGCCCGGAATACAACTACCTGCCCTGCCC
>CAZHTF010000111.1:0-8382 GCA_964535305.1 uncultured Planctomycetales bacterium | reverse complement strand
GTGCTCCGCAGCAGCCCGCGCGTGTAGGGATGCGCTGCCTCCGTGAACAGTCGCCGGGTCGGGGCGGTCTCCACGATCCGCCCCGCGTACATCACCGAGACGTCATACGCGCCCTGCGCCACCACCGCCAGATCGTGCGTGATCAGCAGGATCGCCATGCCGTTGCGGGACTGCAGCTCGCGTAGCAGCTTCAGAATCTGCGCCTGCGTGGTGACGTCGAGGGCAGTGGTTGGCTCGTCGGCGATCAGCACGTCCGGCTCGCACGCCAACGCCATCGCGATCATGACGCGCTGCCGCATGCCGCCGGAAAGCTCGTGCGGATACGCGGCGGCGCAGCGGGCCGCGTCCGGGATGCCCACTTGCGTCAGCAGCGTCATGGCGCGCTGCTGCGCCGCGCCGCGGCCCAGCCGCCGATGCAGGTGCAGCGGCTCGGCCAACTGCGCACCGATCCGCAGCACCGGGTTCAGGCTGGTCATCGGCTCCTGAAAGATCATCGCGATGCGGTCGCCGCGCAGCTTGCGCAGCGCCGATTGCGAGAGCGTCAGCAGGTCCTGGCCGTTGTGGCAGATTCGCCCGCCGACGATGCGCGCCTTTGCGGGCAGCAGCCGCAGGATCGAAAGCGCGGTCAGGCTTTTTCCGCAGCCAGATTCGCCGACCAGCGCGTGCGTGCGGCCGTGCTCGAGTGCCAGCGAGACGCCGTTGACGGCGCGACCGGGCTCGGGCTGGCCGAGGTCAAGATAAGTGTGCAGATTCTCGATCGCGAGCGTGGGCACGAACTGGAGATTATCGCTTGCCGCGTGCTGAGTCGCGAGCGGCAGCGCGACCAGCGCAGCGCGGGGGCCGCAGGCAGCGGCTACGCCTCGATCCGCAGGCCTTCCTGATACCGCAGCGTTCCGCCGACGATCGTGCCGACCGCCTTGCCGCGCAGCCGCCAGCCGTGAAACGGGCTGTTACGGCTCTTGGAGCGCATTTGCGCGACGTCCACGGTCCACTCGCGTTGCGAATCGATCAGCGTCACGTCTGCCGGTGAATCAGGCCGGAGTGTGCCGCCGGGAACGCCCAGCAGCTTAGCCGGGCGAGTCGAGAGCGCCGCGATCAGCTTTGGCCAATCCAGCACCTTTGGCTCGATGAGCGCCTTGATAAAAAGCCCCAGGGCGGTCTCGAGCCCGATGATGCCGAAGGGCGCTTCCTGAAAGCCCAGCTCCTTGTCCTGATCGCTGTGCGGCGCGTGGTCGGTCACCAGGCAGTCAATCGTGCCGTCGCGCAGGCCCTCGACGCACGCGGCCACGTCCGCCGAGCTGCGCAGCGGCGGGTTCATCTTGAAATTCGGGTCGTAACCGGCGCAGGCCTCGTCCGTCAGCAGCAGATGATGCGGACAAACCTCGGTCGTCACGCGGACGCCGTCGCGCTTCGCGCGGCGGACGCACTCGATCGCGCCCTTGGTCGAGATGTGCGCGACGTGATAGCGCAGCCGCACCGCCTTGGCCAGCGTCACGTCGCGCTGCACCATCAGGTCTTCGGCCTCGGGCGGGATGCCCGGCAGGCCCAGGCGGGTCGCGAGCGGGCCGCTGTTCATGCAGCCGCGGCCAGCAAGCGACTTGTCTTCGCAATGCTGGATGAACAGCCGGTCAAACATGCTGACATACTGCATCGCCCGCAGACACACGCCTGCGTCGGCGATGCCCTCGCCGTCGTCGCTGAACGCGACCGCGCCGGTGCGGGCCATCAGGCCGATCTCGGCCAGCTCGCGGCCTTTGCGGCCTTTGGTCAGGGCGCCGATCGGATACACGTGCGTCGCGGCCACGCGGGCCGCCTGCCGCAGCACGAACTCGATCTGCGCATCGCTGTCGAGCGCCGGCTCGGTGTTTGGCATGCATGCGACCGCGGTGAAGCCGCCGGCGGCGGCCGCGGCTGTGCCGCTTTCGATCGTCTCGCGCTCTTCATACCCCGGCTCGCGCAAATGCACGTGCATATCGATCAGGCCCGGGCAGACGATCAGCCCGCTCGCGTCAATCCGGCGCTCGACCCGCGCCGACAAGCCGCGCGCGACGGCGGAGACACGCCCGTCTTCGAGCAGAACATCGCAGACGCTATCGAGCTCCTGTGCGGGGTCGATCACGCGTCCGTTGCTGATCAGCGTCGTGTTCTTCATCGCAATTGGCTCGGCGAATGCCTGCAAAACCAGCGTATCATAACCAGCCGGCGGCAAGCCGGCACGCGCCCGAGCCCGGCGCGCGTGGCGCTGCCGCTGACTTCGATGATCGGACCCGCAGGATGTCCGCCGACACGACATTTCCCGCCGCGTTGCAGCGCGGCCCGCTGCTGCTGGACGGCGCGCTGGGGACCGAGCTGGAACGGCGCGGCGTGCGGACACCGGCGCCGCTCTGGTCCGCCGCGGCGCTGCGGACACACGCAGCGCTGCTGGCGCAGATTCACCGCGAGTATGTGGCGGCCGGGGCGGACATCCTGGTCGCCAATACGTTCCGCTGCAATCCGCGGGCCCTGCGGCGGGGCGGGTTGCACAGCTCCGGAGCGGACCTGTGCAAGCTTGCGGTCGAGCTGGCGCGCGGCGCCGCGGAGACGGCCGCGCGGCGTGTGTGGGTCGCGGCCAGCATCGGGCCGGTGGAAGATTGCTACCGCCCCGATCTGACGCCCAGCGACGCTGCCTTGCGCGACGAGCACGCGCTACTGGTCGAGTGGCTGTGTGCCGCGCGGCCGGATCTGCTCTGGATTGAGACAATCGGGACACTGCGCGAAGCGCTCGCAGCCTGCGCCGCGGCGCACGCGGCGCGTCAGCCGTTTGTGATCTCGTTCGTCATGCGCCAGGACGGCTGCTTGCTCGCGGGCGATGGCCTGCGCGAGACGCTGCAGCGCATCGAGCCGTTCGCGCCGCTCGCGCTGGGCGTGAACTGCATTCCCCCCAGCGGGCTGACGTCGGCCCTCGCGGCGCTGCGGGCCGCCACGGCGCGGCCGATTGCGGCGTACGCTCACATCGACAATGCCGAGCCGCTGCCCGGGTGGGATTTTTCGCAGCGCTGCGCGGCGGCCGAGTACGCCGACTTTGCGCGGCAATGGTTGGCGGCCGGGGCGCGGATCGTCGGGGGCTGCTGCGGGACCACGCCGGCGCACATTGCGGCGCTGGCGCAGCTTTGGTCGTCACCGGCGGCGCCTTGACGTGCGTTTGCGCGGCGGTTGCGGCAGTGCGCTTGGCAGGGCGAGCGCCGGCTCGGGCAGCTGCATACGCTAAACCTAACATTATCCGTATTCTTCTTGACTGCTCATTTGTTTGGGTTATATTAGGTATTGGCAGCGGGCGGGCGGATGCGCTGCTCGCGGGGTTTCAGGGCGTTTCGGCTTAGGGCGTTTCGGCTTAGGGCGTGGCGGGTGCAGGAGCGGGCGGTTCGCGTTTGATTCCGCGGACAGGCTGCGCGCAGATTGGGCGGTTCGCGCATATGTCGACTTTGATGGCGCCGGATCATTGGGCGTGCGATCGGGATCCCGATTCTGAGACGCCGGATCGCGACGCAAATCGCGAGGCAGCTCGCGCGGCAGCGGCGGCTGATCGGAACGTGGTCCCGCGCGAACGCGACGTATCGCCGCGCGAGTGGGATGAGGACGACGTCGCGCGCGGCCGCTGGCGCCGCCAGACGCTTGATGATCTGGCTCAGAAGCTGGCGCGCTTGCGGGCGGGTCGCGTTTCACGCGCAGGATCGCAGACGCCATCCGGCTACTGCGCGTCGGGCCTGCCCGCGCTGGACGCGGCTTTAGGCGGTGGGTTCGCGCTGGGGGGAACGTACGAACTCCTCGCTCCGGCTCTGGGCGCGGCGACACGCAGTCTTGCGCTGCTCGCCGCCGCCCGGGCCGCCGGTTCACATCGTCGGCTGGTTTACATCGATCCGCAGGCCGACTTGTATCCGCCGGGGGTGGCGCAGCTCGGCGTGCCGCTCGCTCGATTGCTGGTGATTCGTGCCAGCGGCGTCGACGCCTACTGGGCATGCGAACAAACCTTGCGTTGCCCGGCCGTCGCCGCGGTCATTCTCGCGGCGCCCAGCAGTGTCGACGCGCAGATTTCACGTCGCCTGCAATTGGCGGCCGAGGCCGGCGGCGGCTTGGGACTGCTGCTGTGCGCACAACCCGGCGGCCACTCGTTCGCCACCGGACGCTTGCAACTGGATCCTCTCGTCGGCGAAACGGAGTCACGCCGCCTGCTCGTCACGGTGCGCAAGTTGCGGGAACGGAGGCCGCCGCCGCCATTTGTGTTGGAGTTGCCGGATGCGGCGGGTGCTTTGTCTGTACATGCCGTACTTCGCGACCGATCGAGCCCGCAGCAGCGCCCCGCCGCACGCGTCGGCTAGCGCCCTGGACGGGCCGTTGGTGCTGACGCAGCGCGTCGGCCGCTCGGTGTGGGTGCAGCGCGTCTGTTCGCGGGCGCGCGAGCAGGGCGTGCGGACCGGGATCACGCTCGGGCAGGCTCACGCGCTGGCGCCCGTGCTGGCCGCGCTCGAGCACGACCCGCGCGACCAGGCCGCCGCCTTGGCCCAACTGGCCGACTGGGCCCTGCGCTTCAGCCCGCTGGTGCAGACGCAGCATGATGACACCCTGCTGCTGGATATCAGCGGCTCGCAGCGGCTTTTCGGCAGCGAGCAGAACCTCGCCAACCAGGCGCTGGGCGGCCTGGCACGCCGCGGCTACCAGGCCCGCGCCGCGATCGCCGACACGGTCGGGGCGGCCTATGCACTTGCCAGCAGCGGGCCGCAGATGCTGCAGATCGCCCCGCCCGAGCAGAGCTGCGCCGCGCTGGCCGGCTTACCGCCCGCGTCGCTGCGGCTGGACGACGACACGCTGCGACAATTGGAAATGCTGGGCCTGCGCACGATCGGCGATCTGCTGATGCTGCCACGCGCCAGCCTGCCGGCCCGCTTCGGTCCGCAGTTGGTGCTGCGGCTGCAGCAGGCGCTGGGCGAGGTGCACGAAGGCGTCTGCACGCACCTGCCGCACGCGCCCACACAGGTGCAACTGCGCTTCGAAGCCGCGCTGCACGACCGCGCCACGCTCGAAGCCGCCGCGGCGGAGCTGCTGCGCGAGCTGCTCGAAACGATCGTGTGCGCTGGCCGCGCCCTGCGGCAGATCGATTGTGCGCTGATCCATGAGCACGAGCCGCCCACGGTGCTGACCATCAACGCCGCGCGCGCTTCGCGCAACCAGGCACACCTGCTCGAGCTGCTGCAGCGGCAGTTCGAGCGACTGGCCGGCGCCTCGTCGCGGCCGCGCCGTTACACCGAGCCGGCGCGCAGCGCCGCGCCCGCCCGCATTCGCCTACACCTGGGCGTCTGCGCCATGACGCTGACTGCGACGCAGACCGCGCGCTACAACCCGGCCCAGGGCGACCTGTTCGAGCCGCGCGACCCGCGCGACAACGAGGCCTTCGGCGTCCTGCTCGACCGCCTGGCCAATCGACTCGGACACGAGGCGCTGCGCTGCGCCCGGCTTGAGGACGATTACCAGCCGGAATTCGCATACCGCTGGCTGCCGTATCTGGAAGCCGGCGACCGTGCAGACGCGGACCAGAGCAATCTGTCCGCCGCAATCGCCTCTGCGCCGCACGTGGTTGCGGAGAATCCGCTCGGCTTGACTGGTCTTTCGGGCGTGATGGCGCGGCCGATGCAGTTGTTCAACCCGCCGATCGCGGCCCGCGTCATCGCGTTGTCGCCGGATGGCCCACCGACCTGGTTTGCGCTGGCGGGGGGTTTGGAGTGGAGCGTCGCACGTGCCTGGGGGCCCGAGCGGATTGAGACCGCGTGGTGGCGCGGGCCGGACGTCCGCCGCGATTACTTCCGCGTGCTGACCGAGCCTGGCGAGCAGTTCTGGTTGTTTGTCGACGTGGCCACGGGCCGCTGGCATCTGCACGGCGTCTTCTGCTGACCGCGCCACAGTCGCTGCATGAAAAATCCGCCGCGCAGGAATCCAAACCCGCTGGTGCCGCGTATTCCGCAGGGGACACCGGGAGTGTTGGACCGTCGCGCTGCGCGCCGCGCGTTGTGGCACGCTGCGCCACGCCGCCGCGCTCCCAAAACGCGTAGAGGAGTGTGGAATGCGCAAGAGCTCTAGCCGAGCCGGGCAGATGCTGCGCGCCGCGGCCGGATTGGCCCTGGCCTGTGGCGTCAGCCGGGCGCACGCCGAGGATGTTTACGGCGTGACGCAAGCGGGATTTCTGGTGCGCTGGGACAGCGCCACGCCGGGGACGATCGTGTCCGGCGTTCCGATTCAGGGTCTGCAGGCCAATGAATCGCTGCAGGGCATCGACTTTCGCCCGAACACGGGCGAGCTGTTCGGCCTGGGCAGCTTCAGCCGACTGTATCGCGTGAACCCGGCGACCGGGCAGGCGACAGCGGTGTCGGCCGGGCCGTTCTCAACATTGCTGAACGGCGCGAGCTTCGGGTTTGACTTCAACCCGACGGTCGACCGCATCCGCATGGTGAGCGACGCGGACCAGAACCTGCGGGCCAACCCGATCAGCGGTGCGCTGGCCGCAACCGACGCCAACCTGGCGTACGCCGCCGGCGACGCGAACTTCGGTGTGAACCCGAACGTGTCGCACGTCGCATACACCAACAGCCTTCCGGGCGCGACCAGCACCACGCTCTACGGCATCGACGCCGGCACCGATTCGCTGGTCCGCCACACGGTCGCTCCGGGCTTTGCCGCGCTGGTGACGGTCGGCGCGATCGGGACCGACATCACCGAGACCGGCTCGTTCGACATTAGCGGCCCGACCGGCGTGGCCTACACCGCGGTGCGCGACGTGGCACTGGCCCGCAGCACCTTCTGGACCATCAACCTGACCAGCGGTGCGGGAATGATGGTCGGCGAGGTCGGCGGTGGGCACATCATCACGGCGATGGCCGTGGTGCCCGAGCCGGCGAGCCTGACGCTGCTGGCGACGCTCGCAGCGCTGGGCCTGCGCCGTCGCTAGAACGGGCCATCCGCATTGATTTGAATTGGAGTCCAGCGCGCGGTGCGCGTGCCGTCAACGACGACGCGCACCGCGTGGCTTCTGCGCAGCAGCTTGCGTCGTAGCACCGCGGGTGCGGCCTGCGCCGCGTGGCTGCGTGCCGATGACGAAGCGCATGATGGGGCGTGTCGCGCTGCGCCGCGCGACCTCGACAAAACCCGCCGCGCGGAATGCCCCGAGCGTGCCGGTCCAGATGAACGGCGCTGGCGCGTTGCTTGTCCGCGTCTGCACCGGGTAACCCTCGACGACCTGAGCGCCGCATTTGGCGGCGTGCGCCACGGCGGCTTGCAGCAGCGCCACCGAAACGCCGCGCTGGCGGCACTCGCGCTTCACGAAGAAGCACGTGACCGACCACACCGGCTGCTCATCGACCGGCGCCAGCGTCCGCGATCGCGCCAGCCGCACGTACGCGGAGCGCGGCTCGATCGCGCACCAGCCAGCGGGCTGCCCCTCGAAATAGGCCAGCACGCCCGGGACGCCGCCACGCTGCACGATCGCCTGAAACGCGTCGTGATGGGGCCGACCTTTTCCGCGCTCGAACTCAGGCTGCGTGCAGCGCCAGTACATGCACCAGCAGCCGCCGCACGCGCCGCGTGCGCCGAAGAGCTGCTCCAGGTCGGCCCAGCGGTCGGCGGTCAGCGGTTCACAGCGGATCGCTCGCGACTCGACGGGTGTTTTTGCGGCTTTCGTGCCGGCGCGCTGCTGCGAGCCCGCGGGGGCCCCGCGCTTGGACATGCGTGCGCTTTCCGGTGATCTCCCTGCCACGCGATGCCTCGCGGATCGTCGCTGCGGCGGCCGGTTGTCCGACGTTCTGCGTTCGCGTACTGGTTGTCGTTTTCGCCAGATCGCGCGGCGCTAGCAGCCGGTATGCCCGAAGCCACCGGCGCCGCGGTGGGTTTGGCCGAGCTGCTCGACCTGCTCGATCCGCACGTGCTCGACGCGCTGGATCACAAGTTGTGCGAAGCGCATTCCGCGCGTAAGCGTGAACGGCTCCCGCGCACAGTTTCCGACGATCACCTGCAATTCGCCGCGATAGTCGGCGTCGATCGTGCCGGGTGCGTTCGGCAACATCATGCCGTGCCGCAGGGCCAGCCCGCTGCGGGCCCGCACCTGGCCTTCGAAGCCGATCGGGATTTCGACGAACAGCCCGGTGGGCACCAGCTTGACCTGTCCGGGCTCGATCGTCAGCGGGGCATCCAGCGCCGCGACCAGGTCCAGGCCGGCGGCGTGCTCGCTCTGGTAGCTGGGCAGCGGCAGATCCTCGGTTCCCGCTCGACGCGCGACGCGCAGCACATGCGACATGCGACCCTCGTTGGACGCCGGCTTCATCGAACGGACGCGCTCGAAACCGCCCTGGGCAGTATACGAGG
>CAZHTF010000110.1:0-8454 GCA_964535305.1 uncultured Planctomycetales bacterium | reverse complement strand
CTCTCGGTCTCCATCACCGGCGAGTCGATCTGATCGCTCTTCATGCTGACGCGGAAACGCACGTCCGCCGGCGCGTTGCCCTTCACCGTCACGGTCCAGCTCGTTTTGGCCTTCGGCGCCAGCGAAGCCAGCGGGGCGAAGCGGATGTTCTTGCCGTCGGCCTTGCTCTCGGTCGCGCCGCCGGTCTTCACCAGGTCCTGCTCCGGCGGGAGCGTGCACTCGATCACGATATTGGTTCCGGTCTCGGAGCCCTGGTTGGTGACGGTGATGGTGTAGGTCGTCTGCGCGCCGACCTCGATCGGGTCCGGATCATCGACGCATTCGAGCAGGATCGCGGGGACGCCCTTGACTGGGAATTCGCACGAAGCCACCAATTCCGCACAGTACGTGACGCGGGCGGTGTTTTTTACGGTGGTGATCTGGTTGCAGCGGACGGTCATTTTCAGCGTCTTGCTCTGGCCGGCCTCCAGCGCCGCGATGCGCCAGACGACGTTACCGCCTTCGCGCTGCCCGCCCTCGTCGGCGCTCAGGAATTCGACGCCCGTGGGAATCACGTCCGTCACCGTGACGTTGGCTGCGGCCGCCCCGCCGCGATTGGTGACGGTCAGCTCGAAAGTGGCGTCGCGGCCGACGTAGCGCAGGCTGGGGCACTTCTTGGCGAGCTCCAGCATTGGCACGCCCGCCGGCTGGGATTCGACCAGCGGCTTCAGCGGTTCGAGCTCCGGACTGACGGCGGCCTGCAGGCCCAGCGGCAGAATGAACGTCCCGACCAGCAGCGGAAACGACCAGCGCTTCATGCCCAGCTCCTCGTGTGCGAGTCTTTGATTGCTGAAGTTTCTCGACCGACGCCTGTGCGGCAGGCTATTCGCCGGCGTGGAAATCGTCAAACCGGGAGGCGGCTGCAGGGAGCGCCTGCCAGTTTGACACGCGCTGCCGCGGCGGCCCGGACGAGGCGCTGTTCCTAAGCTCATGCTGAAAAGCGAGTTGCGATCAAGTGCTTTCGGACGGCGCTCTGGCACGCGTCGTGTAATGCGAGTGTTTGGTCGAATTGTGCGCCGGACCTGTCTGTTCGGGTCTGAGTGTCTTCTTGGCGTCGCCGACCGACGGCGACGTAGCGATTCGGGAAATTTCAAGAGATGTTTCGCCGGGCGGCATAGGCGCCGACCCAACCCGGCCACTCAGGAGAGTTCGATGCCAGCCAAGCAGATTGCGTATGAGATGGAAGCCCGGGAAGCGATTCGTCGCGGCGTGCGGCAGCTCGCCAAGGCCGTCAAGGTCACGCTCGGTCCGCGCGGGCGAAACGTCGTGCTCGAAAAGTCCTTCGGCTCGCCGACCGTCACGAAAGACGGCGTCACAGTCGCCAAGGAAATCGAACTCGACGACGCCTACGAGAATATGGGCGCCCAGCTGGTAAGAGAGGTCGCCTCGAAGACTTCGACCGTCGCCGGCGATGGCACCACCACGGCGACAATCTACGCCGAAGCCATCTTTGACGAGGGCCTCAAGAATCTCGCCGCGGGCGCCAACGCGATGGAGTTGAAGCGTGGCGTGGATATGGCGGTTGAGGCGGTGGTGAAGGCGCTGCAGGAAATGGCTGTTCCGGTCAAGGGCAAGGAGCAAATCGCCCAGGTCGGGACCTGCGCCGCCAATCAGGACCGCGAGATCGGCGACAAGATCGCCGACGCGATGGACAAGGTCGGCAAGGACGGCGTGATCACGGTGGAAGAGGGTCGCGGGCTGGAGACCACAGTTGACCTGGTCGAGGGCATGCAGTTTGACAAGGGCTACATCTCGCCGCACTTCGTCAACAAGCCCGAGTCGATGGAGGTCGTGCTCGAAAACCCGTACATCCTGGTGCACGAGAAGAAGATCGCCAACGTCAAGGATTTCCTGCCGCTCCTTGAGAAGATCGCCAAAGGCGGCCGCCCGCTGCTGGTGATCGCCGAGGACGTCGAGGGCGAGGCGCTGGCGACGCTGGTGCTGAACAAGCTGCGTGGGATTCTGCAGTGCTGCGCGGTGAAGGCTCCCGGCTTTGGCGACCGCCGCAAGGCGATGCTCGAAGACATCGCCAAGCTGACTGGCGCCGAGCCGATTCTGGACGACCTGGGCATCAGCATTGAGCACATCGAGCTGAGCTCGCTGGGTCGCGCCAAGCGCGTGATCGTCGCCAAGGAAGCCTGCACGATCATCGAGGGCGCCGGCAAACCCGCCGACATCAAGGGCCGCATCGAGGCCATCAAGAACGAAATCGAAAACACCACCAGCGACTACGACCGCGAGAAGCTCGAAGAGCGGCTGGCCAAGCTCTCTGGCGGCGTGGCGCAGATCAACGTCGGCGCGGCGACCGAAGTCGAGATGAAGGAAAAGAAGGCCCGCGTCGAGGACGCGCTGCATGCCTGCCGCGCCGCGGTCGAGGAAGGCATTCTGCCGGGTGGCGGTGTCTCGGTGCTGCGCGTCGACGCCGCCCTCGATGCGATCACCAAGAAGGCTAAGAACGACCAGAAGACCGGCATCGACATCGTCCGCCGCGCGCTGCGCGCCCCGATCCGGCAGATCGCCGAAAACGCCGGCCTGGATGGTTCGATCGTTTGTCAGAAGGTCAGCGAAGGCAAGGGCAACTTCGGCTACAACGCGCTCAGCGAAGAGTATGGCGATCTGGTGAAGATGGGCGTGATCGTGCCGCTGAAGGTCGAACGTGTGGCGCTGCAGAATGCCGCCAGCGTCGCGGGCCTGCTGCTCACGACCGATGCGGTCATCAGCGAAGTCAAGGAAGATAAGGACGAGAAGCCGGCGCGTGGCGGTGGGCACGCCGGTCACATGCACTAGCTCAAGCCGGCTCGAAGTGGCGTGGCGAACGCGGCGCGCGAAGCGCGTCTACGTATGCCGCGAGATTCGCCGCGGCGCGTTTCGTACGGCAAGCGGAGATCGGGGTCGGTGGGTCGCCGGACTCACCGGCCCCGTTTTGTTGGTATTCGGGCTCAGCGCGAGCGTGGCGTCCGCCTCAATATCCCCACGGCAGGCGCTGGCGGAAATGCCGGAAGAGTAGGCCGATGATTCGATACGTCACGTACGACAGATAGAACCACAGGAACACACCGGCCACCGGCAGAAACAGGAGCTGCCACGCGTAGTAGTACGTCAGCGTCCAGGCCAGCAGCACGCTGCTGACCGCCATCCACGCCACCAGATACTGCGGGCCGATGCCGAGGATCGCGCGGACCAGCATGTCCGGCCGCAGGGACGACCAGGTGTCCACCATGACCAGCGAGAGAATCGCGATCGGCCAGAAAAACCAACCGGCGCAGAACGCGGCAAAGAGAATCACGCCCCGGCCGGGTATCGTCGGCGACAGGAAACCGGCAGCGACGATGCAGGGAATTGTGCACAGGCACGAGACCGCCAGGATCATCAGGCTCGGCCGGATCATGTCGTCCCAGAGCGTCCAGTCCGTCTCAATCCACGGGATTTCGTCTTCATTGTTCGCGGTGTGCCGCACGATTGACCACGAGAAGTGCACCAGATAAAGCATCAGGAAGAGCGTCGGGATGATGGCGAACAGCGCGAATCCCACCGGCAGAAACAGCATGATCGTGATCACCAGCGATCCGCCGATGCTCGTGAGCAGCACATTCTGCGCATTGCGGGCCGCGCCAGCGAACACAAACGACAGCAGCACATCGTAAAGGAACGAGCGCTGCTGAAGATCAAGCTTGCTGTGCGCGACCGCGCCCGGCCGAGCCATACTTTCGCTGGGCAGCGTTCCGGCGTATCCGCCACTGAGCGCCCGCAGCAGCAGCGCGTCGTCATGCCAATCGGCGACCTTTCCGGTGAGCCCCGGGCGTGCGCCCTCAATGGCGATGCGCAGCTCGCCCACGTCAACCAGCTTTGCCTCGGGCGCTTCGCCGCTGTCGCCCTGCAGCGGCGCGAGTGAAGTTCCAAAGAACGCGGCCCGCAAATCGGCGTGGGTAACCGTGATCGGTCGCTGACAGCGCGGGCAGGCGACCGTCACGCCGGCGACCGCATTGCGAATGCGGAAACGCGCCCCGCAGCCGCAACGCCCATGCACGATCGGAGTGCTCGAGTCGGTTGCCACGTTCAAGCCTCCCCGGCGCGCCGCGCACGCTGGCAACGCCCCGCAAGCAATCGTATCGTACTTCAGCGTGCTTGCTCGCGAACTTCAATATGACTTGCCTGCCGAGCTGATCGCCCAGACGCCAATCGCGCCCCGCGACGCCTCGCGGCTGCTGGTGCTCGATCGGGCGCGCGGCACGCTCGAGCACGCCCGCTTCCGCGAGATCGGCCGCCACCTGCGGCCCGCCGATTGCCTGGTGCTCAACAACGCCCGCGTAATCCCGGCCCGCTTCTTCTGCCGCCGCGCGAGCGGCGGTCAAGTCGAGGCCTTGTTTCTGCACGCCAGCGCCGAAGGCTGGCAGGTGCTGCTGCGCCCGTCGGGCCGGCTGCGCGTCGGCGAGGCGCTCGCGTGCGAGCACTGCGACACGCGGCTGGAGCTGTGCGAAGCGCTGCCGCGCGGGCAGTGGCGCGTCCGCCCGCTGCCGGAGATCGACGCGCTCATGCTGCTCGCTCAGATTGGGCACACGCCGCTGCCGCCGTACATTCAGCGCAGCGCGGATACGGATGAGCGCCTGGATCGGGCGCGCTACCAGACCGTGTACGCCGCGCGCGACGGCGCGGTCGCGGCGCCGACCGCGGGCCTGCACTTCACGCCCGAGCTGCTGGCGCAGCTTGCGGACGGCGGGGTGCAGCGCGTCGAGCTGACGCTGCAAGTCGGGCTGGGGACGTTTCAACCGATCGATGTCGATGAGCTCGGCCAGCATCAGATGCACGCCGAAGCGTACGACGTTTCGCCGGCGGCCTGGCAGCAGATCAGCGCGACGCGCGGCGACGGCGGACGGATCGTCGCGGTCGGCACGACTTCGGTCCGCGTGCTTGAGACACTGCCCGAGATCGTGCGTGCGAAGCCTGCGCCCGGGTCACGGGCCGCACGGGCGACTGCGCCGCGCCCGCCGGGCGCCGCGCTCGCCGGCTGGACCAGCCTGTTCATCTACCCGGGATACACGTTTCGGAACGTGGACATGCTGCTGACCAATTTCCACTTGCCCGGCAGCACACTGCTGGCGCTGGTGATGGCGTTTGCCGGCGTCGACGCGACCCGCGCCGCGTACCAGGCGGCGATCGCTCAACGCTACCGCTTCTACAGTTACGGCGACGCTATGCTGATTGTGTAGCGTTTGTGTGCTACGTGCGCGGCGGGGCCGACCGCCTTGGGCTCACGTGTGCGCGATGCGCAGCGCACTGTGCTAGGGGCCGCCCTCCGTCCGCTGCGACGCCCAGGGTTGGGGGCATGAGGGGGCGGCGTTGCGAAAGCCCGCGGACGGAGGGCGTTATTGCTTACGCTCAGCGTTTTCAATTCAGTGGTGGCGCAAACCCGACGGCTTGATACGCGCGGCGCCGATTTATTAGCCCGGAAAGCAGGCGAGCCAGTGCGTGCGTGGGCAGCGTGAGACGTGACGGCGGCGATCAGCCGTGCAGCGCGGGCATGGCCCGTTCGAAATCGCGGATAAGCACATTTTGCCTGGCGTGATAACCCAGGCACGCCAGCGGGTAGAGACGCCGACCGATCTGGCGGAACGCTCGGCAACCCAGCCGCTTCCAGGCGCTCTGCGTGGCTTCGATGCGGCGCTCCATCTCGCGGGAGAGCACCAGCCAGACATCGTCGCGCAGCTTCTCAGGCGTGCCGAATGCCCCGCAAATTTCGGAGCAGCCGCTGCGAATGGCGGCGATCAGCGCTGCGCGCGATTCACCTGCGCTGAGCGTGTACGTGGTGCCGACGCGGTGCGTGTGCGAGTCACTGCCGGCCACCAGCACCTTGCCGCGGCCCTGCGTGGCATACCAGGCGAATGCGTTGTGCGCATAGCTGCGGGCGCCGTTGAGCCCCTCAAAGACCGGGAAGTGCTCGAGCATGACTTCGAGCTGCCAGGTCTGCAGCGCGCGATGCTGCTCGGTCCAAGTCAGGTGATTCAGCACGAACAGCTTGTCGATCGACTTGGCGTAATGCACGAAGTCGTAGATGTTGCCCGCGACGCGCTGCAGCTCGGCGTGCTGCGTTTCGTCATGATCGAACACGTTGACGTGCACGACCGTGCCGTCTTCCGGGAAGGTAACCGAGACTTCCTCGCCCACGATGAAATCCGCGAGCGGCCCGCGGCGCTCGAGCAGCGCCAGGCAGCCGTCGATCGTGTCGTGGTCGGTGATGGTGACGAAGTCCATCCCGCGCGACTTGGCCAGGTCATAGACCTGCTCGGGTTCGAGCAGCGGGTGATAGATCACGCCGGGCAGGTACTTCAGCGTTTCGTCGGAGAATGTCGAGTGGCAGTGCAGATCGATGCGCGTACCAGCACGGCGATGCCAGCGCTCGCCGCGCGCCGGATCCGGCGATCGGATGACTTCTGGGATGGGGCTCAACAGGCCATTCGTCATGTTGTGGACCCTTGAGCTAACAATCCCCACAGATTGTTACCAGAGCATGCGGTCCGCGCAAAAAAGCCATTTTCTTGACAATTTTGTTAGGGTACCGTCGGCCGCGTCGACGACGCCGCGCTTTATCGATCCACTTCTACACCAACTTTGACACGTTGCCCGTCGATGTCAAGCACCTTTGCACCCTCGGCGAGTGGCCCAAACGCCACCCGGCTGGCAAGACACTCGCGCGAAAGCTCGTCGGTCCACGCCTGCAATTGGCGGGCTACCGCGTCAGCGGCATCGAGCGTGACCCGGATTCGCGCCTGATACGGTAAATCCAGCTCCTTGCGCATGGTCTGCACATGGTGGATCAACTCGCGCACGCGGCCCTCGAGCAGCAATTCGTCGCTCAGCTCGTTGCTGACAACTACCACGCCCGCCTTGCCCTGCGCCGCCGACCACCCGGGCTTGGCCTCCATCCGAATCTCGACTTCTTCGCTGCCCAGTCGGACGGTCTCCGTACCCAGCTGCAGCGCCAGCGAACCCTCCGCCAGCAATTGCTGGCGCGCAGCGGCCGCGTCCGGCAACTTGGATAGCGCCTCCTTGATGCCCGGCACCAGCGCCCGGTACTTCTTGCCGATCGCCGGAAAATTCGGCGCGACCTTGTAGCTGACGTAGTGCTCGGCGTGGCTGGTGTACTCCACCAGCTTCACGTTGAGCTCCTCCATGATGAGTTCGCGATGGCCGTCCAACCATTCGCGATGCGCCGGGCGCGTCAGGATGATCTCGACGCGCGCCAGCGGCTGGCGAACCCGCCGCAGGCGAACGTCACTGGCGCCGGCGCGGGCAGCGCGGCCGAGCGACGCGATCTCGCGGACGATGCTCATCCGGTCCGAAAGTGCGTCGTCGCAGTAGCCGATGTCCTCGGCTTTCGGGTAATCGCACAAGTGCACGGAGATCGGATCGTCGCCGACCCGCAACGTCCGGTGCATGGTCTCGGCGTAGAATGGTGTGAACGGCGCGATCAGACGGCTGAAGACCCGCAGGCAGCCGTACAGCGTGTGGTACGCGTCCCACTTGTCCTGGTCCGCCGCTGCGAACGCGCCGTCGGCCGCTCGGCTGCGATCGCCGCGCTCGAACGGCCGCCAGAATCGGTCGCGGCTGCGACGAACGAACCAGTTCGAAAGGGCATCGACGAACTCCGCCAGCCGCTGAGCCGCGGGGAAGTTCTCGAAGCGATCCAACTCGCTGCGAACGGACGAAACTGTGCGGCTCAGTTCGCTAACGATCCAGCGATCCAGCTCGCTGCGCTGCGCCGTGGGGCGATGGCCCATCGGGTTGCCCGGCTCGTCGCGGCGGCTCGGGTCAAAGCCGTCGATGTTGGAATAGATGACAAAGAAGCTCAGCACATTGTGCAGCTTGACCAGGAAGCCGCTGGCCGCATCGCGAATCGGCTCGTCGCGTTCGATCGCTGCCAGCTTCGGGTTCTGCCGGCGGGCGCGGACCTCCTCGCGAAAGGCCTCGTCAGAGCGAAACCGCCGAACGTCCTCTTCGCTCACATCGGCGAACGTGGCCGGCTCATCCGCCGACTGTGTACCCAGCAGGTACCAGCGCATCGCGTCGGCGCCGTGCCGGTCGAAGATCCGCGACGGCGCCGGGTAGTTCCGCAGTTTCTTCGACATCTTCTGCCCGTCTTCGCCCTTGATCAGTCCGAGGCAGACGACGTTGCGATAGGGCAGCGGATAGTCGCCCGCCGCGCCAGACTCGCGGCGGATGTCCTCGCGCAGCAGCGTGCTGATCGCCAGCAGGCCGTAGAACCAGCCGCGGGTCTGGTCGAGCGCTTCGCTGATGAAATCCGCCGGCCAGCGCTCGCGCACCAGCCCCGCGCTGCCGACGACGTGCGGAAAGCCCCATTGTGCAAAGGGCATGCTGCCCGCGTCCCACCAGCAGTCGATGACCTCCGGCACGCGCCGC
>CAZHTF010000109.1:0-8495 GCA_964535305.1 uncultured Planctomycetales bacterium | reverse complement strand
TCAATCCAGTCACGCCGACCGACGCCGGCACGTACGACTGCGTCGTCACGAACGCTTGCGGCGCGGTCACCAGCAACGCCGCGACGCTCTCGCTGAATGCGGCCCCCTCAATCACGCTGCATCCGCAGAGCCAGGTGATCTGTGACGGCGGTGATGCGCTGTTCGTCGTGGACGCCAGCGGCACGGACCTCGCGTATCAATGGCGTAAGGACGGCGTCGATATTCCCGGCGCGACGCAGCCGCAGCTTTCGCTCCTGGCGGCACGCACAGACGCGGAAGCCGCGTACGACTGCGTGGTGTCGAATGCGTGCGCGTCGGTCAGCAGCACTGTCGCGACATTGTTCGTCGACGAGCCGCCCGCAATCGTGCTGCATCCGGCGGATCAGAGCGCCTGCGCATCGGGCAGTGTCCAGTTCAGCGTTCAGGCCAGTGGCGGCGGGCTCACGTACCAGTGGCGGCGTGACGAGGTCGACATCTCGGGCGCGACCAGCGACACGCTGACGATCATGGCTGCAAGCGTCGCGGACGTCGGCCGATACGACGTGCGGATCCGCAACGCCTGTGGCGAGATCGTCAGTAACGCGGCCGCGCTCTCACTGCTCTCGCCGCCGGTGATCAGCGTGCAACCTGCTGCGGTAAGCGGCTGTATCGGCGGCAGCGCCACGCTGAGCGTCGTGGCAAGCGGGACGGGCACGCTCAGCTACCAGTGGCGGCGCGACGGCGTTGACATCGCCGGTGCGACGGCCAGCACGCTGACGCGTTCACCGCTGAGCGCGGCGGACGCCGGCCAATATGACGTCGTGGTGGCGGGTGCCTGCGGGAGCGTCGTCAGCGACCCGGCGCAGGTGACCGCGACGCCGCTGGCGGGCGATCTGAACCAGGACGGTTCGGTTGGTCCGGCAGACCTGGGGATTCTCCTGGCCGCGTGGCAGGTGAGTTCCGCGGGCGATCTCAATGGCGACGCGTTAACGAACGAAGCTGACCTGGGCATCCTGCTCGGAAACTGGGAACTGACCTGCCCCTGAATGCGTCGCGCCGACGTAGATGCGGCCGCACACGTCGATCCGGTCAGAAAGCAGACATGACCATGACGGTCAGCAGGCCGAGCGCGCTGAACGCACTAATGCCCAGCGCCACGATGGCGAATGGCCGATCGGTCGCCGCTTTCACCGCATAACAGGCGAAGCCGAGTGAAAGTGGCGTGGAGAGAAGGATCACGCTCGGACCGAGCGCGCTGAGCGGGTGGCCTCAGCAGAACTTCTCCGAAAGCCAGACTCCGAGCCACGGTGCCGCACAACTCAGCAGCGACAGTTTGCCGACCACGCAGCGCTCCTCAGCCGGCCGCAATCCTCGCGGCAACGAAGATGATAGCGGGCTGCCGCGCGTCTGGCGGAACGCAAGGGTCGCGGACATCAAGCACTTCGAGCCGCCGCACGCTGCGGTCAACGATTTCCGCTGCAATTACGACTTGCGGCGGCGCAGCTCACATGAGAACTCGGGGATTTCAGTTGCGAATCGGCTAATCGAATCGGACGACGCGCGGGCCGCGGGGGCGGCAGGTGTCCGCTTCGCGGTGCTTGAATCGCGGTCGGCGCGGGTCAGTCTCGCGGCAGCGGGCGCGTCAGGGCGCGGGCGATCTCCTCGGCCCGCTCGCGCGACCAGTCGCCGCTGAGATTCGCCTGGCCGCTCGATAGTTCGCTGAGGATCAGGGGTGAGGCGAGCAACTCGTCGTCGACGTAGATCGCCAGCCGCTTGCGCAGGTTGGCGCGCGTCAGGTCGCGCAGCCGCTGGCTGGCGAGCCGGTCAAACGTGATTTGGACGAAGCTGCCCGACTTGCCATGCAGCGCCGCCGCGAATTCGACGTCGTCTTCGGTCAACTCGGGCGTCGGGTTGACGTGCAGCACGGCGCCACGCTCGTCCTGGCGCTCCTCGAAGCCCTCGCGCGGCTGCGCGTCGGCCAGGTGAAAGCGGACGCTGGTCTTGGGGCGCGCGGGCTGGTCGCTCGCGGCGTCGCCCGGCTGCGGCGCGGCGCACGAGCATAGCAGGCTGCAGAGGCCGAGCGCGAGCAGGCACGCGGCGCTGCGCGGGCGGGGTCGCAACCGGTCCGGAATCAGGCGGGAAAGCGCTTCGCGGGGCATACCAGATGCTACTCGAGCGCGCCGTCGAGCAGCGCGCGGAATTGCTCGACTGTTCGAAAACCGACCACGCGCTGCCCGTTCACGAAGAAAGTCGGCGTGCCGCTGACGCCCGCGGCCTGCCCGAGCGCGACGTCTTGTGCCACCTGCTCGGCAATCGCCGCGTCCGCGGTGCATTGCGCGAACGCCGCAGTATCCAGGCCGAACTGCTCGGCGTAGCGCTGCAGGTCCGCGGCGCTCAGCGCGGGCGAGTTCTCGAAGAGCAGATCGTGAAATGCCCAGAACTGCTGCTGCCGCGCGGCGCACTGCGCGGCCCGGGCGGCGCCCTCGGCGCTTGCATGCACCGCGCGCAGCGGGAAGTGCCGATAGACCCAGCGAACCTTGCCGGTCTCGACATATTCGCGGCGGATCGTCGGAAAGGTCTCGCGTGCGAAGCGCGCGCAGCTCGGGCATTCAAAATCGCCGTACTCGATCACCGTGATGCCGGGCGCGCCGCTGCTGAGCACGTTTTCGCCCGGGCGCAGTTCACCGATGTCGGGCGGCAAGTCGCGAGTCGGGTTCGAGTCCGTCGGGCAGCCGGCGATCAGCAGTGCCGCGGCCAGCGCGAGCGCGAGAGCGGACGCGCCTATGTTCGATGCGCGCGAAGGCCTGTGAGCACGCGCGGCTGACGATCTGCGGCGAGCATGGTGCGGGAGTTTCATTGCGAATCAGGCTTGGATTTTGGCGAAGGGCTTGTTGGTCGTCGCGTGCGGAAAGGGGTGCGCAGCCGGATTCAGCCGCGTCCGCGTGAATGTGCACTTGGCGGCGCGCGGCTGAATCGGATGCGAATGAATTGCGGGCTGGAATTACCAGCGATCGCCACCGCGTCCGCCGCCTCGGCCGCCGCGGTCTCCTCCGCCGCCGTAACCTCGGCCGCCGCCGCCACCGTAGCCGCCCCCGCCGCCATAGCCGCCGCCGCGGGATTCACGTGGCTTGGCCTCGTTGACGGTGAGCGGCCGGCCGTTGTGCGGCTTTCCGTTCAGCGCGTCGATCGCGGCCTTGGCCTGATCCGCGGTTTCCATTTCCACGAAGCCGAAGCCTTTGCTCTGGCCGGTGGTGCGATCGCTGACGACCTCGGCGCTGCGAATCCCGCCGAACTGCTCGAATATTCCGCGCAGGTCTTCGCTGCTGGTGCTATAAGGCAGATTCCCCACATACAGACGCGTACCCATGAAACACTCCAGCGCTAGAAAAAAAGAGAAGGCATGTCGAGGCGATTGCGACAAGGGCAAGGCTTCCGGCTCGCATGCAGGGAACGGCCCATTGCAAAGCTACGCCGTGCGGTTGTCGAAGGCATGAACTTGCCGCCCAATCCAGACCCCGGACTACTCCTAGAAATCTACCATTCGCGCCGCAGCGTGTAAACCACCCGCGCGGCGCGTGCCCGAAAAGATGCCGCGTTTTCGCGTACAGCTATACTTTGATGAATGTCCTGTGAAGCGGCGCAAGCGGTTCCAGCGCCAAAGATACTTCTAATCAAGCCCAGTTCACTGGGCGACATCGTGCACACGCTGCCGGTGCTGGCCGCGCTGCGCCGCAAGTATCCCGCGGCGCATCTGGCCTGGCTGGTTGGCAGCGCTTTCGCGCCGATTCTGCAAGGACATCCGCTGCTCGACGAACTGATCGCCTTCGACCGCAGACACTACGGCTCAATGCTCACGCGGGCCAGGGCGCTGCGCGACTTCGTCGCATTCACCGCGGGCCTGCGGCGACGGCGCTTCGACCTGGTGCTCGATCTGCAGGGCCTGATTCGCAGCGGGTTCCTGGCGCTGGCCAGCGGTGCGCCGCGACGCGTCGGCTTCGCCAGGGCGCGCGAGGGCGCGTGGGCCTGCTATACGCAGCGCGTCGCCTGCCCGCGGCAGATACGGCATGCAGTCGACAAAAACCTGCATCTGGCGCGCGCAGTAGGGCTTGAGCCCGATCCGCCGCAGTTTCCGCTGGGCATTACGGCGGAGGAGCGGCGGGCCGCCGCGGCGCTGTTGAGCCGCGCCGGGGTGCAAGCGGGCGAGGAGTTCATTGCGGTGCTGGCTGGGGCGCGCTGGGAGAGCAAGCGCTGGACCGCCGCCGGTTTCGCGCAGCTCGTTCGCGGCGCGTCGGCGCTGGGCCTGCCGCGCTGTGTGCTGCTGGGCGGCGCCGATGAGCGCGGCAGCGCCGCGGAGATTTCCGCCGGCTGCGGCGGGCTGTGCGGCAACCTGGTCGGCCAAACGAACCTGCGCGAGCTGACGGCGCTGCTGGAGCGCTGCGCCGCGGTTGTATGCGTCGATTCCGGGCCGATGCACATCGCCGCGGCGCTGGATCGACCGATCGTGGCGCTCTTCGGGCCGACGGACGAAACGCGGACCGGCCCGTACTCACGCCGCGCCAGTGTGATTCGAAACGCGCTGCCCTGCGCGCCCTGCCTGGCGCGGCGCTGCCCGCTCAAGCATCAGGAATGCATGCAGAAACTGAAGCCAGAACGCGTACTCGCGGCGCTGCAGGCCGCGCTGCGCGGCGCTGCCGGGCCGGCGGCGGCGCTTCAGGACGCGCGGCCCAGGTTGGTTCCGGAGCGCGGCTCTTCAGGCGACTCGGGATACACGATCCGCGCGTGATAGACGCTATTCAACAGCTTCACCACGGCCCGCTCGATCGTTGCCAGCTCACGAAACGTCAGCTCGCACTCGTCGAACTGCCCGTCGATCAGCCGCTTGCGGATGATCTCGTCGACCACGGCGCTGATGCGCCCGGGCGTCGGCTCGGCCAGCGCCCGCACCGCGCCCTCCACGCCGTCACAGATCATTACGATCGCCGATTCGCGCGTCTGCGGCTTGGGTCCGGGGTAGCGGAAGGCGCTATCGGAGGGCGCGGCCTCGCCCGGCTTGCGCTGCTTGGTCGCGGCGTGATAGAAGTACTCGACCAGCGTGGTGCCGTGATGCTCAGCGATGAATCGGTGCAGCACTGCGGGCAGCTTGTATTCGCGGGCCATCTCGATCCCGTCTTTCACATGCCCGACGATGATCAGCAGACTCATCGCCGGCGAGAGCCGCTCGTGCCGACTGGCGCCCGGCGTCTGATTCTCGACGAAGTACTCAGGCTTGTTGATCTTGCCGATGTCGTGGTAATACGCGCCCGAGCGGGCCAGTAGGCCGTTCGCTCCAATCGCGTCGGCCCCGGCTTCCGCGAGCGAGCCGACCAGCAGCGAGTGGTTGTACGTGCCGGGCGCGTCCGCGGCCATCAGCCGCAGCAGCGGCTTGTTCGCGTCACACCATTCCAGCAGCGTCATGCTGGTGCTGATTCCCAGCACGCGCTCCAGCCCTGGCAGAATCCCCTCGATGATGAACGCGGCCGCGAGCGTCATGGCGGCGGCCCAAAGCCCATCGCGCACGACAAAGAGCGGCGCCTGCCGATCGATCAGGCCGATCGCGATGGTCATGGTCATGGCCGCCAGGCCGGCCAACGCCCCCACGCCCACGGTCTTGCCGCGATAGCGAATGTCGCGCAGCCCCGCGACCAGCACGCCCGATGCGGACATCAGGATCAGGAAGAATCCCAGCTCGGCCCGCGTGGCCAGTGCCGTCAGCAGCGCGAACGCGGCGCAAATCGCCAGCGCAGCGCGCTGCGCCGTTACGATCGCCAGCAGCGCGGCGGCGAAGGCGGCTGCCCCGACGGCGACGAAGGTCTCCGAGCCCTGCACGTAAGAGACGCGCGCCAGCAGCAACGCCAAAAGCAGCAGGCCCGCGGTGATGAGCTGCGCCGAGCGCTGCACGCCGGTCCGCGCCTGCGGCCGCGAGAGGAAGACCGTCAATCCGGCGCACACCAGGAACACCATCGCGACGCGGCTGAGCGATTCCCAGCGGCGCGCGGCGCTGTGCAGGTCGGTCAGGACAAACGCGGCATGCTCGGCCCGCAGAAGCTCAAGCTCTCTCGGCTCGACTACGCCCGCGTCGACCAGCAGCGCCCCTTCGGGATAATTCAGGCTCTGGCGCGGCACAGCCTCGGCCGCCGCCTCCGCCGCCGAGAGCGTGCGGGCCGCGTCAAAGGCGTAGAGCACGCGCGGGCCGCTTTCCGGCGTACCACTAAGCCACTGTCCCAGCACTCCCCGCAACACGCCGCGCAGCGGCTCGCGCACCACGGAGACCACGCGATCGAGCGCGTCGGAGACGGCGTCGCTGTTGACGTAGACCAGCTCGCGCAAATCGACGCTGCGCTCGCCGCCCTCGGCATCGACCAGCACCGAGCGCAGCGGATTCCGCCGGCGATCGGTCTCGGGCCGATTGACCAGCGGCAGGGCCAACACGCGGCGCAGCACGGTCTCGCTCATGTGGTCGAATTCGGCCCCGCCCAGGTCAGCCTGCCGTTTGAGCTCGCGGGCCTGCGCGTCGTCCAGAAGCAGCCCGGTCTTGGCGGCTTCCGCCTGCAGTCCGGTCGGGTCCGCCGCGTGGGCCCGCGCCAGCGCCAAGACATTCTGCAGCCGCACGCGCAATTCGCTCAGCGCGGCGGCGTCGAGCACGTAGTAATCCGGGGATGCGAGCCGCTCGCGAATCTTGAGCTCGTTGGTCTTCTGTGCGTCTTCAAGCGTGAAGGCGACCCGCGCCGTCAGCCCGTGTCGCAGCGTTTGGCCGCTGCGCAGATCGAGCTCATCGCCGCCGATCGATAGAATCAGTGAGCTGACTGCGGCGCACAGCAGCGAGAGCGCGGCCGGCCACGGGGCGATCAGCCGCGCCAGCCGCCGATGCCAGGCGGGCTGCCGTTCGACGCGACTACGGCGGATATCCTGCCGACGTGCGGAAGGTGTGCCGAACGGCCACATGACGCTATGCCTCGGCCACCGGCCGCGATGGCTTGAACCAACGCCGCGCGACACGCGCCGCCAAGCCGCAAAAGCCAGCGCTTATCGGTCGCATGGGCTCATTCCTGCTCGGCGGGCGCTTCGCTGCCGTAGCGCCGCACGATTTCCTGCACCAGCCGATGCCGCACGATGTCGCCACCGGAGAGCCGCAGCGTCTCGACGCCTTCTGCCCCGCTGAGTCGGCGGACGGCGTCGACCAGCCCGGAAGGCTGGCCGTTGGGCAGATCGACCTGCGTGTCATCGCCAGTGACGATCATTCTACTGTGGTGCCCGAGCCGTGTGAGAAACATCATCATCTGCGAAGGCGTCGCGTTCTGGGCCTCATCCAGAATGATGACCGCGTGATTGAGTGTGCGGCCGCGCATAAACGCCAACGGGATAACCTCGATCACATCGTTGACCATGAAGCGCTTGAGCTGGTCGTAGGTCATCATGTCGTGCATCGCGTCGAAGATCGGCCGCAGGTACGGGTTGACTTTCTGCTGCATATCGCCGGGCAGGAAGCCGAGCTTCTCACCGGCTTCCACCGCGGGCCGAACCAGCGCGATTCGCCGCGTCTTGCCGGTCTTCAGCAGGTAGACGGCGACCGCGACCGCCAGGTAGGTCTTGCCAGTGCCGGCGGGGCCAAGGCAGAACACCAAGTCGCTGTTCAGCATTGCGTGAACATAGCGCTTCTGCCCAGGCGTGCGCGGCGCGATCGTGTCGCCAGAGAAAACGTGAATCGCGTGTCCGTGGGTTGCGCCGTCGTGTTGCTGCTGCTGGACGGCATCGAAGGCGTGCAGCAGCGCGTCGGCGGGCAGGTCTTCGCGTCCGCGCAGCGCGGTCTGCAACCGCTCGAGGATCGCCGCGGCCTGCGCGACGGCGGCGGGCTCACCAACGAAACGCACGACCGCGTTGCGCGCCTGAACCTGCACGCCCAAGCGTTCGCGAATTTGGCGAAGGTGGCTGTCAGCGGGACCAAAAAGCTCGCCGCGCTTCTGCGGCTCGAACAATGTGACGGACAGCTCCATTGCGGTTGGTAGCGTAGCGGGCCGGACGCCGGTCGCCAATTCGGGCCGACTTTTCGTCGAAACGCGCGCATTTACCGGACGGTAGGGTCGACGAACGCCTTCAGAGCCACGAGTGTGATCCTGTTCGCAATGCGGATGGCCGCGGCGCGCAATCACTCGAAACGCCAATTCCGCCGTGCACCGCACGAAGGCTGCTCGACCGTCTACTCCGGATCGTCCGGCGGCGGCAGCCAACGCGGCTCGTCGCGCGGCGCAGCGGGGTCCTCCGCAGGCGGCGACGCTGGCTGCGCCGGCGCAGGCTGTGGATCCGCGGGCCGTCTCACGCCCGGATTCACTGCATCGCGCGCCGGACGCGTCGTCGGACGCGGGCGGGCACGGGCCGACGGCTGCGGCGGAACTTCGCGGGCCGTTCGCGGCGCGATCGCGCGCTCGCGTGCACCTGAGCGCGACCCGCCCGCCGCCCCAGCGCCAGGAACACCCTCGGCG
>CAZHTF010000108.1:0-8538 GCA_964535305.1 uncultured Planctomycetales bacterium | reverse complement strand
GCCCAGCGCCGCGCGGATCTCCGCCCCGAGCGCCGCGGACCAGCGCGCCCGACCGGGCTGGGAGGGATGAACGGCGTCCGCGAACTCCTCGGCTGTCAGCAGTGCGGTGTGATCCAGAAACGCGGCCCGGTCGCTACAGGCCCGCCGCAGGCCGCTTCGAATCTCGTCCAGCAGCGGCTGGCCCAGTTGCGTGCGCAGTTGCGGATGCACGGGTGTCAAGACGACCAGCAAAGGCGCACCGCTACGGTCGGCTTGTTCGATCACGCAGCGCAGCGCGCGGAGCGCAGGCTCGCGGGCCGCAAACCCGGCAATGACGCCAGCGCGGAACTCCTCGACGTTTCGCAGCAGCGCCGCGGGTGAAATGGGGCCGCGGCGGATCCACGGAGCGCGGAAGTTGGTCGCGTAACCCTCGTACCGCAGATCGCGGCGGGCCACTTCGCGCAGTTGCGAATCCAGCGCGCCCAGCGGAAGCGAGCGGAACGCCAGCAGTTGCGCCCAGCGCGGGCTGGCGAGCGTCGCCAACTCGTCGGGCGCGAGCAGTTGCTCTTCGCGCAGCGCTTCAAGCTGAGCCGGGCTGAGGAAGTCCCACCAGGCTGCCAGGTTCAGGCGTTGTGCGGGGATCGGCTCGTTGCTGGCGAGGTTTGGCAGATCGACGCACAGCACCAGCGCGTCGGGCGCGGCGCGGGACACGCTCGGCAGCAGCAGCAGCCATTGGCGAAAAGTCGCGCCGGTCCAGGCCAGGTTGTAGGAGCGCAAGCCGCCGCCCGCGGCTGCGTCGAGCAGCTCGCAATCGATGCCTTCGAGCAGCACGCTCGAGCCCAGCAGGTAGACCGGGTCTGCCGGAGGCGACTGCGCCTGCTGATCCAGGAAGCGTTTCACCTCGACGATGCGGGTCAGGCCCAGCGGCATGATGCGCATCTGCCCGACCAGCAGCGCCGCCAGTGCGAAGTACGCCAGCAGCCCGACGGCCCCCGCCAGGCACAGATCCAGCACGCGCAGCAGGGCCCGCGCGTTGGCCCGCCGCGTCACGCGTGTCGTCCTGCGCTTGGCCGCGGCGGCGGATCGTTCATGCGTGCTCCGGCGTCGGGTTCATCCGCGCAACTCGGCCAGCCGCTGCCGCGCGATGCGGGCCCAGCCGCTGTGCGGATCGAGCCGCAGATAGGCCTGCCAGTGCGTACGCGAGCACTCGAATTCTCCGAGCAGCTCGCAGCAGCGTGCCAGGTTGAAATGTGCGTCGGCGTAATGCGGATCGGCCGCGATCGCGCTGCGCAGGGCCGCGATCGCTTCGTCGACTCGGCCGCACTCCTCCTCCGCGTCCGCCAGGTTGTACCAAGCTTCCACGCGATCGGGCGCCTGCCGCGCGGCGATCTGAAACAGCTCCGCAGCCGCCTCGGGGCGGCCCAGGCAGCGCAGCACGTTGCCCAGATTGAAGGCCGCCTCCGGAAAGCGCGGCGAGAGCGCCAGCGCCTCGCGATAGGCCTCGGCGGCGTCTTCGTAGTGCTCAGACTCCTCGGCCTGCCGGCCGCGCTCGAACCAGCCCAGCGCGTCCAGCGGTGCGTCGCGATGAAGCGAGAGCGTCGGCGGCGCGTCAGGCTCAGCAGCGCCGAAGTTCAGCGCGAGCTGGCCATCCGGCGCGATGCATGCGTGCCCCAGGTCGGCCAGCAGTGTGCGCGAGCCCTCCAGCACCAGCTTGAGCTGCGCCAGCGGACGCTCAGTCTCGGGCAGCACCTGCGCCAGGCCGCGCAGGCCGCGGGCGATGGCCTCGGGCCGCGCGCCCTGCTGCACTAGCTCGGCCACTGCCCGCAAGGAGACCAGGTCGCGAAAGTCGTATTGATCATCGGCGCAGTGCAGCAGGCCACACTGCGTCCAGCGTCGCAGCGCTTCGCGCGAGATGCCGAGCAGTTCGCATACCGCCCGCGCAGAGAAATCCGCTGCCGGCCGCTGTTTTCCGAGCGGAACGCCGACCTGTTCGAGAAACTCGCGCTCCGACAGGATGCGAATGGTCGCGCCCTGGCGGTTCAGCGCCTGGGCCGCTTCGAGCGGGCGGCTGACCGCCCCATCGGGCTTCAGCGGCAGGCCGGCGAGCCCGACCACCAGCACGTGCGTGCGGCGCGTGACGGCCGCGACCGGATATCCGCCGGCCTGTCGCAAGCGCTCGAACGCCGCTGAGCGCGGCATACTAGCCAGGCGTCCGGTGAACGCCACGCGCGCTCCGTGCAAGGACGAATTGGCGCTGACGGGTTGCGGCTCGAATACGACTGGGGTCATCTGCGGCTCTACGGCGTCAGTCCTTTGAACACCGGCGCGCGTAGCATACCAATCGCGGACTTCTCAAAAAAGCGGACGCGACACTTGCAGCCGGTTTGCCGCCAGTGGCCCTCGCGCGGGCCCTCGGGCGGCGGCTTGCCCAGCTCCGGCGCGGCGCGCAGCACCTGGTAGAAGCCGGCGCGCTGCGCGTCCGTGAAGCCGCTGCCGACTTTGCCCTTGTACACCCAGCGATTGCCGGAGCGCTCGCCGATGAGCAGCGCCCCGATCGCCTCAGCCCCGGTCTCCATCATGGTGTAGCCGATGATGTCGAAATCCTCTTCGCGCGCCACCTTGATCTTGAGCCAGTCGCCGGAGCGCTTACCGGGTTGATAACGGCTGCTGAGCCGCTTGGCCATGATGCCTTCGAGCCCGTGCTGCTCAGCCGCGGCGAAATACTGCTTTCCGCTGCCGATGATGAAGTCGCTGGCGATGACGTGCGCGTCGCGCAACTGCTCCACCACTTCCGAAAGCTGCCGCTTACGCTCCGTCAGTGGCAGGCGCATCAGCTCCACGCCGCCACGAAACAGCAGGTCAAATGCGATCAGCGTTGCCGGCAAGCGCTGCGCCCGCACCGCGATTTTTGCGGCATCCTGCAGATGCTCGCGCTGCTGCAGCCGCGCAAAGCTGGGCTTGCCGTCTTCCAGCACCACGATCTCGCCGTCGAGCACGGTCCCGCTGGGCAGGCGCGCCAGGCAGGCCAGCTCCGGGTAGCGCGGGCGCATGTCGATGTCGCGGCGGTTGATCAGCCGAATGCGTGCGTCTTCAACAAATGCCAGGCAGCGCGTCCCGTCCCACTTCACTTCAAAAAGGAACTGGTCCGAATCGAATGGCTCCCCGGCCTGCGACAGCATCGGCTCGATCGAGCGCGGCAGCGGGGCAACTAATTTCGTTGGCGGCGCGGCGGAACCCGATTTCTTAGACGCCGCGGCGGCCGGAGTCTCGCTGTCCGTGGCGAAGGTCGCGTCAGAGCGGGTCGACGGGCGCGCCGCCGTTGGGCTGCTGCGGCGAGCCGCTACGCGTTTGGGATTTCGGGGCATGGTCCAGATCGACCGGCGATACGGATCGCTGCAAGCGGGCGGCTGCTGAGCGCGCCACGACGCCGCTCGGCGGGCGACGCGCGAACGTTGCGCGGCGCGGCACGTCTCCGCCTCCCGGCCCGCGCCGCCGCCGCTTTCGCTGATGAACCGTCTCCGAGCGGCAGGAGAGCATACCGCGCCAGACGCGCCCCGCGCCGCCGCCAGCCCCCCTCTCATCGGCAAATCAGCCGATTCCAGCGAAAGGCCGATAGTCACAACATAACCAACGTGCAACCGCAAACGCCCCGAATCACGCTCGTCACCGCGTGCCTCAACCAGCGCGACACGCTCGAGCAGACGCTGCGCTCCGTGCTCGAGCAGCTCACGCCCGACGACGAGTACATCGTGCTCGACGGCGGCTCCCGCGACGGCAGCCACGAGCTGCTGACATCCTACGCAACGCGACTGACACGCCTGATCTGCCAGCCCGATCGCGGCCAGGCCGACGCGCTCAATCGCGGGTTTTCGCTGGCCAGCGGCGACGTACTGGGCTGGATCAATGGCGATGACCGGCTATGCCGCGGCGCGCTGCAGGCCGTGCGGGCGCACTTTCAGAACTGCGCCAGCGATGTGCTTTGCGGTGCGTGCCGCTACGAATTCGACGACGGCCGCCCGCCACAGATACGCCGCGTGTCGCCCGCCGATCTGGCGCGGCTGCCGATTTACGACGGCATTCACCAGCCGAGCTGTTTCTTTCGCCGTTCGGCGTTTGCGCGCTGCGGACCGCTGGATGCGGCGCTGCACTTCGGCATGGACTGGGACTTTTGGCTGCGGCTGCGCCGCGCGGGTTGCCGCTTCGCGCTGACGCGGCAGGTGCTGAGCGTCTATCGCGTGACGGGCGTGAACAAGACCAGCGTCGGCGGCGAGCGGCGCAATCGCGAGCTTTATCAACTGCTCCTGCGTCACGCCCCGCAGCATCGTCTGCGTAACGAGCTGGCCTATCGCGTGCTCTGGCCGCTCAAGCGGCTGCGGGCCCGCGAGCCGCGCTGGCTGTATCGCTCCCTCTCGGACGCGGCCCGCACCGCAAGCTGGATGGCGCTGGGCCCGCTGCTGGGCTTCGATGCGGTTCGTACCTGCACGCACCCATACTCGTGAGCCGCGCGTGCACAATTCGCCGCGAACACTGCTGATCACGCCCTTCTTCGACGCGGCTCTGCCAAGCGGCGGCGCGCTGCTCTCAATCGACGTGGCGCGCGAGTGGCTACGGGCCGGGCGGCGCGTCGCGGTCGCCTGCGCCCGGCGCGATCGCGCCCTGGGCGATCTGCAGCGCTTCGTCGACCGCGGGCAGCTCAGCCTGCATCCGATCGCCGACGACGAGCAGGTGCGCTTCACGCACCACCCGCACGAGAGCGTTGCGGCGGCGACACGCCGGCTGCTGGCACAATTCTGCCCGGATTGCGTGCACGTGCACAACACGCAGGGGCTGCTCTCGGCCGTGCGCACCGCGCTGGATCTGAACTTCCGCACCATCCTGACCGCGCTGGATTTCGGCCTGATCTGCCTGAATTACTGCCTCTACGACGGCACCGCCGCCGTCTGCCGCGGGCCGACGCAGCCGGGCAAGTGCGGCGAGTGCGTCCGCAGGACGCTGCGCCCTACGGCCCGCTGGATCAGCCGCGCGCTGCCGCGCGGGCTGACACGCGCACTCTGGCCGCGCTTCGTACGCTTGGACCAGATTCAGCAGACGCGCGCATTGCTCGACCTGGCGCTGGGAATCCTGCGCGACGTGCACGCCATCGTCGCACCTTCGCCGTCGCTGGGCCGCGTGCTCGCGGAGTGGCGCGGCGATGCAAGCGCGATCCACGAAATTGCATACGGCGTGCGATCGCTCATGCGCCCCGAAAAACAGCCGAGCAACGCCCTGCGCCTGGCGTACCTGGGCGGTGCAGAACGCGTCAAAGGATTCGATCTGTTGCTGACGGCCGCGGCGGCCTTGCCAGACAGGCTGCCACTGCGAATCGAGGCTTTCGGCGGCGACGCGCTACGCCGCAGGCTCACGGGCTGCAGTTCCGCGGCCCGCTACGTATCCATCCGCCCGCCGTGCTTTGGCGCCGCGCTCGCGGCTGCGCACGCGTGCATCGACGCCGTGGTGGTTCCGTCGATCTGTCACGAGAATTCGCCGTTCGTCATTCTGGAGTCGTTCGCCTGCGGCACGCCCGTGATCGCCGCGCGTCAGCCGGGAATCGCGCACCTGGTGCATTCAGGTTTGAATGGCTGGCTGGTGACACCCTGCGATCCGCGCGCGTGGGCGACGGCACTGGAGCACGCCGCACGCGACCCGCAGGCGCTGCGACAGTTGGCAGCCGGGGCACACTGGGAACGCACGACGGCGGATTTCGTGCGGGACGTGACCGCGCTCGAGACAGCGGCGCGGCCTGTGCAATCCTTCGCACATCTTCAAATCATTGCATGAGTTGCGCCTGAGCCGCAGTACAACGCTCCGGCGCGACCGCGTCGCGCATTCTGTCAAGCGCTCTTGACCAGCGTCCAGTAGAATACGGTTGGCCTGCTTCTGCCGGCAGTCGTTTGGGAAGCGGCCGTTCTGGCGAACGCTCTTGTTCTATTCAATTCGCGTCAGGAGGCTTCGCATGCGTACGTTTGCCGTCTGCTCACTGCTCGCGCTGGTGCTTGCCGGCGCCAGCCGCGCCGACGAATCCGTCGTCTACACGCTGGATCCGGCGGCGTCGACCTTCACATACGGTTGCTTCGATCCATGCCTGTGCCCGCTGTACGAGCGCGCACCGGTGCGCGGCGCGTTCTTCCTGCAACGCACCGGCATCGACGGCGCGATCGAGAAGTACGATGTCCGCGACGTGGTCTGGGTCTTCGCACGCGGCGGCGGCACCGCCATCGCCAACGGCTCGGGCCAGTATTTCGTCGACCTGAGCTTGCAGCAGCAGCGCATGGTGCTGGATCTTCAGATCGACAAGGAGCCGCCGCAGCGCTTCGACAGCCGCTGGCAACCGCTGCTGAACGCGCTGCCCAATCTCGACGTCACCGTCTCGATCAATGGCGTTTTCTGCCTGGACACGGTGTTTGAGATTTCCTCGCGGCCCGCGGCCGCCGCGGATGTGCGCCGCTACACGCTGGGCCGCGGCACGACGTTTCAGGAGGGCTGTTTCCCACCGTGCGCCTGCCCGCTGACGCCTGAGCAGCCGATGCGGGGCTCGTTCACGCTGGTGCAGATCAGCCCGAATCCACTGTTTACCGAGTACGCGGTGCTGGGCTTCAGCGCGTTTGTGCTGCGGCCGAATGCGCCCAGCCTGGCGTTCAACGGCGCGGGCTGGTACCGCGTCGGCGGCGAGGTCGCGGTGCAGCATCAGATGCGGCTTGCCCTGACCGACAGCGGCGGTCGGCGCGAGATCTTCGACAGCGGCCTGGTCATCGGCGGCAACGGCTTCCCCAATATCCGCATCAACATGACCATCAACAACTTCTTCTGCTTTGACCGCGTGATCCGGCTGAACGCGGTGCCGCTGCGCTTCCGCTCCGCGGGCATCGCCGGCTGATTTTGGCCAACCGATTGCGGGATTGCTTCTGGTCGCGCGCCGAACGACAATCCGTTGGTCGGCGCGCGACGGTCGTTTTCGCCCACGCGCGGCACGGTCTCAAATTCTTTCGCTTCAGACCGACTCGCAAGGAGCTGGCGTGATGAGCACGACTCGACGAACCTTTCTCACCGGCTTGGTCGGAGCGGGCGCAACGCTCGCCGCCGGGCGCGCCAGCGCCGCACAGGAAGCAGACGTCGCCGCGCAGCCAACCACGCGGCGCTCGCCGTATGCCGATTTGCGGATCGCGTACATCGGCGTCGGCGGCATCGGCGGACACCACATCGAAACCACCAGCGAGCACGGCGTGCAGTGCCCGTGCTACTGCGAAGTCGATACGGCCCGCATCAGCAACATCACCGAGCACTTCCCCAGCGCCCGCGGCTATCAGGATTACCGCGAGATGTTCGACAAGGATCACAAGAACTTCGACGCCGTCATGATCGGAACGCCCGACCACCAGCATTACCCGGCGACGATCCTGGCCATGCAGCTCGGCAAGCACGTCTATACGCAAAAGCCGCTGACACACACCGTCTGGGAGGCCCGCCAACTGGCCGAGGCCGCCAAGCGCTACAAAGTCGCGACTCAAATGGGCAACCAGGGCCACGCGCTCGAGGGTTGGCGGCTGGTGTACGAGTGGATTCACGGCGGGGCGCTGGGCGATGTCACCGAGGTGCACACCTGGACCGACCGACCCGTCTGGCCACAGGCACTGGAGAAATCAGACGAAGAAGACGTCCCGCCAAAGAGCCTGAACTGGGACGCGTGGGTCGGCCCGGCCCCGATCCGCGCCTTTCGCCGCAAGGTCTATCACCCGTTCAATTGGCGCGGCTTCTGGGACTTCGGTTGCGGTGCGCTGGGCGACATGGCCTGCCACACCATGGATGGGATGTTTTGGGCGCTCGATCCCGGCTCGCCGACGTCGGTCGAAGTGGTCGCCGCCACGCCCAACACGGCTGAGACCTTCCCGAAGGCGTCGGTCGTGAAGTGGACCTTCCCGGCAAAGGGCACGCGGCCGGCCTTCGTGGCGTATTGGTATGACGGCGGCTTGCGGCCGAGCACGCCCGCTGTCTTGGAGGCTGACCGCCGCATCCCGGACACCGGCAACCTGTTCGTGGGCACGAAAGCGTCGATGATCGTCGCCGGCGACTACGGCGAGAGCGCCCGCATCATTCCGGAAACGAAGATGCGCGAGATTGGCAAACCCAAGCCACTGCTGGAGCGCTCGCCGGGGCACCAGCTTGAGTGGCTGATGGCGTGCGTGGGCGAGAAGCCGCTGGATTTTCCCAAGAGCAACTTCTCGTACGCCGGCCCCTTCACAGAGACGATCTTGCTGGGCAATGTTGCGCTGCGTGTCGGCCGCAAGCTGGAGTGGGATTCGGTTGCGATGAAATTCCCGAACTGCCCGGCGGCGGACGCGTTTCTGAGCAAGGAATACCGCAGCGGCTGGAAATTCTAGGTCTGGGGTACTCGAACAAACCGCGCCGCCAAGGCCGAGCCCTCCGCGACCGGCGCGCGCACCGCGGGCGACGTAGCGCGCGACGCGCGCGGGCTCGCCAGAATCAGCACGCGACACCCGACGCCGCCCGGCCGTGGAAGACCGG
>CAZHTF010000107.1:0-8592 GCA_964535305.1 uncultured Planctomycetales bacterium | reverse complement strand
AAGGCCTGCTGCGATTTGGCTTCCCGGATGTCGATGCGCTGCGCAGCGTAGCCCTTGCGGTCGAGGTGAACATCGTCGCGCCGGATGACGTCCGCGACGAAGTGCCCGTCGAGCCACCCGCCGATGATAGCGACGGCGGCAGTGGCGGAGGGTCCGACGGCGGATCGGGCGGGAGCGATGGCGGCGCCGGCGGCGGATCGGGCGGCGCCGGCGACGGGGGCTCGGGCGGTGGCGACGGGGGCTCGGGCGGTGGCGGAACTCCGCCGACGCCGACTCCAACCCCAACTCCTACGCCTTCGCCGACTCCGACGCCTACGCCTCTTCCTCCCCCCTCCAACGTCACGCTGAACGCCATCGTACGCAGCGGCGACGCTGTCCCGGACATGCCCGGGGCGACCTTCGCCGCCTTCGGAAACCCGATCATCGACGCCGACGGACGCATCGCCTTTTGGGCGCGCTACAGCGGCGGGGCCGGCGACGGCGGTTTGTTCGTCTGGGAAAACAACGCCCTGCGACGCGTGATCGACGACAACCCGCAGCGCACCGGCGTCGTGCCCGGCCGCGGCGCCAGCGAACGCTTCGGGGACTTCAACGTCCGCTGGGATACCGGCTCGCTGCCGATGGTTTGGGGCAACAACGGCCGGCTGGTGTTCGTCGCGCGCAGCAGCAGTGGGAACTCGCTGCCCAACGGGCTCTATCGCTGGCGCGCCAGCGACGGCGAGATCATCCGCGTCGCCGACGACCAGATGATGCAGGCCGTGTTCCCGAATTTCGGGCGCTCGATGCTGCTGGAGATGTTCCAGCCTGGGTTGACGGACGCGGGCACGGTCGTGTTCGCCGCCCGCTACACGTACTTCACCGCGAGCAACGATCTGGTTTTTCGTCAGACCGGGGTCTTCAGCAGCAACGCGAGCAGCATCACGCCCATCGCCGCCAGCAACGCCAGCCAGCCCGGCAGCGTCCCGGACAACCTGCCGACCGCGACCTTCACCGGCGCCGGCCTGACGCCGATCGCCTCCGCCGCCGGCGAGCTGCTGCTGCAGGCGCAGTGGAGCGCTGGATTCGGTCAGAGCGGTGTATTCCTGCGGCGCGCTGGTCAGACGCTGCGCGTCATCGACAATCGACCAAACGCGTCGTTCCCCGGGCTGCCGATCGGCGCGCAGGTCGGCGAAACCGGCGCACCCTTCGAAGCGATCGCGCTTGGCGCAGACTCGCGTATCGCAGTCGACACGCGCCTGACCAGCGGAATGACCACGCGCGATGTCGTTTTATATTGGAATGGCGAGCGCTGGAGCGAGCTCCGCACGACCGGACTTGCGAACGCGAATGTCCTGCTCTCCGGCATTAACAACAGCGGCCAGACGCTCGTGCTGGCCGACAATCGTCCGCATCTGGGAGACGCCACGCGCCTGACGGACCTGGCGGCCTCGCCGCCCGGCGAACTGGGCGGCGTCGCCTGGGACAATTACGGCGCCGCTCTGAACAACAACGGCCGGGCATTGCTGCGCTACCGCCGGTCCGACGCGAGCAACACGCCCGGCGTGGCGCTTTGGACGGGCGAGCGGCTGCTGGTGGTGGCGGATGCCACGCTCGGCCTGCCGTCGGCCGAGTTGAACCAGGTGTTCGCACTGTCGCGGGCCGTGATCCAGGCGCCGGATCGGCCCGGCACGCTGAACTCGACTGCTGAAACCGATCGCCCCGGCCGCAGCGGCGCGCTGAATGACCTGGACCAGTTCGCATTGCGGCTGGGCGCGCTCGGTGCAGACGGCCGCGCCGACACCGCCGACGACGTGCAGGCGATTTACGTTGGCGTTGCGCGTTGAGTTGCGAGTGTGCAATAGCGAGGAACGAGTTCAGCGCGGGCGAACGATGTGAACTCGTTACTCGCTAGTCGCCAGTATCTGACGATCTGACATCGCACTCGCTATTCGTAACTCGAAACTAGGTTCGGGCTAGCGGCCGTATACGCTCGAGCGCCGCTGCGTCGGCGGGCGCACGATCATGTACTCGACCCGCTCGGACACATGGCAGTTGTTGCACGCCGCGGTCAACCCGACGAATGCGTCGGCGAACTCGCGCGGCTGCTCGTGAGCCACCGCCGAGCGGACCATCGGCAGGGCCGTTTCGAGAAACAGCTTGGCGCTGGGGTTGCGTTTGGGCCGGCGCTGGAGGGCGTGGTTCAGCGACGTTTCGATCTTCTCAAGCTGATACTCGGCGTATTTCCAGTTCTGATCCTGGCCGGCCCAGTAGAGCTCGTGAAAGCGGTGGTCGATCTCGATCATCGCCAGGTCGAGCCCTCGAAGCTGGTTTGCGAGGATGTCGAACTTCGCACGCGTGTCGCCACGCAGCCAGCCGTCCTTGCCGACCGCTTCGTCCTGCAGTTTCGCCGCGCCGCAAAGCAGGGCAGCGCTCAGCAACATGCACACTCGGCTCAGCCGCATGCTGGCGACTCCCAGGCCCGTCCGCGGCGGGCGAGTCTACAGCAGGCGCCGCAGCGCGGCGACGGCGTACTCGACGTCGGCCTCGCTGAGCTTGTTGTGGAAGGGCAGCGCGATGGTGCGGCCCGAAAGCGCTTCGGTAATCGGGAAATCGCCGCGGCGATAGCCCCAGCGCGTGCCGTAGAACGGCTGCAGGTGGATCGGCGTGAAGTAGTTGCTGCAGCCCACGCCCGCGTCGCGGAGCTGCTGCAGAATCTGGTCGCGGCGCTCCTGCGTATATTCGTCGCGCAGCCGCACGACAAAGACGAACCAGCTCATGTGCACCTCAGGCGGAATGAGCTGCATGCTGACGCGCGGCTCGTCGGCGAGCCGCTGCTGATACCAGCCTGCCACCTGGCTGCGCCTGGCGAGGATTTCGTCGAGCCGCTGCATCTGCACGTCGCCGATGGCGCAGTTGATATCGCACAGACGATAGTTGAAGCCCAGCCGCGCGTGCTGCAGCCAGCCGGCGTCCGGGTCGCGGCCCTGGTTGCGGAGCGAGCGGCAGACGAATGCCAACCGATCGTCATTGGTGACGATCATCCCGCCTTCGCCGGTGGTGATCTGCTTATTCGGATAGAAGCCGAAGACACCCGCGTCGGCGAGCGTGCCGGCGGGCCGGCCCTTATACGTGCTGCCCAGCGCCTCGCAGCAATCCTCCAGCACGCGCAGCTTGTGGCGCTTGGCGAGCGCGTTGAGCGCGTCCATGTCCGGAATCGATCCGAACACATCCACCGGCATGATCGCCTTGGTCCGCGGCGTGACCGCGGCTTCGACGCGAGCCGGGTCGATCTGCCAGGTGCGCGGATCGATGTCCACGAACACCGGCTTGGCGTCGACGAACATGATGCTGTTGCTGGATGCGATGAAGGAGAAGGGCGTGGTGATCACCTCGTCGTCCTTGCCGATCTCCATGGCGCGCCACAGCAGGTGCAGCCCACTTGTGCCGCTGTTGCAGGCGATGGCGTGCTTGACTCGTAGGCGATCGAGAAAGCGGCGCTCGAACGCCGGCACGCGCGGGCCGAGCGAAAGCTGCGGGCTCTTCAGCACGTCGACGACGGCGTCGATCTCGGCCTGGGAAATGTCCGGTCCGGAAAGGGCGAGTTCTCGCTTCACACCAGGGCTCCGTTGATCATCCGCGCCGACACGACCAGCGGCGCGGGTTGCGGACGAATCTAACGCGACAGCGCGCAAGCCAGTATCATAGCGGACAATGGCGCAGCCCGCTGATCCGAGCCGCTTTCTCGCCTCGTTTCGAAGGTGCTTCGGCTTTCTGCGTCCGCATCTTTCGCAGCTCCTGCTTGGGCTTCTCGCGGCGGTTGGCGTCGGGTTGTTCTACACCTTCAGCCTTTCCAGCACGATCCCGCTGCTGAAGATCATCTTTGCCGACCACGAATCGCTTGCGGATTGGGCGCAGCGCGTCGAAGCCCAACGCCGGTTGGATGTGGTGCTCGCCGCGGACGTTCCCGACAACCCGCAGGGCCTGATAATCGACCATGTGCGGCCCGATAGCCCGCTCGCCCACCTGCTGCGCGACGGCGACCGCATCGTCGCAATCGCCGACCAGCGACCCAGCTCCTACGCCATCATCGAGATGCTCGCCGACGCACCGAGCGCCGCGCTCGCCGACGTGCACATCGTCCGGTACGGCGGCGAGACATTCACGGTTCAACTGCCGCTGGCGCAGCGCCGCTGGTGGTGGAGCTGGGTGTCGTCGGCAGCGGCGTGGCTGCCGCGCGGCGCCAGTCCGGATGAGCGGCTTTGGATGCTGACACTGGTGATGGGGGCGCTGGTGCTGGTCTCGCTGCTGGGTGGGCTGTGTCGCTTCATCAATGAAGGGCTGATCTCGACCGCGGTGCAGCGCGCCATGCACGACCTGCGCACGCGGCTGGCCGGGCATGTCCTACATTTACCGCTGAGTTGGCACAGCACACATCCGCAGGGCGACACGCTGGGGCGCTTCGCGACGGATATCAACAAGGTCGAAGTCGGCCTGAGCACGCTTTTTGGCAAGACCATCCGCGAACCGCTCAAGGCCATCAGCGTATTGACGCTGACGCTCCTGATCGATTGGCGCTTGCTGGTTGTCGCGCTGATCGGGCTGCCGATCGGCGCGATCGTCATGCGCACGTTCGGCAAGCTCACCAAGCGCGCCCAGCGGCGCGCCTCGCAATCGTGGGGTCGGCTGCTCGATCATCTGGGCGAGAAACTGGCAGGCATCCGTGTGGTGAAAGCGTACAACATGCAGCACGCCGAGAGCCGCCGCTTTGACCAGGAAGGCCGCACGCTGACGCGCGCCCAGACGCACATCGAGCTGGTCGACGCGGCCACCAACCCGGCGCTCGAGCTGCTCGCCATGTGCGCCGTGGCGATGTTCGTGCTCTACGGCGGCAGCCGCGTGTTCAATCGCGAGCTGGAGCCGCACCTGTTCTTGGCGGCGGTGGTGTGCCTGGGCGGCGTATTTGACCCGGTGCGCAAGATGGGCAATGTCTACAACCGCGTGCAGGCGGCGGACGCCTCAGCGCGGCGGCTGTTTGAACTGCTCGATCTGCCACTAGAAGAGGTGGCCGAGCAGCGCGACCCGCGGCCGCGCCCGGCGTTGCCGCCGCTGCGCGAATCGCTTGAATTTCGGGGGGTGTCATTTGTTTATGCGTCGGATCCGCAGCACTGGGTGCTGCGCGACGTGAACCTGCGCGTGCGCAAAGGGCAGGTGGTGGCGCTGGTCGGTCCGAACGGCTCGGGCAAGACCACGCTGATCTCGCTGCTGCTGCGCTTTTACGAGCCGACCCAGGGGCAGATTTTGATCGACGGTCAGGACATTCGCGCGGTGAGCCTGGAGTCGCTACGGGCGCAGATCTCGCTGGTCCCGCAAGACTCGGTGATCTTCAGCGAATCGGTGCGCGACAACATCGCCTACGGCGCGAACGGCGCGGCGGACGCGCAGGTCGAGCGCGCCGCGCGGCTGGCGCATATCGACGACTTCATTCAGACGCTGCGCGTGGCGCAGGCCGGTGGGGCCGCGCAGCTGGCGTACGACGCACCGATCAGCGCACGCTCGCTCTCGGGCGGACAGAAGCAGCGCATCGCGCTGGCCCGCGCCATCCTGCGCGATCCGTCCATCCTGGTGCTGGACGAAGCCACCAGCCAGGTGGACAGCGAATCCGAGCGCAAGATCCAGGAAGCGCTCGAAGAGGTGACGCGCGGGCGGACGACCTTCATCATCGCGCACCGCTTCAGCACCATCTCGCGCGCCGATGTCACCGTCGTGCTCAACGAAGGGCGCGTGATCGCGGTCGGGCAGCACGCCGATCTACTGAACACCTGCCCGTTTTACGTGGCGCTGTGCGAAACGCAGTTTGCCCATGCCATCTGACGCCGCCAGCCGCACGTCGCCGCTGCAGATCGAATCGGCGAGCCCAGCGGCGTCGCCGCGGCGGGCCGCTGCGCTGGGCGCCGGGCTGATCAATGCGCTGCTGCTGACGACCTATGTGCTGATCGGCGGGTTGACGCATGTCGCGGCCAAGGACGCGCTTTCCGAGATGCCCGCGATCGCCACGGGTGTGGTGCGCTTCGGCATCGCCGCGCTGCTGCTGCTGCTGACGCGGCTGGTCTGGCGCGAGACTGGGCACGCGGCCAGCCGGCCGATCGAGCGGGCCGACTATTTTCGGCTTGTGCTGGCGGGGCTTGTGTCCGTCCCGGTCAATCAGCCGTGCTTTCTGCTGGGCGTGCAGATGGCGAATGCCTCACACGGCGGCCTGTTCTATGCAATCAATCCGGTGCTGGTCTACCTGCTCACGGTGGCGCTGGGCTGGACGCGCTGGTCGCTGCGGATGATCGCGGCCGCTGCGTTGGCCTTCGTTGGCGCGGGCGTGATCGTGATGGACGGGCAGAAGATGGGCGGCACGACCGCGTTTCTGATCGGCGATCTGCTGCTGCTGGGGGCGGTCTCGAGCTGGGCGCTGTATTCGATTCTGATCGTGCCGCTGGCCAGCAAATATGGACCGATCCGCACGCTGACGCTGTGCATGTGCATCGGCGCCTGCGCCTACGCGCCCGCGATTCTGTATGACGGCGGCCAGCTCGACTTCACGGCGCTCAGCCCGCGGGCCCTGGGCGGCTTCCTCTTCATCGCCGTCATGACCGGCTACGTGAACTACATCGTCTACTTCATCGCCATCACGCGCATGGAGGTCAATCGCATCTCGATCTGCGCCAACATCGGCCCGCTGGTCGCGGTCGTGGCGGCACATTTCTGGCTCGGCGAGCCGATCTCCGGCTGGCTTTCGACCAGCATGCTGCTGCTGCTGATCGCGATCACGCTCGCCAATTGGGACCGCATCAAGCTGCTGCTGCGCCCCGACCCAGCACAAAGGGCATCCGCCGCATGAGCGAGCTGGAGCAGGCGCTCGAGCCTGCGGGCGCGTCGCGCGCGGCGCCCGCCGATTCAGCGCCGCAGGTCGGGCTGCTGCCGAGCGGGCCGATTTCGTGGCAGGTGTTGGTGCTGGCGCTGCCGATGCTGGGCGAGCAACTTCTGAGCGTGATGGTCGGCGTCGTCGACACGTATCTGGCCGGGCATGTCAGCAAGGAAGCCACCGTCGCGGTCGGCACCGCCAGCTACCTGGGCTGGTTCGTCATGCTGGCGTTCACGCTGGTGGGCGTCGGGGCCGCGGCGCTGGTCAGCCGCGCCCTGGGCGGCGCGGATCGCGCCACGGCAAACCGGGCCCTGCACCAGGCGATGCTGCTGGCGACAGTGATCGGCGTGCTGGTCGCGGGGCTGTCGTATCTGAGCGCGGCGCTGCTGGCGGATTTCCTGACGCGTACCGACGCGGCCCGCGACGTGACCACGCACTTTCTGAAAGTCATCGCGCTGTGCTACGTGCTCGGCAGCCTCAACATGGCCGGCAGCGCTGTGCTGCGGGCCGCGGGCGACACGCGCACGCCGCTGCTGATCATGGTCGTGGTCAACCTGGTGAACATCGTCGTCGCCGCCGGCCTGGTGTACGGCTGGTTCGGCGTGCGGATCGGCGTGCAGGGCATCGCGATCGGGGCGGTTGCGGCCCGCAGCGTCGGCGGCGTGCTGATGGTGCTGGCGCTGCTGCGCGGGGCCGGGTCGCTGCGGCTGCGGTTCTCGCAGTTGACGCCGGATTGGCCGTTGCTGCGCCGTATCGTCAATATCGGCGCGCCGGCCGCGGCCGACACAACCCTGATCACGCTGGCACAATTGGCATTCATCAAGATCATCGCCGAGTCGGCAGCGGGCGAAGCCGCGACCGCCAATTACGCGGCGCACGCGATCGCCATGCAGGTCGAGGCGCTCTCGTACCTGCCGGCGATGGCCTGGGGCACGGCCGCGGCCACGCTGGTCGGGCAATTCCTGGGCGCGAACGAGCAGCGCCGCGCGACGCGCGCCGGGCACACCGCGGCCCTGCAGGGCGCCGCGATCGGGCTGCTGGTGGGGCTGACCTTTTTTCTGGCTGCCGACGCGATTTTCGCGACCATGACAAGCGATGAGGGCGTGCGGGCCGTCGGCGGACCCGCGCTGCGGCTGCTCGGCTTCGCCCAGCCGTTCCTGTGTACCGCGATCATCTACATCATGGCCCTGCGCGGCGCTGGCGATACGCGCTTCACCATGGGCATCGCGCTGGTTGGCGGATTGCTGCGTGTGCCGGTCGCGTATCTGGGCGCGATCGTCTTTCAAGGCGGCCTGATCGGTGCATGGGTCGGCATGTGGACCGACAATGTCGCCAAATGCGCACTGGGCTACGGCCGCTTCGCGCAGGGCGGCTGGCGCCGCGTGCAGGTCTGAGCCGCCGAGAATCAAGCTACTGAACTGCCGCCGCGATGCGGCCGATGCGACAGATGAGGTGTCGCCCGGATGCGCACCGCGCAAGAACGGCAGGTTCGATGAGTTCGCAAGACGCGCTATCCGAAGCCGAGCTGAGCGCCGCGCTGGCGCAAGTCGAAGCGCTGCCGCAGGCCGACGTCCGCAGCAGCGTGGCGCCGGCGACCGCACCTTCGCCGCAAGCGCCCACGAAAACGCCGGCCGTGGGATCGCTGCCGGCTGCCGCGTCGGACGACGCGCCGGCCCGCGTAGCTTCAGCCCCACTTGCGACAG
>CAZHTF010000106.1:0-8737 GCA_964535305.1 uncultured Planctomycetales bacterium | reverse complement strand
GCGCAACGCCGAGCCGGGCGCGCAGCGCCCCGCGCCAGCGGCCAGGCTCGGCGTGAATGCGCTTGAGCACGCCGCGACCCCAGACGATCGCTAGGATACCGAGGATCGACGCACACACCAGCCCGCCGATGATGGCGCTGCCGGTGACGACCGCCTGCGTCGAGAGCGTCGCGCCGGTCTTCATTTCGCGCAAAACGACGCCGCGCCCGGCCCACGCGGCCGCCAGCAGCAGCGGACCCATCATTCCGAGCACCAGCGCGGCGGTCGCGCCGCCGATGACGCGCCGCGCGCCCGAAGCCGCGCGGGAGGCCACGATCGCAGGTCGCAGCCCCGTCGATTCCGCGCCGTCCGGCATCTCGATTTCTTCGCGATTGGCGCTGCGCGCCGGCGGATCGTTGAGATCGGAATCGTCGTCGTCAGACGCTTCCTCCGCGGTCGAAGCCGCGCGCCGACCAAACATCGAACCCGCCGGCGGCTCCTTCAGAAACGCGGCGGTCGGCCGATCCGCGACGATCTTGCCGTCGCGCATCTGCACGATCCGCCGCGCCTGGGCGGCAATGTCAGGCTCGTGCGTCACCAGCACGATCGTGACGCCTTGGGCATTCAGGCTGTGAAAGACCTGCATGATCTGTTCGCCGGTGCGGCTGTCGAGATTGCCGGTCGGCTCGTCCGCCAGCAGCAGCAGCGGATCGTTGACAATCGCCCGCGCGATCGCGACGCGTTGCCGCTCGCCGCCGGAGAGTTGATTGGGCCGGTGCCCGGCGCGATGGGCCAGCGCCACGCGTTCGAGCGCCTTGCGTGCCGGGCCGCGGACGTTGCCCTTGCGGGCGTAGAAAAGCGGCAGGGCGACGTTGTCGAGCGCGGTTGTGCGGTTGATCAGGTTGAAAGTCTGGAACACAAATCCAATCTTGCGATTCCGCACCAGGGCCAGCTCGCGGTCCGAGAGTTCGCGGACGTCGCGGCCATCGAGGAGGAATTCTCCCGAGGTTGGCCGATCCAGGCAGCCCAACAGGTGCATCATCGTGCTCTTGCCGCTGCCGGATGCGCCGGTGATGGCGATGAACTCGCCCTGCTCGATGAGCAGATCGACGCCATCGAGCGCGCGGACGTCCACGCCGCCCATGCTGTAGATCTTGCTGAGTCCGCGAATCTCGATCAGCGGCACTGCGTAATCCTTGGGGCGCCGGGTTAGCTCTCGTCGTCGACGTCGACCGGCAAACGCGTGTACACCTGCTGGCCGACGTCCAGCGTGCCGTCGAGCACCTCCAGCACCTCGGTGGTCGAGCCGTCCGTAATGCCGAAGCGGCAGCGCAGGAATTTCTTGCCGAACCGCTCGTCCGTGCCGGGCTGCGGGTCGGTCTTGACCCAAACGCCGCGCTGGTCATTGTGCGTTTTGACCGCCTCGCTGGCGATGACCAGCGCGTTGCTGACGCTTTCAACCGTGAACTCGACCTGCGCCTGCGTGCCCAGCGGCAGGTGGAAGCGATTCGGATCGTCGATCCGCACGTGCACGTCGAACTGGATGATCGAGGCGTTCAGCTTGCCCTGCGGCTCTACCCGCTCGATGTGCCCCTTGAAGCTCATCTCCGGGAACGCATCTACCGTCAGACGCACTTCCCCGCCGCGCCGCGCCATTCGCTCGGTGTCAGCGATGGCAGCCTCCGCCATGCCGGGCATCTGCGGCAGGGCCTCGATCGGCGCCACTTTGATCACGCGGCCGTAGTCGGCTTCATCGACGCGCGCGGTGACCTTCAGCACCGAGACGTCCGCCAGCCGCAGCAGCACGGTGCCGCCGGTAAACGTCGTCTGGCCGCCCTGGATCACTTCGCCGACGCGCACGTTGACGTCCGAGACGATCGCATCCAGCGGGGCGACAATGGTGGTCTCGCGCAGCCGCTCTTCGGCGTCTTCGAGCGATTTGCGCGCCACGCGCAGCGCGGCCTCCTGCAACCGCACGCTCTCCTTCGCACGCGATACGGCCAGGGCCGCGTTGATCACGTCGGCGCCGGCGATCTTCTCCTGCTCGATGTTGGTAATGTGCCGGGCCCGCGCCGTGACGATCTCCTGGCGGGTTGCATCGCCGCGCTGCTCATTGCTGCGGGCGCGTTCGAGCTCGGTCTCTGAGACGAGGATCTCCTGCTTGGCCACTTCGTGCCGGGCGCGGGCGATTGTTACGCCCGCGTCTGCCTCTTCAGCGGCGATCTTGGCCTGCGCCAGCAGCGCCTGCGTGCGATCCAGCTCGGCCTGGGCCCGTTCGACGCTGCGCTCCTCGTCGTCACGCTTGAGCACAACCAGCACCTGGCCGGAAGTGACAAACTTACCCTCGTTCACGCGCAGCTCGATGACCTCGCCGGACGCCTTGGACTTCACCTCAATCCGTTGCAACGGCTCGATCAGCCCCGCCGCCGTCACCGGCACGCGGATGTCCCCGCGGCGAACCGTGTCGAATTTGGGCTTGTTCCATTCGGGCGTGAGCCGCTGCTCGCGCACGTAGAGCCACAAGACGACCACCAGGCCCACCGCCAGCGCCAGTACAAGCCACTTTTTCATGGCGAACTTGCTCTCTCCGCGGCGCCGACCGAAACGGATGCACGCGCCGCCCACCGTTGGCCGGCGCGGCTAGTGCTTTCGCAGCGGCTCGAACCGCATGTTGAACGCATCCGCGACCGGCTTGTACGTGATCGCGCCGCGGGCGGCGTTCACGCCTGCGGCCAGCCCCGCGTCTTCGCCAATCGCCTTCTCCCAGCCCATCGAGGCCAACTTCAGCAAATACGGAATCGTCGCGTTCGTCAGGCCAAAGGTGCTGGTGCGGCCGACCGCCCCGGGCATGTTGGCTACCGCGTAGTGCACGATGCCGTCGACGATGTAGGTCGGGTCCGAGTGCGTCGTCGGGCGAATCGTCTCGCAGCAGCCACCCTGATCCACCGCTACGTCAATAATCACCGCGCCGGGCTTCATCAGCGACAGGTAATCGCGCGGCACCAGCGTCGGGCAGCGCGCCCCCGGGATGAGCACCGCTCCGATCACCAAGTCCGACTCGGACAAGTGCCTTCGGATCGCCTCCTGCGTACTGTAGATCGTATGCACATTCGCCGGCATGACATCATCGAGGTAACGCAGGCGGTACAAGTCAACATCCATCAGCGTCACATTCGCACCCAGGCCGGCGGCGATCTTCGCCGCGCTGGTGCCCACAATGCCCCCGCCAATGATCAGCACATTGGCCGGTTCGACGCCCGGAATCCCGCCTAGCAGGATGCCGCGGCCCATCATCGGCCGCTCAAGATACTTGGCCCCCTCCTGGATGCTCATCTTCCCCGCGACTTCGCTCATCGGCGCCAGCAGCGGCAAGCGCCCCTGGCGATCCTCGATCGTCTCGTAGGCGATCGCGGTCGCACCGGATTTCAGAACACCCTCGGTCAGCTCGCGATCCGCCGCGAAATGAAAATACGTGAACATCACGTGCTTCTCGGTCAGCATGCGGATCTCGGAGGCCTGCGGTTCCTTCACTTTGCAGATCAGGTCCGCCTCGGCGAAGACGTTCGCCGCGGTCGCGACGATCCGCGCGCCGTACGCCTGATAATCCTCGTCTGGGATTCCCGAGCCAACACCTGCCTCACGCTCGACGACGATCGTATGCCCGGCGCGGCGTAACTGCTCGACGCCAGCGGGTGTTACGGCCACGCGGTACTCGTCCTGCTTAATCTCTTTGGGGACGCCGATCACCATGCGGCAACTCCTGCGCGCGAATGCAATAGTCGATGTATCCGCTGCCTTGGGATTCCGGTCGAGTGTGTATTCGCCGATTGTCGACGGAGATTAAAGGTGGGGCACACGCGTTGCAAGTCGGATCCTACCCTGCGCTGCGCGCGGCGTGCCATCTGGCCGATCTCGTGCCTGCTCAGCACGCTGCTGAGCTGCGCCAGCGGCCGCCCGCCACAGACGCTCTCGTTGCAATCGCTGGAGAGCGCGCCGCCCGGCGAGATGCACACGCCGCAGCGCTGCGTCGTAAGCGACGCTGACGTGCTGACGCCCTTGTGTAGACCGCTCAGCCCGCGGTTGGGTTTGATCTGCGTGAGGACAGCGAGCGACTGGGAGATTTTTCGGCGTGCGGTTCCAGACGCGGGTCAGAAGCCGGATTTTTCGCGCGGGATGCTGCTGGGCGTGGCGAGTTTCGCCGGGCAGCCGCTGAGCGGGACCTGGCCAATCGAGATCGAGTACGTGCGCATCATCCAAGGCGCGGGGCTGGTTAGTGCCCATTTCGAAGGCGGCAACTACCTGCCGGATGGCACCACCTTCATCGAGACCACGTTTGTCCCGACCCTGCAGACGGTGCTCGTGGTGGATATCAACGGCGTGCGATTCTTACCGTAGCTGGCGCCGTCGCAGCGCGCGCCCATTTCAATCTTGATTGTTCGTATTTTGTTTGGTATCATCAATCCGTCGTATGCCCGAATTCCCGCAACCAAAACACCATGCGCACCCGCTTCGCGGGGCCGCATCCGTCGCGCGCCCCGCCGCCGAGCCTCCCGCCGTCGCATGCGACTATGCCGAGCTGCATTGTCTGAGCAATTTCTCTTTCCTGCGCGGCGCGTCGCATCCGGAGGAGTTGGTCGAGCAGGCCGGCGCGCTGGGCTATCGAGCGCTGGCGATCACCGATCGCAACTCGCTGGCGGGCGTGGTGCGGGCGCACGTTGCGGCGCAGGAGCACAACCAGGCCCATCCGGATCGCCCGTTGAAGCTGATCATCGGGGCGGAAATCACGCCGCGCGACGGGCCGCCGCTGGTGCTGCTGGCGCCGGATCGCCGGGCGTATGCGCAGCTCTCACGGCTGATCACGCTCGGCCGCGTCCGCTGTCGCAAGGGAGACTGCGATGTGCATTTGCAGGACGTGGCGGAGCTGGGCCGCGGCCTGATCGCGATCATTACGCCCGAGCTCGCTTCGCAGGCGTTGGCGGGCCGCGTGCTGCAGACGTCGTCGCCGCGCGCGGCTGCGTTGCCGGCAGCGGACGGGCCGCCGACGCTACGGCGCGACGCGCTTCATCTGCTTCGCGAGGCATTCGGCGACGACCAGCTCTACCTGGGCGCGACGCTCTCGTACGACCTGCCGGACGAGGTGCGTCTGGCGGCGCTGCTGCAGACCGCGCAGGACTACGGCCTGCCGCTGATCGCCGTCAACCAGGTCTATTACCACACGCCCCAGCGGCGTTACCTGCAGGATGTGTTGACCTGCATCCGCGAGCATTGCACGCTGCAGGAAGCCGGGACGCGGCTGCAGCGCAACGCGCAGCGTCATCTGCGGCCTTTGGAGGAGATCGCGCGGCGCTACGTGCACAACCTGCCGGCGGCACTGGCCCGCGTCGGACGCGGCGCGCTGGAGAACACGCTGCGCGTCGCGCAGCGCTGCACCTTTCGGCTGGATGAGCTGCGCTACGAATACCCGCACGAGCTCGTGCCGCCGGGCGTCAGCCCCAGCGAATTTCTCGAGAAGCTGGTGTGGCAGGGCGCGCGGCAGCGCTATGGCGAGAGCATCCCGCCGCAGGCCGCGGCCTTGCTGCGGGCCGAGTTGGCGCTGATCGCCGAGCTGCGCTACGAGCACTATTTTCTGACGGTTTGGGACTTGTGCCGGTTCGCGCGCTCGCGTGCCATCCTCTGCCAGGGCCGCGGCTCGGCGGCGAATTCCGCGGTGTGCTACTGCCTGGGCGTGACCGCCGTCGACCCGACACGCATCGAGCTGCTCTTTGAGCGCTTCATCAGCCGCGAGCGGGCCGAGCCCCCGGACATCGACGTCGATTTCGAGCACGAGCGACGCGAGGAGGTCTTCCAGTACATCTATCAGAAGTACGGCCGCGAGCGGGCCGCCATCACCGCCGAGGTGATCACGTATCGCCCGCGTTCGGCGGTGCGCGACGTTGGCAAGACGCTGGGGCTCTCGCTCGATCGGCTGGATGCGCTGGCCAAGTCGATCGATTGGTACGACAAGTGGACCGACGAGAGCGCCGCCCAAGCGCCGCCGCAAAGCCACGAAGCGGATGCCCAGACCAGCGCCCGGCCGCAAGACGACGGCGGCGATGCGCGCGGCGCGACGCAGGGGCGCGCGCGGAGATCGGTCGGCGCGTCGCTGAATTTCGCCGGGTTGGACCCGCGCGACCGCACAGTGCGCATGCTGGTGCGGCTGGTGCGGCAGATTCTGGGCTTTCCACGGCATCTTTCGCAGCACGTCGGCGGCTTTGTCATCACCGAGTCGCCGCTGTGCGAGATGGTGCCGCTGCTCAACGGGGCCATGCCGGGCCGCACCTTCATCGAATGGGACAAGGACGACATCGATGCGCTGGGAATTCTGAAGGTGGACTGCCTGGCGCTCGGGATGCTGACGGCCATCTCGAAATGCCTGGCACTGCTCAATGCACACGCCGACGCCGCTGTTGAACGCGACGCGGACAAGCGCGACGATTCAGAGCGCAGCACGCCCCCGGCGCTACCCGCGCGCCCGCTGGCGCTGCACAACATCCCCGCCGAAGATCCCGCGGTCTATGACATGATCTGCGCGGCGGACACGCTGGGCGTGTTTCAGATTGAGAGCCGCGCGCAGATGTCGATGTTGCCGCGGCTGCGTCCGCGCTGCTTTTACGACCTGGTGATCGAGGTGGCCATCGTCCGGCCGGGGCCGATTCAGGGCGGCATGGTGCATCCATACCTGCGGCGGCGCGACGGGCTCGAGCCGTTGGTCTATCCCAGCCCCGCGGTGCAGAGCGTCCTGCAGAAAACGTTGGGCGTGCCATTGTTTCAAGAGCAAGTCATGCGGCTGGCGGTGGTGTGCGCCGGGTTCACGCCCGGCGAGGCTGACCAGCTCCGCCGCTCGATGGCCGCCTGGCGCCGCAGCGGACGCATCGAGCGCTTTCAGCAAAAGCTGATCGAAGGCATGCTCGCCAACGGCTACCCGCGCCAGTTCGCCGAGCAGATCTTTAACCAGATCCGCGGCTTCGGCGAATACGGCTTCCCCGAGAGTCACGCCGCCAGCTTCTCGCTGCTGGTCTACGCCTCGGCCTGGCTGAAACGCTATCACCCGGACGCGTTCTGCGCCGCGATGCTCAACGCGCAGCCGCTGGGATTCTATTCACCCGGGCAGTTGATCCGCGACGCGCAGAATCACGGCGTCGAGATCCGGCCGCTGGACGTCTGCCACAGCGATTGGGACTGCACGCTCGAGCCGCTGCATGCCGATTCGGCCGCGCCGCCTGCTGCGAAGCCCGCGGCACGCACACGCGCCGATCGTCGCCCCGCCGCCGGACCCGCGGCGCAATGCGGGCGCCCGCCCTTCGCTGTGCGCCTGGGGTTCCGGACGGTGCGTGGGCTGAGTGAAGCGCGGCTGCGCCCATGCATCCAGACTTGGCACAAGCTGGCCCGCCAATTCGGACTGCGCGGCGCCGCTGAACCGCAGCGTGCCAGCGCCCGCGGCCCGGGCGCAACCGCCATGCCGGCAGAAGCGAGTGAATCCGCGACAGCGGCGCGGACGCGCGCGTTCCTGCAGGTCGCCTCGCCCGCCACGCTGGCGCGGCTAGCGGCCGCGAATGCGTTTCGCTCGCTCGGATTGGAACGCCGCGCGGCCCTCTGGCAGGTGCTGGCACTCGACGAGCGCGAAAGCGGGCTGTTCACCGAGCAGCCGCTAGATGAGGACACACCCACGCTGCCGGCAATCTCGCTGGAACAGACCATCTACGAAGACTACGAGGCCCAGGGCTTCTCGCTGAATGCGCACCCGATGCAGCTCATTCGCGGCGAGCTTGCGCGGCTGCGCGTGCTGCCCAGCGGGCGGCTGTCGGCGGCGCGCGACAAGCAGAGCGTGCGTGTCGCCGGCCTGGTGACCTGCCGGCAGCGGCCCTCGACCGCGAAGGGCACGGTCTTCATCACGCTCGAAGACGAGACCGGCATGGCGAACCTGATCGTGCGTGCAAACGTCTGGGAGCGCGACTGGCGCATCGCGCGGCACCGCACGGCACTGCTGGCGGAGGGTCGCATCGAGCGGCAGGCCAGCGTCGTGCACGTGATGGTGACGCGCTTCCGCGACTTGCCCGCCGCGATCCGCGACATCCGCCAGCACTCGCGCGACTTTCACTAGCGCGCTGCGCCGCGGATCGCGCGACACGCACCCGCGCGCTGCCGCAGAATCCCGCTGCGCGCTCAGTCGTAGCGGATCAGGCACACGTATCGGGCCGCTTGTCGCGAGGTCGACGTAAGCGTGACGCTCTGGGCCATTTCCGCCGCGAAGCGGAAATCCGCGGGCGCGGTGCTCTCAAGCACGCGCTGCTTGTCATCCAGAAAAAGCACGCGAATCTCGGCGTCCTGCTTCTTAAGCTGGGCGCGCATTTCGAGCACCATTCGCAGCCGCCGATCCGCCAGCCGCGTCGCGTCATGCCGCTCGATCACGAAGCGCTGCGCGGTCCGCTCGTCGACAAAGATCACGATGCCTTCGGGCCCCTCGGCCATCCGCTCGCGGTAGAACGGTCGCTGCTCGCGAACCCACTCCATCAGCTCCGTAGGCGAGTCGTCGAGGTCCACCTTCCGCGGCCGCACGGTCGGCGGTCGTTCGCCGCTTCGCTCAGCTTCTGCGCGGCGCTCCGCTTCCGCACGCCGCTGAACCTCGCTCCGCCGGTCCGCCGCCGCCCGACGCTTTTCTTCCTCGCGCCGTTCGACCTCCGCACGCCGCTGCCGCCCAGCAGACTCCGCGTCGTTCGCG
>CAZHTF010000105.1:0-8738 GCA_964535305.1 uncultured Planctomycetales bacterium | reverse complement strand
CCGCGCCGTGGGCCGCGGCGCCCGGCGCCCTCACGCCGGAGACGATCCGCCGGCTGCGGTCCGGGCCGGCGGCGCGCGGGCCGCGCATCATTCCATTCCTGAACACGCTCGGGCATGTCGAGGGCTTCGTTCGCAGCAGCGGCGGCGAATGGCTGGCCGAAGGCCCACCCACCACGATGCTCAGCCAGCAGCTTTGCCCATCGCGCGAGGCGTGCACCGCATTTTGTGAAGGGCTGATCCGCGACGCGCTGGCCGCGTTTGACGACGAATGGCTGCACCTGGGTGGCGACGAAAGCAAGCAACTCGGGCAGTGCCCGCAGTGCGCCGCGCGCGCCGCACGTATCGGCCCGCAGGGCATCTACGCCGAGCATTTTGAGCGGCTGTGCCGGCTGGTGCTGGGCGCCGGTCGGCGGCCGTGCCTCTGGGCGGACATGCTTCTGGAGCACCCCACTGCGCTGGACGCCATCCCGCGGCAGACGCTGCTGTTCGACTGGCAGTACGAGCAGCGTCCGCGCGAGACGACGCAGCGGCTGCGCGCCGCCGGCTTCGATGTCGTCTGCTGCCCGAGCCTGCAGACCTACAACAGCGGCTGGTGTTTCTTGCGGCAATCGCAGGAGAACATCGACCAGCACGCCGAAGACGCCCGCGCGCTCGGCGCCGCCGGGGTGATGCTCTGCACCTGGGAATTCAGCGGGCTGAGCCAGCTTGAGAGCGTGCTGCCGCTGGTCTTCGCCGCCGGGCGACGGTTGTCGCGCGGCGACGACTGGCGCAGCGCGATCGAACACAGCGGCGGCCCCGGCTATGCCAGCGCCGCCGAGCTGCTGGGGAACGCGGTACCCGATGCGTCCGCGTTCCTGGCGCACGGCGGTTGGCGGCGGCTGCGAGACCGCTTCGTCCTGCGGCTTGATCCGTTCGCGCTGTGGCGCGCGTGGCGCACAGAGGCTTGTTCGCAGGTCGGCGACCAGGTGCTGCGCATCTGCGATCAGGCCGAGCGCGCCCTCGAACCGGCCAATCCGCTCGGCTGCGCGATCACGCTGCATCGCAGCGCCGTGCGGTGCGTGCGGACCATCGAGGCGGCCGCCGCGGCGTACGCCGCCGGCAGCCTCTCCGAATGCGCGGCGCGCCTGGCCGACGCCAGCGCGTGCATCGAAACGCTCCGCGCCGACGCGCAAGCAGCGGCGACGCGCGGCGGCTCATCCGCCGACGAAGCCCGAATCGATCGCATGCTCCAAAAAATCGAGCGCGTGGTGCAACGCTTGCGGCAGCTCGACGGGGGCGCGTGGCGGCCGGCGTTCGAAACGCTCACACACGACTCGTACGTGCCCGGCGATCAGGCCGCCTGGCGCACCAAAGAATGATCGTTGCCGCGCGGCGCAGCAGCGCGGCGCAGCGCTTCCAGATTTCCGCGCAACGGGAGCGCCGACAAACGTCACAGCTTCTGACACGTCGGGCAAACGTGCGTGCCGCGCTGGCCGACGCGCAGCGCGATGATCGCCGTGCCGCAACGCCGGCAAGGCTGGCCGGTGCGGCCGTACACGTACAGGTGATCCTGCATCGCGCCGCCCGGATACACCCAGTCGAATGACGTACCGTTGCGGCGGATCGCGTCGCGCAGCACGCTGCGAATGGCGCGGTGCAGCTCAGAGACCTGCGGCGGCGTGAGCTGGTCGGCGCGCGACAGCGGATGAAGCCGCGCCCGGTGCAGCGATTCGTCGACGTAGATATTGCCCAGGCCGGCGATTACGGACTGATCTAGCAGCAGCGGCTTGAGCCGTCGCGCGCGGTGGCGCAGCAGCTCGTGCAGCCGGGCGGCGCTGAATTGCGCGTCGAGCGGCTCGGGTCCGAGCGCGCCAGTCGAATTCTGCAGGTCGTGCGTATGCAGGATGCGTCCGAACTTGCGCGCGTCGCAGAAGCGCAGCAGCGCGCCGTCATCGAGCGTCCACTCCGCGCGAACGTGCGGTCCGCGCCGCGGGCCGGAAGCGTCGGCCCATTCGAAGCGCCCGCTCATGCGCAGGTGCACCAGCAGCGCCGTCCCGTCCGCCAGCTCCCAGACGATGAACTTGGCGCGACGCGCGACGCGCAGCACGCGTTGACCGCGCAGCTCGCCGGCGACGCGCGCAGCCGAGGGCGTCACCTGCCTTCGCCATAGCGACACAAATGCGAGAATCGTGCGGCCGACCAGGCGCGGACGCAGGGCGCGGACGACGGTTTCGACTTCGGGCAGTTCGGGCATGCGCCAGAGTGTATCGTTTGGGATTCGGCGCCGGACGTGCATTCAAAGCCGCGACCGCAGCGCGCGGTCGCGCCCGAATGCGAAGCGCCAGGTCGCAGGGCGCCCCGGGCGCCCTATTCGAACATCTTCACTTTCGCATCTCCGGCGCGACGGCTCGCGGACGGTCGCGGCTGTGAAGCGGCTGCCATTGGGTGTGGGGCTGAGCCGATTGCCTGAATTACGTTTCAATCGGCCGCCAGCGCGGAACGCGTCTTGCTCGGAGAATGTGCGGGCGCCCCGCCGCGACGACTCACGCCGCGGGCCGGACGCGGATTCTACAGGAGTCGATCATGTCCACGCAGGTGCTCGACGCGCCGGCTGAATCGGGCGGCGTAGAACTCGCCGGCGTACGTCTTCTGCACGATCCACTGCGCAATCGCGGGGCGGCGTTCACGCGCGCTCAGCGCGACCGGCTGCGGCTGCGCGGCCTGCTGCCGCCGACGGTGCTGAGCATGGCCCAGCAGGTCGAGCTGGAGCTGGAGCACATCCGCTGCAAGTCAGATGAGCTGGAGAAGTTCATCGGGCTGGCGGCCCTGCAAGATCGCAATGAGACGCTGTTTTACCGCTTGCTGGTCGAGCACCTGCCCGAGCTGATGCCGATCGTCTACACGCCGGTCGTCGGCCAGGCGTGCCAGCGCTACAGCCACATCTTTCGCCAGCCGCGCGGCATCTGGCTGACGCCCGACGACATCGAGTGCATTCCGGACGTGCTGCGCAACGCGCCGAACCCGGATATTCGGCTGATCGTCGTGACCGACAACGAACGGATTCTCGGGTTGGGCGACCAGGGCGCCGGCGGCATGGGAATCCCGGTTGGCAAAATCGCGCTGTACTGCGCGGGTGCGGGAATTCACCCGGCTAACTGCCTGCCGATCAGCCTCGATGTCGGCACCGACAACGCCCAACTCCTCGATGATCCGCTCTACCTGGGCTATCGCAAGCGGCGCTTGCGCGGCGCGGCATACGAGCAGTTCGTCGAGAAATTCGTCGAGGCCGTCAAAGAGGTCTTCCCGCGGGCGCTGCTGCAATGGGAGGATTTCCGCAAGGAGAACGCCTTCACGCTGCTCGACCGCTATCAGAAACGGCTGCCGTGCTTCAATGACGACATCCAGGGCACTGCGGGCGTGGCGCTGGGCGGCATCCTGACGGCGCTGCGGATCACCGCGCAGCCGCTGGCCCAGCAGCGGATCGTCTATGCCGGCGCAGGCGCTGCGGGCGTAGGCATCGGCCGGCTGGTGGCGACGGGCATGCTGCGGGCGGGTGCAGCGGCGGATGTGGTGCACCGTGCGCAGGTTTTCGTCGATACGCACGGGCTGCTGCACACCGGTCGCGCGATCGATGACGCCCACAAGCGGCCCTTCGCGCTGCGGCCCGACGAGTGCGCCGCGTACGGCTTCGACCTGAGTGAGCCGAGCATTCAACTGCTTCAGGTCGTGCGACAAGTGAAGCCAACGATCCTGATCGGGACCACTGCGCATCCGGGCGAGTTCAGCGAGGCCATCGTGCGCGAAATGGCGCGGCACGTGCAGCGGCCGATCATCTTCGCATTCAGCAACCCGACCTCGAAATGCGAGTGCACGCCCGCCGAGGCGCTGCGCTGGAGCGACGGACGCGCCATCGTCGCGACCGGCAGCCCGTTTGCGCCGGTGGATTTCGGCGGTCGCACGATCCAGATCGGGCAGGGGAACAACTCCTTCATATTCCCCGGCGTCGGACTGGGCTGCATCGTCGCCGAGGTGCACCAGGTGGATGATTCGCTCTTTCTAGTCGCGGCTCAGGCGCTGGCGGAGTGCGTCAGCAGCGAGCGGCTGGCCAGCGGCGCGATTTACCCGGATCAGCAGGAGCTGCGTAGCGTCAGCGAGAAGATCGCCTGCGCTGTGGTGCGCGCCGCGCGCGAACAACACACCGGCCGCATGCTCTCCGACAGCGAAATTCCGCAGCGCGTCCGCGAAGCCATGTGGTTCCCGGACTATTAATGCGGCGCGCCGGACGAATCGCGGGGATCAGACGCTGAGCGGCGCGCCAGCCTCGTAGCGCGGCGAAACCTGCAACGGCAGCAGCCCGCCGACGCGCGCCCGGACCGTCTCGAGCGCCAGCTCCGGCGTGTTGTTCTCCTCGCTCAGGTGCGCCAACGCCAGCCACTGCAAGCGGCCGCGGCAATTTTGCCGTACCAGCTCGGCGGCTTCGAGATTGCACAGGTGACCCCCAGCGCCGGCGATGCGGCGTTTCAGCGCCGGTGTATACGAGCCGGACCAGAGCATCTGGCTGTCGAAATTACACTCCAGGTAGGCGGCATCCACTTCGGCCAGCGCGCCGGTCAGCGCCAGGAACGGCCGACCCAGATCGGTGAAAATCCCCAGCCGCCGCTGCTCGTGCTCGACAATGAAGCAGGTCGAGTCGATGCCGTCGTGCGGCGTCAGCATGGTGTGGATGCGCACGTCCTTGATCTGCAGCGTCTCGCCCGGCAGATACGGACGCAACGCCGCAATCGGACCGACGCGCGGCCGAATCGCGCGCCAGACGCGCGGCGACATGTACACCGGCAGACCCAGCCGACGGTGAAACGTGCCCGCGCCCGAGGCGTGGTCCCAGTGATCGTGTGAGATGATCAGCGCGTCGCAGCGGCGGATGCTGCGGCCGGCGGCGCTGAGCCGCTTGAGCGCCTGTGCGGCGCTGATGCCGGCGTCAAACAGTAGCCGCGTCTCACCCGCCTCGACGTAGATGCAGTTGCCACTCGAGCCGGACTGCAGCGAGATGGTCCACATTCAGGCGTCGCTCCCGGGTACGGCTGAAACAATCGTACTCACATCCGGGCAGGTTTGCCGCGCAAACGCGCCGCAGATACGATCTGCGCTTTGGCCACGAGCGCGCCGATCGGCACGGGCCCACCGGTTGGCAGCGCCCCGCGCGTGGCATGACCCGACAAGCGAGCCTGGCCGGCGCCCGTCGTGGAGTAGCCTGATGAGCCGCTTCCTTTCGCAGCGCCTGGCCGGCATGAGCCAGTCCGAAATCCGCAACATGACGCGTGAGTGCGAGCGCGTCGGCGGTATCAACCTGGGCCAGGGCCTGGGCGATTTGCCTACGCCGCCGCTGGTGCGCGACGGAGCCATCCAGGCTATCCGCGATCGCAAGAGCACCTACAGTTTCCCGGAAGGCGCGCTCGAGCTGCGACGGCTGATTTCTGAGAAGCTCAAGCGCGACAACGGGATCGACGCCGACCCGGCCACGCAGATCGTTGTGACAGTCGGCTCCTCTGGCGGTTTTGCCTGCGCGATCATGGGCTTGCTAAACCCAGGCGACGGCATCCTGCTGCTCGAGCCGTATTACGGCTATCACCTGAACGCGGCGATTCTGGCCGGGCTGACGCCGCAATTCGCCACGCTGGCGCCGCCGGAATTTTCGCTGGATGAAGCCCGCATTCGCGCCGCGCTTCAGCCAAACACGCGCGCCATCGTGCTGTGCTCGCCGTCCAATCCGAGCGGCCGCATGTATGGCGAGGCGGATCTGGCGGTGCTGGAGCGGATCGTGCTCGATCACAATCTGCTTTTGATCACCGACGAAATCTACGAATACATCATCTACGATGGCCGGCAGCACGTCTGCGCCGCGGCGCGGCCGGCGCTGCGCGATCGCACCGTGACGCTGATGGGGCTTTCGAAGACGTTCAGCATTACCGGCTGGCGCATGGGATACGCCGTCGCGGCCGAGCCGCTGGCCCGCGCCATCACGCTGGCCAACGACCTGTTTTACGTGTGTGCGCCGACGCCGCTGCAGCACGGCGTGGCCGAAGGCTTCCGCGCGCCGCCGGAGTTTTTCACGAAGCTGAAGGCGGATTATCAGGTGAAGCGCGACATTCTGTGCGCCGGGCTGACGGCGGCGGGGCTGCGACCGATCATTCCGCAAGGCGCGTACTACGTGCTCGCGGAGGTGGGCCACCTCGGTTTCCCGAACGCAAAGGCGGCCGCGATGGCGCTGCTCGAGGAAACCAAGGTCGCGAGCGTCCCGGGAACGGCCTTCTACACCGGCCAGACCGGCGAGGCGCTGCTGCGCTTCTGCTTCGCGAAGGACGATGCCGTGCTGCGTGAGGCGGCCCAGCGGATCGCCAGCTTCCGCGGAGCGCTGGCGCATGCCTGACAACGCCGAGGCGTCGTCGAGTCTCGACCCGCGGCTGCGAGACGCGCGGGCGTTGTGCGCGCTATCGGCCGACTTCTATCACCGCGGCTGGGCGTTTGGCACGAGCGGGAACTACAGCGTGCGGCTGAGCCAGAGGCCGCTGCGCCTGCTGATCACCGCTAGCGGGAAAGACAAGCGCACCTTGCGGGAAAGCGACCTGGTGGTGGTGGAGGGCTCGGGCCAGGTGCTGGAGGGTAGCGGCCCGCCGTCGGCGGAGACGCTGCTGCATGTCGCGTTGGCCGAGGACGACGACGTTGGTGCGGTGCTGCATACCCATTCGGTGTGGAATTCGCTGGTCTCCGACCGTTTCGCACACAACGCGGTGCTGACGCTGCCCGAGCACGAGATGCTCAAGGGTCTTGAAGGCATCGACGCGCACACCGCCGAGGTGCAGGTCGCGGTCTATCCCAACACGCAGGACATCGCCAGCCTGGCGCGTGTGGTGAAGCGCCGCCGCGCGGCGGAGGATCCGGCGGCGCAGCACGCTTTTCTGATCCACCGGCACGGGTTATACACATGGGGCCGAGACTTGGATCAAGCTCGCCGGCACGTGGAAGTGCTGGAGTTTCTGTTCGAATACTGCGGGCGCAGCGGCGCGGCGCCGCCGCAATACTCTCGGCACACCGCAGCGCTGCCACGGCAACATCCGCGCGGCGGCGCGGAGTGAGGCGCCGCCGGTCGGTCTGATGTGAAGCATTTCGTTTCAGGAGGCCCCGCTCATGGCGACCATTCGGATCCCCAGTCAGCAGCGCGAGATCCGCGACTTGGACGAGATCAACGCGTTCCTAGCGCCGATCGGCATGTCGTATCAGCGCTGGCCGTTGGCCGAGCGCGTCAATCCGGATGCCAGCGCCGAGCAGATCCTGGCGGCGTACGCGCCGGAGCTGGATGTGCTCAAGCAGCGCGGCGGCTACGTGACAGCCGACGTCATCAACGTCACGCCGGATACGCCCGGCCTAGACGCGATGCTTAACAAGTTCAACAAGGAGCATCGCCACACCGAGGATGAGGTGCGCTTCATTCTCAAAGGCGCCGGCGTGTTCCATATCAACCCCGACCCTCAGCCGGTGTTCTCGATCACAGTCGAGGCCGGCGACCTGATCACCGTGCCCGCCGGCACGCGACACTGGTTCGACCTGTGTGCGGACCGCACCATCCGCGCCATCCGCCTCTTCCAGGACATCTCCGGCTGGACGCCGCACTACGTTGAAGCCGGGGTGCACGCGGCGTATCAACCGCTCTGCTGGGGGCCGCAGTACGTGCGACCGCAGGGCCAGGCGCAGCCGGCGTTCACGTCGTCACTGAGCTCGTAAGGCTGTGACGCGCGCCGCGCCGATCCGCTGCCTGCTGCTAGATATCGAGGGCACGATTGCCCCAATCGCGTTCGTGCACGAAGTGCTCTTTCCTTACGCACGTCGCGAACTGCCAGCGTACCTGGCCACGCACCGCCAGCGGCCTGATGTGCAGGCCGCGTGTTCGCAGGTCGCACACGACGCCGGCGCAGCGACGCTCGCCGATCGCGAGCTGCTCGCTCATCTGCTGGCGCTGATGGATCGCGACGCCAAGAGCACCGGGCTCAAGCAACTGCAGGGACTGATCTGGGCCGACGGATATCGCAACGGGCGAATCCAGGCCGAGCTGTTTGCGGACGTCGCGCCCGCGCTGCGGCGGTTTCATGCGGCCGGCATCAGCCTGCGTATCTATTCGTCCGGGAGCATTCAGGCGCAGCGCGACCTGCTGGCACACACGACCGACGGCGACCTTTCGCCACTCATCGCGGGCTTCTACGACACCACCAGCGGGCCGAAACGCGAGGCCGCCAGCTATGCGCGGATCCTCGCGAGCGCCGGTTTCGCGCCGGGCGAGATGCTGTTCGTCTCCGATCTGGAGGCGGAGCTGGACGCGGCCCAGGCCGCCGGACTCCCCGTTCGCCTGTGCGTCCGCCCCGGAAACGCGCCGGTCGTTTTGCCCCGGCACGCCACGGTCCGAACGCTGGACGAGCTGGGCATCGCCTAGCGCGGTCAGGTCGCAAGCGCCGGCACGGCATGACGATCGCGAGGCGCGGGCGATATCACGTCAGCGGATTGACGATCAGCCCGCTGGCGAGCTTCGGGAAGAAGTACGTGCTCTTCTGTGGCATCAGGTCCGCGGCGCTGCACACGTCGCGCAGCTCGGTCATGGTGGTCGGCTGCACCAGCAGTGCGCAGCCGCCGCTCTGCCGCGCCTCGTCGACCGCGGCCGCGGCCGACTTCACGTAATGGATCTCAGGTTCATGCCCCGCACGGGGCGTGAC
>CAZHTF010000104.1:0-8881 GCA_964535305.1 uncultured Planctomycetales bacterium | reverse complement strand
CCGCAGAGGCATGCGACACAGGTCGGCAGCAGCAAGGCGGGTCGCATCGCAGCTCGTTACGAACTGGCGGAACGCACGATAGGCAGACGCTACGTCGAGCAGCTGGAATACGCCGTCGATCGATTCCCGCGCGGCGCGCCTGCCGCGCCGCCTGGCGCGCCGCCGAAAGGAACACTCGTCTGGAAGCAAACCGTATTCCGCAGCGGAACGCGTGTCCAGAATTTCAAATAGGAGCGAGTTGGTGCGACAAGCACGGCCAACCTCGTCGCGGGCCTGTTGCCCGGAGCGGCGGCGCGCCACAATGTCGGTCGCATGTCACTCACGCACGCAATACGCCACGGCTCGCCGATCATCGGGCTGCTGTTCGTCGCGACGCTCCTGGCCAGCCGGCTCGGTGCGCAAGCGTCCGACCCGCCGATCGCGGCCAGCCCAACGGTCGACGTACTGGCCGACTCCGCCCGCGGCATTGTCGGCAGCAAGCACGACTTCTCCGATGCGGGCCGGCTGCCGCGCGACCTGTGCCTCCCCTGTCATACGCCGCACATCAGCGCCAGCGAAGCGCCGCTGCTGGTTGCGAGCGCGGCGGGCCGCGGTTCGACACGCTCGTATCAGACGCGCGTCGGCGAGTTGGATGCGGCGTCGCTGATTTGCCTGAGCTGCCATGATGGGACGGTCGCGAGCGACGTCTACGCCGGCCCGCATGCGCTCAGCTGGGCCGACGCGGCCAGCGCTGCCCGTCCGCAGGGCGGCTCGCGGCTGAGCAGCCACCCGATCGGCGTCATGCAGCCAAAGAACGCCAGCGGCTATCACCCGCCCGCGGCCGTGACGCACGACGGGCGGATCAAGCTGCCCGACGGACGAATTCAGTGCACATCCTGCCACGACCCGCACAATCGCGAGCGGCACGCCGGCATGCTGGTCATGTCCAACGCCCGCAGTCGCCTGTGCCTGTCGTGCCACCGGCTGTAATGGCGGCTGACCACGTGACGGCGCACGCACGCTCGACTGCCAGATCGAACGCCGCGCTCTGCGGCGCGGCCTGCCTCATCGCGCACCTGGCGCTGACCGGTTGCAGCACGCGCAACGAGCCGAACGCCGGCCCCATCGTTCGCGGCGACGCGCGCTGCGCCGTGATCGCTTTAGGCAATCTGTCTGGCGCCGCCGCGCCAAGCAGCGCGCAGGTCGAGCTCTCGATGTTCTTCTTCGGCACGCCGCCAGAGCCGGCGCTCGGACCGATCAAGCCGGTGGACCTGGCGCTCGCGGGCGAAACGCTGCTGGTCTGCGACGGTGCCTTCGGCGGCACGTTGGCGTGGAACGCGTCGCAGGGCCGCTGGTCCAGCGCTGGCGACGCGTCAATCAACGCGACCGCGATCGCAGCGGACGCTCATGGCGGCTGGTACATCGCCGACGCCAGCGGCGCACGCGTGCGACATTGCGATGAACGCGGTCAGACCGTGCACCTGTTTCAATTGCCAGATGAAGCGGGCGCGTTTCGTCCGACCGGCGTGGCCGCGGTCGACGGCGAATTGTGGGTCAGCAACGCCGCGCAGCACCGAATCGAGATCTTCGACCTCGCAACGCGGCGCTGGTCACGCTCCATCGGCGGCCGCGGCGACGGACCGGGGCAATTCGGCCTGCCGATGGGCCTGGCGCACGGCCGCGATGGCAACGTTTTTGTCGTCGACATGCTGAACGCACGCGTGCAGGTGCTGGCGCGCGACGGACGCTGGCTGCACGACATCGGCGGGCCCGGCGATCGCATCGGCCGCTTCGGCCGGCCGCGCAGCGTCGCAATCGGGCCGGATGGCGTCGTGTTTGTCGTCGACGCCGCCTCGCAGCGCGTGCACGCCTTCACGCCGGAGGGCGAGCCGCTGCTCGCATTCGGCGACGTGCAGGACGGCCGCGACGCACTGGTGCTGCCCGCGGGCATCGCGATTTCGCCACGGCTGCCACAGGCGCAAACGGCCTTGCCGGCCGGATTCTCGCCGGCGTATTTCGTGCTCGTCGCGGAGCAGCTTGCGCGACCGGGTGTACGCGCCTATGCCTGGCGCAGCGGCACGACGGCCGCACTGAACTTCGCGCCGCGGCGCGCCGACACGCCGACGCCGCGCGTGCAGAACCCGCACTGGCAGACGCACGCCTGCCGCACGTGCCACACGGAGCCCGGCCCGCCGACGCGCATCGCGGCGGAGCGCGTCGACGCGTTGTGCATCGCGTGTCACGACGGGGTGCGGGCGCGAGCCGAGGTGCACCCGGTGGGCGTGCCGGGCGCGACGCCGCGCACACGCGTGCCCGATGACCGCCCGTTCGTGGACGGACGCATCGGGTGTCTGACGTGCCACGACATCGCGCAACACTGCGATGCCGCCGCAAAACGCCCACGTCTGAATGCGGCACTGGTGCGCGGCTTCGAGCGCAGCAACCCCAGCGCGGCATGTCTGAATTGCCACGTCAGCGAAACATGGCGCGTGAATCCGCATCGACCGGAAAGCCCGACGGCGGCGCAGCGCGCCTGCAGCTTCTGTCATGCGACACCCGCGCCACAGGCGCCCGCCGGCGTGCGTCGCGGAGCGCCGCAGCTTCGCGACCAGGCCACGCGCCTGTGCCTGAACTGTCACGCGATGCACGCCGACCCGGCGCCGCGAGGCCACCTCGGCCAGCCGGTTTCGAGCGTGATGCAGGCGCTGCCGCGCGTTTCGGAGCTGCCACTCGAAGGTGGCGCGATGACTTGCGCCACGTGTCACAATCCACATGCACGCGAACAGTTCCCGCAATCCTCCGCGCTGGGCGCGTACTCAAGCAGCCCGGCAGACGCGCGCGACGGGCTAAGGCTCGAGCACGCCGCACTCTGCCTGTCGTGCCACCCGAATTGAATGCAAATGACGCTGCGGAACGGACGCAGGACGCGCCTGCCGCTCGACGCGCAGATGGCACTTGGCGCTCCGCACAAAGCGCAAGATGGAGCGCGCGAGAAACGGCGCGATGAGGATCGCGCTCGCGGCGGGAAACGCCCCCAAGGGGATTCGAACCCCTGTTCTCGGCTTGAAAAGCCGGTGTCCTAGGCCTCTAGACGATGGGGGCAGTCGCGGCCCGAAGAACGGGGGATGATATGGAGCCGCTGCGAGCGGGTCAAATCGCTTCAGCGCTGCGCGTGAAAAGGGTACGTCTCGCTCAGGGTTGCAATCAAGCGCCGGCGCGGTTGGGCCGGCGCTTGCTTGCAACCCATAGCGATATGCACCCGCGCTCGACAACGACGCAGCCGCGCCGGGTGCATTCGCCCGGCACGGCCGCGCGTAGGAGCCTTGGAGCGTCGATCTTTAGCGCGAGCGAGTCAGGCGCGCCGGCGAATCAAAGCCAACGCACTGCCCGCAGCCAGCAGCGCCAGCGATGACGGTTCGGGAACAGGCGACGTGATCCAGGTTGGCGACGCCGATCCGCTGTTCAGCGAACCGTGAATGCCGTGGCCGCCGCGATCGCGGAAGATTCCACCGGCCCCCTCGTCAAACGACCAGACGGCGCCCAGGCCGTACTCGTCCCCATTGAGTCCGCGGTTGTACACCGAGGCGATCTCGCTGGCCGAGAGCGCCCGTTTCCAGAGCCGCAGCTCGTCGATGGCGCCGTGGCAGTATTCATTGCCGCCGGATGGGTTGTAGCCCAGGTACATCGGTTCGCCGTTAGTGTCCTGTATGTCCGCGTTGTACGGGCGCGACGCCAGCAGCCCGCCATTCACGAAGAAGTCGATACGCCCGGCGGAGCGCTCGTACGACATCGCCACGTGGTTCCAGGTTCCCGGCGTCGGCGCCCAGGGCACGGCCGCGGTAGGACCGTGCCCGCCGACGAACTGAAGCGTGCGCGCGGATCCGACGCTGGAGACCTGGAAAGTCCAGCCAAAGTCGACCGAGCTCTCGTACTTGTCGATGATCGAGAACCAGCCCTGCGGAAACGAATCGATGCGGATCCAGGCGTCGATCGTGACCGCGTCGCGCTGCTCGATGGAGTCAAAAAGCGCGTTGTGCGGCACGCTGGCAATGTCGTTCCCGTCGAATTGCAGCGCGCTGTTCCCGGCGGCCAGCCATGGAACCGGCGCCACGCTCAGCAGAGCCGCGGCCGTGCGAACCATCTGACGTGCAACATTCGTCGTCGTGAACATGTGTCCCTCGCTTTCGTTGATCGCGGGCCCGGCACACGCCGGCGCCTCGGCACATCAACCAGCGAAAATGCCTGGCGAAACCCTTTGGGAAATTCCCGCGGACTTGCGAGAACCGTCGCATCCGCGCACGGCAGATCGCAAGCGCCCGCTGCACCTCGACTGCGCTCGAGCAGGACACCTCCTGCACGTCGCTGGTGCAGGATGCCTGTTGCCTGTCGCGATCCGACGTCGCAAAATTCCTACAGTTCACGACCCATTCGGCGAAGCGCGTAGCGCGGGGATTCACGCATGCAAGATCAAGGCGAGATTCAGCGCTGCCTGAACGACCTCAACCGCGGCGATAGCGGCGCCTGGGAGAGACTGCTGCCGCTCGTGTACGAGCCGCTGCGGCGGCAGGCGCACGCGGTCTATCGCGGCGAGCGCGATACGCTGCAAGCCACGGCGCTGCTGCACGAAGCGCTGATCGACTTGCTTGAGAGCGACCTGAAGGCGTTTCAGTTCGAAGCTCCGGGACGCTTCTTCGCGCTCGCCTCGCGCATGATCCGAAACCGATTGCTGGATCACGTGCGGCGGCGCGGGGCGCAGAAGCGCGGCGGGGGCAACGCGCGCATCGGCACGGCGCAGATCGAGCAGGAGTTCGCCGTGCAGTGCCGCGAGCTTGATCTGATCGCGCTGCATGACACGCTCGAGCAGCTGCGCGAGTTTGATGAGCACCTCTGGCTGGTCACCGAGCTGAAGTTCTTCCGGCTGATGAGCAACGCGGAGATCGCGGAGTCGCTCGGGCGCGGATTGAGCACGGTCGAGAGCGACTGGCGCTTCGCGCGCGCCTGGCTGGCACAGCGGTTGGGGGACGACAGTGACGCGTGAGACCTTCGCGCGCGTCCGCGCGCTGTTTGAGAAAGCCGTCGCGCTTGACCCGCTCGCGCGCCGACGGTTGCTCTCGGAACTATTGCCGAACGAGGAAGCGCTGGCCCGCCTGGTGCAGGATCTGCTTGATCGCGCCGTGCGCACAGCGGACAACACGCTGACGCGCTCCTCCGCCGCGCAGCCCGAGCGCGACCGGCTGATCGGCCATCAGATCGGCGGATTCACGCTGAGCGCGCGAATCGGCGCCGGCGGCTTCGGCGTGGTCTACGAGGCGCAGCAGGCACGTCCGCGGCGGACCGTCGCGCTCAAGCTCGTCCGCAAACCGCTCGACATGAGCGCCGACCAATGGCGCGTAATGCTGCGGCGCTTTGAGCTTGAGCAGGATCTGCTGGCGCGGCTGGCGCACCCCGGAATCGCGCAGATCTTCGAATCCGGCGCCGCGGAACTGGGCGACGGCCCGCAGCCGTACTTCGCGATGGAGCTGGTGCGCGGCAGACGGCTGACCGAGCACGCCTCAGGGCAGCGTGCGAGCAACGCGGTGGCGGCGCCGCTGCCGCTGCGCGATCGGCTTGAGCTCGTGGCCCAGGTCGCCGACGCCGTGCAGTACGCCCATCAGCAGGGCATCATCCACCGCGACCTGAAGCCGGCAAACATCCTGGTCACCGACGCGGGCCAGCCAAAGGTGCTGGACTTCGGTGTCGCGCGGACGGTCGACTCCGACCTGCAGCGCGTCACCACCCAAACCGAGGTCGGACAGATCGTCGGCACGCTGGCGTACATGTCGCCGGAGCAGGCTCGCGGAAAGTCCGCGGAGATCGATACACGTTCGGACATTTACGCGCTAGGCGTGGTGCTGTTCGAGCTGCTGAGCGGGCGCCTGCCGCACGACCTGCGCGGAAAACTGCTGCCCGAGGCGCTGCGGGCCTTGAACGAGGACGAGCCGACGCGGCTGCGTAGCCTGGACCGCACGCTGCCGCGCGACGTGGAGACCATCGTCGCCCGCGCGCTCGAAAAGGACCGCGCACGCCGCTACGCAAGCGCCGGCGAAATGGCCGCCGACCTGCGGCGCTTTCTACGCGACGAGCCGATCCTGGCCCGCCCCGCAAGCAGCTATGACCAGCTCGCCAAATTCGCCCGGCGAAACAAGGCCCTGGTCGGAGGCGTGCTGACCACCCTCCTGATGCTCGCGATCGGGCTGATCGCGACCGGCAGTGCCCTGCTGCGCGAAGCCGAGCAGCGCCGCACGGCGCAGCGCCAGACGCAGTTCGCGCAGCAGGCCAACGATCACCGCCGCGTGGCGCTGGCGGACGCACAGCGCAGCAACATCCGCCTGGCGCTGGAACGCGGCGCCTGGGCCAACGCAATCGAGCAGATTGATACGCTGCTGGCGGACGAACCGGCGGACGCGATCTCGCTGCGATTGGACCGCGTGCGGGCCCTGGACGCATTGCAGCGCTACGCGGAGTCGCTCGAACAGATCGACGCGCTGGCGGAACGGCGCGATCTCGGGCCGCTCCGAGGGCGCGTGCTGGCCTGACAAGGCGAGCTCTACATCATGTCTCCCGCTTCGTACGAGGACGGCCTCGAGCTGCTGCGCGCGGCGTTGCAGCACCCGCTGCCCCAGGCCGACCGCGCTTTCGCCGAGGCCCTGCAAAGTGAGTCGATTCACGAGGTGGTTGCGCTCCTCCAGAAAACGCTGAAGCTGGACCCGTTCTATAACCGTGCCTTCGCGCTGCTGGGCGTGGCGCAGATGCTCTGCGGGCGACTCGACGACGCCTGGAACGTGCTCACGGCGGGCGCCGGCGCGTTTCCTAACGACCCGGTCATGAGCATGTGCTTGGCGCTATGCGCTACGCTTCGCGGCGACGCGCTCGGGCGCGCGTCGGCAATCGAGGCGCTTCAATCGCTGGATCCGGCCACCGGCGACGGCGCGCTGGCGATGTGCGAGCTGATCGGCGAGGTGCGCACGCTGCTGACTGCGGAATTCTTCGCGCCGCACAGCTTTGAAGACCTGATGCCGCTGGTCGGCAGAGCTAGCGCGCTGCACGCGCAGCTCACGCGAACTTCGCTGGATACGGTGGAACGCGGCGCGCAGTCGGCCGGGGTGCGCTTCCCGCCGGCACTTTCGCGGAGCTGGGGCGTGCTGATCCAGACGGTCCTGCCCGCACGGCTGAAACAGACTGACGTGCCAGCGGCGCAGGTAACCGCGCTGCACCAGATCGCGCTGGAGCTGCGCGAAGGCCTATATTGCAGCATTGTGGCGCGGATGATGATGGACGCGAGAGAAGCCGAGCTGCGGCAGGCCGGCCTGGAGCTTGCCTGGCAGGCCGCCGACATGCCCAGTGTCTTGCCGGTTCGAGCGAGATCGCTGGGCGCGGCGCTGCTGCGCGAGCGCGACGCACTGCGGGCCGACCCCACGCTGCGGGCTCGGCATCCCAACCTGCAGCGCATCGCGTCGGCGATCCTTGAGCTGCATGGCAACGGCAATCGTCTGCACGAAAACGAGGCACTGCTGCTGGTCGAATGCGCCCAGCAGATCGGCGAGACGCCCATGGCGCGCTGGATCGCCTCCAGCGCCCTGCGGCGCTGGCCGGAGAATTCGTGGCTGCGCGACGCGGCGTATCGATGAAATTGATGCTGCGGCCCGAGCTGCCATCGGCGGACGTCCACGCTTCCGTCAGCAAGAAGCCGCTTTCGTGCAACTCGAGGCGATTGGCGCCCAGCGGGTTGCCTTCCGCAACCGGCGATTGCACGCGCTCCTCGCACGGTGATCCACCGCGTTGCTCGCAGCCTACATACTGATCAGACGCAGCGGGTTCTCAAGCGAGAGCGCAACTTCACGCGTGAAGCGGGCCGAGTCGGCCCCGTCCACTACGCGATGATCAAACGAGAGGAACAGCGGCATCATCAGCCGCGGCACAATCTGCCCCTCGAACACCACCGGCTGGAGCACCGCCTTGCCCAGCCCCAAAATGCCGACTTCCGGGTAATTCACCATCGGCGTCGCAAAAGTGCCGCCCAGCGCGCCCACGTTCGTCACCGTGAAACTCGCACCGCGCAGATCCGCCACCTCGAACTTGGCCGCACGCGCCCGATCCGATAGCTCACCCAGCTCGCGCGCGATCTGCGGCAGGCTCTTCTTGTCGGCATCACGCACCACCGGCACCACCAGCCCGCGCGGCGTGTCGACCGCGCAGCCCAGGTGGATGTAGTCCTTGTAGACAATCTCGTTGGTGCTCGCGTCGAATGAGCAATTGAGCTGAGGAAAGTCCTTCAGTGCCGCCGCGACCGCCTTCAGTACGATCGCTGTCATCGTCAGTTTGATCGCGCCCGATTTGGCGCCCTCGTTCATGCGCTTGCGATTGCGCTCGAGCTCGGTGATGTCGGCCACATCGCCGTGCGTGACGCGCGGGACGTTTAGCCACGCTCGCGTCATCTGCCGCGCGATGGTCTTGCGGATCTGGCTGACCGGCTCGCGTCGGATCGGGCCGTACTGGCTGAAATCGGGCAGAGCTTCGCTTGGGATGGCGACGCCGGGCGCCGCGCCTTCCGCAGCGAGTCCGCCGCGATGGCCGAGCGCGTGGCGCTCGACGTCTTCGCGCAGCACGCGGCCGCTCGGGCCGCTGCCGCCGATCTGGTTGATGTCAATTCCGAGCTCGCGGGCTAGTTTTCGAACGACTGGCGCCGCGGGCACCGGGCCGTCGCCGGCAGCACGCGCGGCAGGTGCCGCGGCGCCACGCGAATCAAGCTGGAACTGCGACGAAGCGGCCGATGCGGCTGCCGTCGACGATGCGGCGGGCGCGGTGCGCGGCGGAGCAATGGCTTCTGCTGCGGCGGGCTTCGGCGGCGCGGCGACCGCCGTCG
>CAZHTF010000103.1:0-8981 GCA_964535305.1 uncultured Planctomycetales bacterium | reverse complement strand
GCCTGAGGCGAAGCGGGCGATTGGGCCGCAGCGCCGCGCTCCGCGCTTGCCGCGTCCGCGGCTGCGCCCCTGCTCGCTGCCGCCGGCGATTGTGACGGTGGCGCGGCGCCAGCGGCGTTGTTCCGCGCGGCGCGAAAGAGCGAGTTGCTCTGCGCCAGCACCGGCGCCGCCAATATCAACAGGATCAGCGGCAGTCGCGCGCTGCATCTGCCCCTTTCAATGCGCATCACGCGCCCTCCTCGAGTTGAACCTGTCCGACCCCCGTCACGACGCCGCGCACTTCGCGCTGCTCGCGTCGCGATTCGCCCAGCCGCACGCGGACGCGCTCGCCGAAGACGCCGGATTCCAGCGCCGTTCCGCTGAGCCGCAATTGCACGCCGCGGTCCGCCCCGAGCACCGTCACCGGGCGTGAGCGCTTGACGAGCTCGACCGGCTTGAGGTCGGTGCGGCGCAGCATCTCTCCCGGTTGTAGAAAGCGCTTCACATGCTGCCCGATGACGGCCTGGGTCTGCTCGAACCCTTCTTTCGCGGGCCCGTCGAAGAGACGCTGCTCCAGCGCCACGTCGTCGGGCTTGACGAAGACGCCCACGCTCAGCGGCCGCCGCGCGACCACCACAGACCTAAGCATCTTGACCCGCGCCAACAGCCGCACGGTGCGATGCGTGACGCCGTCGCGCCGCAGTGTGATCATGAACTCGCGCAGGCCGAGCTTTTCGCCGGCCGGGCTGCGGATCTGGAATTCCCAGGGTGGATTGCTCAGCGCCAGAAACTCCTGCCCGGCGCGCTCGAACTCCAGCTCGATCTCGCTGCTTAGCCGCGAAGTCTCGCTTGCGACGAACGCACGCAGCGCGTCCGCCAGCGTCAGCGCGGCGGGCGATGCGCTGCCGGCGAGCGAAGCACCGGCCCCAGTTCGTAGCAGCGGCGCCGAGTCCGCAGCGGACTCCGACGCTGCGTTTGGAGCGTCATCCGCGGCCTGCGGCGGCGGCTCGGCGGCCTGGATCGTGATGCGGCAGTGCGCCGCGCCGACAACCAGCACGCGCGCGAGGTTTACGCCCAGCCGATCCAGCCGGGCTACGACCTGCTCGTGCGCGACAGCCTGCTGCGGCGCCGCGCCCGGCTCATCAAACAGCAGCTCGCCGGCGAGCGCGTCCCGCAGCCGCACATCGGCGGCCGAGAAATCCAGTACATCAGCGAGCCGCACGTCCTTGTCGGCGACGACCACGTCGCTGCGCAGCCGCAGCGTGCTGGTGTCCACCGCGACGAACAGATCGTCGGCGATCGCGCCGCCGTTGATCAGCACCGCGAGCATCCATGCTCGAAAGATTCTCATGCTGCGCTCCTATGCCTGCCCGCCGCGTTAGCGGCGCAGATTCGCAACCACCTGCAACGCCTCGTCGGCAGTCTGGATCGTCTGTGAGTTCATCTGGAATACGCGCTGCGTCTTGATCAGTTCGACCAGCTCGGTCACCGCTTCGGTCGTGCTCAACTCCAGGCTCTGCGGCAGGATCGTGCCCATGCCGTTCTGCCCGGGCACCGCTTCAACCGGATCTCCCGAGGCCGGGCTGGCCAGGTACAGGTTTCCGCCGTACTGGATCAGGCCGCTCGGGTTCGGGAAGCGCGCCAGCGTGAGCTGGCCGAGGCTTTCGGCGGTTCCGTCCTGGCGCGTGGCGATGATCTGCCCGTCGCTCGAGATGCTGACCTTGTCATCCGCGACGTCGGCGGGAATGGTCGGGCTGTCCTGCACGCGGAAGCCCTGGCTGTGCCCCAGCACAAGAATTCCGTCCGGGTTGCGGACGAAGTTCCCGGCGCGCGTGTAGGCCGTGCCGCCGTCGGGCAATTCGATCTGGAAGAAGCCGTCGCCCTGGATCATGCCGTCCAGCCCGCGGCCGGTCTGCATGGCCGAGCCCTGGCGAAAGAGAATCTGCGTGTTGCTCAAGGCCACGCCCAGGCCGATCTGCGTGCCCAGCGGCGTGCTGGTGTCGGTGCTGGTCTGCACGCCCGGCTGCGCCCGAACCTGGTAAAGCAAATCCTGAAAATTCGCGCGCGAGGCTTTGAAGCCCGGCGTCTCCGCGTTCGCGATGTTGTTCGCGATCACGTCGATCTTGGTCGAAAGCGCCTGCATGCCGGTCGCGGCCGTGTGCAACGCGGTAATCGCCATTTGCTGCTCCTGCCTGCGCCCGCCCATTTGCGGCGAAACGCTTGGTAACCTGGTTACACCGCGGCGACCGCGTTGATCAGCCGCCCGACGCTCTGGTCCTGAATGCTCACCATCTGTGCATTAATCTGGTACGCGCGCGTGGCCTGGATCATCGTCGCCAGCTCTTTCACCGGCTCGACGCCCGAGCTTTCGACGAAATTCGACTGCACCCGCGCCGCGGCCGCGCGCGTGCGCGCGTTCTCGGCGATCTGAAAGCGGCCCGCGCCGACTTTTCGCAGCGCCTGCGGATCATCGACATCCGCCAGCGCCAGCCGCGCGACCACCGCGCCGTTCTGCGAGACGCGCCCGAGTTCATCGATCGCCGGCATGCCACCCAGCGGGTTCAAACGGATCGGCGCTCCGCCTTCGCCGAGCATCTCGGCACCGTCGGTCGCGGAGCGCAGCGCACCCGCGCCGTCCATCACCATGCGCCCGTCGCGCGTCAGCCAGTCGCGCCCGTCGCGCCGCACCATCAGAAAGCCCGGTCCCTCCAGCGCGACATCCAGCGGATTGCCGGTCGCGCTGAAGCCGCCCTCGCTGAAGTCGGTCTGCGTCCGCCCCAACCAAATCCCCCCAGACATCTCGCGCACCGCCGCGAAACGCGGATCTGTCGCGGGCGCCGCTCCGCGATCCGCCTGCGGCCGGTCGGCGAACACCGCCACGTCGCGCTTGAAGCCCACCGTCTCGGCATTCGCAATGTTGTTGGCCAGCACGCTCTGGCGATACTCGTTCACCAGCATGCCCGCGGCGGAGTGGTACAAGCCGTAGATCATGAGCGCCTCCCGCACGGCTTGGACACGAGCCGCAGCGTGAACGCACTGGCGACGTCTGCGGGTTTGGACTTTCCAGACTTGCCGGCGCTCGCGGGCTGCGTTACGTCGGTGTCGCTGCGGCGCGCGGTGCTCGCAGCGCTCGCGTCACAGCGCGCCAACCGCTCGCGCGTCCGCCGCATCGCTTCCTGCAGCACGCGCCGCCCGAGCTCCGCCAGATCGAACGCCGCGGGCGCCGCGGTGACCGCAGCGTCGCCCCTGGGTCGATCGTCGCCGCGGACAACGCGAAGGATCGGGGCGGCGGGTTGATTGTGCTTCCTCACGGCGATTCTCCATTCACGCCGACTCGCGACCGGGCCGGCATCCAGCCAACCCGCAGCGGGCGTAAGGCAGACCGTGTGCCGCAGCGTTCGCTGCCTTTGAATCCCGGTTACGGCGAATCCGCTAACTCGTTTCACAGGAGGTTGTTACGCGTATACGTGCTTCGACGCCTCCGGGCTTGGCGGCAACCATCCGCGCCGCAGCGCTTGCGCTCGTCGCGCATTGTCGGCGGCGCGGCGCGTGCGTCGGCGCCGGACAACTTCGGTTCGGAGCGCGCGGGTCGGAATCGTTGCAACCACCCGTAGGTTGAGCTACATTGAAAGCGCTTGCATCGAAAGGAACTCACCTCCGCAGTGCGGAGAGCGGAGCCTGTCTGTATGACGATCGCCGTGACCGCCAACAACGCAATCTCACCCGCCGCTACCACGGGCGAAGCGTCCCGCTACGGCGAGTTTTCCAACGACGGCCGCGAATTCGTGATCACAAACCCGCGAACACCGCGACCCTGGGCCAATGTGATCGCCAATCCGCGCGCTGGACTGGTCGTCAGCCAGACCGGCAGCGGATTCTCCTGGATCGACAATTCGCAGCTCGCGGTGATCACGCGTTGGGAGCAGGACCTGACGCGCGACTCATCCGGCAAGTTCCTTTACGTTCGCGACGCTGAGAGCAGCGAGCTTTGGTCGCTTTCGCCCGCCCCGGTCTGGGCCAGCGGCGCCACGCACACCTGCCGCCACGGCCTCGGGTATTCGATCTTCGAATCGCGCTGCGCGGAGATTCGCGGCGCATGGACGCTCTTCGTCGACGCGACGCAGCCGATCGAATATTGGCGCGTTCAGCTTCGAAACGAGTCGCAACGCACGCGGCGGCTCGACCTCTGCGCCCTGCTGGAATGGAACTGCGGGGTCGCACCGTCGCCGCGGCGGGAGTTTCACAAGCTTTTCCTGGAGACCGCTTTCGACTCGCAGCGCGGGGCGATTCTGGCCTGGAACCACATGTGGGACGTCCCGATCGGACGCTACGGACATTGGAACGCGGATTTTCCGTACGTCACCGCGCTGGCCGGCACCGAGCCGGTGCTGCGGGCGCAGGCGGACAAGACCGCATTCCTGGGCCGCTACGGCGACTATCGTGACCCGGCCGCGCTGCGCGAAGAGTGGTGGAAGCCGCGCTTCGGCCGGCACGATGACGCGATCGCCGCGCTGCAGTCGCAGATCGAGCTGCGCCCGGGGCAGACGCGCGAGATCGGCTTCGCACTGGTGACGGGTACGCACCGCGCTCAAGTCGAGGCCACGCTCGAGCGCGTGTTTGGCGGCGCCGACGCGCTGCAGCGCATGGACGCCGCGCTGCAGACGGTCCGCGCGCAGTGGGAGACGCTGCTCGGCACGCAGCGCATGCAGACGCCGGATGCATCGCTGAACTATCTCGTGAACGACTGGGTGCGCTACCAAGCGATTTCGGCGCGGTTGTGGGGTCGCTGCGGCTACTACCAGCAGAGCGGCGCGTTTGGCTTTCGCGACCAGCTCCAGGATTCGCAGGTGTGGCTGCCGATCGAGCCGCAGCGCTGCCGCGCGCAGCTCAATCTGCACGCCGCGCATCAGTTCAAAGATGGATCGGTGGTGCACTGGTGGCACCCGCTGACCGAGCAGGGCCATGTCACGCGCATGACGGACGATCTGCTCTGGCTGGCGTACGTGACAGCCAATTACATCCGCGAGACCGGCGACCTGAGCGTGCTGGCAGACCCGTGCAGTTTCTTGGACGACCCGACGCCCGCCGCGCTAGCCGAACATGTACGCCGGGCATTCGCGCGGGTCTTCGCGCGCAGCAGCCCGCGCGGCCTGCCCTACATCGGCGCTGGCGACTGGAACGACGGTCTGAGCGCCGTCGGCTTGCAGGAGCGCGGCGAATCCGTCTGGCTGGGTCACTTCCTGGCGGGGCTGCTCGCGGATTGGGCGGAGATCTACCGCCGTGTCGCCGCGGCCACGAGCGACGCGCTGCGCCGCGGCGTGCGGCTGCAGCGCGATGGGTCGCTGTGCGAGCTGACCGCTTACGAGTGGTCGCAGCTTGCGGCTGAGTTTTCAGACCGCCGCACGGCGCTGGTCGAGGCGATCAATGCGCATGCCTGGGATGGGGAGTGGTACTGGCGCGCCACGCGCGACGACGGGCAGAAGCTCGGCAGCCGCGAGAACAGCGCCGGACGGATCTTCCTGAACGCTCAAACCTGGGCGATTCTGAACGACGTCGCCCCGAGCGAGCGGGCCCGCGCCTGCTGGCAGGCGGTCAAGGCACACCTGCTTCGCGAGGTCGGCCCGCTGCTGCTCACGCCCGCTTATCAGCAGCCAGACGAGCGCATCGGCTACATCACACGCTACGCACCCGGGCTGCGCGAGAACGGCGGCGTCTACACGCACGCCGCGACCTGGGCGATCGCGGCCGCCTGCAAAATGCGAGACGCGGAGACCGTCGCCAAGTTGCTGAAGGCCATCAATCCGGCGCAGAAAGATCCCGAGCGCTACTGGGCTGAGCCGTTCGTGCTGCCTGGGAATGTCGACGGGCCGGAATCGCCGTATTTCGGCCGCGCCGGCTGGACCTGGTACACCGGCTCGGCCCAATGGCTCGCGCGCGTCGTCACCGAGCACGTGCTCGGCGTGCGCCCGGAGTGGGACGGGCTGCGGATCGATCCGTGCCTGCCGCCCGGCTGGAACGAAGCGCGGCTGACACGCCTGTGGCGCGGCGGCCGCTATTCGATCCGCATCGAGCGAACTCCGGGAAATACCGGCAGCGGCGGCACTTCGGGAATCGCAGGCGCTGCGGCCCGCGCTGCTATTCGCATCACGCAAAACGGCCACGAACTGGCGGACACGCTACTCGCACCGCCCAAGACCGCAGGACAGGAGATCGAAGTTCACGTGCAGATCGGCGTAGCCTAGCGCGATGGCGAGCGCGCGCCCATGGTCGCGCTTCGTCCGACAGGGCCAGCGATTTTCGCGGGCGGCGCCTCTCCCCCACGCAACCCGTCTTACGAGGTCCCGTTCACACACAGGCACGTGCTGTTGAGCTTTAGATCCGCGCGGGACCAAGCCGCGCGGAAGCGCTTCTCGACCTCCTCCGCCTCCTGCGTCGCGCCGCGCGACCGCAGGCACTGCCCCAGCCCAAACAGCGACCAACCGTTCTCCGGCAAGCGCCGCAGGTCTTCGCGATAGACCGCTTCGGCGTCGGCATGTCGGCCGGCGCTGGTCAGCACCGCGCCCAACGTGTGCCGCACGGGCTGGATCCAATCCGGCGGTTCGTTGTAGCGCAGGCCGTCCTCCAACTTGACCGCTTCCTGAAGCTGGCTGACCGCCTGATCGAGCGCACCGCGACGGAACGAGATCTCGCCCGCGAGCATCCGCTCGGCGATGCGGAGCAACTCGTGTGCGTTGTTGTTGGCAAACGTCGCGGTCTGCGAAATCTGCGCTTTCGCGGCACTCAGCAACTGCGCCTCGCGCTCCGCCTCCGGCACCCGTCCCTTGGCGGCCAGCGCCACGCCGCGTGTGAAATGCCAAAACGCTGTGGTGATCGGCAGGAAATCGGCGGGCCTGGGTTCCTTCAAGATGTCGTCCCACATCCCGAAACGCATTTGCACTTCGAACAGAATCGGCATGAAGCCGTCGACCAGCGCGGCATTTTCGCGGGCGTATTCCGCCGGGATGCTCGCGAGCAGCTCGCGCGCCGCCTGCAGCGACTTTTCGCGGCGGCCTTCCATCATGGCGCAATATGTCAGGAAGTGCCGATTGTGGGCCATGTAGATGCCGTAGAAACCGAGCGCGGCGGCTTTCGCGCGATAGCGCTCGTCGGCATTGATAGCGCGCTCGTTGGCTTCGCTTGCTTCCGCCCAGCGTCCTGTGCGGACGTCGACGTGCGAGGGCATGTGCACCAGGTGGCCCGACGCCGGCACCGCCCGCCGCAGACGGTCGGCGCTGCGGATGGCGCGGCCGGGCGTGGGCGAGGCTTCGACCGCGTGGATATAGAGGTGATTCGCGCCGGGGTGCTGCTCGTTGAGCGCGAGCACCGCTTCAAGCACGTGCACGATCTCGTTGGTCGAGCCCTTGGCCTGGCCGTCCTGCGTCCAGAGATCCCAGGGCTGCAGGTTCATGAGCGACTCGGCGTAGAGCGTGCCGACATCGGCGTCCTGCGGGTTGGCGCTCCACGCTGCCGCCATCGCGCGGGCATACGCCTCGTCCAGCGGGCGCCGCTCGGCGGGCAGCGGATTGACGCAGCGCTGCGCCAGCGCGTCGATCAGTGCCCGTTCGCTCGGCGTGCAGCGGGCGGCGTTTGCCTGAGCCTTTTGAATGGCCTCGTGTGCGTCGCGGGCCTGCTGCGCGCTGACGGCGGTGTTGTTGATGTGCGGCCCGTTGCACAGCGCCACGCCCCACCAGGCCATCGCGCAGGTCGGGTCGAGCGCCGCCGCCGCCCGATACGCGCGAATGGCCTCGCCGTGATTGAATGCGTACGTCCAAACCAGCCCCTGGTTGAAGTACGCCTGCGCCATGGCGGAATCGGTCGTCACCGGCCGCGTGTGCCGCCCTATGCCATCGTGAAATGGCACGCCGGTGCGCTCGGCAGCCGCGATTTTCTCGGCGGATTGGCAGCCGATCAGCAGTCCGGTCGAAAGTGCAAGGAATGCGAGTGGAAGTTGTCGCAGCGGCATGTGTTGCCTCCACAGTGGGGATCGCGCGGATTCGCTCCGCGGATTGTGGAACGCTCAGCCGCGTTGGTCCAGTGGCTGCGGATTACCGATTCCCTGCGGCGGCGCTCAGTGTGGCTGAAATGGGCTCACTTTCGTGCCCGTCGCGTTGCGCGGATTCGATGAAGACATCCACCTGTTGCCCGACGAAGACGGGCGGCTGTGCGTCACGGATGCGGTAGATCGCCTGCAGCACGCGCGTGTCGACGCGCTCGCCGGGCAGACCGGTGAGCGAGCGCTTCGGCACGATGTAGGGCTCGAAGCGAACGAAATCGAGCTCGATGGCGCGGGCGCCGTCGCCACGGACGTAGGCGGTGGCGCTAGCGCCGTCGCGTGCGCGGGGGGCATCGAATTCGTCGATATCGACGCGGACGTGCAGCGTATCGGTCGCGCCGATCTGCAGCAGCGGCTGGGCCAGCGCGCCGCTCTGCGCGAATTCGCCAGGGCGAATATCGACGCGCAGAATCGCCCCGTCGATCGGGCTGTGCACGCTCGTCCGCTCGAGCGTGACCTGCGCAGCCGCCAGCGCTGCTTCGGCATGCTGCACTTGCGAGCGGGCGGCGGCGACGCTGGGCGCGAAGGAGCCGGCTAGCAACAACGTCAGCTCGGCCTGCGCGCGGGAGGCCTGGGCCTCTGCCGCGTCGAGCCGGGCCAGCGCCGTGTCGACGTCGATCTGGGCTTCTTCGAGCTCATCCTGGCTGGCGGCCTGCACCGCCGCGGCCCGTTCGATCCGCGTGTAGCGGACGCGCTGACGTGCCACGTCTGCAAGCGCCTCGCGCACCCCGGCCTGGGCCGCGCTGAGCGCCGCCTCGGCGGGCGGAATCGACTCGCTGCGTGGATGTTGCTCGAGCTCGGTCAGCCGGTCGCGCGCCACGCGCAGGGCCGCTTCGGCCTCGCGCACCGCGGCGCGCGGTTCGCGCGTGTCGAGTACGAACAGCAAATCGCCCGCGGCGACGCGCTGCCC
>CAZHTF010000102.1:888-9169 GCA_964535305.1 uncultured Planctomycetales bacterium | reverse complement strand
CGTTCCCGCTGTACTGCATCTGTCGCCGACTCCGCCGCAACATCGTGATCATCACGCACGAGACCTCGCTGGCGGTGCAGTTCGTGCGCGACATTCGGCTGGAGCTAGAGAGCAACGAGCGAATTCTGGCGCGTTACGGCGACCTCTCGCCCCGCGCCGCCGCGCCGGCCGCACGCGGCGGCAAGGGGCGCGCCGCGCCCGGCCGCGGCAAGTGGTCTGAAGCGGCCTTCACGACGGTGAGCGGCATCAGCGTGCAGGCCAAAGGCAGCGGGGCCGGATTTCGCGGGACGCGTGTCGGCCCGAACCGGCCCGACCTGATCATCTGCGACGACATCGAAAAGGACGACTGCGTCGACTCTCCAGAATTACGGGCCAAGCTGGAGCGCTGGCTGCGGCGCGTGGTGCTGCCGGCGCTCGCGCCCGAAGGGCGCCTGCTGCTGCTCGGGTCGATCCTGCACTATGACTCGCTGCTGGCGAACCTGCGCGATCGGCAGCGCTTCCCGCGCTGGGATTACCGCGTCTATCGCGCGCTGGAGGCCCATCCCGCGCCGGAGGGGCGCTTCGAGCTCACAGCGCTCTGGCCGGCGCGCTGGCCGGTCGAGCGATTGCAGGCCGAGCGCGAGCGGATCGGCACGCTTGCGTTTGAGCAGGAATACCAGGCAAATCCGATCGACGACCGCCTGCGCGTCTTTCGACCCGAGTGGCTCCGTCGCAGCAATCCCGCCCTGCGGGCCGACAGAACGCTCACGCCGCTGATCGCGGTCGACCCGGCCACCGGTAGCAGCGGCGGCGACTACTTCGCGCTCTGGGCCGGCGGCGTCGACCCGCACGACGGCCGGATACACTCGTATGAACTCACGCTGCAGCGCATCGGGATCGTCGAACAGGTCCGCGCCATCGTCGCCGCCTTCGAGCGCTACCGGCCGCTCAAGATCGGCATCGAAACCACGGCCTACCAGGTGGCCCTCAAGGAAATCCTCGAAGAATACGGGCGCACGCACGCCGCGTATTTGCCGCTGGTCGCGATACACAGCGCCAGCAACAAGCGCGCCCGCATCGAGGGCAGCGCGCCATTCTTCGAGAACGGAACGTTCCTGCTGCCCGAGCAGCTTGATCCGCAGGTCGAAACGCAATTTCTGCACTTCCCCAAGGCCCGCCACGACGATGCACCCGACGTCTGCGCCATGGCGATCGAGCTGGCGCGCACGCTGCGCGCCCGCCCGATCGAAGGCGCCACGCGCGGACGTGGCTTGTTCGCGCGCGGCGCGTGGTGAGCCGCGCGGACGCGCTCGTTGAACGCGGACAACGCGTGCAGTAGGCTTACAATCTCGAAGAGGGTGTAGCTCAGTTGGTAGAGCAACGGCCTTTTAAGCCGTGGGTCCTGGGTTCGAGTCCCAGCACCCTCAATCATCCCGTGAACCGTTCGGCAAGCGCTTTCGGCCGCGCGGAAGGGCGCAACAAGCGTCAGCTATACTGGCATACATGGACGACCCGGTTACGCTCGCGGTGAGCGCTTCCGCCGCGATCGTCGTGCTCAGCATCGTCGCGCGGATCGTGTTCTCGCGCCGCGCCGCCGCTGCGGATCGTCGCCGCCTGGCCGCGCGCCGCGCCGCGCTAGTATCCCTCGCCGAAGGACAGCAGGAGCTGGAGCGGCGTGCGGCGCGGATCATCGCGACCAGCTCGACGGCGCGGATCGCGGGCCTGGAGCTGGTGCGGCAGATCGAGGCGGTCTTCACCGACGGTCACGCCAGCCCGGCCAAGGCGGTCGAGGCCCTGAAGGCGATCGCGGCGGAGAAGGGCGCCAACGCGCTGATCAACCTGGCCAGCGAGCGCACGCCCAGCGGCAAATGCCAGGCGCGGGCCGACGCGGTGATCGTACGCGGGCCCGAGCGACAAATGGACGCTCGATCTGCGGGTTCGCGCGGGTCGCCGCCGCCGTGAGCGACGCAGCCTCCCGAAGCACGGCCTGGCGGCGTGCCGCCTGTGCGTGCCGACCCAGCCCCGCTTCTTGACGACCCGCGCCGGGCGCAATACGGTAGCTTGTCTGGCTCTACGCACGGCCGCGAAGCCGCGGTCCCGCGGGCAGGTAGCTCAGCTGGTAGAGCAAGGGACTGAAAATCCCTGTGTCGGCGGTTCAACTCCGCCCCTGCCCATTGTCTTTGACATCCAGAGGTTCGCAGCCGTATTGCGGGGCCGTAGCTCAGTTGGGAGAGCGCTTGCATGGCATGCAAGAGGTCGTGAGTTCGAATCTCATCGGCTCCAATCCGCACGCCGCTGACCGATAGCGTCAGCGGCGCCACCCGCGCCAGCCGCCCCACTTGCCCGCTCCTCGCAGCGTCCGCATCACACACTCGCTCATCGCGGCGGCGATAGCCCCGACCCGCGCCCGGCGCCGTTAGAATGTTCACATGGACAGGAACACGAGCGCATCGACCGCCGGTGACGACGCCGCGCAGCGCGAGCAGGCCGCCCGCGAATACCTGGACGCGCAATTGATGGAGCGCGCCCCGGCGTCGCTGCGTTTCGAGCGCAGCGTGCACGAGCAGCCGCTCGAGGACGAGGGTCCGGTCAGCATCTTCTCGTTTTCGATACCCGTCGGACCGGCTTGCGGCGCGGCCGTCACGCGCGCGCCCGGTGTGGATGCCGTGCAAACCGCCGGAGGTGGCGCCGCGGCCGCCAGCGCTGGCGAAGCCGAGCGGCACTTTGTGGTCGTGGGCCAGACCAAGCCGAACTACTTCCCTGGCTACGGCTTTGACGCCGACGACGCCTACAGCTTCCATGTCGGGACGCGCTTCGCGCTGGAGACGCAGATCGCGCGGCTGGATGACGCGCTCGAGCCGCCCGGATCCCGCGTGGCGCTGCAGGTGATTCTGAAGCAGTTTGCACCCAGCGCGCAGGCCAGCAGCGCCGTGCTCGCCGGCGTGTTCCGCTGCGACGAGCAGTATTTCGCCGTCTATCGCATCCACGTCGACGGACGCGAGCTGTACTGCTTCGGCGGCGACTGCCCGCCGGGGTTCTACGAGCTGACCCAGCATCCGCCGCAGGTTGCCTTGCGGTTACATTTGGGCAAGTTGATTCGAGCCGAGGCGGCCGCGGAGGCGCGTGTCGCCGAGCAGAGCCAGACCGGATGAACCAGCCGCCGCGCCGCTATTTCGACAATGCCGCCACCAGTTTTCCGAAGCCGCCGGAGATGTCGGCGGCGATCCGCGCGTACCTGGAGCAGTGCCACGCCAGCGCCGGGCGCGGGGCCTATCGCGAGGCGGTGAAATCCGGGCAGATGCTCGAGCAGTGCCGCGCTGCGCTGCGGCGGCTGTTCAACGCCAGCCCGCAAGACGCGGTGGTCTTCGCGCTGAACGGCACGGACGCCTTGAACATCGCGCTGAAGGGCCTGATTCGCGACGGGCAGCATGTGATCACCAGCGTGATGGATCACAACTCCGTGCTGCGCCCGCTGCACGCGTTGCGCGAGCAGCGCCGCATCCGCTGGACCACGCTGGGCGTCGACCGCGAGAGCACGCTGCTCGACCCGCAAGCGCTCGAACGCGAAATCCGCGACGACACCCGGCTGGTCGCGATCAACCACGCCAGCAATGTCAGCGGCGCGCTTCAGCCGATCGAGGCGCTCGGCGAAATCTGCCGCTCGCGCGGCGTGCCGCTGCTGCTCGATGCGGCCCAATCCGCCGGGCACGTGCCGCTGGATTTTTCTTCGCTGCCGGTCGATCTGCTGGCCTGTCCCGGTCACAAAGGGCTGCTGGGGCCGCTGGGCACCGGCGTACTGCTGATTCGGGCCGGCTTCGAGCAGCGCATGCTGACATTCCGCGAAGGCGGAACCGGCTCGCTCAGCGAGCACGCCGTCCAGCCGGATGCGGCGCCAGACAAATTCGAATCCGGCAGCCACAATGCGCTGGGCCTGACCGGCCTGCTCGCGTCGCTGAACTGGCTGCTGCAGCGGGGCGTGTCGGCGCTGCGCGCCCACGAAATCGAGCTGTGCCAGGCGCTGATCCCGCGGCTGGACCGCGTCGAGGGGCTGTCGTGGTACGGCCCGCGCGACACGGCGCAGCGCGTCGGCGTTTTCAGTGTGCGGATCGACGGGCTGGATCCGCAGGAGCTCTCCGCGATCCTCGAAGATCAGTTCGGCATCTTGACGCGCAGCGGGCTGCATTGCGCCCCGTTCGCACACCGCGCCATCAACACGCACCAGAGCGGCGGCACGACGCGGCTCTCGCTTGGCGCATTCACGACGCACGAAGACATCGACGTCGCCGCAGACGCGCTCGAGCGCACCGCCGCGGCGCTGGCAACTGCTCGCTAATCGCAGGGCATTTGCTGGCGGTTGAACAAGCCCAGCAGGTCTACAAGCGGGATCACGACGTAGTCCGGCGGATTGACGCACACTGCTTTCCGGTTGTGCACGAGTTCGACTTGCCCGTCCAGAAACGCCAGGTTGAAACTTGCAGCGCTCCAGGGACCACTTATACGAAGGCCCCGAATTGATCGCGTCCATCAAGATCGACCAGCGTTTCACCGCGCAGTAGCCGCTGGGCGCAATCCTCCAGCACCTCCTGCAGCAGCGCGCTGCCGCTCGGGTCGTTGCGATCGTTCGCTGCCTGGGTCATCGCGATCCACCCGAAGTGCTGCCAAGCCGCGGATCCTCGCGGCGCGCTGTGGCGGCGCACAGAACAGCGTCAGTTTAGCCGCGCGCTCACGCCCGAAGGGCCGAAATCGTCGCATGCAGCCCGGCAGGCGGCGCCGCGGCTTGCATTCGTCGGCACGCCGCGAAAGAATGCCAGGGGCTGGAGCGGACTTCTCGAGACGGGCGGGCAAAGCGCCCGAGCCACGCAGGGCGAAGCACACCGGCCGAAGGACGACGCGATGGCCCGACGCCGCAAGAAGCTGGGCGAGATTCTCGTCAGTTGGAACCTGGTCACACCCAATTCACTGGCCGACGCACTGGCCTACGCCACACAGCACGGCAAGCGCATCGGCGAAGCGCTGGTCGAGCTCGAGCTGGCCAGCGAAGACGACGTCACCAAGGCGCTCGCGGCCCAATTCGACCTGGAATACGTCGATCTCGATAAGAACGTGGTCGTGCCGGCGGCGCTCGAGCTGGTGCCGCAGGAGCTGGTCACGCGCCACAAGGTCCTCCCGATGAGCAAGGAGGACAATCGCCTCAAGGTCATCATTCCCGACCCGCTCGATCTCGAACTGCTCGACATGCTGCGCTTCCGGCTCGGGCTCGAAATCGATTGCGCCCTGGCGCCCAAGAGCAAGATCCAGCGCTACATCGATACGTTCATCAAGAACGTCGACACCAGCATGGACGAGGCGATCGAGGAGGTCGAACGCGACAAGGACCTGTCCGCCAAGGAAGACGCAAAGAAAGCCCTGCTGGCGACCGAAGACGGCGAGGCCCCGGTCATCAAGCTGATCAACCTGCTGATCGGCGAAGCCGTGCGCATGCGGGCCTCGGATATTCACGTCGAGCCGATGGCCGATCGCGTCCGCGTCCGCTACCGCATCGACGGCGTCTGCGTCGTGCGCGACAACGTGCCCAAAAGCATGCAGGGCGCCGTGCTGACGCGGCTCAAGATCATGTCCGGCATCGATATCGCCGAGAAACGCCTGCCGCAGGACGGCCGCATCAAGATGCGCATCAGCAACTCGCAGGTCGACTTCCGCGTCAGCAGTTGCCCCGCCTATCACGGCGAAAGCGTGGTGCTGCGTATCCTGCGGCCAGACTCGGTGAAGATCGGCGTGACCGGCCTGGGCTTCGAACAGGAAGATTACGACCGCTTTCAGGGCATCATCCGCCAGCCCAACGGCGTGTTCCTCGTCACCGGCCCGACCGGATCGGGCAAGACCACCACGCTCTACGCCGCGCTGCAGGAGCTGAACCGGCCCGACAAGAAGATCATCACCGCGGAAGACCCGGTTGAATACAATTTCAATGGGATCAACCAGTGCCAGGTGCGTGACGACATCGGCCTGACATTCTCGCGCATCTTGAGAGCGATGCTGCGGCAAGCGCCGAATATCATCCTCGTGGGTGAAATTCGCGACCGCGAGGTCGGCGAAGTGGCGATTCAGGCAGCGCTCACGGGCCACCTGGTGTTCAGCACGCTGCACACCAACGACGCCCCCAGCGCTGTGACGCGCCTGATCGACATGGGCATCAAGCCCTTCCTGGTGGCCTCCTCGATCCAGGCGATCCTGGCGCAGCGGCTGGTGCGCGTGATCTGCAACGAATGCAAGGAAATCGACCCGAACCCCGACCGCTTCGTGCTGAAAATGCTGGGCATCACGGACAAGGACCTGGAAGGCCGGCACATCTACAAGGGCCGCGGCTGCAACCGCTGCAGCAACATCGGCTTCCGCGGCCGCCAGGGTCTGTTCGAACTGCTCGATATGAACAATGAGATCCGCGAGCTGGCCTTCCATCGCGCCCCGACCAACCAGATCCGCAAGGCGGCCCTGGCCTCGGGCATGCGGCCGCTGCTGGAAGATGGCAGGCGAAAAATCCTGCGCGGCATCACCACGCCGCAGGAAGTCGCGCACATTGCACAGATGGAAGGCATTCTTCTCGACGAGACTTGATCGGCGCCGCTTGGCCGCGTCGTCCCGGCGCGGCAGCGCGGCGCGGCAGCGCTAGGGAAGTGCGGCGCGGTGCCGCATGCGGCAGCCAGAGCCGCGGGAGCAGGTAAGAGGAACCATGGCCACCGTTCATATTGACCGCCTGCTGGAAACGTGCGTCCGCACGGGCGCTTCGGACATTCACCTGCACGTCGGCCGTCCGCCGGTGCTGCGGATCGACGGCCGCCTGCGCAATCTCGAGACCAAGACGCTCGAGCCCGATGACGCCATGGCGCTGATGAAATCCGTTACGCCCGAGCGCAACCAGCAGGAGCTGCAGGAAGAAGGCGGGACGGACTTTGGCTTTGCCTTCGGCGACAAGGCCCGCTTCCGCGTCTCGATTTTCCGGCAGCGCGGCAACATTTCGATGGTACTGCGGCTGATTCCGTCGCGGATTCTTTCGTTTGACGACATCGGCCTGCCGCCGGTGATTCGCGCGTTGTGCCGCCGGCCGCGTGGTCTGTTCCTGGTGACCGGTCCGACCGGTTCGGGTAAGACCACCACGCTGGCGACGATGATCGACTACATCAATCGCAACTTCGACCGGCACATCGTCACGGTCGAAGACCCGATCGAGTATTACCACCCGCATCACAAGTCGTGCATCTCGCAGCGCGAGGTCGGCGTCGATGTGCCGAGCTTCGCCGAAGCCCTGCGGCGCGTGCTGCGTTCCGACCCGGACGTGATCCTGGTCGGTGAGATGCGCGATCTGGAAACGATGGAAGCCGCGATCCGCGCCGCGGAGACCGGCCACTTGGTCTTCGCCACGCTGCATACCACCGGCGCCCAGGGCACGATCAACCGCATCATCGACGCCTTCCCCGTCGCGCAACAGGAGCAGATCCGCGTGCAGCTTTCGACCACCATGATCGCCGTCCTCAGCCAGACGCTGCTGCCCAAGCACGGCACCGGCGGGCGCGTCGCAGCCTACGAGTTCTTGCTGATGACGCCAGCAATCTCCAACCTGGTGCGCGAGAACAAGACCTACCGCATCGACTCCAGCATCCAGACCGGCAAGAAATACGGCATGCAACTGCTCGACGATCACCTCTGGCGACTATACGACGAGGGGCTGGTCTCCGGCGACGAGTGCCTCGAGAAGAGCCGCTTTCCCGGCGAATTTCAGGCCAAGATGGAGGCCAAGGCCCGCGGGCAGTCCGGGCCGGGCGGCGTGTTTTCAAAGGCCGATCCGCTGGCCGAAGAAGCCAAGGGCTAAGCGAGGCTGCGCATGTCGGTCGAGAAGCTGGTCATCGTCGGCTCGGGCCCGGCCGGGCTCACCGCCGCCATCTACGCCGCCCGCGCCGCGCTGCGCCCGCTGCTGTTTGAGGGCTATAGCGCCGGCGGGCTGATCCCCGGCGGTCAACTGATGTTCACCACCGATGTCGAGAACTACCCGGGCTTTCCCGAAGGCGTGCTCGGCCCACAGATGATGAAGGCCTTCCGCGCCCAGGCCGAGCGCTTCGGCACACGCTTCATCACGCAGGACGTCAACGAGATCGAGCTGCAGCGCCGGCCTTTCACGCTCCGCAGCGATGACCACAGCGTGCAGACGCACGCGCTGATCATCGCCACCGGCGCCAGCGCCAACTGGATCGGCCTGCCCAACGAAAAGCGCCTGGCCGAAAGCGGCGGCGGCGTCTCGGCCTGGGGG
>CAZHTF010000102.1:0-878 GCA_964535305.1 uncultured Planctomycetales bacterium | reverse complement strand
GGCCTGCGCCGTCTGCGACGGCGCGCTGCCGGCATACCGCAATCAGCCGCTGGCCGTCGTCGGCGGCGGAGATTCCGCCATCGAAGAAGGCAGCTATCTGACCAAGTTCGCCAGTCATGTCTTCCTGATCCACCGCCGCGACAAGCTGCGGGCCAGCGCCGCGATGCAGGAGCGCTTCTTTCGCCTGGTAGAAGAAGGAAAGATGTCGCCGGTGTGGAACAGCGTCGTTGTCGACGTCCTGGGCGACGCCAGCATCAGCAGCCTGCGGCTCAAGGACACCACAAGCGGCCAGACGCGCGATCTGCCCGTTCGCGGGTTGTTCGTCGCCATCGGTCACACGCCAAACTCCGCCGTGCTGAAAGGCCAGCTCGAGACCGATGCGGCGGGTTACATCCGCCACGTGCGGCCGCCTTCGACCTACACGAGCGTCGAGGGTGTGTTCGCCGCCGGCGACGTGGCCGATCACGTCTACCGCCAGGCGGTGACGGCCGCCGGCAGTGGCTGCGCCGCAGCTCTGGATGCGGAGCGCTGGCTGGCGGCGGCCGGAGTGGATTAGTTCAGCGCCACACGCGCGGGCACTTCAATCGCGCGGTTGTGAGTTCTTGCGTGCGCGGCTTCAGACGCGCACGCACTCGAGTTCGCACCGATCTGGGCCAAGTCAAATGACAGCCACCGCCAGAAAATCCGTGCTGACCCGCCGCGAGCTGCTACACGTCGCGGCCGCATCGGCCTTCTCCGCCGGGATTCAGCTCCCGCTCGGCGCCGCCGCGCCGCAGCAGCCGACGAGCGCGCCCGCGCCGCAGCCGCGGCGGAGGCGTCCCGGCGACGCCGCCGCGCCGCCCTTTAAAATCTCGTTGGCACAGTGGTCGCTGCACCGC
>CAZHTF010000101.1:0-9219 GCA_964535305.1 uncultured Planctomycetales bacterium | reverse complement strand
TCTCGTCACGCGCCAGGCTCGTGTTCGCCGGCGGCTTCGAATCCACCACCTGCTTGTCCAGCGGAATGCGATCCAGCGACTTGTCGCCGCCGCTTTGACTGACGCTCCACCAAATCGAGCCGCCAATGATGACAATCAGCCCGATCACCAGCCCGGCCTTGATCTCTGTGCGCATGAGCACGCGTCCTCAAAGAAATGCCGCGGAAACCGCAGAAACCGGCGGCGTCCGCGGCATTATACGTCGAATTTGCCCGCGCCCCAACCGGACGCGGCCAACACAGCCAAGGCCCGGCGTCAGGCCGGTTGCGCCGCCGCCTTAGGCGTTGAGCGCATGTCGGCCCGCAGCAGCAGCAGCGGGGCCGCGATCGCGATGGTCGAGTACGTCCCGCTGAGAATCCCGATCAGCATGCAGAAATTGAACCCGCGAATGCTGCTCCCGCCGAAGACGTACATCGCCATCAACGTGATGAACACGGTCGTGGACGTCAAGAGCGTGCGCGACATGCATTCGTTGATGCTGCGATTGATGATCTCGGGCGTGACGATGCCCAGCCGCCCGCGGACCTCACGCACGCGATCGAAGATTACGATCGTGTCGTTGATCGAGTATCCAATGATCGTCAGCAGCGCGGCGATGACCGCCAGGTTGATCTTGAAATCCTCGACCAGCAGCGCCTGACCGATGAACGTCCGCGCCAGCCAGCCGCTGACCGAGAGGAATGCCAGCGCGATCAGCACGTCGTGCACCAGCGCCACCACGCCCGCCACGCCGTAGACCGGCTTACCGAAGCGAATCCAGACGTAGATGATGATCATGCCCCAGGAGAGCACCAGCGCGATCAGCGCCTGCGCCCGGGCCTGGTTGGCGATCTGCGGCTTGAATTGGGCCACTTTTCGCAGCGTCTGCTCGGAATCCAGGGCCGCGGTGGCCAGGGCCAGCTCGCGCTGTGCGAAGCCCGTGTTCCATTGCTCGGGCTTGTCGCTGTACTGGAAGGCTTCGTCGGCGACGGCAATCACCACGCTGGTGAAGAGCGGATCGGCATTCGCTGCCAGCAGCGGCTGCTGATCCGCACCGCGGGCGGGCTCGATCCCGATCACATCGAACTTGCGCCAGGGCAGATCCTGGTAGCCCGGCTGCAGCCGCATGTTCCGCAGACGCGAATAGAGCGCCGCGACCGTCTGCGGCGGATTTAGGCGCTCGAGCACGATTGCGGCGCCCTGAAGGTGATCGGTGAGGTCGCCGCCGATGCCTGGCGGCAGTCCGGGTACCACCGCCTCGAGCCGCCGATCGGTAATCGGGAACGGCTCGTTGCCGTTGCCCCGGAAGACGTAGGCGATGCGCGGCTGCACGGCCAGGCGATCGCCGAGGGCCGCGACCAGCGCGTGTTGCACGAGCGTCTTGTTGGTCTCGGTCGTGGTTACGTTCCAGATGCGGCCGGCCTGGTCGGCTCCGGCCTCGATCACCGAGTTCACATTGGCCCGCGCCAGGTCCTTGGCCGAGAGCACGGCGCTGGCAGCGCGGCCGGTAACAAACGTGCGGAGTTGATCGGCGGTCACGCCTTCCTGCACACGCACCAGGATCTCATTCGGACCGGCGTTGGCGTCGACGCCGCCGCGGCGCGACAGATTCTGCTCCTCCAGCGGCTCCTTCAGCAGCGCTTCGAGCCGCGCTGCGCTGACCTCCGGCACGCGGACGCGTAGCAGCGCCGCATCCGTCGGCATGGCTTCGACGCTGGCCTGCGCGAGCCGCTTCGCGTCGACCTCCAGACTCTCGCTGACGGTCCGCAGCAGGCCGGCGATGTCGACGTCGTTGAGCGGCTTCTGGCCGGCGGCGACCGGCAACGTCTCGACCTCGGCGCTGACGCCGCCGAGGAACTCGACGTCAAACAGGTCGCGCGCCCCGCGCGTGAACATCAGGAACAGGCCCAGCGCGATGATCAGCACCGAGCTGGTGAAGAACAAGCGCCGCATGCCCCACCAATCGATGTTCGGGACGCCGATCAGCTTAAACATCTGCACGTCTTTGATCAGGTTAAAGCGCGTCAGCAGGCTGAACAGTGTGCGTGTGACGTAGACGCTGGTGAACAGGTTCAGCACGATGCCCCAGCCGAGCGTCAGGCCGAAGCCGCGGATTTCCTCGCTGCCGACGTAGTACAGAATCACGCAAATCAGCAGCGTGGTAACGTTGGAGTCGAAAATCGTCCCGAAGGCCTTGTCGAAGCCGTTCTTGATGATCATCCGCAGCGTTGCGCCGCGTTCGCGCTCCTCGCGCATGCGTTCGTAGATCAGCACGTTGGCATCGACCGCCATACCGATCGAGAGGATCACGCCGGCGATGCCATCGAGCGTGAAGCGTGCGTTGAGCAGCGCCATGATCGAGAGGATGAACAGCACGTTCAGCAGCAGAGCCACATTCGCCACAACGCCGCAAACCAGGTAATACGCCACCATGACGGCGACGACCGCGATCGAGCCGTATACGCCGGAGCGGATGGCCTTGCGCAGGTTTTCCTGGCCGAGGCTGGATCCGATGGTGCGTTCGAGGATCGGCGTGTCCTTGAGCCGCGCGGGCAGCGCTCCGGCCTGCATGGTGTTGATCAGGTAATTGACCTTCTCGGCCGAGAAATCGCCGGTGATCTGACCGCGGCTGCCGATGACGTTTTCGATCCGCGGGGCAGAATAGGCGATGTTGTCGACCAGGATGCAGAGCTGCTTGTTGACGTTCTTGCGGGTCAATTCCTGGAACATGTCGCCGCCGACGACGTCCAGCTCGAATTGCACCGCGAGTCGGCCGCGCTGGTCGCGATCGAAGCCGGCCTGCCGCAGTTGCCATTTGCGTTCCGCAGTGGAGAGCAGCCCATCTTGCTGGGCCAGTTTGGCCAGGACGTACCAGTTCGCGCCGACGCGGTGCATCACGTAATTGTGCGACTGCTCGAACGTACGCGGGTCGCGCTCCAGGTCGCTGGGCCGCGTCAGGTTGAGAAACGCCAGTGCATTGTCAACGCGGAACCAGGCCTCGGTGTCGCCCTCGGCGGGGCGTGCGCCGCGCTCCTCGAGCTGCTTGCGCAGCCGGTCATAGCGGGTGAAGTTGTCGGCGCTGGGTTCGGCCAGAATGCGGAACTCCAGTACGCCCGCACCGCGCAGCAGCCGCCGCAGATCGGCCGGCCCGTCCAGGAAGCCGCGCTTGTCCTTCCACTCGCGATATTTGTTTTCGACCTCGGCGATCCTGTCTTTGAGCAGCGGGTGATCCGCCTTGATCTGCTCGAGCGTGTTAATGCGCGTCGGGCTCTTTTCGTCGAGCTCGAGCGTCTCCTGGAAGCGGGCCGGATCGATGTTCGTCGCCAGCAGCGCATCGAGCGCGTCTTCGAGGGCCTCGTTCGCCTCGCGGGCCGCGAGTTGCGCCGCCTGCACCGCCGGATCGACGGCCGGCAGCGTCTCCGGCTGCGTCGCGGCGCGCTTGGCGGCCTCGGCCGCCTCGCGCGCGACGCGCAGGGCCGCGTCGCGCTCCTGGGCAATGTCGAATTTTGTGGCCGCGTCCGCCAGCAGCCCAGCGCGCTTGTTGTCGCCCGCGGCCAGCGCTGCGAGCCGGGCGGGCCGCGCCTCGGGAGCCTCGCGCAGGGCGCGGTCAATATCGCCGCGCTGCAGGTTGGCTTCAAAGAGCCGCGTCTGGGCATCGCTGTACTGCTTGCGCAGCTCGAGCGCCTGCCCCGAGGGTAGCGGCATCTGGATCTCGAGCCGGTTGCGGCCGACGACGCGCCAGACGAGGTTGTAAATGCCGTCCGGGTCGACGCGTTTCTGCAGCAACGCTTTCATATCCTCGGCCAGCGTGCCGGTGTTCTCCACGCCGCGATCGTCGATCTCGAAGATCATCGAAACGCCGCCGGCGATATCCAGCCCGGGCTCAAGATCCTGGTAGGTCAGAATCAGCACGGCACACAGCAGCGCCAGACCAATCACGATCAAGCGCTGTGTCAGGTCCTTATCCCACATCGAAAGATTCCTTCGGTTGAAACAGCCCGCGGCCCGCGCAGCGCGGCGCGAACCCGTAGATCACCAATTCAGCGCATTAAGTTCGAACAACGTGCGGCGTGAACACGCGTTCGCTCAGCTTGCGGCGCGGATCGCGAGTCCGCTCATCCGGCGCGGCATGCCGCCGGCGTGTTCAGCGTGCGGTGTGGGTGATTTCGGGTGGACCGGTTTCACTAACACAGGTGAGCAGGCAATTCGCCAGCCGCAGACGCGAAATCTGCGGCACAAATCGGGTGCGGCGCTCCGCACGCGCTAGCAGAATCGAGGGCGGGTGAGGCGCGGCGGCCGCGCTGCTGGACGGCCCGTCCGCCGCGGCGACCACCGCAGCCGGCGAGCGCTCGTCCGGGGCACGCACCAGATTCGGCCCGCGCTCGTGCGACCAGCGCGGTGGGACCGCGTCGGGCAGCGTCGACTGCAGCGTCAGCGGCGGCAACTTTGGCCGGGCTGGCGCGGGACGCGAGTCTGTACCGGGATTCGCAGTCGCCGCGGGTGCACAATCGGCGGTCGGGCGCTCGGCGGCGGCGCGCTGCGCGCTGGCGAAGGCTGCGGCAACGAGATCGTCGGCAGCCTCAGCGGTCGCACGATCACAGGTCGCCGAGAATTCGCCGACTGGGTCGGGGCAAGACTCCGCATTGCGCGGATTGGTTGGCGGAGCGGGCCACGGACAGATGTTGCCGCGCGTAGCCAGCACCAGCAGCAGTCCGAGACTGCCGGCGAGTCGAGCCAGGTGGATCCAAAGCGAGCCGCCCATGTGAACCCGGCATGATAGCCCGCCCACCGGGGGCGTGCCACGTCGTGGCAGGCTTGTTCAGGCCGCGGCGCACGACGATCAGTCGCGCTCAACGCCGCGGATCGCGGGCGTGAGATTTGTCATGGTATTGGGGCGGGGGCCGGGTCAACCGTGAGTTGTCGTGGCCGGGGCGGGGTGGCGTCCGAGGTGGCGTCGGCGATTTCGTCCGCCGGGCGCGTCTGTGGTTGCTCGAGGGCCGCGATGTCGCCGGCGTGCTCGCGTTCGAACTGCGTCAGCTCGCGCGGATCATCGAGCGTCCGCGCGTCGCCGGTGATTCGTGCGCCATCATCGGTGACGAATTGGAACCGCAGCCATGCGCGGTCGCGACTTGGCCAATCGCGTGTGATTCGCAGCGTGCCGCTGCGCAGCAGGGTCTTTCCGCGCAGCGCGCCGACGCGCTGAATCAGAAAGCCGCGTGCCGCTCCGGGCTGCTCGCCCGCGACGCCGACTTCGCCCGCGCCGGCCGGCGCGCGGACGTATAGCAGGAAATCGCGTGGCCCGTCCTGCGCGCCCGGCAGCGGGAATGCCAGCAGGCAGCGCGTCTGCTGCCCGTCGGCGGCGGAGAATGCCCAGTCGCTCGCGAGCGTCAAGCGCCGCTGCGCCGCGGGTGCGAATTCCTGTTCGAGTGTCGCACGGGCGCTGGCCGTGCAACCGCTGAGCAGCGCCGCGCCGCCGACGAGCAATGCCGCAAGGACGACTTTCGCGCAGCCAGACATGCTGACGACTCCCGTTTTCGCGCGGTTGGCTGTGACGTGATTTCGCCAATCCCGGCGGTTTGCGCGGCAGATTACTCCGATCGGCGGACGGCCGCCATTCGCAGCGGCGTCGCGGGTCGATTCGCTGACGATTGCCGCGCGCACGTGTCGATTCCCCCGGCAAACACGCCGATTTCGCTATTTGCCGCGCGCGATTGCAGCTACAATTGCGGCGGCTGGCGGATGAACCCTCGGCGTGAAGCACAACCCAGGAGAGTATCCAAATGGTGCGAGATCTACGAAGGACCGCATTGCTTGCGTTCGTATTGGCGGCGCTGACGGCGACAGCCGCCGTTGCAGCGGACAAGTTCACGCTGACGCGCGCGATTCCGGCCGACGCCTTCATGGCGATTCACACGCGCAGCCACGAAGGGCAGGCGTTTCTAGACAAGCAGTACGCACGCGTCTGGGCCGAGATCGAGAAGCAGCGCTTCGATCGCGATCTCAAGCGGCTCTTCAAGACCATGGCCGAGGAAAGCGGCGACGCGCCCGAGGCGTTTGAAGCGCACTGGCAGAAGCTCAGCGACATGGCCGCCGGCGTGGAGTGGTCCACGCTCGGCAAGCGCGAATACGCGTTCGGAATGAAGCTCGGCTTCCCGACGCCCGAATTCGTTTCGCTGATGATGCCGCCCAGCGAGCGCGTCGAAGACAACTTCAAAGGCCTCGCGGCGATTCTGCGAAGCGCGGTCGAGCTGAACCCGAATGAGTTCGAGGTCGCCGAGGACGGCCAAGGCGATTCGGCCGTGCTGCGGCTGGGCTTCAAGAGTGCCCCATTCCCGATCGCGGTCACCGTGGCGCGGCATAAGGACGTACTGTTGGTCGGCTTCGGCACGGCGCTGATCGAGCAGACGCTCGCTAACCTGCGAGGCGAAAAGGGTGCTGAGGTGCTCTCGGCGACGCCGCGCTTCGAGGCGGCTTTTAAGGCTCTGCCCGAAGCGACGGACGGCATGACCTACGTCGACGTGGCCCGCTTGATGGAGCAGGTCCGCGGGATCGCCACGCAGGTGCAGGGCATGGTCGGCGGCGGCGAGGGCGCCGAGCCGAACCCGATGACGAAGCAGTTCCTGGAACTGCCCTCCAAGATCATCGACGAAGTCGACATGTTCGATTATGTCGCCTCGGTCGCTAACACCAGCGGCATGAAGACCGTCTCGGACGAGCTGGTCGTGCTCAATGACAATGCCAAAACCCGCGCACTCTATCCCGCGCTCTTCGGCGGCGCGCAGTTGAAAGACCCGCTGAAGTACATCCCCAAGTCGGCAGGAGATGTCTCGGTCACCTCCGGGGTCGACCTGCTGGCGCTCTACCAGGCGGTGACCAAGTTCGTCGGTGCGAACGTGCCCGATGGGCAGACCATGCTCGACGAGTTCAACAGCCAGATGGACGCCAACGGCCTGAACCTGGAGCGCGATGTGCTCGGCTGGATCGGCGGCGGCATCGCGTCGTTCTCGATCCCCGGGCCCTCCCCGATGACCCCGGGCGAATTCGCGTTCCTGGTGCGCGTCCGCGATGAGGCCAAGGGCCGCGAGATGATTGCCAAGCTGCTGGAGACGATCGAGCCGATGCTCGGCCAGGGCGCCACCGTCAGCGACGCCGAGATCGCGGGTGTCGAGGGCTTCCGCACGATCGCGGTGCCGATGCTGAGCATGTTCGGGATGAAGTCACCCACCATTGGAATCACCGACGGCTGGCTGTTCGTCGGCGCGGGGAAAGAGGCGATCGAGAAGTCGCTCGCGGCGGCCAGCGGGAAGGCCGAGGATTTCAGCAAGAACGAGCGTTATCTGAAGGAAGGCATGCCGCTGACCAAGGACGCCTCGAGCGTCTCGTTCACCGACATGAGCACGTTCAGCGAGCAGATGAGCTCGCTGATGACGCTGGTGCCGCTGATGGCCACCGGAAATCCCGAGATCGGTAAGAACCCGGTCGCATCCGCGGCACTGCGGATGGCCGGGAAGTTCGGCAGTGTGGTCCGCAAATTGGATTTCTTCCTGTCTTCCGCTTCGCAGTCGACCTTCGATGGCAAGGTGGTCAAGACCAAGCGAGTGCTGAATTACCGCGAGCCGCCCGCTCCGCCGACCACGGCGCCCGCCGGCGACGCCAAGGGCGCGGAGAAGGCCCCAGGAAATTAGGACGCACGACACGAGCGCGAAGCGCTGCCTGGCGCACGCGCGACCGCGACGTGTGAATCAACAAATTCGGCGGAACGGGCCACGCGCTCGTTCCGCCGTTTTTTTTCCTTGGGCTGTCGTGCGCGGCGCGGGCCCACGGCGGGTTGAAATAACCGCGCCGTACTCCAGAATACGGTTCAGACGCCCGTATTCGCGGGCGATTTGGACGGAGAACGTGCTCATGTTAAGATTGTTTGTTTTAGTCGCGCTGGTGTCGCCCTCGTTTGCCTGCCAGAACAGCTTCACCGCCAGACAGGACTTCTCGCTCGAAGCCGACTGGAACAACTATGAAAACGTCCGCGTCGAATCACGAAATGGGTCGATCGCGCTCGAGCTCGGAACGGATCGCAAGGTCTCGATCACCGGTACCAAGACCGCCGCCGGCGCTTCCGACGCCGAGGCGCAGCAGAATGTGGCGCAGCTCGAGATCGTAGCGGAGCCCGATGCCACGTCGGCGTCGACGCTGGTTGTTCGCCTGGTGGTGCCCGCGCCGCTCGAGCATCGCAGGGTGGGCGCGAGCATGAGGCTGGTCGTGCCGCAGGCGGTCGCCGGTGAAGTGCGCACCAGCAACGGCGGGATCGAGGTTTCGAAGATGCGCTCGGCCAAGCTGCGTTCGTCCAACGGCTCGATCCAGGTGAGCGACATTCAGAACGACGTCGAGCTGCGCACCAGCAACGGCGCGGTCAGCGCGACCCGCGTGGGCGGCGCGCTTGTGGCCGATTCCAGCAACGGGAACATCAGCGTCCGCGAAATCGGCGGGAACTGCACGCTCGAGAGCTCGAATGGCCGCATCGAAATGGAAGAGACGCGCGGCTCCGTCTGGGCGAACACGTCAAACGCGGCGATCCGTCTGGCGGCCCGGCCGCGCAGCGGCGACAAGCTGGTGCTGGACACGTCCAACGGCAACGTGCACATCACCATCCCGGAAGACCTGAGCGGCAGCGTCGCGCTGCGGACGTCAAACGGGAAAATCTCGACGCGCCTGGGCAAGGCCGTGGTTCAGCAACAGCAGAGCTCGAAGAGCACGTACTCCGCAGAGCTGAATCAGGGCGGACCGGCGCAGCTTTCAGCGACGACCTCGAACGGCGCCATCACGCTGGAATGCACGCCGTCCAGTGGCGAAGTCCGGTCGGCGGCGGATCACCCGTCACAGTAGCACGGCACAACGCGCGAGCGGCCGGGCGGGCCCTGAACGCAAGCTGCGACGAAGAGCGGATTCACTTTTGTCCGGGTGTGCAACATGCTGCGTGAATGGTCTTTTGCGTCGCCGGGCGCGGCTATCGTTTACGTTGCCGGCCCGGGGCGCACACCGGCGGCGCGATTTTCGCCCCAACGGGGCGAAGGAATGTGGTCACGTGCACGTGTGCATGTACGCACGCGATCATGAGGCGGTGCGCGTTTCGCCCCGCAGGGGCCGAGTTCCTAGAAAACCCAGACACATCATTGGCGACATTCCGCGGACCGCCGGGGCCGAATT
>CAZHTF010000100.1:0-9423 GCA_964535305.1 uncultured Planctomycetales bacterium | reverse complement strand
CCCGTGGCTACACGCCGTCGCCCCGTTGGGGCGAACACGCTAGAGCCCCGCGCCGTGCGGCGGGATCGGCGCGAATTCAGCGCGCAGTTGAAACTGCTCGTCGTAGTGCGCCAGCGGGTGGAAGCGCAGCGGCGGCGTCTGATCGAGCGTCTGCAGCCGCTGGCGGAAATCGTCCAGGTATTGCCGCCGCCGCGCGTCATCCGCGCGGGCCGGCCCCCAGGCAATGAAGGGCGGCAAAACATCCATGCCGACGAAATGCAGGATGCCATTGTGAATCGGGAACAGCAGCGCGTTGATGTCGCCATTGAGTCCGCGTGCGCTGTAAATGCTCGGGCCCCCGCCGGTGGTAAGCGCCAGCATGCCGCGCTTGCCGCGCAACACGCCCTGGTCATACCACTTGCCTCCACCGTAGATTCGACCAGAGGCGAAGACGCGGTCCACCCAGCCTTTCAGGATGGCGGGTACTGAGAACCACCAGAGCGGGAACTGGAAGAGCACGAAGTCGGCCCAGAAGAGCTTGTCCATCTCGGCTTTCACGTCCGGCGCGAAGCTCTCGTTCTGGTGGGCGAAGGCCTCCTCCTGCTGCTGTTTGAAGAACTGTGCATCCTTGACGCTGCTGAAATTCCGCCGATCGGAGACCGGATCAAACCGCATCGCGTACAGGTCGGAGACGCGCACGCTGTGGCCCTGTTCCTGCAGCGTCTTGACGGCGACGTCGCGCATCGCGCCATTAAACGAGCGCGGCTCCGGATGTGCGTACACAATGAAGGCGTTCATGTCGGCTCACACCCAATGGCTGTATTGTATTGGAAGCTTCTGGACCGCCCCCAAACTGCGGGCGGCGTGGATCGGCCAGTACGGGTCGCGCAGCATTTGTCGCCCGAGCAGCACGATATCCGCCTGGCCGATTCGGATGATCTCATCCGCCTGGGCCGGCTCACTGATCATGCCGACCGCCGCGGTCGCGATCTGCGCCTGCAAACGAATGGCCTGCGCCAGCGGCGTCATCCAGCCAGGCGCGAAAGGATATGTTACTCCCGGCGCGACAAAGCCCGAGCTGCAATCCAGCAGGTCGACGCCCTCGGCCTTCAGCATTCGCGCCAGCAGCACCGACTCTTCCAAAGTCCAGCCACCGTCGATCCAATCGGTGGCCGAGAGCCGAACCGCCAGCGGCAGATGATCAGGCCAGACGCCGCGCATGCCACGCACGGTCTCGAGCGTGAATCGCACGCGGTTCTCGAAGCTGCCGCCGTATTGATCCGTGCGGCGGTTCGAGATGGGCGAGTGAAAACTGTGCGCCAGATAGCCATGCGCGGCGTGAAGTTCGACCAGCTTGTAACCGGCCTGCAGCGCCCGGGCCGTCGCCGCGACGAAGGCCCGCTGCACACGGGCGATGTCGCCGAGCGTCATTTCGTGCGGCGTGCGCGAGAGCTTTTCGCCGAAAGCAATTGCGGACGGGGCCAGCGGGGTCCAGCCGCCGGCCTCATCCGCCAGGTGATGCGCGCCTTCCCAGGGTCGGGCGGCGGAGGCCTTTCGGCCGGCGTGGGCGAGCTGAATGCCGGCGATCGCCCCGTGCGCGTGCAGAAAATGCGTGATGCGCGCGAGCGGCTCGATCTGCGCATCGTCCCACAGGCCCGCGTCGGCGGGCGTGATTCGGCCTGCTGGCTCGACCGCGGTGGCTTCGGCCAAGATCAGGCCCGCGCCGCCGACGGCCCGCGCACCCAGGTGCACCAGGTGCCAGTCCGCGGCGCGACCCTCGTGCGAGCTGTACTGGCACATCGGCGACACGCCGATGCGATTGCGCAGCGTCACACTGCGAAGCGTCAGCGGTTCAAACAGGTGCGGCATGTGGCTCCTCGATGGGTGTCGGGCTGCGGCACGGGTGACGCACCCAGGTGGCAAGAGTGTATCCGTGCGAAGGCGATTGGGCGCGCCGCGCAGCATCGGCCGATAGAGAGCTGCGATGTCGACTTTAGAGCTGAGTATCGTGATCGCGACCTACCGCCGCCGCAGCCGGCTGCAGCGCTGTCTCGAACGTGTGCGCGAGCATACGCGTGCCACGTACGAGCTGGTCGTGGTTGATGGCGGCGAAGACGGCACGCTCGAGTGGCTCGCCACGCAGCCGCACGTGCGGCCGCTGCGCGAGTCGCCGCGGCGCGGTTGCTGCGCGGCGTATGACCAGGGCTTCCGCGCGGCGTGCGGCGAGTTCGTCATGTGGCTCAACGACGACGCCTATCCGCTGCCCGGTGCGATCGATTCGGCCCTGGATTTCCTGCGCCGCGCGGAGCCGGCCGGCGTAGGTATGGCCGCCTTCTACCACAACCACCCGCAGCCCTGGAACGAGCTGCACGGCGTCGAGTACGCCGGCGAGCATTTCGGCGTGCTGCACGTGCGCGGCTTCCCGTACGCCAATTTCGGAATGCTGCGACGCGGCTTAATGGAAGGGCTTGGCTTTCTCGACGTGGGCTACCGCTTCTGCGCGTGGGACCCGGACCTAGCACTGAAAGTGCAGTTTGAGGCTGGGTTGCACGTGGTCGGCGCGCCGGGCGCGCTGGTTTATCACGAAGAGCACCTCGACCCGCGCAAGCTCGAGGATGTGAACACCACACGCGACGCCGACAATCAGCGCCTGTTTCAAAAGTGGGCCTTGCCGGAGAAGGGGCAATTCGCCGACCCGCGCCCGGCGTACCTGGCCTGCCTGGCGCAGTGTGCCTGATCAAGCCGCAGTGCCTAGCCGCGGGCGCGCCGCGCCAAGTAGCAACTCAGCGCGGCGACCCATCAGACATGAGTACGATCTCCAGTGCGGCCGGGCCGTGCACGCCGGTGATCAGCACGCCTTCGATGTCGGCGGTCTTGCTTGGGCCGGTGATGATGTTGACGTTGGTCGGCAAGTCGCGCGCGTCACGCGTCGCGAGCAAATCCCAGAGATCGGGCTGCAGGTCGCCGCATCGCAGCAGCGCGATGTGCACGCGCGGGATCAGCGACGCCCCGCGCGGCCGCCGCGGGCCGGATTCGCAGACGATCGAGCCGGTTTCCGCGATGCCGGCGCTGGCCAGCGTGATGCTCGCATCCAGCTCAAAGAGTGCGTCGCCTTCCGCATCGTGCTGAACATGCACGCCCGCGCGTCGCAGTGCTGCCGCCGCTTCGCGCAGCTCCGCATCCGGTCCTGTCGCATTCGGCTGCGCTTGGGGCGCTTCGTTTGTGGGTTCAACAAACGCGGTTGTGATGGCGTGTTTCGCGACCAGCGCGCTTAGCAAGCCGCCCAGCTCGCCGGGCGCGGCGACCTGCACGCCACTGCCGGCGGCACGGGCCTGTTGTGCGAAGCGCGTCAGCAGGTCGTCGTTCTGGCGCACCTGACGCACCGTCGCTTCAAGCGCTGCACGCTCGGGCAGCGCGGTGCTGCGCGGCAGGCTGCGCGCGGCGTGCTCAACGCGCGACACCAGATCGCGCAGCGCCTCGTCCGCCGCGAAGCGATCGAGCGCGCCGCTCATTCGCCGTCCTTCAGGCGCTCGTTCCAGATCTGCCGAAAGCTGTACGCGGGAATCGGCAGGTCGCGCGCCTGCGTCCAGCCGGCCAGCGGACCCGGGCCGCGGCTGATCCAGCCCGCACCGCGGCCAAATCGCCGCAAGGCACGCTGCGCGAGCTCGAAGATCGCCGGCGACTGCATGATCCACTCGAACGCCCACATTGCGACACGCTTGCCCAGCGGCTGCGTCTGGCGGCTCTGCTCGCGCAGCTTCACCAGCGCCGCGGGTATGTCGATCTTCACCGGGCAAGCCTGGTGGCACGCGCCGCACAGACTGGATGCGCGCGGCAGCTCGGCTTGCCGCTCCAGTCCCTGCAGCAGCGGCGTGATCAACGCGCCGATCGGGCCGGGATACACGCTGCCGTACGCGTGACCGCCGACGTTGCGATACACCGGGCAGGCGTTCAGGCACGCGCCGCAGCGGATGCAGCGCAGCACCTCCGGGGCGACGCCCGCCAGCACCTGCGTGCGGCCGGCGTCCAGCAGCACGATGTGCAGCTCGCGCGGACCGTCGCAATCGCGCGGCCGGCGCGGTCCGCTGATCAGCGATGTGTACACCGTCAGCGGCTGGCCGGTGCTGGAGCGCGCCAGCAGCTTCAGGAATACCGCCAGGTCGCAGAGACGCGGCAAGAGCTTCTCAATCCCCATGATCGCAATATGCACGCGCGGGCGCGTGCTCGTCATCCGCCCGTTGCCCTCATTCGTGCAGATGCACAGCGTCCCGCTCTCGGCGACGGCGAAGTTCACGCCGCTGATGCCAAGGTCGGCTTCCCGGAACACCTGCCGCAGGTGCCGCCGCGCGATCTGCGTCAGTTCGGTCGGTTCATCGCCGCAGGCGCAGCCGAGCTTGCGGCGCAGGGCGGCGGCGACCTGGGCGCGGTCCTTGTGAATGATGGGCGTGACGATGTGGCTGGGCCGGTCGTCGTCGATCTGCACGATGAATTCGCCCAGGTCGGTTTCGACCGTCTGCACGCCGGCCGACTGAAGCGCGTCATTCAGGTGGATTTCTTCGCTGGTCATGCTCTTGGCTTTGACCGCGCGGGTCAGGCCGCGAGCCGCGGCGATCTGGCAGACGATGTCGCGCGCGGCCTGCGCGTCGGGTGCGAAGTGCAGCTCGGCCCCGCTCTGCCGCGCCTGCGCGATGAACTGCGCCAGGTAGCGCGGCAGGTGCTCCAGCGTGTGCTGCTTGATGCGCGCCGCCAACTCGCGCAGCCCCTCGGAGTCGTGCAACTGCCGCATGCCCGCGGCGCGCTGCTCGACTTTGCGAAGCGTGGCCAGGTGCACCGCGCCGCGGACGCGTTCGTTCCTCAGGAATTCCGCGGCGCGCGTGCGCAGGTCGGCGTTCATCACTGCGTTTCCATCAAGCCAAGCGATTCGGCCAGGCACTCGGCTAGGTGTTTGAATTGCAGCGGAATCCCGCCGCGCCGCGCGCCGCCCATCAGGTGCAGCCCGCAGCCGGCCTCGTTGCAGATGACCTGTTCGGCCTGCGTGGCGCTCAGATCCTTGAGCTTGTCGCGCATCATCGCGGCGCTGATCTCCGGAAACTCCGTGGCGAACAGGCCGCCAAAGCCGCAGCACAGCGTCGGTTGCTGCGCCGGCCGGTACTGCTGCGGCCCGCAGCGGCGCAGCACGCCGTCGAGAGACTGCGGCGACTGCAGTTCGCGCGCGTGGCAAGGGAAATGCAGCGTGGTCGACGTTTGCAGCCGCAGCACGCTGGCCAGGTCGATCCGCAGCACCTCCGTCAGAAACGCGCAGAATTCATGCGTCTTTTCCGCCAGCCGCTGCGCCGCGGCCTGCTCGCCGGGGCGATCGGCCAGCAGCTCGGGGAAATGCCGCACCATCGCGACGCACGAGGCCGACGGCGACACGACGAATTCGTACGGCTCGAAGATGTCCAGCATCCGCAGCGCCAGTGCCCGCGCCGTATCGTGATGGCCGCTGTTGAAGGCCGGCTGCCCACAGCAGGTTTGCTCGCGCGGAAACGTCACGCGACAGCCGTAATGCCGCAGCGCACGCACCGAGCATTCGCCGACGCGCGCGAAAAACGTATCCGTCAGGCACGTGACGAACAGCGCGACCTCCGGCGACGCACGCGAATTCAAGCTGGCACCCACGAATGTTGCGCCAAAGCGCGCAAGAAACCAACGCGCATCTTAAGGCGTGATCGGCGGATCGAGCGCGGGCTGGCCATCGCTCGGCTGCGACGCAGGCGGCGAACTGGGCTGCGATTGCGGCCCAAGGCCTGGCTTTGCCGGTGTCTCGGGTTGGGTCTGCGGCGGCGCTGGCGGCTGCAGATCATCCCGCGCTGCGAGCGTCAAACGATGCCCGCGCAGCGCTCCATCGCGACGCACGGTGAGCTCGACCCGATCGCCCGCGGCGTAACGGGCCAGCGCGCGGCGCAGCTCGAACAGCCGCGACACGGCTTCTTCGCCAACGTGCGTCAACACGTCGCCCTCGCGGAGACCGGCTTGCGGCGCCGGACCGCTGGGCGGCCCGTTGACGCGCAGCGGCTCGATTGGCGCGCTCGTATCCGTTGCCGCTCCGAGCACCGCTTCGCGCCCGTCAAACGCGAGCCCCAGATAGCCGCGGCGCCACTCAAATCCCGTCCGCAGCCGCTCGACACGCGTCTGCAGCGTGTCGATATTTACCGCGAAGCCGATGCCCGAGTCGTACCACTCCACGCCGGCGATCTCGTCGTCTTCCGGCGATAGCGGCACGCAGATGCCCAGCAGCCCCCCGTCAAGGTCGAACAGCGGGCCGCCGTAGTTGGCAGGCGAGATCTTGGCGTCCGTCTGCAGCGCCAGGCCGAAGATCCGCTGCACGGCGCTGATCACGCCGACGGACACGGCGGGCGCCTCGCCGCCGAAGCCCCAGCCTGCGGCCAGCGCCCATTGCCCGGGCTTGACGGCGCCGCTCGCGACGCGCGTCGCCGCGGGCAGGTCACTCGCTTCCACTTTGAGCAGCGCCAGCCGCGCGGCGCGGTCACGGGCCACCAGCCGCGCGATCATGTGGCGGCCGTCGGCGAGGGTCACGGTGATGATGCTCGGGTCGCGCATGAAGTTGAAGCTGCTGGTGATGATCTCGCCGTCGGCGGACCAGATCACGCCGGTGGTCGGTCCGTCCGCCTGTCGAAATGTCGGGGCGGCGATCTGTTGCTCGCCTTCGCCGGCGCGGCGAACAGGCAACGCGCCGCCGATGGTCTCGATGCGCACGATCGACGGGCGAATCGTCTCGAAGGCTCGGCGGAATGCGGCTTGCTGCTGATGCGCGAGCGATTGGGCCAGCGCCGTCGCCGCCGCGGAGACGCTCAGCGCGAGCAGCAGCATGCTCGCGTGCATTCGGTGGCGCTGGCTCATTCGCGCGGCTCCAGCGAAAGCACCACATCGATCAGCTCATCACGGCGCTTCAGTGAAAGCAGCAGGCGATCGCCAGTGCGAAGTGCGGCCAGCGCGGCGGCGTAGTCGGCACAGGTCGCCACCGGTTGGCCCGAGACCGACAAGATCAAGTCATCCGCACGCACGCCGGCGCGGGCCGCGGGCGAATTCGGGCGGACGCGCTCGACATACGCCGGCCGCTCGCGCCCCCCGAGGTCAAACAAGCGAATCCCGATCCGGGCCGCGAAGCCTTCGCCGGCGGCGGGCGCCGTCGTGGGCGCGGCCGGCAGCGGTCCGTCGCGCAGCAGGGCCGCGACTTCCTCGACCGGAATCGCGTAGCTCTGCCAGGTGTTGGTCCGATTACTAATCACCGCCGGCCCGATCACTCCCACAAGATTGCCGTCCAGGTCCAGCAGTGCCCCGCCGGCGGAACCGGGCGTGGCGACGATCACATCCACCAGCAGCGCGCTGCCCTCGAAGGCGAAATCCTGCGCGCGACGCCGCGCGTCAATCCGTGACCGGCCTGAGAGTACGCCCAGCGCGGTCGACACCGGCTCCGCGCCGTCGGCGACTTTGAAGGGGTTCGCGGCGGCGATCACCCAATCCCCAGGTTGCAGGTGCGCCGAACTGGCGGGCGTGAAATGAGCCAGGTTCTCCGCGTCGATTTGCAGCAGCGCGAGCTGACGCCGCGGGTCGCGCGCTACCAGCTGCGCCGGCTCGCGCCGCCCGTCGGGCAGCACGACACGGATCGCCTCGCTCTCGAGCAGCACGGATTGGGCCGTGACGATCTGCCCGCTGGCAGACACCACGACGCCTACGCCGTAGCCGCGCTCGCGGCCGATCGCGCCGCCATACAGCTTGACCACGCGCTGCGCAGCAACCTCGATCGGCGTCTCGATCCCGTCGAGCGCCGGCGCCGCTGCGGCGGTCGTCGGCTGCGCGACTTGGGTCGCAGGCTGCGCCTGCGCCAGCCGCGTCGCGGACGACTGAACCTGCGATTGCACGATCGGTGGCGCTTGCGCGGTCTGCTGCTCGGCAGCATGTGAAAGCGGCAGCGGCAGCGAAAGCACCGCGAGCAGCGGCAACTTTGCAAGCAGGCAGCTGCCGCCGCGTGCGCCGATCGGACGATTTCGGGGCGCCTGCCGCTTCATGAATTACTTGTCCGCCTGCGTGCTCGGGTGCTGAGCGGGGTGCGAAGCGTCTGGTTCGAGCGTCAATTCGCCGACCTCGTCGCCTGCGCTGCGCACCCAGCGGGTCGGCCAACGCAGATCGCCGAAAGTGCGCCAAGCGCTCGGACGCCATTGCACGCGTCTGGGCGACGTGTCGTCTCCAATCCAGGCCGCCAGGATCTGCCCGCTCTCGAAATCCAGGGCCCAGCGGACGCGTGCTCCCGCTTGCGTGCGATCTTCGACGACGCTGGCCAGCCGCCCGTCGATCTCATCGCCGCCGATCGCCTCCCAGCCGGCGACGAGTGTCGGGGGCGCGAGCAGGCTACGGGTGATTCGCTGCCACTCGGCCCACAGCCGCGGCGAGTTCCAGCCTGGAGCCGGCGCGAGCGGCGGGAGCTCGTCATCCTTCAGTTCGAACAGCTCGCGCTCACGCCACACGCTCAATCTGTCGGCGGCGCTCTGCTCGAGTCGCAGCCGCGCCGGCTCGCCCGCGTCCGCGGTGCGCCACGCAGCCGACCAGCGCCAGACGTCTGCAGCGGCGTTCGGCGTGCGGACGATGGCGGCGCGGGCCCCGTCGAACAGCCGCCGCATTTCGGCCACATTCACGTCGCGCTGCGTGTCGTACGTGCCGCCCATGCGGAACGGCAGCCGATCGAGCCGCGCCGCGAGCGACAATTCGTCCTTTCCGCGGCGGACGCGCAGCCGCATGGGCCAATCGGCTGGCAGGGGCGCGATGCGGTTGTTGAAATCGTTGGGCGTGGTGACGGGGCGCTCGTCGATGCTGAGCAGCGCGTCGCCGAGCTGCACGCCGGCGCGGTCCGCCGCGCCCAGGTCCTGAATTGCGTTGAAGATCAGGTCGGGCCCGGCCCGCTCGACCGTCGCGGCCAGCGTGCCGTGCTCGCACAAGCGCCCAGCACGCAGCGCTGGGAGAAAGCGACGCACCTGGTTGATTGTTACGGCGTACCCCAGGCCGACGTTGACGCGGCCGCGCTCTTCGAACGAAGCCCGGCCGTTGATGCCGATGACGCGGCCGTCCAGGTCGAACAGCGGCCCGCCGGAGTTGCCCGGATTGATCGAGGTGGAGACCTGGATGCAGTCGGCGTATTCGAGGATGTTTTTCAGCTCTCCCTGGCCGGCCTGATAGCGATGCAGCCCGCTGATTACGCCGACCGTGACGGTCGGCACGAAGTCTTCCGCCAGCACGAACGGATTGCCCAGGGCCGCGACCCACTGGCCCAGCCGCAGGGACGAGGAATCGCCCAGCGGCGCCGCGTCGAATTGTTCGCGGCCATGCAGGCGGAAGAGCGCGATATCCCCGCCGGGGTCGATGCCCAGGAGCGAGAGGCGGTAGAGC
>CAZHTF010000099.1:0-9606 GCA_964535305.1 uncultured Planctomycetales bacterium | reverse complement strand
AATTCGGCCCCGGCGGTCCGCGGAATGTCGCCAATGATGTGTCTGGGTTTTCTAGAAACTCGGCCCCGCACGGGCCGCGGAATGTAGCCACGGGCGGAGCGAAGGCCGCAGGCCCGCAGCGGAACCCGTGGCTACATTCCTTCGCCCCCTTGGGGCGAAACGCGCACCGCCTCATGATCGCGTGCGTACATGCACACGTGCACGTGACCACATTCCTTCGCCCCGTTGGGGCGAAAATCGCGCCGCCGCCGACCAGCGACGCAAACCGGCAACCCCGGCAACTTGGCAGCCGCCGGCCGGCGTCGCAACCGGCTACTTCACGCACGCGGGCTATGCAACTGGAGAAAAGTGAAACTGCTCTTAGGAGCCGCGCCGTCGTCGCGACTTGGCGAATCGCGCCGCAGCGGTTAGATAGTCCAGCCCATGTGCAAAGCGCAGCGCGGGCGTCCGTCATCCAGCCATCGAGCGATTCGGCGCTCTTCCGCAGCATCGCGCGAAATTGCTGCGGCGAAGACGTGCCGCTTGCCGGCGATTTGCCGCGCTCAAACACAACTGTTGGCGCTGCTGCTCTTTTCAATGCTGCCGCTGGCGTGCACACGCTCGGACGCCGTGCGCGTCGGCGCGGTCGGCCGCGAACGCGATCTGCCGCCGATCCCGCGCGAGTTTCGCGGCGTCTGGGTGGCGACGGTCGCGAATATCGACTGGCCCTCTCAGCCGGGCCTTTCGGTCGAACAGCAGCAGGCCGAGCTGCGCGCCATCCTGGATCGCGCCGCCGCCCTGCGGCTGAACGCGATCGTGTTTCAGGTCCGGCCAGCGTGCGACGCGCTCTATCGCTCGGAGCTGGAGCCCTGGTCTGAGTTTCTAACCGGAACCATGGGCCGCGGCCCCACCCCCGCGTATGACCCGCTCAGCTTCGCCGTCGACGAGGCCCACCGCCGCGGGCTCGAGCTGCACGCCTGGTTCAATCCGTTCCGGGCGCGTGCGAAGGGCGCGAAGTCGGCTGCGGACGCGCGGCATGTCAGCAACACGCAGCCCGGCTGGGTGCGAAAGTATGCCGACATGCTCTGGCTCGACCCCGGCGAGGCCGACGCGCGGGCACACTCGCTGCGCGTCATCCGCGACGTGGCGCAGCGCTACGACATCGATGGCGTTCATCTTGACGACTACTTCTACCCCTACCCACAGAACGACGCGAAGGGCAAACCAATCGACTTCCCCGACGACGCGACCTGGAGCGCGTATCAGCAGGCAGGCGGCAATCTGACCCGTGACGACTGGCGCCGCGCCAATATCGACGCGTTCGTGCAGCAGCTCTACGAAGCGGTCAAGTCGGTCCGCGCCTCAATCAAGGTTGGCATCAGTCCTTTCGGTATCTGGCGCCCGGGAAACCCGCCGCAAATTCGCGGCATGGATGCCTACGCCCAGATCTACGCCGACTCGCGCCGCTGGCTGATGTCTGGCTGGGTCGATTATCTGGCCCCGCAACTCTACTGGCCGATCGCGCAAACGCCGCAGAGCTTCCCGGTCCTGCTGGATTGGTGGCTGGCCCAGAACGCGCAGGCCCGTCACGTACTGCCCGGTATCTACGCCAGCAAGAGCGGGGCGGCGAACGGCGGGTGGCCCGCGGGCGAGATCGCCGCCCAGATCGCGCAGACCCGCGATCGCGCCGGCACAGCCGGACACCTGCTTTTCAGCATGAAGCCACTGCTGGAGGATCGCGCCGGACTGACAACACTTCTGGACAACGAGGTCTATCTCAGCCACGCCATCGCGCCGCCAATGCGCTGGCTCGACGCGCGCGACCCCGCGACGCCACGTCTGCGCCTGACGCGCGCCGCCGGTGGAACACGCCTTGACTGGAGCGCGGGCGACGGCGAACGCGCCGCGCTGTACGTTCTGCGTTTCCAGCAGGATTCGCAGTGGCGCATGATGGTGCTGCCCGGATCGACCAACTCCGCCACGCTCGAGGGCGCGGCACCCGCCGTGGTGGCCCTGAGCGCCGTCGATCGCTGCGGAAACGTCAGTCCACCGGCCGTCATTGGCCCGCGCTAACTCCTGCCAATCCGGTACCGCAAACACTCGCCAAGTAAGCGCGAGGGCGCCGCGCGAGATTCCCGCCGTAAGTCCTTGCAAATCAAATTCGTTTTATGTATAAAGCGGAAAGATTGGTAATAGAGCGACGGCATGATGAATAAAACTTGGTTGCGACGGGCGGGCCTGGTCGGGTTCCTTTTCTTTCTGGGGAAAGGAATCCTGTGGTTGCTGGCGGCCGGCGTCGTCTTCGAAGGCTGCCGCCGCGCAAACTAGATGGAAATCACGCAAGTCGGCCCAAGCGTTAAAGAGGAGTTACCGGATGGAATCTAACACGATCGGCGCAAGCATCACGGCGCGGCTGCGCTCGGAGACGGCCGAGCACCATCAGCAAGCCGAGAGCCGCCTGCTCGAGCAATCGCTGGCCCGCGGAACGCTTCCGCTGGATCGCTACGTCGCGCTGCTGGGGCAGCGGCGGCTGATTCACGCAACGCTCGAGCCACTGGTGGCGCAGCTGTGTGACGCGGACGAGCGACTGGCTGGACTGATTCCAAGTCACCTCTATCAAACCGCGCGGCTGGATGAAGACCTGCGGCACCTGGGCGCAGACGCGCGGCGGATCGCCGCCCTGCCGGCAACCGCGGCGCTACTGCGCGAGATCGAACGGCTGCACACCAACAGTCCGATCGCGCTGCTGGGCGTGTTCTATGTCTTTGAAGGCAGCAAGAACGGCAGCCACATGCTCGCGCGGGTCGTGCGGCGTGCGTACGCGCTCTCAATCGGCGGCACGCGCTACTTCGATCCGCACGGCGAAGGTCAGCGGGCCGAGTGGGCCAGCTTCAAGCAGCGCATGGATGCCGCAGGGCTGGGCGCGCCAGAATGCGACGCGATCGTGCGCGCTGCGCAGAAGACCTTTGAATTAACGGCCCAAATCGATGATGAACTGATGATCGCCGGCGTCGCAGCCCAGCAAGCTGTCTCGGCCTGAAAGGTACGCGCAATTCCGGAAGCTCGGCGGGCCGCCGGTTCAGGTGGCGCGCAGCAATCCGCGGGCAATCACGTGGCGCTGGATTTCGCTGGTGCCTTCGTAGATCGCGGTGATGCGCGCGTCGCGATAGAGCTGCTCGACTCTGAATTCGTGCACGTAGCCGTAGCCGCCATGCGACTGCACCGCGCGGTACGCGACGCGGTTTGCGGTTTCGCTGGCGTAGAGCTTGGCCATGGCCGCTACGCTCGAAAAGGACCGATCGGCGTCTTTCAGCAGCGTTGCTTGGTCGACCAGCGCCTGAGCGGCGGCCAGCTCGGCGGCGCTGTCCGCGATCATCCACTGGATCGCCTGGAAATCCGCGATTTTCCGCCCGAATTGCTCGCGCTGCCGCGCGTATCCGACCATCAGGTCAAGTGCGGCGCTGCCGATGCCAATCGCCTGCGAGGCGATGCCGATGCGGCCGCCGTCGAGCGCTGAAAGCGCAACGCGTAATCCCCAACCCGGCTCGCCCAGCAGGTGCGCGCTGGGAACGAACGCGCCATCGAGGCTCATTTCGGCGGTTTCGGAGCCGCGGATGCCCATTTTTCCGTGAATCGCACTGCGCTGTACGCCGGGCTGCTGCGCATCCAGCAGGAACATGCACAGTCCCTGGGTGCCGCTCGCGGGCGCGTCGGCGAGTCGCGCCAACACGACGAACCATCGGCCGGTCAGGCCGTTGGTGACCCACATCTTCGCCCCGCTCAATTTCCAGCCGCCTTCGCAGGCCGTGGCGCGCGTACGGGCCGAACCCGGATCGCTGCCGGCGTTCGGCTCGCTGATTGCGAAGGCCGCCAGGTTGCCCGGCTGCGCAAGCTGTGGCAGCAGCCGCGCCTGCACCTCGGGGCGCGCGAATGTCCGCACGATCTCCGCCACCATGCTGTGCACGCTAACGGTCACGCCGACCGAGGCTGATGCGTACGAAAGCTCGCGGATGATGGCGGCATAGGTGGGCATGTCGCAGCCCAGCCCGCCGTGCGCTTCCGGCACGCGTAAACCGAGCAGCCCGAGGTCGTACAGCGGTCCAAAGGCTTCGCAGCACGAGGTTTCACTGCGATCCCACTGGGCGTCGCGCTGCGGCAACTCGGCGCGAGCGAAGTCGCGCACCGCCTGAACGAGTACGACGCTGTCGTCGCTGAGCGTGGCCATCGGCTGATCTGCTCCACGGCGCGGGCGCGGAGGGCGCCGCATGCCAACGGCATTCTATGAGCGCAGCCGCCCGAGAGCGACGCAATCCGGCGAGACGTTCAGACGAAGAACAGGTTCGCGCTGTAGAACACGCCCCCGTTGCGGGCCACGCCCCAGGTCCAGATTTTGGCGGCGTTGTAGCCGACGGTCACGTTCACCAGTCCGGTGGCGGAGGTGATCACCAGGTAGTCCACATTCGGGACGATCGTCTCCAGGATCGTGCCGGTCAGGAAGTTCACCGAATTTGGCGCCAGCGTGCTGGGCGCGCCGCCGATCGAATCGGCCAGCCAGATCCGCAGCAGGCTGCGGCCCTGGACGGCGAGGCGAAAGGTCGTGTTGATGGTGTCGGCGGTCTCGCTGCCGACCGTGGCGCTGACGAAGCCGGCCGCGTCTGGAGCCAGCCGGTCGGCCAGCTGTCGAATGAAGTCGGCGTGCGCGAGGATGTCGGTGTCTGATCGCAGCAGCGGCGCGCGAAGCTGCGCCAGCGCCGTGGCGATCTGCACCGCCGCGGTTTCCAGCCGTTGCGAAGCGAACGGGCCGCGACCCAGGTCCGGTCCGAAGAACTCTGTAAATCGGCGTTCCATGCGTGTGATCCTCCCAGCCAGGCGCGATCGCCCCGGGAATTGTTGCGCGGCGAATGCGGCGGCGGCGCGGGCCGCGGCGCGAAGTGTGCGAGATTCGCGCGGCGGCGTGCTGGCAGGCGCGAATGCGCGCGAAGTTCGACGGCTTGTCTGGAGCAGTTTCGCTTTTGCTCAGTCGCGCAGCTTTGCGCGACGTAGCAATGTCGTCTCTAGATTTGGGCATCTAGACGGTGCGTTTCTAGACTATCTAGTTAAAGCTTCAGCCCCGGAACGGCCGCGGACTGTGGCCGATGGCGTGTCTGGGTTTTCTAGAAATTCGGCCCGCAGGGGCCGCGGAATGTAGCCGCGGGTGGAGCGAGGGCCGTAGGCCCGCAGCGGAACCCGTGGATCGATTCGACAAATGAATACCCGCCCCAACGGGGCGGAGGAAATAGAAGGGGAATTCCGCCGCCCCTGCCGGGGCGGAAGAGATTTTTTCCGATCGATTCCACGGGTTTCGCTCGACCCTGCGGGCCTCGCTCCACCCGTGGCTACACGCCTTCGCCCCGTTGGGGCGAAAATCGTGGCGCCTCATGATCGCGTGCGTGCATGCACCCGTGCCCGTGACCGCACACCCGCGCACCGCTGGGGCGAAACGCGCCGCGCCGGCCGGCGACGCAAGTCGCGACTTCACGCGAGCAGACTGCGCGACTGAGGAAAATTGAACCGCTCGAAGAATGAAGTTGCGACGCCGGCGTGCACATGCCGCGAGCCGTTGGCGTCAGACGCCGCGCGCGGTGGGCGACCAGATCAGCTTGTGCAACTGCAGGCTGAAACGCACGTCCAGCCGGTCCTCCAGCACCCACTCGGCGAGTATCTGCGGCGTGAGCAGGTCGAAGACGGGCTGCATCAGCACGGGGCAGCGCGCCAGCAGTGTGTGTTGGGCGATGACGTCGCGGCTCCACTCGTAATCTTCGCGCGTGCCAACGACGAACTTCACTTCGTCGCGTGGCGTGAGCAGCCGGACGTTTGGCCAATGATTGCGGTGCGCTTCGCCGCTGCTGGGGCATTTGAAATCGACGATTCGAATCACGCGCGGATCGCAGCGGTCGATCGACACGGCGCCCGAGGTCTCGAGCATGACGGTCGGGAACTCGTCGCACAGGCGCGTCAGCAGCGGGTAGACGTCGGGTTGTAGCAGCGGCTCGCCGCCGGTGACTTCTACCACCGGGCAGCGATAGGCGCGAACCTGTTCGAGGATTTCGTCGAGCGTTCGCCAGCCGCCTTCGTAGAAGGCGTACTCGGTGTCGCAATAGCTGCAGCGGAGGTGGCAGCCGGTGAGACGGATGAACACGCTGCGCACGCCGCTACGCGTGCCTTCGCCCTGCACAGAGTGGAAGATCTCGTTGATTTTCAGCCGCGGGGCGCGGAGCATGCGACGATTCTAACGCGGCGCCGTCGACGGCGCTCGCGCAGGCGCGCGGGCACTTTCGAGCGTGAAGCGCGGCGGGTATCATCCCCGCTCCGCCGCCGCGTTGACGTCGGCGGCAGGGCGAGAAACGCATGAAAATCCTGGTGCTGATCAAGCAGGTCCCGGACTCGACCACCACGATCAAGATTCGCGCCGACGGGGAAGATATCGAACGCGCTGGCGTGAAAATGGTGGTCAACCCGTTCGATGAATTCGCGATCGAACAGGCCGTGCGGCTGCGCGAAGCCCGCAGCGATGTCGCGCTGATCACCGCCTTGAGCATCGGGCCCGCCGCCGCCGCCGAGGCGCTGCGCACCGCGCTGGCGATCGGAGCCGACGATGCGATTCACCTGCAGGATCCGGCTTTTGACAAGCTCGATGAGCTGCAAACGGCGGCGCTGATCGCCGCGGTCGCAAAGCCGCTCGCGTTCGATCTGATCATCCGCGGCAAGCAGGAGATCGACCTGGACAGCGGACAGCTCGGCCCGGCCCTGGCGGAATTCCTCGACCTGCCGCATGTCGGGGCGGTCACGAGGCTCGAATTCGCCGCCGACGGAAAATCCTTCAGCGCGAATCGGCGGATTGAAGGCGCGGACGAAGTGGTGCAGGTGAATCTGCCGGCGCTGATCACCTGTGAAAAGGGCCTGGTCGAGGCGCGCTACCCGTCGCTCCCGAACCTGATGAAGGCCAAGAAAAAGCCGCTCAAGACCATCAGCGCGGCGGAGCTGCCCGGCATCGGCGAGACGGTGGCAGACGTCGGCGGCAGCGAGATCCACCGCTACGAGCTGCCGCCTGCGCGGCCGCCGGGCAAGATTCTCAAAGGCGACGATCCCGCAACGGTCAACGAACTGGTGCGCCTGCTGCGCGAGGAAGCCAAAGTCATCTAGCGCTCAAGCGCGGCGCTGCCCTGCGCCGCGACGGCGTGCATGAAAGACCCCATGAAGAACGATATTCTCGTATTCGCTGAACAGCGCGATGATCGCTTGCACCCCGCGGCGTTGCAGACGCTCACGCCGGCGCTGGCCCTGGCGCAACAGACCGGCGGGCGCGTGGTGGCCTGCCTGATCGGAGACAAGCTGGAGCAATCCGCGCGGGCGCTTGAACAGGCCGGAGCGCAGCAGATCGTGCTGGTGAGCGACCCGGCGCTCGCCCTGTATTCGGCGCTGCGCTATCGCGCGGCGCTGGCGAGCGTGATTCAGAAGATCGCGCCGCGGATCGCGCTGCTGGCGGCCACGTTCATGGGCCGCGACCTGGCGCCGCGCGTCGCGGCGCGGCTGCGGGCGTCGCTCGCGACCGACTGCGTCGCCCTTTCGCTGCGCGACGACGGCAAGCTGGATTGCCGCCGACCGGTGTACAACGGCAAGGCCTTCTGTCATGTCTACCTGCCAGCCGGCCGCTGCGCGATGGCATCGGTGCGGGCCAACACCTTCGCCGCACCGCCCGCGCGCGACGCAAGCAACAACCCGGCGGCGCGCGAGTCGCTCGCATATCAGGCCGCAACGGGCGACGAGCGCATTGACGTACGCGAAGTGCTCAAGACCGGCGGCGAAGTCAAGGACGTCAGCGAAGCCGACATCATTGTCTCCGGCGGGCGCTCGCTGAAGAGCGAAGAGAACTTCAAAATTCTCTACGAGCTGGCGCACGAGCTGGACGCCGCGGTCGGCGCGTCGCGGGCGGCCTGCGACGCCGGCTATCAGCCGCACAGCCGCCAGGTCGGGCTGACCGGAAAAACTGTGACGCCCAAGCTCTACGTCGCCTGCGGCATCAGCGGCGCGATCCAGCATCTGGCTGGGATGCGCGGCAGCAAGGTGATCGTCGCGATCAACACCGATCCCGAAGCGCCGCTGTTCAAAGTGGCGGATTACGGCGTGGTGGGCGATCTCTTCAAGGTCGTGCCATTGCTGACGCAGGCGGTCCGCACGCTCAAGCAGCGCTAGAACCAAGGCTGGCCGGCGCTTCACACCCGGATTCGGATACGGCAGCGCTCTCCGTGCAATTCATCCGCGGCTAGCGCAGGTTGGCGCGCTCGTCGAAATTCTGCACCGTCGCGCCCGATGCGTCCGTCACGCGCCAGACCAACTGCGGGAACGGCGGGTTCGTGTCGTTGCGCAGGAAGGCGTACTCAATCCGACCGCCGCGGACAAATTCGTTGCAGCGCGCCGAAGCCGCCGTCACGCTTGAGGGCGCCAGCGACTGGAACGGCGTGTTGAAGCCCAGGCACTCGCAACTGGTACCCTGGATTTCGCTCGGCACGCGTCGACCCGAGCCGATTCCCAGCGCCGACGAGCCCGAGAGCCGATCCTGATCGTCGACGTAATAGAACGCGTCCTGGTCGCAGAGCGGGTCGCCAAACTGCGGCGTCGCCGTGTCGCAGGGCGCCGCGGCGCTGCGGCTGATTTTGAGCGCGGCGCCTTCGCCGCTACCGGGATTGTGAAACGCGATCAGGTTCGGGACTGGCACCTGCGCGCCGGCGCTGTTGAAGAAAGCGTCGAAGCTGGGGTTGCTGCCCTGCGCCGGGGCGATGGCTGCCGCGAGCGAGGACGTGCCGCCCGCGCCGCCGCGGCGGAACCCGCCGCTCTGGTGGAAGTAGAGCAATGCCGGGCCGGTGATGCAGTAGCTGCCAAATTCGACGCTGGCGCCTTCCGGGACTTCGGTGTAGCCGAAGGAGGTGTAGAGCGGGATGTCGTCGACGCAGACCGCCCCGTCGGGGTAGGTGTCGCCGTTGACAAACGCGATGAGAACCAGGAAGTAATGGATGAAGTCGTCCTGGGCCTGGTTGCGCATGGTGATTCGCACGAACTTTCGGCTGAGCGATTCTTCACAGGGGTCGGTATTGGTGCGACCGCCACCGCCGAAGAATCCGGATCCGCCCCCGTCATCGGTGCTACCGTCGCCAGTGGGGCTGCGCCCGACGAAGCCGGAGAACAACGGCGAACCGAGCAGCGCCAGGGCGTCCAGCGTGCCACCGCCGCCGCCGATGCAGCCAGTTGACCAACCGGCGCTCAGGCCCAAGGCGGAGACGGTGCAAATCGCGAAAGCTGAGAGCTTGTTCAAGGGGCGGTGCATGGACGCAACTCCGGTGGCGTTGATCGCGGCTGGCCCGCGTTGGCTCGCGAACGGGTCGGCACGTCGCCGCGCGCGCGTGTAGCTCGTGCCCTCGCGAACTATATCTGCGCCCCAAGTTTCCGACAAGCCGAGCGCCCTGCCGCGGCCCTGGGCGCTGGTTCTGGCAAAACACGCGCTCCCGGGCGTCGCCAAGACCCGGCTCGTGCCGGCCCTGGGCCCGCGCCGCGCGGCGTACGCGGCCCGCTGGATGGCGGCGACTCTTAGCC
>CAZHTF010000098.1:0-9676 GCA_964535305.1 uncultured Planctomycetales bacterium | reverse complement strand
GCGTCCGTGTCGCCGTCGGCGGTTGGCGTTGCCACGACGGCTCCGAGCAGCGTTGCGACGCAGCCGGGGCTGGCGTGGCCAATCGAATTTGTCGGGCTGCGCGTGATCTCAGGCGAACTCGGCAAGCAGACGGTGTTTCTGGACGATCTGGAGATTGAGCACGCCGCCCACGCGGGCCACGTGGTTTCGACGGAATTCCGCTTTGATCGGCCGACCAAGATCTACGAGCCGGGCGACACGGTGCAGGTCGCGCTGCTACTGGAGAATGGCTCTCGGCGGCGGGCGGCGCGCGTAAACGTCGAGCTGGCGTGGATGCGGCCGGATGGCAGCGTGCTGAAAACGCAGCAGGGCTCGGCCACGCTGCCGGCCGGCAGTGTGGACTTTCGCTCGCGCCAGCCGCTGGATTTTTCGCAGAAGGTGGATTCGCCCGGGCTGTATCGGCTTGTCGCGCGCGCCACGGTCGACGGGACGCCGGCGAACTTCGAAACCAGCGTCGCGGTCACGCCCTCCAATCGAAACCTGCCGCGCGGCCGCGATCATTTCTTCGGCGTGCGGACCAATCTGCTGCGCGAGCCGTTGAATGATCAACTGCTCGAGCTGGATGCCGCGGCCGAGATCGGTGTGCAGTTGATCGCGATTGAGACGCCCTGGCGGCTGATCGAGCCGAAGCCGGGCGAATTCGACTTTTCGCGACTGGATCGAATCATCAGCGGCAGCGGCAGCAAGGATTTCGCGAGAATGCTGGTGCTGACCGATCCGCCGCCGTGGTTGCCGGCAGACGCGGCCGGTCGCAGCGCGGCCCTGGCCGGCGCACTGAGCGGGCTGGCGCGGCACTTCGGAGAGCGCGTGCGCTTCTACCAGGCCGCTTGTCTCGACGATGCATTCGTCCCGCCCGGCGAGCGCGGCCCCGCGCTCGAGCGCGCCAATGCCGCGGTGCTGGCGGCGGCTTCGTCGGCCAGGTTGTTGGCGCCGCCGCTGACGCGCGCTGCGGCGCTTGCGAGCGCCCCGCCAGCGGCAGGGCCAAAAAGCGCGATGCCCAGCTTCGCCAGCGATGGCCCGTCCGGCGCGGCGCTTTCCGCGTGGACGCAATTCGCCGCCAGCAGCCAGCGCGGTTGGAGCGAGGGCGATTGGTGGGAGCACGCCGCGGCGCCAATCGCCGGCGCTGGGTCGGTGCAGGACGCGGTCCAGATTCTGCGGCACTACGTGCAGGCGGCGCAGGCGGGCGTCGGCGGGCTGATCTGGTTCGATCTGCGCGACGACGCCGACAGCGCGGCGGCGCAGCGCGGGCTGGTGCGGCGAGATTTCAGTCCAAAAAGCTCGATGCTCGGGCTGACGTCGGCGATCGGCACGTTTGGCGGGCTGCGCTACGCCGGCCCGCTGCTAGGCGCGCCGGCGGAGTACGAATCGGCGCTCTTTATCGGGCGCGAGCGGCAGGTGGGCGTGCTGATTCCGCGGCCGAATCGGGCGCTGCCGGCATTGCTGGCGCTGCGGCAAGGCGTGCCCGGCGAGCTGACGGCGCAGGATTTCGAGCGGCGGCGGCTGGAGATGCAGAACGTCGCCGGTGCCTCGCTGCTGCGCAGCAGCGAGCGGCCGCAGTTCGTCACGCTGGCGCTGCGAAACGCGCAGCCCGAGCCGCAGATCGCACTGGGCGAGCCGCTGCTGCGGGCCCCGGCGCGAATCGTCTGCGAGGCGGAGTCGACATTGACGGTAACGGTCGCCGCGCCGGTGGCGCTACGCCGATCGTATCTTCAGGTTGTGCTGGCGCGGGATGCGCGGGTCACGTCGAGCGTCGCGACGCGGGCGCTGACGGCGCGGGCCGGCGAGGCGATCGGCGTGGAGATCACGCTGAAGCCCAAGACCGCGCCGCTGAATCGAGCCGAGACGATCACGCTGCGGCTTTCGCTCGAGGGGCAGGCGTTTGATACGCCGGTGCGGATCGAGCCGGTCACCTCGTTGAGCGCCGCCGCGTTTACCCCGCTGGGCGAGATGCAGCCGGCCGAGCTCGAGCGTGACACGCGGCGCGTTACCGTGTTCGGCAAGCTCGATGGCCGGCGGCTGCTCCTGAGGCTGGCGCCCAGGGGCAGCGTCGAGCTGGATGGCCCGCTGTCGCTCACGATCGCTACGAACGGCAACGACGCGCTGCTGACGGGGCAATTCGACGGGACGACGTTTCGCGCCGTTGGCGAGACGCCCGCGGAGGCGATCGGCGACTGGCGCAGCACGGCTTCGGATGAGGGCCTGGAATTGCAGATCGGGCTGCCGCAGGTTGCCGCGTTGGAGTCGGCCAGCGGGTCGCCGACCTGGCGCGTTGGCTTGCGGCTGGAAGCTCGGAGCGGGACGTTTGAGCTGGATGGGGTAGAGGCGGATGCAGGAGAAAATCGCGGGCGTTGGATTCGATCCGCGGCCCGCTAGGTCAAGGGGGAGGCGAAAGCCGTAAAATGGGTGGATTCGGCCGCTGCCTTGGGCAGGGGGGTTGGGTTTCGAGCGAGGGGCCACCCGAAGCGAACGCTACTGCTTGATCGCTCACGATGGCCGAAAGGCGCTGCGACCGGAATCCACCCAATATCTTGATACGCGACGACTTACTGCCGCGGTACATCTCGAAAAATAGCACCGGGTTGGCGTCCTTGCCGAACCGATGCCGTCGGTCGGGGGCGACCCGTCCTTGGATCACACTGTCGACCGGGATCCAGCGATTCCGTTATCCATCCGAAGACTAGATCGACCAAAAGGTACGACTTACTACACCCCATATTCTAGCAGCAACAGCCAATTCTGCATCCTCAAATTGAACACAATCTGCTGAGAATTTGAGAATTTAGGAAAAATTGAATGTGACTGGTGGGACAGGCAATACGCGCAGTGGATTGTATGAAATTCAACTACAAGCGATGGTATGGCGCGCCGAATTCAATGCAGTTTAGCGTGAGTTATGGTCCGAGATTGCCGTGTGCGACACGCCGCGACACCTTAATCAGCTCAATCGTGTTGCGCCCGCGATAGCGCTTTACTTCCGCCGACACGATGAACTCCGCCGTCCCCGCGGCCACGTCACGCTCGATGTACTCCAGCAACTGCGTCTTGAGCACTTCCATCGGCGGGAGCGCCTTGCCGCTCGCATCCGCTGCGAATTCAAACTCGGCGCGATCGCCGCGAATGATGCAGCGGCCCGGCCGATCGACCAGGATCGTGCCTTCCAGCAGCAGACCCGCGTTCTCGGCACTCGCGGCGACTTTCGCGTCCACCGCGCTGGGCGGCACGAGCCGCTGACGATCGGCGCGCAGCAGTTGATTCAGCAGATCCGCGTTGATCTGCGGCGGAGTACGGACGCCGCTGACTTCGTCCGCCGGCTGCGTGCCGGGTGCGGGCGGCTGCACGGGCGTCTGCGCGGGCGGCGACGCGGCGCCCGACGCCGTCGGCCGGGTCGTGGAGACCGGCGTCATCTTTTCCTGGGCGGAGAGCAGCAGGACGAGTGTCGCGAGCGAGCAGGCGGCCTTGAGCATGTTGTTGTTCCTCGGGCACGGCAGTGCCGCACGCACGGCGGACTGCGCGAGCAATCCTAACGCGCCGGCTGCCGCTGCACAGCTTGACCCGGCAGACGAGGCAGCCGATAGCAACGCAGGAGTTTTGTGCGATGCGTCCAGTGGTAATCTACGGCGCTGGCGGACTGGGCAGCCAGGTGCACGACATCCTTCTGCAGGCCGGACGCGACCAGGTGGTTGGCTTCCTGGACTCTGACGCGGCTCGCGCCGGCGCCACGTTCGACGGCGTCCCCATCCTGGGCGGGCTGGATTGCATCGCCGAGCTGCTGGCGCGCGGCGTGCGCCATGCGGTGGTCGCGATCGGCCAGAACGCGGAGCGCGTGCGCGTTGCGCAGGAACTGCGGCTGCGCGGGATTCAACTGGTCTCGGCGATTCACCCGCTGACCAGCCTGGCGCGCTCGGCGACATTCGCGACGCACCTGATCATCGGGCCGCGCGCGACGGTCTGCGTCAACGCGACCGTTTGCTCGCACGCCGTGCTCTCGGCCGGGACGATTTGCGACCACGATAGCCACATTGGCCCCGGCGCGTTCCTGCATGTCGCCGCGCGACTGGCCGGGGGCGTCATGGTCGATGCGCTGGCGACGTTGGGTGTCGGCGCGGCCGTGATTCCCGGGCGGCGCGTGGGCGCCGGCGCGACGGTCGACCCGGGCGCGGTGGTGATTCGCGACGTGCCGGACTGCGGGCACGTCAGCGGCGTGCCGGCGCGCGAGATTTCAATCCGCGAACCGTTTGAGCGCGAAACCTAACGCCGCAGAAAATACTCCATCAAGTCGCTGGCGCGATCGACGTGCAGCTCGCCCTGCGCTGCGGCGGCCTCATCGAACGCATCGCCGCGGTGACTGACCACGTCGCTGCCGGCGATCAGGAAGGGCGCGGCGGCGTGCGTGTGTCGGCGGCTCGCCAACGACGTGGCGTGGTCGACGATGACGAGTATTCGCCATTCGCGCTCGTCGGCCAGCCGCGCCAGCAACGGCCCGACGATGTGCGTGTCGATGGCTTCGAGCGCGCGGACTTTCTCATCCGCGCGCCCCATGTGCGCGGCCTCGTCCGGGGCCTCGATGTGCACGCACACCAGGTCGAATCTCTGCAACGCTTCGACCGCGGCCCAGCCCTGCGCGGCGTAGTCGTTGCTGAGCAAGCCGTTCACGCCCGGCGCATCCAGCACCTGCCAGCCGATCAGGTCGGCCAGTCCGCGCATCGCATCCATGCCGGTCACGACTGCGCCACGCACGCCAAAGCGGCTGCTGAAGCGCGGCAGGGCGCTGATACTGCCTTCACCCCAGAGCCATACGCCGTTGGCGCGGTTTTCGCCGAGCTCCTCCCGGACGGCGTTGACATCGTGCTCGGCCAGCAGCTCAGCGGCGCGGGCGATGAATTGCTTGAGCGGCTCGGCCCCACGGCCGCGCGGCATCCCTTTTCGCGGCGACTGACCCACCAGCTCCTGCGGGTGCGTGCTGCTGATGCGCGTGTTCGCGGCTGCATCGCGCCAGACCAGCGTGTGTCGAAACGACTCGCCCGCGATCAACTCCAGCCCCGCTTCGAGCAGCAGCGGCTGCAACGCGTTGATCAGCCGCGCGGCTTCGGGCGTGGAAATGTAGCCGGCGGCGAAGTCGAGCAGCGTGTCGTCAACGACTGTCACCAGGTTGCAGCGCAGCGCGAGATCATCGCGCCCCAGGCGCACACCGCGGGCGCGGGCCTCGAGCGGGCCGCGCGCGACGCGCGTTTGTCGCACGTCGTAGCCCAGGATGGCCTGCAGCGCCAACTCGCCCAGCGGCGGCAGCTCGGGCGGCAGCGTCTTGACCAATCCGAGCTTTCCGCCGCCGGCGAGCCGGTCCAGATGCGGCAGGTTGGCCGCTTCAAGCGCCGTCTTGCCATTCAACTCCGGCACGGGCTCGTCCGCCGCGCCATCGGGAATCACCAGAGCGAATTTCATGCGGCGCGTAGTCTAGCGGCGTGCGTTCGCGCGCGGCAGGCGGGCGGGGGGAAGCGGGCGCTCGGCGTTGCGTGAGTCGTCTTTTGCCGCGCCGCGGCCGGACGCTTTGTGCGCGGCGGCCAGACCGTTCTCTCTACAAATTCGCGCGAACACAAGATTCACGTGTGAGCGCGGCGCGCAATTGACGCTGATCGGCCCGTGCGGGGCGCGTGCCCCGCTGAGGGACGCCGGGCCAGGAGAAGCGTCATGGGGACGAAGCGAACCACCGAACGAGCACAGGCGCGGGCGATCAAGAAGCGGTTGAAGCGCTGGGCGAACGTCCTTGGTCTCTGGGCGTTTCCGACCCCGGCGCTCGCCGGCGAGCTGCTGCTGGGCGGGTAGGAGAATACGTCACCAGCGCCGTCCCGCAAGGATACGGCGCTGGTGACGTCGCGGCTTTGCGAAGCGCCGCGGGCGCGGTCTCCGTATCGCGCTCGGCTCAGCAGGTGCGGCCCCAGTTCGCCAGCAGGATTCCCAGGTCTGCGGAATCCGTGTCGCCGTCGCCGTCGAGATCGCCGCCGGCGCTGAATTGCCATGCTGCGAGCAGGATTCCAAGATCGGCGGAGTCAACCATGCGATCGCCGTTGAGATCGCCTGGACAAGCTGGGATGCCGGGGACCCGCAGCACGCGGAAGCCGACTTGTGGTAGCGCGGTAATCGCGTCCCGCGATTGACGGTGCGTCGTCGCGCACGTGTTGGGCGTACCGTCGAACGCACCGCTGCGGATCGAGCGGCGGGCGTTGGTGCGCACCTGGTCCTGGCCCCATTCGGCGACGTTGCCGCTCATGTCATACAGTTGATAGGGGTTGTCCGTGTCGTTGGTCGCGACGCCGCTGGTCAGCGCGGTCGCGCTGTTGAAAAAGCCGACCGGCGCGTCATCGTCATCGTACGGATCGGTGCTGCCGAGGTAGTTCGCATCCTCGGGCAGCAGCACATCGCGGCCGAAGCCATAGATCCAGTGGTAGGGCTCGAGCGTCTCACCTTGCGGACCGCTGCGCGACGTCGGCGGGGCCTGCGGGTCGTAGGCCGAGGCCTTGTGCCATTCGTTGAATTCGTTTGACTGATTGCTGATCCAGCCGAGTTGATCGATCGGCAGATTGTCCATCGGCAGGCGGAATCCCGGGTAGCTGGTGACCAGCGCGGCGCGCTCGAGCTGGTTCAGGTCGCGCACCGCCCAGTCCGCGGCAGAGATGGTCACCGGGCGCCAATCGGCGGCGCTCGGTCCCTCGGTGTAGCAGCGCGCGGACAGCGGCATGCCCTGCTCGAGCGTGAGCCAATTGCAGAATTTCAGCGCGCCGATCCAGCTCACACCGACGACCGGGTGGTCTTCGAAGCCATCCTCGACGTCGTAGCGCGTGCCCAGCGGTGCCAGCGGCTCATATAGTAGCCGCGAGGCTGGAAGCGACGGCTGCAGCAGCACGATCGGCTCACCATTCTGCGTGGTCACGTCGCCGCTCGGCGCGAACGACATGAACTCGCCGCGCGGCGTGGCGCCGCCATCCAGCTCGGCGTCGTTGAGGAAGTCGGAGTACTCAGCGTTCGTAATCTCGTATTGACCGATCAGGAAGTCATAGTCCGGCCCGGGCACGTTCGGTCCGCCGGGCACCCGCCGCATGTAGGTCGCCATGTCGCGATTGAAATAGCGGCACACCAGCCGCAGGCGCAGGCGGAAAAACATGCTGGCCACTGCGTCTTCGCTCAGGCCGCCGAATGCATTGCCCGGCCAGGCGACTTCCAGCCGCGCGCTGGCGTCGCCGGCGATGTTGATCGGCAGCGTGGCCGGCGGCGATGGGAATGAGAGCGCGCCGACGCCGCGCTGATTCAAAACCAGGCCCGGCAGCCCCGCGTCAGAATTAACCTGGAAGCGCGGGATGACGTTGCCCGGTCCGTTGCCGGCGATGTCAATTGTCAGGTCGCCTTCGGCGAATTCGGGATCTTCGAAGGCTGCCGGCCAGATTCCCAGCCCGCACAGCGGATGGCCGGGGCACTCGTGATACGTCTGACCATCGGCCGAGAGGCTCCATTCGTAGCGAATGAAAATTGGCTTGCCCGCGCGGAGTTGTTGCAGCTCCGCGGCGATCGCGGTCCTCATTTCGACGCAGCCGCGCGTCAGGTAGCCCTCGCTGAATGTGTCGGATGATTGAAACGCGTTCCAGACCGCGATCAACGTGCGCTTGCTGACATCTACGCCGGAAGCGCCGGTGAAGCTCGCGATGGCGTAGGCGGGTGCGAGCAGATCGAGGTCGTTCACTCTTGCGCCGGCCAGGTTCCCGAAGTTGAACACGCGGACACCGTCAAAGAAGTTCGGCAGGTAATTCGACGTGGTGGCGCGCAACACCTGGCACTCGAGGAACGGCCCTGCCGGCGGACCGAGCGGGCAAACCGCGATCGGCGCCGCCGGGAGTATGAATGGCACGCCAGGCAGGCCCGTGGCGGTGCTGTCGCCCAGAACTTCGCCCTGGATGTCCAGCGTCGAGAGTGCCGGGTCCACTCCGAAACGTTGGGCGGCGGCGCCGCCGCAGAGCGCCAACGCAGCGAGGGCTGTGCACAGAGCGCGTCGCGCTCGTGCGTTCGTCCGCGTGCGCGGAGTGATGCAGAGGTGGCTGGTATTCATGGTAGATTCCTTGAGTTTGAGAATTCGTCGTCGGTCGCCCGTCATGCCTGAATACGCGGAGCCGCCGCGCCGCAGTCACGCGTCGTTGCGTTTGCAGCGGAAGAATCGTCTGCTGGTCCGGCGATTCGTACTGCGAGTGTTTCACGGACCGGTTGGTTATCGGCCGCTTTGCGGCGCTTGATCCGGGTTGCTTGATCGGCGTACGCTTCATTGTGCGGGTTGCGGGCGACCCGGCGATTCCATTCAGAGCGGTCACGGGCGAACGCGCCGATGCAGATCGGCGCTGGAGAGGCAAGTTGTCACGTTGTCACTCGTTCAGTTTGACGATTGCACTCTTGATCTGCGCGCTGCCTGCCGCGGCGCAGATCAGCGTCGACGCAGGCCAGGATCAATCATTGCCGGTACCTGGGTCGACCGTGCTGAGCGGCGTTGCCACAGGAACGACGCCGCTGGATTTCTGGATGGCGGACGGCGACCTGGCGACAGAGAACAAACTGCTGAAATACTCGAGCGTGGCCGGCCTCAGCGCGGTAGGTCCGCTGCGCGACAGCGATGGCATCCTCTTCGGATTTCCCGGCGACCTGGTGCGCGTCAGCAGCGGCAGCGTATTCGGGCACGATGTCACGCGCCGGCAGCTCTACACGCTGGATGATCAAACGGGCATCTGCACCCCGGTTGGCGCGCCGACCAGCCTGCAGCAGCTTACGGCGCTGGCATTCGACCCGACACGCAATCGGCTCTACGGCATGGACGCCGCCAGCCGCCGGCTGGTCTATTACAACCAGGCGACCGGAGCGCGCACCAACGTGATGCAGCTCCCCAGCACAATCACGAACACCACCGGCTTGGCTTACGACGCCGCGCTCGATCGGCTGCATGTCTACAACGCCGACGACGAGTCGATCTACACCATCAACCCGATGGCGCAGACGGTCACTTTCACGCTCAGTCTGCTGGACGCCGACGCGGGGTACTACGACGAACTGACGGATTTCGCTGGTCGGCTATACGGCTGCTACCGCTACCCCGTCGGTGCAGATTGGCATGCCCGTATTCGACGCATTGACCTGGGCACCGGGCAGACGCGCGACATCGGGCCCGAGATCCAGCAGGTCTCTGCACATGCGCTGCTGATCAACTCGGTACCCGAAGATCTGCTGTGGTCGCAGGATTCTGGACCGGCCGCAGTGACCTTCAGCGACGATGCGAGCCTTGTCAGCACCGCCACGTTTCCAACCGCGGGCACGTACGTGCTGCGGCTCACCGTGCAGAGTACGCCGCCTGTCTCGGACACGGTCACAATCGTGGTCGGCGCTCCGGATTGCAACAACAACGGCGTGGCGGACGCACTCGATATCTCGAGCGGGACCAGCCAGGACTGCGACAGCAACTCGGTGCCGGATGAGTGCCAGCCAGACAGCGACGGCGACTCCAAGATCGATCCTTGCGACGGCTGCCCGAATGACGCTCTGAAGATCGCGCCGGGTGTGTGCGGCTGCGGCGTCGCGGACACGGACACCGATGGCGATCTGACGCCGGACTGCA
>CAZHTF010000097.1:0-10023 GCA_964535305.1 uncultured Planctomycetales bacterium | reverse complement strand
GAAGCACGACTTTGCGGTCGGCGAGGCGGAGCAGAAGCGGCTGGTCGATCTGGCATTCCTGGGGCTCGACGGGTTTGATGCGGCCGATGTCGCCGCTTTGGAAGCGCGCGTTCGCGAGCGTTGGACGGGGCTGACAGTGATCGCGTACGCCGGCACGTCGCGCGGGACCGCGCAGCCGGCACTGGGCGACTTCTGCTGCGAGAGTTTCACCCACTTGAAGCATCTGCTCGCCGGAACGCCTGCGCAGCTTGTCGCGACGCGACGCGACCCAAACGCCGCAAACGGCGACCAGGTGCAGACCGGCTTCAATCCCGCCCCAAAAACTGCTACACTCCATGTGGATCGGGTCGGGAGCGATTCCGGGTGGGTCGATGCTGCAACTGCGCAAACGGCGGCCCCCGGACGCCACGGGCGAGCAATCCTGACGCGGGATGAGTGGCGTGCCCTGCTGACGGACGCCAGGGACTGAGCGCGTCTGGTGAATGGCGCCGTCGCCCACCGGATCGAGCTGGGGTGCGACCTTGGGTGGGCGTCCGCGCGTACTGGTGATTGGATCGATCGCGCTCTTTGACGCGGTCGTGCGCTCCCTGCCCGGGATCGACGTCGTGCATTCCCAAACCGCCGTCGACGGCGTCTGGCAAGCCGGACAAGAGCAGATCGAACGTGTCATCATCGGCATCCAGCCTGGAAAGACGCTGCAGGTGATCCGCGGCATCCGCGCCGTCGCGCCGCATGCGCAGCTCGTGGTGGCGTGCAGCGCGGCGCACGAGCCGGCGGCCCGCGCCACGCTTGAGGACGGCGCCGATGAATATGTGCTCGAGCCGCTCAGTCGTGGTGAGCTCGAAGCTGCCCTGAAACTGACCGGGGCCAGCGCGCCTGCCCGGCTGGTCGAGCCGCCGACGCCCGATCTGATCGACGAATATAGCCGCTTCGGCGAGATCCTGCGCAGCCTCTCCGACGGTCCGCAAGCGACGCTCGACCGGCTCGCCAGCCTGGTGCAGGATGCCTGCGACGCGCAAGGCGCCCTGCTCCAGATCGATGCGCTTAGCGCCGCGAGCGGCCAGCCCGATCCACAGGTGCTGGCCGAACCGATCCTGCGCGGTGATCAGTCCGTCGGCCAGATCGCGCTCGGCCCCCGCCGCTTCGGATCCTACAGCGCCCGGACGGTACTGAAGCTGCGCGAATATGCCCGGCTGGTCGAAGTCACGCTCGCGCAGGCCTGCGAGCGCGAGCATTGGCAAACGCTGGCCTTCACCGACGACCTGTCGGGCCTGCACAACCGCCGCTACTTCGAACGTACGGTGGACGAGCTGATTCAGCGAGCCGCGCGGCAGCGCGCCCGGCTGACGCTGCTGCTGTTCGATCTGGACCACTTCAAGTCGTACAACGATCGCTTTGGCCATGCCACCGGCGACGAGCTGATTCGCGAAGTGGCCGTGCTGCTGCGGCGCTGCACGCGCGAGGGCGATCTGGTGGCGCGCTTCGGCGGGGATGAGTTCGCGATGGTGTTTGTCGACAACGAGCGGCCGCGCGTGCTCGGGTCACAGCATCCGGCCGAGCCGATCGCGCTGGCCGAGCGCTTCCAGCGCGCCCTGGCCGAGCACGAGTTTCACTGTCTAGGCCCGGATCGGCCCGGACCGGTGACCATCAGCGGCGGCTTGGCCTGCTATCCCTGGGATGGCGGAACGCGCGATGCGCTGATCGGTGCCGCCGACCAGGCGCTGCTGACCGCCAAGCGCACCGGCAAGAATCGCATTCAAATTGCCGGCGCCGCGGAAGACCTGGCGCAGAATGAGCAGCTCTCGCCGCGCGAGTGACGCATTGCGTTGCCGGATTTCGCTAATTTCGTGAGGAGGGCGCCGGCCGGCGTGACAGCACATGCTGCAGCACTTCAAGCCGCGCCACCAAATCGCGCATGTCACGCGGACGCTTATCCGGGTCCGTTTCGCAGCATTCCATCACCAGCCGCGAAAGCGCCAGCGGCACGCGCGGATTCAGATCGTGCGGCGCGTCGTTCGCCCGACGCGCGTCGATCTCGACTTTCTTTGACGCGACCTGCGCCGTCGGCATCATGGTCTTGAAGGCCTTGCCGGTCACCGCCCAGTACATCGTCGCACCCAGGTTGAAGATATCCGTGCGATGATCGATCCGCTGCCGCAGCACCTGCTCCGGGGCCATGTAGTCCGGAGTGCCCTGCACACGCTGCTTCACGTATCCCAGCGGGCAGCTCTGGCCAAAGTCGATGATCTTCACCGCCGAGCCGCAGAGCAGGATGTTGTTGGGCTTGATGTCGGCGTGTGCGAAGCCGGCTTTGTGCAGCGCGTGCAGCCCGTCCGCAACCTTGATGAACACATCCGCCAGCTCGCTCAGGCCCTCGGGCCGGCGGGACTCCAGCGTCTCGCCGTCGACGTACTCCATCAGCAGAAAGAGCTCGGCGGTCTTCAGCCATTTGCGCACGCGGACGATCTCGTAGCACTTGCGCAGCGCCGCGTGATCCAGCCGCTTGCAGACGTCGTATTCCGTCTCTGCCTGTGCGAGGAACTTGTCGTCATCGGCGCTGCGCCGCAGGATGTGCTTGACGGCCACTTCGCGACGCGTTCGGCGATCGATCGCGAGCGTGATGGTCGCGTGCGCGCCGCGGCCCAGGCGGCGAACCAACTCGTATTCCGGCAATTGTGAGAAGGTCCGCACGCTACCCTCGCCGTCCGAAATTCGCGTGCCGCGCATTTTATCTGAGAGAGGCCATCCGACGCGGCGCAGACTCGAACACGGCGGTTTCAAGCCGCGAAAGCGGCGCCCGAAATGGCCCCGCGAGCGGGGAGTTCTAGCGGATAAAACGCTTCAAGACCAGCCAGTCGCAAAGGTCGCGGGCGTGTTGCGAGAGGCCCGAGTACAGCCGCGGGTCGCTGTAGGGCTCGAGGCGGATCTGCCGCATGGCCAGCTCATGATTGCGATCAAGCTCATAGAGCAGGCTGAGCAAGGCCCGCTTCTGCTCGCCAGACATGCGTTGATCCGCGCCTTCCAGCACGGCCAGGCGGGCCGGGCCGCCGGCCGGCCGCCATTCGCAGCGGCCGTCTTCGTACACCACCCCGTCAAACGCGGACGGCTCGAACGCGGCGGCGTGGGGAATGTGGTAGACGGTAAGGTCGCTCAGGACGCGGCGGGTCTGAGCGATCAGCATGGGCTCGCTCGACCAGCCTCGCGGATAGGGCTCGAGAAACAGCAGAACCGCGGCGCCCAGCGTCATGGCGACGATCAAGGCCCCGACGACTTTTACATTTCGATTATCGGCGGTCACGTGCAGTCCCTTACGAGCGTGAGCATCCTTGCTGCATTGGATTCATACAATGCGACGAAGCCAAGATCAACCCGCTTCCACCGCAATTCTTGCGCTGGCGTTGAGATTTTTCGGCGCTCGGCGGCGGCTTCCGTCGGGAACGCCGTGCGGCCTCAAATCCACGCCAGGCCACGGCCCTTTATACTCATCGACGTGTTCGCGCGAATCTTGCACTTGGCGTGCGCAATTTTCCCGCTGGCCGGCATGGCCAGGGCGGATGAGGTCGAGCTTCGCGGCCGCCCGCTTTTCCGCGAAGTGCGGATTGAAGCGCTGCGTGAAAACCTGCTGGTCTTCCGGGGCGTGTCCGGGTTCATGCTCCGCCGCCCGCTCGAGCAAATCGAACTGATCCAGGTTGACGGCTGCGACGCACTGAACGCTGCGGAGCGCTTGCGGCGGGCGGGCGATTGGGACGCAGCCTCGGACGCATACGCCGATCTGCCGGCCGACGGCCGGCGAGCGTGGCTGGCGGAATTCGTCCATCGCCGTGCGGCCGATACGCACGAGCGCGCCGGCCGAATCGACCGCGTGGTGGAATCGCTGCTGGCTGCCTTCGAGGCGCAGACGGAGCTCCCGCTTCCGAAGCGCGCCGCCGCGAGCGGAAGCGATGCCAATCGCAGAGCCCGCGAACGGCTGGCGACGGCGATGGACAACGCGGATCCGCGTTTTGTGAGCACTCTTCGGCGTCTGCACCTGGAACTGATGATTATCGACGATCTTCCCGTGCCCGCTGAATTCAAACAACGACCGAGCGCGTCGGTCGTGGCAGACGCCGACTCAACCCGCGCACAGCACCTGCCGCGGCGAACCGCGCTACCGCCCGATGACTCGGCGCGCGCACGGGAATCGCCGCCGCAGGGCCAGACGGCGGCGGGATCCGCTGCTACGGCGTGCGAAGCGGACGCGCTCCCGGCAGCAGCGCGGCCAGCGACGGCCTTGCCCGCGGACGATGCATTGCCGCCGGCGGCTTCGCGGCCGGTGGGCGCCGCGGCGGAGCTGGCGCTGCGTGCCGCGCCGCGGTTGCCCGCGGATTCTCTGGTCGTTCACGAAGCGCAGGCGGCACTGGAGCGCGGCGACGCCGGCCGCGCCGTACGCTTGCTGCGACGCGGGGTCGCCTTCGCCACGAGCGACGAGCGCCAGACTTGGCTGCTGCGGCTGGGCGTGGCACTGCTTGAGAATCGCGAGCCGCACGCCGCGCAGCAGGCACTCGAGCAGGTCGTGCCCGTGGCGCGCGAGTCGGCGGAGCGGGCCGCGGCGCTGTACCATTTGGGGCTCGCCTGCGAGCAGCTCGGGCAGCCGGCCCGCGCGGCACGATGTCTGCAGCAGGCGTTGGAATCGCGGGCGCTGCCTGCGGGCCTGCAGCGCCAGGCCCAAGCGGCGCTGCTGCGCAATGGAGAGGCGCGTTGAAACGCGGTCGCTACTACCTCGAAACGTTCGGCTGCCAGATGAATGTGCTCGACACCCAATTGGTCGAGGGGCAGTTGCGCGCACGCGGGTTGACGCCCAGCGATTCGCTCCGCGAAGCGGACCTGGTGCTTTTCAATACCTGCAGCGTGCGGCAGCACGCCGAAGACAAGGTGCTTTCGCGGCTCGGGCTGGTTCGGCAGATGAAGCGCCGCCGGCCGGAGCTGATTGTGGGCGTGATCGGCTGCATGGCGGAGCGCGAGAAAGAGGGCCTGTTCGCCAAGGCCCCGCACGTCGACCTGCTCTGTGGCCCGGGCGAGCTGAACCGGCTCAATGCGTTGATCGACGAAGTGCACCAGCGGCACGAGCGCGTCACGGCGCTCACCGGCACGCTCTCGCGCCGCACCGAGGCCCTGGCCCGCGCGCTGGAATACGACAGTCTCGAGGCGCTGGATCTTTCGCGCGGCATCGTACCGCAGCAACGCATGCTGCAGTCCTACATTCGCGTGCAGCGAGGCTGTGACAAGTTCTGCACCTATTGCGTGGTGCCTTTCACGCGCGGCGCTGAGCGCAGCCGGCCGGCATCGCACATCGTCGAGGAAGCACGCTGGCTGGCGGACCACGGCTGCCGCGAAGTCACGCTGCTGGGCCAGACGGTCAATTCGTACGTACACCAGGAAGACGGCCGCCCGATTCGCTTCGCACAACTGCTTGAGGCGGTGCACGCGGTCGCAGGCATCGACCGCATTCGCTTTGTCACCAGCTTCCCGGCGGATTGGGATGACGACATCTTTCGCGTGATGCGCGACTACCCGCGCGTCATGCCGTACTTGCACATCCCGGCCCAAAGCGGCTCCGACCGCGTGCTGTCGCGGATGAAACGCGGCTACAGCAGCGCGGAATACCTCGCGCTGATCGACAAGGCCCGCGCCTTCCTGCCACACATCAGCCTCGCGGGCGATTTCATCGTCGGCTTTTGCGGCGAGACCGACGCCGACTTCGCCCAGACGATCGCGCTGGTCGAGCGCGTCGAGTACAAGAGCCTCTTCATCTTCAAGTACTCGCCGCGGCCGGGCACCGCCGCCGAACGCGCCCAGGACGACGACGTGCCGGCGGATGTGAAGCTGGCCCGCAATCACGAGCTGCTGCGCGTGCAGGAGCGCATCAGCCTACGGCAGCGGCAGGCGCTGATCGGCCAATCGCTGGAGGTGCTGGTCGAAGGCTTCAGCAAGGCGGCCCGCCGCGCTCAGGAGGCTGAGCAATCGCGCGGCAGCGAGGTTGCCGCAGCGCGCGTCGGTCGCGGTCAGCTTGTGGGCCGCACGCCGGGCGATCTGATCGCGGTCTTCGACGGGGCCGCCGAGCAGATCGGTTCGCTGGCGCGCGTCCGCGTGGAGCGCGTGACGCCGCTGACGCTGTTCTGCACGCTGGAGCAGGTCGTTTCGCCAGCACGCGTCGCAGGCGCGCTCGCGAATGACGCATCAAATCAGCCGTTCGCAGGCTCTCGCATGCTGCCGGTGTTGGCGGCTTCGGCGTCTTGATGGCCGGCGGCGATTTCGTGGCCGCGCCGCTCAGCCCGCCGCTTTGAACTCCCACTGATCAGCGGCGATCGAATGCGCTGACAGGGCGCCGGTCCGCAGCGCCGCCAGCGCCCGCAGATCGCCGCGCAATTGCGCGTTCAGAAACGCGAGCGTGGCGTCGCAGATCAGCGGATGATGCCGCGGGTGTCGGCCGGAGAGTCGATCGCTGAGCGAATCCTGCCCGGTGAATCCCATGTGTTCGAGGCCGTCGATCCACAGCAGAAACTGGTCGACGCTGCGCGCATGGTCGAACGCCGTGCGCCGGCCCGCCGGTCCGACGCCATCAATCTCCTCGTCACGGCTGCCAATGATATGCAGCAGTGGACGCTCGATGCTGCTCCACGACTGCGGCGTGATGCCCAGGCGCGGCGCGCTGGGCGTCGACATGCAGATCGCGGCGGCGACGCGCGCGTCGAAGAAGCGCTCGGGCAAGCGTTCTGCGCGGCGGCCCGCATGGCTCACGCCCATGCCGACGATCGCCAGTGCCGTGTACGCCCCGAAGGAGTGGCCCGCGACGGCGATTCGCGAGGCGTCGATCCGCCCGGCGAGTGCCGCTTCGCGCGGCGCCTGGTCGATCACGAACGATACGTCGCGCGGGTTGCGCTCCAGATTCTCCAGGTCCGCCAGCACAGTCCGCAGCCGGTCGGCCAGGCGGCCGGCCGGGGCGCGCAGCGCCGCCAGGTCGGAGCCGAGATGCGTCGGGTGGATCACAACGTAGCCGTGTTCGGCCCAATGCCGGCCCAGGTAGGCGTAGCCTTCGCGCGTCCCGCCGATGCCGTGCGAAAACACCACCAGCGGCGCAGGCTCGCCCGCGCTTCGAAGATAGACTCGAACCGGCACAGATCGGCTGCGGCGCGCGTCCTGCCAATCCAGGTCCAGCACGCGCACGCTCGCGGCGCTCATTCCCCCAGCAGCGCGAACAGCCGCGCGATCGCCTCGGCCCCGCGATCAAGGTCCGGAATGCGTACCTTCTCGTTTGGACCGTGGGCATTGCAGCTCGGGCTCGCAAATCCCAGCATCAGGCAATCCGCGCCGAGCACACGCTTGAACATTGGCAGGATCGGGAGCGAGCCGCCCTCCCGCACCACCAGCGTCTCCCGGTCAAACGCGTCGCGCAGCGCGCGGCGGGCCGCCTCCAGCTCGCGCATCGAGGACGGCGTCATGTAGGCATCTACCGCCGGCCCGTGCGTGTGGATCTCCAGTTTGACCGTGTTCGGGCAGCGCGCCCGAATCGTCTCTTCAAACTTCGTATTGATCTCCTGCGCCGGCTGGTTCGGCACGAGCCGCATGCTGATTTTCGCGCCCGCCCGGGCAGGAATGATCGTGTTTGCCCCGGCACCCGAATACCCGCCGTAAATGCCATTCACTTCCAGCGTCGGGCGGACCGTACGACGCTCCTGTGCGGAGTAGCCGCGTTCGCCACTGAGGGCCGGAACGCCCAGATCGCTGGCGTACACGGCTTCATCCAGCGCCGGAGACTGGCTGCGCTCGGCGGGGCTGAGCTCGGCGACTTGGTCGTAGAAGCCGGGAATCGTGACGCGACCGTTTTCGTCGTGCAGCGAGGCGATCAGCCGCGCCAGCACGATCGCAGGGTTTGCAACTGCGCCGCCGTGCGAGCCGCTGTGCAGGTCATGCTTGGGCCCGCTGAGGACGATTTCTTTATAGACCAGGCCGCGTGTGCCGCAGGTGAGCGTAGGCAGGCCGTCTTCGTGCATGCCGGTATCGGAGATCAGGATCGCGTCGCACTTGAGCAGGTCGCGGTGATTCGCGACGAAGGACGCCAGGTGTGGCGAGCCGATTTCCTCTTCGCCTTCGATCAGCAGCTTCAGGTTGATCGGCAGGCGCTGCTGCGTCGCGAGCCACGCGGCCGCCGCCCGCAGATACAGCAGCACCTGTCCCTTGTCGTCTGACGATCCGCGGCAGATCAGCCAGTCGCCCTGAACCGTCGGCTCGAACGGATCCGCCTGCCAGAGCGCGCGATCGCCGATCGGCTGCACGTCGACATGCCCGTAGACCAGATAGGTGGGTTTGCCGGGGGCCTTGCAGTGCTCGGCGTAGACCAGCGGATGCCCGCCGGTCTCCATCACGCGCGCAGCGAATCCGACTTTCGCGGCCAGGTCGCGGGTCCAGTGCACGGCCTTCGCGACGTCGGCCTTGTTCTCCGGCTTGGTGCTGATGCTGGGAATGCGGCAGAGGTCGATGGTCCAGTCCAGGTGCTCGCGGCGTTTGCCGCGCAGATATTCAATGACGCTTAGCATGGTGCTCTCCTCGATGCGCCCCTTGGCGATCCGCTGCATGGTACAGCATGGGCGTGCGCGATTCGGCGAGCGGGCCGTCGGCCGCGAATCCGCTCAGCGCGGCGCGCCGTTCGCGGCCCGTTCGAGCGCTTGTACAAACAGCTCGCCGAGCCGGTCGCGCGAGAATTGCGATTCGGCCAGGGCCCGCGCGCGTCGGCCCATTTCGGGCAGCGCTTCACGATGATCGCGGAGCCATTCGACTGCGTCGGCGAATTGCCGCGGATCGTCGGGCGGCACGACCTTTCCGCACTGGTGCTCCGCGATCATGCCGGCCAGCCAGCCGGGGTAGTTGTTCAGCACCGGCATTCCGCAGGCGATGTAGTCAAAGAACTTGTTGGGCGATGTGCCGTAATAAAACGCGGGGATATTCCGCAGGATCATCATGCCCACGTCGAGCTGCGGCAGAATTCGCGCCAGCTCTTTCTTGGGCATCGACGGCAGCCAGGTGGTCAAGCCGTCGAGGCCCTGCTCGCGACTGCGGGCCACCAAGCGCTCCTTCTGACCGCCTTCGCCGATGAATACGAAGCGGACGCCGCCCGCCCCGCGGCGTTTAAGCTCGGCAGCGGCGTCGAGCACGCTATCCAGACCGTTCGCCAGGCCGTGCGCGCCGGTAAACACAAGTCGCAGATCGCTGAGCGGTCCGAAGCGCGGGTCGTCGCTGCGCTTGCCGCCGCTGGGTTTGAAGAGCGCCTCGTCACAGCCGTTGGGCACCAGGTCAACCTGCTCTGCGGGATAGCCCGTGCGGCAGACGCCGTCGCGAATGCCGGGGGCCAGCGCGATGATCCGCCGCGCCGCGTGATAGATGCCGCGCTCCATGCGGCGGGTGTACCACTTGAGCAGCGGGTTCTTGATGATGCCCATCGCGATCGGCAGTTCCGGCCAGAGGTCACGCACCTCAAACACGAACGGCACGCCCAGGCGCTTCGCGCCACGCCGGCCCGGTAGCCCGACCGTCAGCGGCGTGGATGTCGCGAAAACCAGGTCGGCGTCCAGCCCGCTCACCAGCCGGCCAGCCTCACGCGCGAAACGCCCGAAGGCCAGCAGCCGCCGGTAAAAACCCATCTTGTTCGCGTATGGCTCGGCCACGCACAGCACGCGAATGCCGTCGATCTCAGTCTCTGTGACGCGTCCGGAGAGCTTCTGAAAACTGCCGGCCGTCACCGGGTTCACGCCGCAGATCATCGTCACGCGGTGGCCCGCGGCGATCAGCCGCCGACTCATTTCGTAGCTGCGCGTGCCGGTCGCGCCTGCTGTCGTCGAAAAGTGCTGATGGATGTAGGCTACGTGCATGCCGAGGGCTCAGGTTCAATCGTGCGTTGCGCCGAGCGCCGCGCGCAGCGCCGAAACCGGCATTCTGTGGCGCTGCGGTGCAAGGGTCAAACGCGATGCGGTCGGGCGCGCGGCACTGGAC
>CAZHTF010000096.1:0-10065 GCA_964535305.1 uncultured Planctomycetales bacterium | reverse complement strand
CGGCCGGCCCGGACCGCCGCCGGCGGATCGTCGCCGGCGTGAGGGCGCCGGGCGCCGCGGCCCAGGGCGCGGACGCGTATTCGAAGCGATGCTCGAGATACAGGCCGACCGCTTCATATCCGCTGTCGCGGGCGGCGGCCAACCACTGGGCCAGGAGCGCCTCGCGCGGCGACTGCTCGCGGGCCACGTCGTATAGCCAGCCGAGAAACATGCCAGTTACAACAACATGCCGGCGACGCAGCCGGTCATCCAGCTCGCCATCGCGCCGCCCAGCATCGCCCGCGGCGCCAGGGCCACCAAGTCCGCGCGTCGTGAAGGCGCGAGGCTGCCGATGCCCGCGATCTGGATACCCATCGAGCCGATGTTGGCGAAGCCGCAGAGCGAGTACACCGCCATCGTGACGCTGCGTTCCTGCAGCTCGCCGGCGGCCGCCATGCGACTCAGGTCGCCGTAGGCGATCATCTCGTTGGTCACCATCGCGGTCGCCAGCAACGAACCAAAACGGGTTAAGTCTTCCCAGGCGACGCCCAACAAGAAGGCGATCGGGCTGAACAGCCAGCCGAGCAGGTTCTGCAGCGTCAGCTCGCGCAGGCCGACATACGCCAGCAGTGGCTGAATGCCTTCGAGCTGGCCCAGGCGCGTCAGCGCCAGGTTCAGCACGCCGATCAGGGCGATGAACGCGATCAGCATCGCGATGACGTTGATCGCCAGCGTCATGCCCTGCGACGCGCCGGCGGTGGCCGCGTCCAGCACGTTCTTGTGCTCGCGGGTGTGGTCGAGCGTGAAGGTCGCGGTGGTTGCGGGCGTGCCGGTCTCGGGCACCATGATTTTGGCCAGCACAAACGCCGCCGGGGCGGACATCAGGCTGGCGGTGAGCAGATGCCGCGCGATGGCCAGCATGCGGGCGTTGTCCGGATTCCCGTCCGCTCCGACGCCCAGCATGGAGACATACACGGCCATCACGCCCAGCGCGATGGTGGCGAAGCCGCCGGTCATGACCGCCATCAGCTCGGAGCGTGTCATTCCCGCGAGGAACGGGCGCACCAGCAGCGGCGCTTCGGTCTGCCCGAGAAAGACATTGGCGGCGCCCGAGAGGCTTTCTGCTCCGCTGACGCCCAGCACGCGGTTGAGCAACTTTGCCAGCAGCAGCACCACGAATTGCAGAATGCCGAAGTGATATCCGATCGCCGACAGCGTGGAGAACGCGATGATCGTGGTCAGGATCTTGATGCCGGCGATCGCGGGCCAGGCGACCGCCGGGTGGCTGCCGGCCAGCGGGCCGAAGACGAACGCGGCCCCCTGGTCGGCGCCGTAAAGCACAAACTGAACCACCGCACCGATGCCATCGAAGAAGACCCGGCCGTACGTCGTTTTCAGCACCAGCAGCGCCAGGCCCAGTTGCAGCGCCAGCCCGGCGAGCACGATCCGCAGCGGAAAGCGGCGGCGGCTGTCGGAGAGTAGCCACGCCAGAAATACGAGCGAAAGAATGCCTAGCACGCCGCGGTACGCGTCCATTCGGTCACTCACTCAATCGATCCGCCGCTTCAAACGGCCGGGGCCGGCTCGGGCAGCGGCTGGAAATGCGCCTTGCACCGCGGCTCGTACTCGCCCACGCCCCCAACCATGCAGCGATCCGCCACCGGCACCATCCGCTGCGTATACGGGGCGGCAGCGCCACAGACGCGGCAAGCGCCGCGCTTGCAGACGACGTGATTGGCGATCGCGGCCAGTTGCGGCATGGGTGCGAATGGCCGGCCCCATGCGTCGTGCTCCAGCCCGACGATGATCACACGCTTGCCGGCCTGAACCAGGCGCTGCACGGTCTGCACGAGCGGCATGCCGAAGAAATGCCCCTCGTCGATACCGATCACGTCGGCGTCGCCAGCGCCGCGCTCGATCGCGGCGACATCCGGGGCGCGGACGGCATTGAAGCGATCGTGCGTGTGCGTGATGATGTGGTCCGGATCGTAGCGATCGTCGATCGAGTGCTTGAAAGCCAGCACGCTGCGGCCCGCGTCACGTGCCTCGCGCAGCCGGCTGATGAGCTCCTCAGTCTTGCCGCTGAACATGCAACCTTGAATCACCTCAATCCGCGGGCCAACGCTGGCTGTCATGATCTCTCGCACGTGCACGGGCAGAATGGATGCGACGCGGCATTTTCGCCAGACGCAACGCAATTGCAAGTGACGCCGACGCGCCGCGGGCGCCGTTCGAGCGCCGGCGCCGCCGCTCAGCTCGGCCCACGCCGCAGACCGAGCTTGGCCACCAGTTGCCGCAACACGTGCGTCGATTCGCCGAGCTGCTGGGCGGCGGCGGTGAAGTTCCAGTTGTGCTCAAACAGCGCGCGGGCCAGCATCAAGCGCTGCGCGTACGAGAGCGATGTGACCGCTTCGCCGTCCGCGGGCGGAACCAGCCCCTGCACGATTTCCGGCGGCAGGTGCTTGTCGGTGATGGGCTCGCCCATCGAGAGCAGCAGCGCCCGCTCAATTACAGACTGCAATTGACGCACGTTGCCCGGCCAGTGATAGCTGATCAGCAGCGCCATGGCCACCTCGCCGATTCCCGACTGTCGACCGCGATTCTGCCGCGCCGCAGACTCCAGGAAATACGTCGCCAGCGGCGCGATCTCCTCGCGCCGCTCGCGCAGCGGCGGCATGTGAATCGGAAACGCGTTCAGCCGATAGAACAGGTCTTCACGGAATTTCCCGTGCCGCGCCAGGGCGAGCAGGTCGCGGTGCGTGGTGGCGATCACGCGCACGTCAACTTCCTGGTGCGCCGTGCCGCCCAGCCGGCTGAAGCGCCGCTCCTGCAACACGCGCAGCAGCTTGGCCTGCGAGCCGAGCGGCATGTCGCCGACTTCGTCCAGCAGCAGCGTCGAGCCGTCGGCCCGCTCGAACACACCTGCACGCGGCAGGATCGCGCCGGTGAACGCGCCGCGCTCATGCCCGAAAAGCTCGCTCTCCAGCAGCGATTGCGGACCGCCGCAGCAGTTGAAGATCACCGGCGACTTATCGCGGCGCGGGCTGTTGCGGTGCAGGAAGCGCGCCACGACTTCCTTGCCGACGCCGGTCTCGCCGGTGATCAGCACGGTCGAGCGCGTCGGCGCCACGCGGCGGCAGAGCGCCAGCACGTGGCGCATGGCACGGCTCTCGGCGACCAAGCGCGTGCGCATGCCGACATCGCTGGGATAGTCGCTGACCACGAAGCTCCCGCAGCGCGCGTTACGTGAGAGCGCGAGTATACGAGCACAGCGTACCGCTGCGAACTGCTGCGCTGAAACGATTCAGGCGCCGGCCGCAGCAGCGCGATTTTCCACGAAGCGAGAATTGTGACGCAAGCCGCGCCCGCGGGCATGGACAAGCCGACCAAAACTTTGTATCGTCCAATAGTCGTGCAGCGCTCGTCCGGGGGCCAACCGCCAGCGCCGCGCGTCGATCACAACTCCGGCGTGTGTCCCGCCTTTGTCAGCGGTCAGGCGAGACGGGCTGCCCGGAATCAACCGACAGTTCAGCTTGCAGTCCAGCGCCACGGGAGCGGCGATGACGCCTTTCGTTTCGAACCTGCATAACCACACACCTTTTTCCGACGGCGCCTACACAATCGATGAAATTTGCGAAGCGCATCTGGAACTGCGCGGCTTTCGCGTCGACGGCGTGGGCATCAGCGACCATCTGTTCTGCACGCCTTCGTCTCGGGCCATCCAGAGCGAGCGCGATTTCGACCGCATTTTCGCGGCCGAGACGCGCCGCTATGTCGACGCCGTGCAGCAGGCCAAGCAGCGCTGGGCGGGCCGGCTGCAGATTTTCTGCGGCGCGGAAATCAACTGGCCGCTGAACAAGGGCAACCTTGGCCGCATCCGCGAATTGATGGGCGGAATCGACTACGTGCTCTTCGAATACGCCGATTGGCCCGGCCTGACGATGCTCGCCAACCAGGCGCGGCGCTGGCCCTGCCCGGTCGGCCTGGCGCATACCGCCGTCGATGTGCAGTTTCCGAATACGTCGATGGACCAGGTCGTGCGAACGCTGGCGAATGCACGCGTGTTCTACGAACTGAATGTGAAAATGTACCCGCTTGCGCACCACGAACGCTGGTTCAACCTGCTTCCGGCCCATCGCGTGCTCGTCTCGCTCGGAACCGACACGCACGACGATCTGGCCTGCATCTCCGAGCTGCCGTCACTCTATAAATTCATTGAAACACACGATTTGGCACAGAAGCTAATCGTCCCGGCCCCGCGGCCGCTCGCGAACGTCCCCGCGGCGCAAAGCGCCTGACGCCGACGGCTTGACGCCGCATTCCGTCCGCCACATTCCGCGCCCGGAAATCACATTGCGGCCGGCATTGCGATCGTTATATAATGACGTCAGTTTCAGGTCTGACCCGATTCGCGAGAGGAGGAAGTCATGCGAAACACACGAATACTCGCGGTGGTTGCGGCCACCGCCTGTGCTTCGATTGCCTGGGCACAGTCCGTCACGGTCAATCTCAGCTCGCCGCAGAATGGTCAGAACGTGGCGGGCGGGTCGACGGTGAACTGGTCGATCGACTTCACGGTTTCTTCGGGCGATAACGCAGGCCTGGCGCTGCTCGCGGTTGACCTGGCCCAAGGAGCGAACCCCGCATTCATCGATATTCCGCCTGCCAACGCCGTTCCCCCGGGCATGAGCAACTTCAGCCGGCCGGCTGGGTGCTCAAACCCGGGCGAATCGAACCCACTCACCGGCTACACCGGCGTACAGCGCGGCACCCCAGGCCGAAAAAACCTCGTGCAGATCGGCGGAGCTCAGAATACGTTCGGCCAGGCACTGCCCCCGGGGTCGGGCATCGCCGAGAACGCGAATGTCGTCGGCGGCGTCGGCCAGAGCGGCTCCACGCTGCTCGCCTCGGGCTCGTTCGTGATACCCACGAACTGCGGCACGTACACCTACCGCATTCAGAATCTCGTCGCGAATGTCGTCACAATTGTTCAGACCCCGCCGCAATTCTCGCCGGTCGTCGGTGCGACCGTGACCGCGGGTCAGTCCACGATCACGATCAACGTGCGCCAGCCCGGCGACGTCGACGGCGACAACGATGTTGATGAATCCGACCTGGGCCTGCTGCTGGCCAACTGGCTCTGCACCGGCGGCTGCGGCGGCGACGCGGACGGCGACGGCGACGTCGATGAATCCGATCTGGGAATTCTGCTCGCGAACTGGACGCAAGTGTGCCCGTAACGCTGACTGACCGGCGACTACGAAGGACCGAGTACTCGGTCCGTAACTGACTTGACCTTTCACGCGAGCCGCAAGGCTCGCGGCGTCTCGCTCGGTGTGGCCGCCCTGGCCGCGCCGGGCGAGCGGCTTTTCTGCCACGGGCTCACGCCAGCTTCAGAATCTCGTCCTGCACGCAACTGGTGACCTGCGGGCCGTGCTCGGGGTCGACGAATACGTTGATCTCGAGCCGCACGCCGAAATTCGGCAGGTACACGCCAGGCTCGACCGTGAATCCGATGCCGGCGAGCACCTCGCGCGTGTCGTGCGTTTCGAAGTTGTCGAGGTTTACGCCCATTCCATGCACTTTTGGCCCCGGGCTGAGGCTGTGACCGGTGCGATGCTTGATCCCGTGCTCGTAGCCGGCCTCAATGATCACGCTCCGCGTGGCCTCGTCGAGCTGCCAGCCTTCGAGCCGTTCGCCGCGCTTCCAGCAAGCCTGTGCCAGCTCGACGGCACGGTCGCGCCCGAGGCGCACCGCGTCGAACACGCGGCGGTGCTCCTCGGGGACCTGCGGGCCGACGAATCCGACCCAGGTGATGTCGGAGAACACGTTTTCATCGCCGGGCAGCCGCGCCCACAGGTCGATCAACACCCAATCGCCGGCGCAGATTTGCGTGGGCGTATGGACGGAAGGCTCATAGTGTGGATCGCCGGCGTGGGCATTCACGGCGACGATCGGCGGATCCGGCCACTCCAGCCCGGCCTCACGAAAGCTCGTCAGGATCTGCTGCTGAACATCGAGCTCATACAGCGGCTTGCCGGCGGCGATGCTCGCTCGGATCAGCTCGAAGGCGCGGTCTTTGGCGTGGGTCACGCGTCGCGACGCCTCCAGGTGCCCAAGGTACGCCGCACGCGACCAGCGCGCCACGCTGATTTGGATCAGGTTTGCCGACGAGCAGACCTCGACGCCCAGCGAGCGCACCAGCTCGATCGTGCCGGCGTCGACCAGCGCGACGACCGGCAGCGCCGCGCCCGCGGAATACTCCATCGCGACGCGGGTCATGCCGGACAGGTTGCGTGCCAGCCAGTCGCGCAGTTGCTGCCAGTTCAGGTAGTGCTCGACGCGCACGCGATCGCGCGGGAACTGGTGCTGATCGAGCGGGTGCAACAGCAGTAGCGGCTCGCCCGCGGCGCGGATCAGCAGCGCTGCGCGGCGCGAGCTGGGCTTTACACCGCTGCCCAGCAGTTGCGCCAGCACCGCGTTGCTGCCGCGAAAGTCGTAGACCAGCCAGGCATCGATCCGCTGCTCGCGCATGTAGTTCTGTACGGCGGCCAGGTCCATCGCACGGCTCCTCGATTGTGATCGTGCGCAGCGTAGCGAATGTGCGCGGCGCGAGAAACCACGCCGCTGGCGCACGCCACGGGATTCGCCGGTTGCGCGGCGCGGCGGATTCGTCGTTGCCGCGGGCGCTGGCGTCTCTGCGGCGCTGTTTCCGCGCGTCGCCTTCTCTTCTATCATCTGCGCTGCCCGAGGCGTCGGGTTGGGCCGGTGCAGTGCGTCGGTTGGACAACGGGTCAGGACCGGAAGGTAGCAGCCCACCTGGCTGGGCCCACGTGCACCGCAAACCTGGCCCGTGCCTCGGGCATTTTCGACGCAGCGCAGCGCTCGGCAGCACAGGATTTTGAAGCCATTGGGCATGGCATACACCGTACTGGCACGAAAATACCGCAGCCGCACATTCGACGACGTCGTCGGACAGGAGCCGATCGCCGCCACGCTCGCCAATGCCATCAGGGCCGAGCGCGTGCATCACGGCTATCTGTTCACCGGCACGCGCGGCACCGGCAAAACCAGCATGGCCCGCATCCTGGCCAAGTCGCTGAATTGCCTGAGCAGCCCCGGCCCAACCGTTCAGCCCTGCTGCAATTGCGACGCCTGCCGCTGCATCGCTGAGGGCCAGGACATCGATGTGCTCGAGATTGACGCCGCCAGCAACACCGGCGTCGACAACATCCGCGAGCTGCGCGGCAACACGGCGTATCGGCCGGCCCGCTCTCGCTTCCGCGTGTACATCATCGACGAAGTGCACATGCTCTCGACCGGCGCGTTCAACGCGCTGCTTAAGACGCTCGAAGAGCCGCCCGAGCATGTGAAGTTCATACTGGCCACCACTGAGATTCAGAAGGTGCCGGCGACGATCCAGAGCCGCTGCCAGCGCTTCAACTTTCGAAACATAGCGCCCGAGCAGATCGGCGAGCGGCTGGCGGCGATCTGCAAAGCGGAAGGCACGCAGGCCGAGCCCGCCGCGCTGCGGCGCATCGCGCGGCTGGCGAATGGCTCGATGCGCGACGCGCTTAGCATCCTGGATCAACTGCTCTCGGTCTCGCCCACGACATTGACGCTCGCGGCGCTCGACGAGCTGTTGCCCCCGCTGCAGGACGAGCAGATGCTGGCCTTGCTGCAATGCGCCGTGGACGGCGATGCCGCCGGCGCGCTGGCCCGGGCTGACCTGGTGCTCTCGGCGGGTCGCGGGCTGGATGTGTTCTGCGCCGATCTGATCGAAGTGGCCCGCTCGCTGATGCTGATGCGCGCCTGTGGTGCGGACACAGCCCTGACGGACGTCTCGGCCGCCGCCCGCGGCGACTACGCCGCCATCTGCGAGCGTTTCGAGCTTTCGCACTATGTGCAGATGATCGCGATGCTAGAGGAGCTGCGGCGGAATGTGCGTTTCAGCGCGGCCGGCCGGGCTTTGAGCGACGCGGTTGTGGTGCGCATCGCGCGAATGCAGCAGTGGAGCTCGCTGGAGCAGCTCTTGGGGCAGGCCGGCGCCGCGCCACGCTCCGAGGAAAAAAAAAAGGTAAGCACGCCGCTGACGCCCGCGGCAACGCCCGCGGTGCGCGCTGAAGCGCGTCCGGCGGCGGCGACCGCGGCATTCGCCGCCGACCGCGTCAGCCGCCGTGAAGTCGTTTCGTCACCGTTGGCGCCTGCCGCGCAATCGACGCCGTCGGCCGCCACCGTATCTGCAGCCGAGGTTTCCGTGCCGAGTTCGCCGCTGTCGCCGAGCGCGCAGCAAGCCGCAGTCGCAGCGGCGCCGCGTGCGAGCACCGTCGCCGCCCAGAAATTGCTGAGCGCGGCGGCCAGCGCCAGCGTCACTCCGATCGCGAACGCGGCTAGCGGCACGCTTGTTGGCAGCATGGCGGCGGATCGCGCGGTCGTACTGAAAGACCCGCTCGTGCGGCAGGTGATTGAGATGTTTGACGGCGTGCTGGTCAATGTCGAACGCAGCCCGCTCCAACCCAGCCCCGCGGATGCAACGGAGTAAGTCAGCAATGTTTGAGCAGCTCGGACAGATCACCAGCCTGCTGCGAAACGCGGGCAAGCTCAAGGAATCCATGGGTGAGATGCAGGCGCGGCTGGCAGCGGCCCGCTTCGTCGGCGAGGCCGGCGCAGGCCAGGTGCACGCCACCGTTGACGGAAAAGGCGAGCTGCTGGCGCTCAAGCTCGACCCGGCGCTGATTTCAAGCCAGGATCGCGAACTGATTGAAGACCTGGTTTGCGCCGCCGTGCGCGACGCCGTCAGCCGCAGCCGCGATGGAATGCAAAAGGAGCTTCAGGGGGCGCTCGGGGGCTTGGACCTGAGCGCGTTCGCCGGCATGCTACCCAAGTAATCCGCCGTAGAGAACCACGCGGCGTTTTAGCACGGGTTCACTTTTCCCCAGCCGCTTGCGGGGCGGGTGATTTCTCTCGAGTCTTTCCCACAGGTTCCGCTGCGGCCCTGCGGGCCTCGCTCCACCCGTGGCTACATTCCGCGGCCCCTGCGGGGCCGGATTTCTAGGAAACCAAGGCGCACCATCGACTACAGCTCGCCCCCATTCGGAGCCGAAGCTCAAACTAGAGAGTCTAGAAGAACACGGTCTCGATGGGCCAAATCTCAGAGAAGCCATCGCTACTTCACGCAAGTTACGCTATTGAGCAAAAAATGACCTGCGCGACCCGCTACTTGCGCCACTCGGCGAGCTGCGCCGCGATCGCCGCCTTGGCCGGGCTGTCGAGCGCGTGGGCCACATCCAGCGCTTCCTGCAACGTCCGCAGGGCCTCGTCGGTGCGCCCGAGTTGGCGGCGCAGCGTGGCAAGTTGCCGCAGGCAGACGAGCTGATTCTGTAAATCGTCGCTGCTCTTGAGCGCTTCAAACGCCAGCTCAAATTGGCCGATCGCGTCCTGCGGCGCCGACATCGCCATGTGGATTTCGCCCAGCGCGATGCGGATGCCCGGCCGCGACGATTCATCCGCCAGCGCCAGGCAGCGCTGCGTGGCCTCCAGCGCCTCGGGCCATTGCTCCAGCCGCCGATGCACCTGCCCGAGGAACACCCAGGCGGTCGCCTCGCCACGGCGGCTGCCGCTGTGCTGTGCGGCCGCCAGCGTTCTACGATGGATGGCGACGGCGGCATCCAGCCGGTCGAGCCGCTCCAGAATCAGCCCGAGCTTGTTCGAGGTCGGCGCTTCGGACACGCGGTCGCCAAGCTCCGCCAGCGTTTGCAGCGCGATTTCCAGCCAGGCGGCGGCGTTGTACAGTGCCTCGCGCTCGGCCGCTTCGCGGGCCGCGGGCGAAAGCTCGGCGTCGTCGACGCGCACCGAGAGATACACGTCGCTGAGCGCGTTCATCGCGGCGAGCTGCGCGTACACGTCGTCAATCTCGAAGGCGCTGGCCAGCGCATGCTGAAAGCGCGCGATCGCGGCACCCGGCAGGTTCGCCGGCCAGAGCAGCACGCCGTGCGCCGCCTCCGCGTCGAGCTGATCCCAGGCGTCCCCAGCGCGGCGCGCCAGCTCAGCCAGCGCCCGCAGCCGCGGCGCCGCCGCCGCACGCGC
>CAZHTF010000095.1:0-10507 GCA_964535305.1 uncultured Planctomycetales bacterium | reverse complement strand
GGCCTATACGCTGGCCAAGTGGCTCGCGGACGTCGCCGGCGACGACGACCTCGGGCAGCGCGCTCAGGAGCTGATGCGCACCTGCCAGGAGAAAGCCCAGGCCCAGCTCGACGACATCAAGCCGCGCGTCAACGACGACCCGGAAAAAGCTTGCCGCGTCATCGCCGAGATCGCCGTGCGGTTTGAAGGCGAGGAGCTCGGACGCAAGGCGGACGAGGAGGTCTCGAAGCTTCGGGGCGACCCCAAGACGCGCAACATCGCCCGCAAGGCGGTCGAGAACGTCCGCGGCGAGATCCGCAACGCCGAGGCGGCCGACCAGGCTGCGTTGAAGCAATATCTTGAAGCGCTTGAGATCTATCGCGACGTGACCGAGAAGTTCAAGGGCACCGACGCGGCCGCCGCGGCGCAGAAGGAAATGGACGCGATCCGCAACGACCCGAAGACGCAGCAATTCATCGCCAGCGCCCGCGCAAACGACCAGGCCGACCGCTGGTTCGACATCGGCCAGCGCTACGCCAAGATCGAGCTCTACGAGCTGGCGCGGACGCAATACGAGAAAGTGATCAAAGACCACCCGCGCAGCGCCGCCGCCACCCGCGCTAAAGAGGCGCTCAAGAAGCTGCCGACGGAGAAGAACGGCGGCAACCAGAAGCGCAGCGGCTAGCGCCAGGGGCGCCGCGTCCGCGCCGGAGCGGCTCTTTTTTTCGCTTGCATCGTCTGCGTGCGAGACGTTGGCCGTGATGGCTGGGCGGGTTTCGCCTCAGCGGGCCGCCGGAATCGCACGTAGAACGCGCGGCAGCGCACGGGGTGGGACCACGGCGCCCCAATGCCAGATCAGCCGCTAGCGCTCGCCGACTCCGCCGCACGCAACTCGGCTTCCGCTAACGAGCGTTGCGCCGGCTGCACCAGCCCACGCAGCGCGTCCCGCAGAAAATCCGCGGCCCGCGGCGGGTCGTGCAGATAGCGGTTGCAGATCAACCCGGCCATCAGCCGCACTTCCGCGGCGTCCGCCGCGGCGGGATAAGCCGACAGATAGGCGTCATACAACCTGACCGCGGCCGCGTACTCGCGCTGCTGTGCCAGGTGATTGGCCAGCTCGAGTTGGTGATTGCGCGGCAAAACATGCAGCGGGTCGAGCCCCAGCAGCCGCTGAAACAGCCGGGCCGCCTCGGGCAAATCGTGCTCACTCATGCGCGTCAGCACATCCTCGCGAAGCTGCTCGACCGGCGAGAGCCGCGGCAACTCCAGCGGGCGTGATTCCAGCTCGCGCGCCCGGATCGGGCGGGCCCGCAGCGGCGGCCCGTCGTCCGCGCTTTCGAACCAGCCAACGCGCCGCGACCAGCGGTCCAGCAGCGCGAGCTGATCGAACTGGCTGCGCGGCAGCGCCCGCAGCGCCAGCAGCAGCAGGGCCGCAAAGAAGCCGAAGGCGTAGCCGGCCAGGTGCGCCGAATAGGCGACGTTGGAGGCCATGCCGGCCTGCTGGTCGAGCTGCGGGGCCAGCACGTTGTCCCACAGGATGATCTTGAAGACGATCAGCACCATCGCGGGCAATTGGAACGTCGTCACAAAAACGAACACCCACAGCAGCATCGTGACGTGCACGCGCGGATACAGCACCAGAAACGCGGTGGTGACGGCGGCGATCGCACCGGAAGCGCCCAGCAGTGGGTTGTTGTTGTACTGCGCGAACAGCAGCGCGCTGAACACGCCGCCCGCCAGGTAAAAAAACACGTACGACAGCGAGCCCATGCGGTCGCAGACGGCGTTGCCGAAGATCCACAAGAAGAGCATGTTTCCCAGCAGGTGCAGAAAATCGCCGTGCAGGAACTGATAGGTGATGTATTGCGCCAGCGACGGCAGCGAGGCGTTCAACATGAACAGCTCCTTGCCGCTCCACTCCGGGCTGAGCACGTTTGCAAAGAGAAAGACCAGCACGTTCGCCGCCAGCAGCAGATAGTTTCCCAGGGGCGCGCCGCGCAGGCGTACGTCCGTATTGACCGGAATGATGAGCAATCCACTCTCCGTCCGCCGAGCGCCACGACGCGCAGGCAACGCACTGCGCCGCAGCACTGCGCCACGCGCGCCCGGGCGCCGCGCTTCGTCGCTGGCGCTTTGCCGGTCAAGCGCCACGCAGTGCCGGCAGTTTACCCGCGCGGTGACGTTCACGCCGCGACCGTGAATGTGAGCCGCGCCGGGGTCGCATTCAGGGCCGTGCCTGCGCTCTCGGCCCGCCCGGGCAGACAAGTGTTGCCCGGGGCTTTAGCGCCTGGATTCGCGCTCAGAACACGCTTTACCTGTACGCCCTGCCGGGCGGAAGGCGACGAGGCCGCAGCGTGTTCAGCACGTCCGCGACTTCGACGCCTCGATCATGGCTATCGCTGTCGACAACTTGTCCTGGCGGCGCTACGTGGAAGGCGAGCTTTGCCAAGCGCCACTTCCAGCTCGACCGGTCGGCGCGGCTCTGACCCTCAATTGTCGCGGCCCAGCCCGTTCAATCAAATAATCGCGGCGTGTCGCTGTAGCGCTCGATATAGCCCTTGACGCTCACTTTGCGGGCCGTGTTCTCGGAGCTCATATAGCGGATCGTGCCGAAAATCGGACGCTCGGGGCCCCAGGGTCGGTCGTAGCGCCCCAGCACCCAGCAGATGCCGCTGTAGGAATTCGGGTCGCGGCCGTCGAGCGCGTACTTGTTGTTCAGTTCGATCATGATTTGCAACGCGTCTTCCGCCGAGCGCGACCATTCCAGAATCTTCTTACCCCAGAGCATGCGCAAGTAGTTGTGCATGCGACCTTCGCGCAGGAGCTGCGTCTGCGCGGCGTTCCAGAGCGGGTCATGCGTGCGGGCGCGTTCGAATTGCTCGAGCGAATAGAGGCTGGGGCGCGGGTCGCGCGCGTGCTTGGCGAGCGTCTGCTGCGCCCAGGCCGGCAGCGTCTCATAGCGATCGTGCGTGTCGCACTGCCAAGCCATGTTGTACCCCAGCTCGCGCCAGGTGATGAGCTCGTCGAGAAAGGCTTCGGCCGGCGGGCTCATTTTCCACCAGCCCGCGCGCTTGCCGACCCCGCTCGGGCTGAGCTGCGCACTGCGCCAGCGCTCACGCGACGCCAGCTCGGCGAAGATCTCGTGCGTACTGATGTGCCCGAAATGCAGGTATGGCGAGAGCCCGCTGGCAACCTCGCGCTCCGGCTGATTGCGCTCGTCGGCGTAGTGCCGCAGGTTGTGATCCAGAAAATGCAGCAGCGCCGCGCGAGCCGCCGCGTGCCCGCCGCGGATTGCGGCGACCGGCACAGCTTGCTCGACCGGCAGTGCCCGCAGTGCCGCCGGCTCACACGCGAGCAGGTCGGACTCCGCGGCTGGCCAGCGCTTCAGAATTCGTGCATCGAGCGGCGCAGCGGCGAGCCCGGCGCCGCTCAGCGGCTCGGCCTGCGGCGCTGCGGGGATGTGTTGCGGCAAGGTGTGCTGCAGAAAACGGCGGAATGCGTACGCGGTCGGGAAAATGCGATCCGCTGCCCGCAGCGGAAGCAGCCCGTTGGAGTCGACGCACTCCAGCCGCACATTCAGCGCCCCGGCCGCGTGCGCGAGCATTCGCGGCAGAAAAAACGCGGGATCATCGTCGCTGACCACCAGGCAGGCGCGCTCAGCCAGCGCCGCCAGCAGTCCGGCGCCCGCGCGCGGCGCGGGCTCGACATAAGGAAAGTACGTCACGCCCTGCGCCGCGCAGCGCAGCGCGTTGTCGCGCATGCCGGCGATGACGAAGGCATGCATTCGAACGCTGTGCCAGCGGTAGTCGCAGCGCAGCGGCTCAAAAATCAGCAACGGGCGCTGTAATTCGCGGCAACATTCGACCGCACGCTGCAGCGCGAAATTCCATACCGTGCGGCGATTCGCGATCATCCAGTACAACACGTAATCGCCGCCGCGGCGCAGCGGCCGCTCATTCGCCGCGCGAATGCGGAGCGGCGGCGTGCGGACGGCGTCGGACTCGGTGGGGGTTTCGCGCATGCGCGTCTGCAAAGGCCGGCGCCGGCGGCGCGGCCGGTCGTGAATCGGCTACTTGGGCCGCTTGTAGAAAGGCAGCGCCTCAACGGTGGCTTGCAGGCGCGTGCCGCGCAGGTCGATCTGTACGCGCGTGCCGACAACGCTGGCCGCCGTGTCGACCAGCGCCAGCGCAATCACGCGATCAAATGTCGGGCTGTGCGTACCACTGGTGACCATGCCCACCTGGCGCTCGTCGACCAAGACGGCAGCCCCCTGCCGCGCGATGCGCTTGCCCTCCAGGCCCAGGCCGACGATCTGCCGCGCGGCGCCGGCCTCCTTGACGCGCTGCAGCGCGTCGCGACCGACGAAGGGCTTGGTCAGATCGACGCACCAGGCTTGCCCTGCCGTCAGAGAGTCCCACTCCTCGGTCAACTCGTGCCCATAAAGCGGCATGGCCGCTTCCAGCCGCAACGTGTCCCGCGCGCCCAATCCGATCGGGCGCACCGGGCGACCCATCTCGGCGGACTGGCTGACCAGCATTTGTGCCGCGGTTTCGGCCATGCTTGCAGGCAGGATCACCTCGATTCCGTCCTCGCCAGTGTAGCCGCTGCGCGCGATGTAATACTCGAGGCCCATCGAGCGGCCGGTCTTGAAGTGATAACGCTTCAGATCGTCGAGCGGGATCGGCAGCAGCCGCCGCAGCGTCTCGAACACCTCCGGCCCCTGGATCGCGAGCATCGCGGTCTCGCGCGTGCGATCGAGCCATTCGACGCGGGCCGTGCCGCGCTGCTTCTCAAACCAGGCCAGCAGCTTCTCGCGGTTTGACGCGTTGCAGACCATGAACCAGTGATCTTCATAGCGCGATACGATCACGTCGTCGAGGATGCCGCCATCCTCGCGGCAAACGTGGCTATAACGGCACTGCCCGACTTTCGCGTCTTCGAGCCGCCGCGTGCAGAGCCGCTCAAGGAACGCGCCCGCGTCGGCACCGCGAAATTCGATGCGGCCCATGTGCGAAACATCGAACAGGCCGGCGTGATTCCGCGTATGCCGATGCTCTTCGAGGATGCCCTCGAAAATCACCGGCATTTCCCAGCCGGCGAAATCCACCAGCTTCGCACCCGCGCGGCGATGAAACCCGATCAGCGGAGTCTGCAGCATGCTGCCTTCGGTCCTTCACAATAAGAAAGCCGCGTCGAGGCATTGCATCGGCGGCGCTACGCTAGCGCCCGCGCTGCGGCTTGAGCCCCAGGTGCTCAAGGAATGGTTCCATGCTCGGCTCGCGGCCCAGATAGTCGCGCACCAGGTCGATCGCGTCCAGCGTATCGCCGCGGGCCAGCACCTTCTTGCGATAGTATTGACCAGCCTCCGGGCTGAGCATGCCGAGCTCTTTGAAACGGCTGAACATGTCTTGCGCGTAGACCAGCGACCACATGTAACCGTAATAGCCGGCCTGATAGCCCATCAGGTGCCCGAATGACGCCTGGAAGTGCGTTTGCTCGACCGGCTCGAACAACTCGACGCTGCGGGCAAGCTCGGCCTGCACCTCGGTGGTGTCGAGCTTGCCGTCAGCACTGCTGTGATAGGTCAGGTCGACCAGGCCATAGAAGAACTGCCGCTCGGCCTTCAGCCCGCTTGCCAGATAGCGCCCTCGCAGCATGCCATCCAGCAGCGCGTCCGGGAACGGCTCTCCGGTCTTGTAGTGCTTGGCGAACGACTTCAGCACACCCGCGTCCCAGACCCAGTTCTCGAACATCTGCGACGGGGCCTCGACAAAGTCGCGCGCCACGGCGGTGCCGGCGAACGCGCCGAACCGCGCCTCGCTCAAGATCGTGTGCAGGCAGTGACCGAATTCGTGAAAGAACGTCTCGACTTCCTCGTGCGTCAACAGCGAAGGCTTGTCGGCCGTCGGCTTGGTGAAGTTGCACACCAGCGCCGCCAGCGGCCGTTGAAGACTGCCGTCAACCCACTGCTTGCGGTCGGCCAGGCCCCACTGCGCCGCGTGGCTGTATTTATTCGGCCGCGGATACAGGTCGAGGTAGAACTCGCCCAGGAGCTGATTGCCGGCCTTGTCCCACACCTCGTAGAGCCTCACATCGGGGTGCCACAGCGGCCGGTCGCGCGCGCCGGCCCGCGCGGTAACGTCGCGATACTCCAGCCCGTAGAGCGATTGCGTGATGGCGAACAGCCCGTCGACCACCCGCTGCATCGGGAAATACTCGCGGACCTTCTCAGAGTCGACCGCGTAGCGCGTCCGCTTCAAGTATTGCTCATAGAACGGCTGGTCCCAGGCCTGCAGCTTGGCGGCCGGGTCGCGCGTGTGCTCGCGCTTCGCCGCGGTCAGCTCCTGCAGATCTAGCTCGGCCTTCTTGCGCACCAGCGGACGGAGATCGTCGTAGAACTTCCGCACCGCGGCCGCGTTCTTGGACATGCGCGTCTCGGTCTCGAAATCCGCGGGGTGTGCGTAGCCCAGCAGCTTGGCCGCGCGGCTGCGCAGCTGCAGCACCTGCTCGAGAATAGCGACGTTGCTCTTCCCGCCGCGGCGTTTGTACGCCACCCACAGCTTCTGCCGCGTGGTGCCGCTCTCGGCCTGCTCCTGGATCGGGTTGTACGTGGGATAGTCCATGCCAACCAGGTAGAGCCCGCTGCTTCGCGGGATCGTGGCCAGCACGTCGGCCGAGACGCCGACCAGCTCCTGCTCGGTCAGCGGCACGCGCGTTTCGTCTTCGCGCACATTCTTTTCGAACTCCAGCGTGAGCCGCACAATCTCCTTCTCGAGCTGCTTGAGCTGCTCACGCTGCTCGGCGGAAAGCTCCATGCCAGCGCGGCGGTAGTCGCGCAGCGTGTGCTGCAGCAGGCGCGACTCCTCGGCATCGAGCTTCGGATTCGTGGCCTGCAGCGCCTTGAGTGCGTTGTACATCGACTCGTTCTTGCCGAGCTCAATCATCCAGTTGTTGACGTGCTCCTCGGCGGTCTGGCCCGCCTCGCGCTCGGCCGCATCGGTCGAAACATGCGCCATGAACTGCGTCAGCGACGTCTCCGCCGATAGCCGCGTGATCAGATCATCGAGCGCGAAAAGCGTGTTCGCGGCCGAACGTTGATCCGCGGGCACGGAAATGATCGTGGCGACGGCGGCATCCGCCCGCCGCAAGGCGTCAGCCACCGGAGACCCCGGCGGCACATCCGCGACGGCGGGAACGCTCAACGCAATCAGCATGCAATTCCTCAACAGTCGAATCGATCGAGCACGAAACATCGGCATGGCCAAATTCCTCGACAGGCGAAGATCGCCTGCGCTGAGCCTACCAGCGCTGCGCGGCGGCAGCCAGCGCGGCGCCGCCGAGCCGTCTTGCGTTCAAACCGCTGGCGACGATTCAGCTCTGAGCCGCGAGCGGTAGCGGTTTGGCTTGGCGTGCGCTGCGCCGCCGGCCGCGCGGCCCTTGGCAAGCCAGCGAAGCGCGAGTAGTATTCGCGCTTCTGAGGGTGCGTCTAGACCGCTTGCAGTCGGGTCGGACCCGTCGATGCGCAGTGCGTGTCGTTAAGACCGCGCTAACCCTTGCGAAGCTCCGACGCCGGCGTTAGGAAGGCGTCGCCGAAGGTACCACAGAAACGTGGATGTATTCGAGCGCCTCCCAGGAGGAACGGCACGTGCCCGAAATCGCCGAAGTTGAACTGAAAGTAAAGAAGATCGTCAGCGAGCAGATGGGCGTGGCGGAGGCCGAGATCAGCCGAGACACGTCGTTCGTCAACGATTTGAACGCCGACTCGCTGGACACCGTCGAGCTGGTGATGGAGTTCGAGGAGGAATTCGAGCTGAACATCCCCGACGAAGAGGCCGAGAAGATCCAGACGGTCGGGCAGGCAATCGACTATATTCACAAGCACATCAGCGAAAACAACAAGTAAGAAGTAAGTACGCCATGGGCGAACGTCGCGTCGTCGTCACCGGGCTCGGCGCAGTCACGCCGCTGGGCTGCTCTGTTGCCAGCTTCTGGGACGGGTTGATCTGCGCCCGTTCGGGCATCCGCGGTATCCGCCGCTTTGACGTCTCCGCCATGGACGTGCGTTTCGGCGGCGAGTGTGCCGATTTTGACCCGGCCCAGCATCTGGATCACCGCCAGATCAAGCGCATGGATCGCTTCGCGCAGCTCGCGATCGTGGCCACCAAGGAGGCCATCGCTGACGCCGGTTTCGACATCAGCAAGTCGGACCCGACCCGCGCCGGGGTGATCATCGGCACCGGCATCGGCGGGTTGACCGAGCTTGAAGAGCAGCACAAGCGGCTGCTCGAGAAAGGCCCGAGCAAGGTCTCGGCCTTCACCATTCCGAAGCTGATGGCCAACGCCAGCTCCGGACACATTTCGATCGAATTTGGCCTGCAGGGCGTCAATACCACGGTTGCCACCGCCTGCGCTTCCGCCGGGAACGCGATGGGCGATGCCTTCAATAGCATACGCAAAGGCCTGGCGGATCTGATCGTCACCGGCGGCACCGAGGCAGCCCTGACGCCCCTCGGGCTGGCGGCCTTCGCCGCGATGAAGGCGCTCAGCGTTCGCAATGACGACCCGCAGCAAGCCTCGCGCCCGTTCGACAAGGATCGCGATGGGTTCGTGCTGAGTGAGGGCGCTGGCGTGCTGATTTTTGAGGAATACGAATCCGCCAAGCGCCGCGGCGCGCGGATTTACGCCGAGGTGCTCGGCTGCGGCGCAACGGCCGACTCGGGCGACATGGTGCAGCCCGATCCGGTCGGCAAGGGCGCCGGCCGCGCGATGATCGCCGCGCTGGCCGATGCCGGCATACAGCCCGACGAGGTGGATTACATCAACGCGCACGGCACCAGCACGCCGCTGGGCGACCTGGCCGAGACCAAGGCGATCAAGGCCGTCTTCGGTCCGGCGGCCAAGAAGCTGGCCGTCAGCAGCACCAAAAGCTCGACCGGGCATTTGCTAGGCGCCAGCGGCGGGATCGAGGCGATTGCCTGCGTGAAAGCCATGCAGCACAACACGCTGCCGCCCACGATCAACCTCGCGACGCCCGACGCCGAGTGCGATCTCGATTACGTCCCGAACACGGCGCGCGACGCGCGCGTCCGCGTCGCGATGAGCAACTCGTTCGGCTTCGGCGGCCACAACGCCTGCATCGTGCTCGCCCGCATCTAGAGCAGTTTCATTCTTGCTCAGTCGCGTAGTGCCTTGAATTCGGCCGCGAAGGGGCCGCGGCGTGGAGCGCAGGGCCCCGGGCTCGCAGCGCGATCCGTGGAAAGACCGAACGACTTGCGCGTTGCGCGGGGCGCTTGTGTGCGGGGAACGCGTGTCGCGCACGAGCGCCGACGCTTGCGAACCGCCGCCGCTAGGACTCCTCCGCCCCGCCGGGGCGGAAGAGATTTGCTCGCACGATTCCACGGGTTCCGCTCGGCCCTGCGGGCCTCGCTCCACCCGCGGCTACATTCCTTCGCCCCGTTGGCGCGAAAATCGCGCCGTCGGCCACACGTGCACGTGACCACATTCCTTCGCCCCGTTGGGGCGAAACGCGCACCGCCGGTGTGCGCCACGGGCCCGCAACGCATACGACTGCCGCGCCTGGCGGCGCAAAGGACCATTCACGCAGCATGTTGCACATCTGGACAAAAATGAATCTGCATGTAATCGACGCGAGTTACATCGGATCCAGCGGCGACAGCGTGAGCTGCGCGGCAGCATCCGCCAGCATCTGCGTCAGCCACTCCTTCACGTCGCGCCCGATGATCCAGGCGCGCCAGTTCCGCCGCGGGCAGCGTAGCTCGTGAAGAATTTCGTCGGCTGCGTGCGCGGCACGGGCTGCGTCGTGGGCGTAATTCCGCAGGGCCGCCTCGATGCGGCCATCGCGCGGTCCGACGATCAGCAGCCTTCCGCCGGGCCGCAGTGCCGCGCCTGCCCGCGACAGCCCGCGCTGCACGCCACGATCATCCAGACTTGTGAGTGCGGCGGCGTCGAGAAACAGCACGTCATACGCCAGCGTGTCGAGCCGGACGGCTGACGCGCCGCGCATCGCGGATACGAAGCCAGCGGCGGGCGCCAAACGCCCGTGGAATGCGTCGCGCGCGGCCTGCTCAAACGCCAGCGCGGCCGCCGGCGATTCCGCGGCGGATGAAGCTGCGGCGCTCGGCGTGAAGAACCGCGTTGCCGACAGCACGCTCCAGCCGAATGCCGCCGCCGCACCCAGCAGCGCGATCGCGAAGTCTCTGCGATTGAGGGCGTACACATCGCGCGCTCGGATCGCGATCAGCACCAGGCTGGCGCCCGCCACCAGATTGGTTGCATGCGGGATCAATGAGTCCACGATCACGAGAGAGTTTTTTATCCCGATGGGGGATGCGTAGCCGGGAACGGCTCCTGTATCCTTGATCTCCTCAATGGTTGCCGCGCGGACATCACCAATATGTTGCGAGAGTTTGTGGAAATTGAGTTGTGTATCGCCCCGCAAAACGATGAACACGAATTTTCCATCTGATTTGCGGATGCCCATCACACTGGAATCCTCATAGGCGAGCAA
>CAZHTF010000094.1:0-10789 GCA_964535305.1 uncultured Planctomycetales bacterium | reverse complement strand
CGCTGGTGCACAGCGCGTTCGCCGACCGAACCAGCTCCGCATCGAGCGGCGCGCGGCCGCCGCTCGCCGGCTGCCGCACGCCCTGCTCGAGCGCCGCGATCATCGGCGGCAGCGTGCCAGCGTCGCGCGCAACGATCGGCACGACCCGCACGCCCAAGCCGCGCTCCAGGCCGGCCACATCGATCCGTAGCCCGCGAGCCGCGGCGATGTCGGTCATGTTCAGTGCCACCAGCAGCGGCAGACCTTGCTCGAGTAATTGGCTGAGCAGATATAGATTTCGCTTCAGGTTCGACGCATCCACGATCGCCAGGATCGCATCCGGCCGGCGATGATCGGCCAGGCCGTGCAGCATGTCGCTGACGACCTGCTCATCCGGCGATGTCGCCGCCAGGCTATACGTCCCGGGCAGATCGATAACCTCGATCTGGGTCTGTGCGTTGGTGACGCGGCCGCTGACGATTTCGACCGTTACGCCGGGATAGTTGGCGACATGCCGTGCGAAACCGGTCAGCGCGTTGAACAGCGTGGTCTTGCCGGTATTCGGGTTTCCAATGAGCGCGACACGGATCACGCCGCGCGCAGCGGCCGCAGGCGGGTTTGAAATCGTGGCGTGTGAATCGGCGGACGTGTCGACGGTTGGAGGCATCCGAATGGCGCGCAGGCGGCGCGGCGCGACTAGGCGACGTCGACCAGGTCAGCTTCCTTGGCGCGCAGCGAGAGTTCGTAGTCGCCCAGGCGCACGCGCAGCGGATCGCCCAGCGGCGCGCGGCCGAGCACCTCGACCTCGGCGCCCTCGATCAAGCCCATCTCCATGAGTCGATAGGCGAGCGTGCTGTCGGTGCGAATCCCGCGTACACGAACCGTGCTGGCGTTGGGCACATGAGCGAGCGACATTTCGAACATCCTGAAGACACCACGAACAGCCGACGAACGGCTCGCCAACTGATTGATATCTAATACAAGTATGCGCGCCGGAAACCGATCACGTCAAGCGCCGGCGCGCAAGAACGGAAGCACTCGCCGGAACGTCCGATATCGCATCTCCGAGTGCCTATTGGCCCGAAAAACGCACCGGGATGCCGACGCGCACGGCGTTGCCCAGCCGCACCGCGTCCCAGTTCGCAAGCCGGATGCAGCCGTGCGAGCCGGTCTTGCCAATCAGCTCCGGGTTGGGCGTGCCGTGGATGCCGTAGCCCGGCAGGCTCAGCCCGATCCAGCACAGGCCCACGGGGTTGCGCGGGCCGGCGGGAATTTGCAGCACGCGATCCACGTTGCGAACCTCCGGCCACATCTCCGGGCGAAACGTATACTCTGGGTTCATCACGATAATCGATACTTCCGCCGCCCCGCGCGGGCGATTCTCCGCGAACGCTGCGATCGAGCAGTGGAATTGCAATGCGAGCTGCCCGCTGGCGTCGAAGCCGCGCACCAGCCTCTCTTCGAGGTGCACCTCCAGCGCGCTGATCGGAGGATCGTCGCGTTCCGGCCGCGTATTGGGGAGACGCAGACTGTCGCCCGCGGCCAGCGACTCCAGCCGTTTGCCCGGATTGAGCCGCGCCAGCAACTCGCGGCTGCAATGCCCGCGCTCCGCCAGCAGCGCCGCGAGCGTGTCGTAGCGCAGGCGATCCAGCGCAGCGCGGCGATTCCAATCTTCGGGCACGGGGCCGCCAACGTCGCGCAGGTCGGCGGGTGTGACGGTGTAGTTGGTGTACGTGCTCGCGTCGTCGAGCCGCAGCAGACCGCGCGTACGCACGTCGAGCTCGCCGCTGGCGGGCAGCCCGCTGCGGGTCTGAAACGCCTGCAGGCCGAGCTGTGTCTTGCGACCGAGCTTGCCGTCGATGATTCCGGCGCTGTAGCCGCTGCGATCCAGCGCGGCTTGCAGCGCGACGACCTCGTCCTCTTGCGCGTGTGCGAGCGGTGCGAGCACGTGCAACGCGCCGACGAACAGCGCGAAACGGATCGCGGCGTAAGATTCGGGCTTCATGGCGGAATACTCTAAACGGCAAAGCTCGCCGGCGCGATGGCTTGTCGGCGGGCAACGGTTCTGATACTACCCGCAGGCGCGATCAGCCGGCGGGGCTGCCCGTGCCCGCGATTGGCTCGGATTGGCGTTCGCCTTCGAAATCCCCGAGAGCTCCCGGATGCTGTTGCCGCCGTGGTTGCAGACCGTTGCCTTATGCATCTTCCTGATCCTGACGATCGCGCCAGCGCTGTACGGCGTTCACATGTACGCGCTCGTGCTGCTCACGCACCGGCAACGCAACGCGGTCCGCGCGCGACAACTCGAACTGGCTGAGCGCTTTTGTGCGGCGGCCAAGACGGATGCCGATTGGCCAATCGTCACCACGCAGATCCCGCTGTTCAACGAGCTGCACGTCGCGCGGCGCGTGATCCTGGCCGCGGCGAACATGGACTACCCGCGCGGCCGTCATGAAGTGCAGGTGCTGGACGACAGCACCGATGCGACACGCGCGGTGGTCGACCAGGTGGTCGATGAACTGCGACGACGCGGACACCAGATCAGCGTCGTTCGCCGCACCGAGCGCCAGCATTTCAAGGCCGGGGCGCTGGCGGCGGGGCTGAAGGCCGCGCGCGGCGAATTCATCGCGATCTTCGACGCCGACTTTGTCCCGCAGGCGGAGTTTCTGCGGCGGATGATCCCGCTGCTGGCGAGCCAACCGCAGGTTGGCTGTGTGCAGGGCCGCTGGGGGCACCTGAACGAGAACGATTCATGGATGACGCAGGCGCTGGCGCTGGGAATGGACGGGCATTTCGGCGTGGAGCAGAGCGCCCGGGCCTGGAACGGGCTGTTGCTGAACTTCAACGGCACCGGCGGCGTCTGGCGGCGCAGCGCGATTGAGGATCCGCGCGTCGAAGGCTGGCAGGGCGACACGCTGACCGAGGATCTCGACCTTTCGTACCGGGCGCAACTCGCCGGCTGGCGGATCGAATACGTCGCCGACGAAGTCTGCCCGGCGGAGATTCCGGCCGACGCCGGCGCGCTGAAGAGTCAGCAGCGGCGCTGGGCGACCGGCTCGATCCAGACGGCGCGCAAGCTGCTTCCGGCGCTGTGGCGCTCGTCGCTGTCTGTGGTGCAGAAGCTGGAGGCGACGCTGCACCTGACGCAGTATTCCATCAACGTGTTCATGGTGCTGATGGTGCTGCTGGGGCGGCCGCTGCTCTGGATTTCCGGGCCCGAGCGTTTCGGCACGTTCCTCTGGCTCAGTTGGATTCTGATCGGCCTCGCGGCACTGGCGCCCTCGCTGGCGTATGTGTACGCGCGCTGGTCGCTGGGCGGCGGGGCAGTCGGGCTGGTCGGAATTTTGAAGCTCATGCTCCTGGGAATGGGGCTCTCGCTCAACAACACCGTCGCCGTGCTCGCTGGACTGACGCAGCGCGGCGGCGAATTCGTGCGAACGCCGAAGAGCGGCAGCCGCGGCGCGCCAGCGAAAACGTGCGTATATCGCGTGAGCAGCTCGCGGCTGTGGCTGGCAGAGATCCTGCTGGGCACGTTCGCATTTGCGCAGTGGCTGATCTTCCTCCCGGCGGATCACTACGTCGGTGGAACATTTCTGCTGCTCTTCGCGATCGGGCTGATCAACCTGGGGCTGGCCTCGCGACCGCGCCGCGGCGCACGCGGAACGCACGACCCCGCCAGCGCTGAGCAGCTTGTGGCCAGCCCGCTTCAGACCACGTAACGTCTGCCGATCATGCGGCGGCGCTTTTCGGTCATTTTGTTTTCGCTGCTGGCGGTGTATCCGTGCGGGGCACTGCTGAGCTGGCTCACGACCGCCGCGCTTCCCACGCGTACGGCTCAGGTGCTCTATCTGATCAGCGGCGCTGCCTGGCTGGCGTTCGCGGCGAGCGTTGCTGCCGCGCGGCGAACGCCGCCGGGTCCGCTGCCTTCGACCCGCGCGATCTGGTTGCTGGCGATCGCGGCGCGCGTCGCGTTGCTGCCGCTTCCAAGCAGCGACGATGTCTACCGCTACATCTGGGAAGGCTGCGTCATTCTGCACGGTGAGAATCCGTATTTGAGCCCGCCAAGCGCGGCGGCGCTGGATTCGCTACGGGCGCAGGAAGAAGCTCGCAGCCTGCTGGGCGGGCTCTCGCCGCGCGCGCTTTCGCAACTGGTGAATCACCCCGAGCACGCCGCGATCTACGGGCCGGCGGCGGAGCTGACGTTTGCGCTGATCGCGCGGGTCTCGACGCATCCACTGGCGTTCAAACTCGTAATCCTCGCGGCCGACCTGGGGACGGCGCTGCTGCTGGCGCGCGGCTGGGCGCGGCGCGGCGCGGACGCGCGGCTGGTGGGCGTGTATTTGCTGTGTCCGCTGGTCGGCTGGGCATTCGCGCAGCGCGGGCACCTGGACGCGTTGGCGCTGCTGCCGCTGGCTGCCGCGCTGCAGCACCTTCGCGGCGCCGAAGAATTGCCCCGCCGTGCGACGGGCGCTGATGGAATCGGTTTGCGGCCGGACGAATCGCGCGGCGGTGCATCCGCGGCGCCGCGTGGCGTGCTCTACGGCGCTGCGCTTCTGGGTCTGGCGATCGCGATGAAGTGGTTCGCCGTGCTGCTGGTGCCGTGGCTGCTCGCGACCGCCTGGCAGCGCGGGGCATTGCGCAACGCGGCGGCGTGCGCGGTGCTGCTGCTGCTGACATTTGCCGCTCCGGCAGCGCCGCTGGGCAGCGCCGGCGCGGGGCTGGTCGCGCCGCTGCTGCATTTCTCGACGGAATACAGCGTGCTCGCCGGCGGCCGTGCGGCGCTCGGAGCGTTCGTCCCGCAATTCTGGGTTGCGCCTGGCGCATTTCTGATCGTCGGCGGGGCGGCGCTGTGGGCCGGGCTGCGGCGGATGTCGCCGGCGGACGCCGGCCGCTGCGCGATTGGCACGGGGCTGGTCTTTTCGCCCACGATGCACGCCTGGTACCTCACCTGGCTAATCCCGCTGCTGGCAGTGCGATCGGCCTGGCCGTGGTGGGTGCTGGTGATCACGGCGTGCGTTTCGTGGGAGGCGGACGCGATTCGCGAAGCCGGCGGCGTTTGGCGACAGCCGGCGTGGGTCACGCCCGCCGTCTTCGGGCCGTTCTTTCTGGCACTGGCGCTCGAGTGGCTCCGCAGTCGACGTCGCCAGGCTCCTTTGGCGGACGAATCATGCCGGCTGCCGCCGCAGGCGGCGAAGCGTCTGCGCGGCTAACGAATCATCGCGACGCGTGTCCGGGTTCGGAGACGGAGGCCGCGCGGCAGCGCATTCCGGTACGGCGACGGCGACGGCGTGCGTGGGGTGCATTGTGTGTCTGGGCTTATCGACAACCGCCCGCGGCTGTGCTTCAATGCACAGGTTAAGCTCTCGTAAATTGCCGGTTGAGTTGGCGTCGCGGTGCGTTTCGGTCGTGCAACTCGGGCGATCGGCAGGTTCGGTCAGCCCGGGAGTCAGGTGACATCATGTTCTCGGCGATCAATCGTAAGATGAAGCGAATGGTCCTCCGCTACCAGAAGGGCCGCCCGCTGGTGCGCATCAGCGACACGACGCTGCGCGACGGCTTGCAGACGCCCGGCGTTTCACTCGAACCCGGTCAGAAGGCGATCGTGGCTCAGGCACTCGCGGATGCCGGAATCCACTCGATCGACTGTGGTTTTCCTGCCGCCGGTCCGATCGAGATGGAGGGCGTCAAGGCCATCGCCCGCAAGGTCAACGGGCCGATCCTGTCGGCGCACTCGCGCACCAAGAAAGAGGACATCGACGCTTCCGCCGAGGCGCTCGCGAACGTCTCGCCGTTCAAGCGGGCCATCACGCTGTTCATCGGCGTCAGTCCGCTGCATCGCGAGCACAAGCACGGCATGACGCGGGCGCAGATCATCCGCACGCTGACCGATTCGATCGAGTACGCCAGCAAGCACTTTGAAATCATCTCGTTCGGCCCGGAGGACGCCTCGCGCGCCGAGCCGGAGTTCCTCAGCGAAGCGTACGAAGCCGCCATTCAGGCCGGCTGCGTCTCGGTCGGCTACACCGATACCGTCGGCGTGCAGACGCCTGACAAAGTCGCCGCCGCCATCCGCCGCATTCAGGACACGGTCAAGAGCATTGACGACGCGATGATCGCCGTGCACTTCCACAACGACCTGGGGCTGGCCACGGCCAATGCGCTTGCGGCCGTGAAAGCCGGCGCCAATGTGGTGCAGGGCACGATCAACGGCATCGGCGAACGGGCCGGCAACACGTCGATCGAAGAGGTCGTGCTGGCGCTGACGCTGCATCACCAGGAATACCAGAAATCCGCCAGCGTCGACCCGAGCAAGCTGTTCGCGCTCTCGAAGCTTGTCGCCGAGATGACCGGATTCCGGCCCGCCGCGAACAAGCCCGTCGTCGGGCGCAACCTGTTCCGCACCGAGACGGGCGTTCATCAGAACGGTCAGCTCAAACACCGCGACATGTACATGCCGTTCCCGCCGGAGCTGATCGGCGCCGGTCCGGTGGAGCTGGTGCTCGGACCCAACAGCGGCAAGAGCGCGGTGCGCTACCACCTGGAAGCGGCGGGGCTGGAGCCCAAGGACGAGCATGTCGACCTGATCCTCGGCTATTTGAAAAATGGGCAGATCGCGGCGTCAGACATGCCAGAAGTCGACGGATTCCTGGAGCGGATTCGGCCGTTCATCACTGCGCAGCGCGAACGCGAGCGTGCCGGCGTAGGCGAATAACCCGCCTGCAAAGCATCAGCCGCTCGGCGACGCCGCTGCGATCGGCATGCGCCGGCCAAATCCAAACGCTCGGCTCGTGACGCGCAGGCCCGGCGCGGCCTGCTGCCGCTTGTATTCGCTGATGTGAATCTTCCGCAGCACTTCCGCCACGATGCACGGATCATGCCCGCTCGCGACGATCTGCGAAGCGCTCTGAAGCTGCTCTTCATACCGATCCAGGATCGCATCCAACGTTTCATATGGCGGCAGCGAGTCCTGATCGGTCTGATTGGGGCGCAGCTCCGCTGAAGGCGCTTTCGAAAACACACGCTCGGGGATCACGCCTGCGGCTGCTGCGGCGCCCGGCGTGGTGCGCGCGCGTTCGTTGATGAAGCGCGCCAGCGGGTAGATCAGCGTCTTGGGAACATCGCTGATGACCGCCAGCCCGCCGCACATGTCGCCGTAGAGCGTGCAGTAACCGACGGCGATTTCGCTCTTGTTGCCGGTTGTGAGCAGCAGCGCGCCGAATTTGTTCGAGAGCGCCATCAGCAGCCCGCCACGAATGCGCGACTGGATATTCTCCTCGGTGACGTCCGGGCGTGTGCCGGCGAAGAGTGGCGCCAGCGTCTTTTCGTATGCGGCATGCAGCGGCTCGATCGGCATGATCGAGAAGCGCATCCGGAGATTGTTCGCGAGCTGCCGCGCGTCCTCGATGCTGTGCTCGCTGCTGTAGCGGCTGGGCAGCGCCACGCCGTGCACGTTTTCCGCACCGAGCGCGGCGACGGCCAGCGCGGCGACGACCGACGAGTCGATGCCGCCGGAGAGGCCCAGCACGACGGATTTGAAGCCGCACTTTCGCAGGTAGTCGCGCAGGCCCATGACCAGCGCGTCGTGCAGGCTCTCGACGCCGGTCGGCAGTCGTTCGCGGCGCGCCGCGGCTGCCTGCGGATGCAGGTCGACGATCAGCAGGTCTTCGTCGAAGCTGCGGGCCTGCGCCAATACGCTGCCATCCGGCCCAACCACGCAGCTCGCGCCATCAAAGAGGATCTCGTCGTTCCCGCCGACCTGATTGACGTACACGATCGGCCGCTGGTGGCGCCGCGCGTGCTCGCACAGCAGCTTCAGCCGCCACTCGTGCTTGCCGAGCGCGAACGGCGAGGCGGAGATGTTGATCAGCAGCTCGGCCCCCGCCCCAGCGAGCAAGCCGACCGGGTCGCATTCGTACAGCGGCCGGCCCAGCAGCGGCTCCGCCAGCAGGTCTTCGCAGATCGTCACGCCGATGCGGGTTGAATTGCACGTGAACGGCGACTGCGGGCCGGCGGGTTCGAAATAGCGGGCCTCGTCGAATACGTCGTAGGTCGGCAGCAGCCGCTTACGCCAGGTCGCGGCGATCCGCCCGCCGTGTAGCAGCGCAGCGGTGTTGTACACCGGTCGGCCGCGCTCGGCCGGGTTTGGCTCGGCGAAGCCGACGATGGCCGCCGGTCCGCCGCTGGTCTGCGCTGCGACGCGTTCGAGTGCGGCGACATTGGCACGGATCACTTCGCCGCGCAGCAGCAGATCTTTCGCGGGATATCCGAGAATGGACTGCTCCGGGAAGATCACCAGTTCGGCCTGCGCCTGGGCCGCCTGTCGCAAGTAGGTCTCGATCCGCAGCGAATTGCCGGCGATCTCGGCGATGGTCGGGTTTGTCTGTGCCAGCGCGATACGCAATCGGCAACTCCAACCGCCCGCGGTGCCTGCGGTGCGGTGCGACTCTCTCCGAGCAATTCCGCGCCGCGCGGCGCCGCTCGATTCGACCGGGACGATATCGCCCGGCGACTACTCGATCAGGTCCTCTTTGCGCCGCGCTGCCCGGCGTCGCAGCGGCAGGTAGCCGCGCTTGCTTGGGGCGCGCAGGAACTCGAGCAGCCGCCGCCCGGGTTCGCTCTGTACCAGCGCCGCGACGCGCTCGACCGCGTTCGGATGGTGCAGGCCTTCGCGATAGAGCAATCGATGACACTGCCGCAGCTCCAGCCGCTCGGCAGCAGATAATCCGGCGCGGCGCAGCCCGACCACGTTGATCGTCAGCGGGCCCGCCGGGCCGACCAGCATGAACGGCGGCACGTCTTTCACTATGCGGCCGGCGCCGGTGATCATGGCCAGCTCGCCGATGCGCACGAACTGATGCACCGCGGCGTGGCCGCTGATGAAGGCGCGGCTGCCGACGTGCACGTGACCCGCTAGCAGCGCGGAATTCGCGAGCTTGACCTCGTCGCCGAGCACGCAATTGTGCGCGACGTGCGCGCAGGCCATCAGGTAACAGCGCTGCCCGAGCCGTGTCGTGCTCTCGGGAATCGTGCCGCGATGCACGCTGGCGTGCTCGCGGATGACGGTCTCGTCGCCAATGCTGGTGTAGCTGGGCGCCCCGTCCCAGGCCAGATCTTGCGGCCAGTGGCCGACGACCGCGAACGGGTGGACCGAGCAGCCGCGGCCGAGCGTTGTACCGCTGGCGATAAATGCGTGCGGGAAGATGCGCGTCTGCGGGCCGATGCTGACGCCGTCCTCGACGATTGCGTACGGTCCGACGTCGGCGGTCGGGTCGATCTGGGCCCCACGCGCGACGATGGCGGTCGGATGAACGGCCATTCCCGGCTCCCAAGCGACGCAGGCCGGCACTGACCCGCCTGCACGCGTGAGCATCGGGCGCAGCGCGGCGGTTGGCAAGTGAACCGCGGCGTTTCAAGTCAGAGCCGCGAGCGGAAGCGAGCGATTCGGCCGGAATGCAAGGCGCCGGACTTCGAATTCAGCGCCGCGCGCCCATCCGCTGCGCTTTGACGCACCGCGCCGACGGCAGATACGATCCGTGGTCTTGGCGACGCCGCTGCACAAGGCGCACCCAGAGCGGCGCACGCAAGCAGGCGCGCCGAACGAACCGAACGGAGTACGCGCGTGCCGTTGGCTTACAACCAGAGAACGTGCTATTGCGGCCAAATTGGCGTCGAACACGTCGGCAAGCCCGTCCTGCTGTGCGGCTGGGTCGCCGGTCGGCGCGATCACGGCGGCATGGTGTTCATCGATCTGCGCGATCGCGAGGGCATCGTGCAGTTGAAATTCAACCCGGAAACCGACCCGGTCGCGCACGAAGCCGCCGGCAGGCTACGGAGCGAGTACTGCATCGCGGTGCGCGGCGAAGTGGCCCTGCGGCCTGACGGATTGGTCAACGCGAATCTCAGCACCGGCCGGGTCGAAGTCAACGTGCACGAGCTGGATCTGCTCAGCACCTCTGAAACGCCGCGCTTCGCTGTCGAAGACGACAACGGCGTCAAAGACGACGAGCTGCGGCTGGCGTATCGCTACCTGGACCTGCGGCGGCCGACGATGCAGCACGCGCTGCGCACGCGGCACCGCACGGTAAAGATCATTCGCGACTATTTTGACCAGCAGGGCTTCGTCGAGATTGAGACGCCGTTTCTGACCAAGAGCACGCCCGAGGGTGCGCGGGACTTTCTGGTTCCATCGCGCAAGCACCCGGGCACTTTTTATGCGCTTCCGCAGTCGCCGCAGCTTTTTAAGCAACTGCTGATGATCAGCGGGTTCGACCGCTACATGCAGATTGTGCGCTGCTTTCGCGATGAAGACAGCCGCAAGGATCGCCAGCCGGAGTTCACGCAGCTCGACGTGGAGATGTCGTTCGTACAGATGGACGACGTGCTGAACGTGGCCGAGGGCTACCTGGTGCGTGTCTGGCGCGAGGTGCTGGGCGTCGACGTGCCGCGTCCATTCCCGCGCATGACGTACCAGCAGGCGATGGCCGAATACGGCATCGACCGGCCCGACACGCGCTTTGACCTGCGCATTTGCGATGTCTCCGAAATTTGCCGCAAGACCGACTTCAAAGTATTCGGCGCCGCGCTCGAACAGGGCGGCGTGGTGCGCTGCATCCGTGTGCCCGGCGGGGCAGACATTTCGCAGAGTGAGATCGAGAAAGCCGACAACAGCCTGCAAGCAATCTTGCGCGGCATCGGCGCCGGCGGCCTGCCATATGTGAAAGTCGAGGCCGCCGACGGGCAGAGCGCCTTCAAGACCGGCGTGGCGAAGTTCTTCTCGCCGGCGCTGACGGCCGAGCTGTGCGAGGCGACC
>CAZHTF010000093.1:0-11021 GCA_964535305.1 uncultured Planctomycetales bacterium | reverse complement strand
GCCGCGCCGGCGGCGCAGGCGGCTCCGCCGGCCGAGCCGGTGCGTCCGGCTGGTCCACAGCTTGTGCCCAAGCCGGCCGAGTTGAAGGGGCCGCGCGTGGTTCGCATCGAGCGGCCCGATCCGGTAGCCCCGCCGCGCCCGCGTCCGGCGCCCGGCGGGATCCCAACCGGGCCGAGCATTCCGGGCGCTCCGCCGCGCGACGGCGGACGTGGACGTCGACCCGGGTTCCGCGGCCGCGAAGAAGAGGAAGCAGCACGGGCCAAGGCGCTCAGCCCGAGGCGGCAGGGTCGCGCCGCCGAGATCATCACCGAGCGGCTGCGCGAGTGGCGCGATCAGGATGTGATCGAACGTCAGGAGCGGCTGGCTAGCGCCACGGGTCACGGCATCCGTGATCGTCGCGTGGCCGAGAAGCGCCGCAGCACCCCTACCGCGCACGCGCCGCATCCGACGCAGCGCCGTAGCGTGGTCGAGATCATCTGTCCGCTGTCGGTGAAAGAGTTCAGCGCCAAGGCCGGCGTGCCATTCAACACAATTTTCGCGAAACTGCTGGAGCACGTAGGCCGCCCGTTTACGGCGAACCAGATGCTCGAGGCCGAGCAGGTGGAGCTGCTGGCGCTCGAATTGAACCTCTCGATCGAAATCGCGCGGGCCAAAACCCCGCTGGAGCTGATCCAGGACGAATTCGCCAACCGCGAGCGCACCAAGCTGGCGCCGCGCCCGCCGGTGGTCGCGATGCTCGGGCACGTCGACCACGGCAAGACCTCGCTGCTGGACGCGATCCGTCGGACGAATGTCGCCAAGGGCGAGGCGGGCGGCATTACGCAGCACATCGGCGCCTACCGCATCGATCGCGGCGATTGGCACGTTACGTTCCTCGATACGCCCGGCCACGAGGCCTTCACCGCCATGCGGGCCCAGGGCGCCAACCTGACCGACGTGGTGGTGCTGGTGATCGCCGCGGACGACGGGCCGATGCCGCAGACGATCGAGGCGCTGAACCACGCGCGGGCCGCGAAGGTGCCGGTGGTGGTGGCGCTCAACAAGATCGATCTGCCAGGCGTGGATACCACGCGCATTTTCTCGAAGCTCTCCGAGCACGACCTGACGCCGACCGAGTGGGGCGGTCAGACCGACGTAATCAAGACCAGCGCCACGACCGGCCTGGGCGTGGACGACCTGGTCGCGCACCTGAGCACGCTCAGCGAGCTGCTGGATCTGAAGGCCGACCCGACTGTCCCGGCGCTGGCGACTGTGATCGAGGCCCAGATGCGCGAGGGCCGCGGCGTCGTGGCGCAGGTGCTGGTGCGCGAAGGCACGCTCAAGGCCGGGCAGGTCTTCGTCTGCGGTCCGGCGTCTGGCAAGGTGCGCTCGCTGATCGATGGCCTGGGCAAGCGGATCGCCGAGGCCGGCCCGGGCACGCCGGTCGAAGTCGGCGGGCTGGACGAGCTGCCGCAGGCCGGCGATCAGTTGTTCGTGCTGAACGATCTCTCGCGCGCCAAGGAAATTGCGGCCGAAATCCGCCAGAAGCGGCGGGATGCGGCCTTGTTGGAGATCCGCAAGCCGCAGACGCTGGCCGACCTGCTCGCAGGCGGTGGGCAGGAGCAGATCCCCGAGCTCAACATCATCGTCAAAGCCGATATGCAAGGTTCGGTCGACGTGCTGCGCAAGTCCCTGGGCGACTTCCCGCGCGACAAGGCCCGCCTGAGCATTCTGCATGCCGGCGTAGGCACGATCAGCGAGGCCGACGTGCGACTCGCGCAGGCTTCGTCCGCGATCATCATCGGCTTCCATGTTGTAGCCGACGACCGCGCCCGGCAACTCGCGGATCAGGTGGGCGTCGACGTCCGCATCTACCGGGTCATTTATGAAATAATCGATGATCTGCACAAGGCCCTGGCCGGCTTGCTGGCGCCCGAGGCGCACGAAGAGGCCCGCGGCAAGGTCGAAGTGCGGCAGGTCTTCAACGTCTCACGCGTGGGCACCATCGCCGGCTGTGCCGTGGTCGATGGCGTGGTGGCCCGCTCGCACAAACTGCGGCTGGTTCGCGATGGACGCATCATCCTGGAGGGCGCTGCGATCGAATCGCTCAAGCGCTTCAAGGACGACGCGCGCGAGGTGCGGGCCGGGCTCGAGTGCGGCATCAAGATTGCGAATTTCGACGACCTCAAGCCCGGCGACGTGCTTGAGTCGTACGAAGTCGTCGAGGTGGCCCAGACGCTTTGATCGCAACTTGGCTCACGGGCGGAAATCGCCCGGCGACACGCGGCGGAAATGCTCCCCGAGACCGAAAACGTCAACGTCGGCCTGCTGCGCGTGCGGCTCGGAATCTACGAAGCGCTCTCGCTCAAGGACAAACGCCGCATCACCAAGAGCATCAAGGACCGGTTGGCCGCGCGGCACAACGTCTCCATCGCCGAGATCGGGGATTTGGACCGTCGCCAGGTCGCCACCATCGGCTTTGCGATGATCGCCAACGACGCGCGGCTGGTGGAGAGCGCGCTGTCCAAAATCGTCGACGAGCTGCGGGCACACCCCGAGGCGACCTTGCTCGACTACAACATCGAATTGTGGTGAGGCCCAGGCGTGCGCAGGGCAGCATTCGAACCCCCCAGGGGAACCCGTGTCGCGCAGACTAGAACGAATCGCAGCTTTAATTCGAACGGTGCTGGCGGAGGCCATTCAGACGCGGCTCAGCGATCCGCGAATTCCGCCGCTGACTTCGATCACGCGCGTCGAGGTGGCGCCGGACCTGGCGTCGGCGCGCGTACGCGTCAGCGTCATGGCGCCGGAGGCACAGCGCAAGCTGTGCGTCGAGGCCCTGCGGCAGGCCGGCGGCCGGCTGCGGGCCGTCGTCGCCGAGCAGGTGGTGTTGCGTCACGTCCCGCGGCTGGTGTTCGTTCTGGATGACTCGGTGCGGCGCGCCTGTGAGACCGTGGAATCGCTGAATCAGATCATGGCCGAGCTGAACGCACGTCAGCCGGCGCAGGGAACGACTCCCGAGGAGGACAGCCAGGCATGAAGGGCGCAACGCAGTGCGCACGCCGCGTCAAGCAGGTGTTTCGCACGCTCCGCAGCAGACTTGGGAAGGTCAATCGACCAAGCGTCGGCGACCCGATTACGCAGATGTTGCTGGGCATTCTTTCGCGGAACGTGCCCGAGCCGAAGGCCCGCGAAGCGCTGGACGCATTGCGTGCCCTGGTGGTGGATTACAACGAGCTGCGCGTGATCTCGGCCCTGGAGTTGACGGCGGAATTGAAGGACTATCCAGACGCGCGGCTCAAGTGCGAAGACATCTCGCGCGCCTTGAACAAGATCTTCGCGGCCGAGCACGCCGTCTCGCTTGAGCGGCTGCGCGGCGCATCCAGCAAAGAAATCCTCGCGTATCTCGAGCGCGTCGACGGGCTGGAGGCCTATTCGCGCGCCCGCGTGCGGCTGCTGGGGTTTGAGATTCACGCCATCCCGCTGGACGAAGCCATGTGGGCCTACGCCCGCGCCGAGGGCCTGGTGGCCCAGAACTGCACATTGGAGGAGGCCCAGGCGTTCCTCGAGCGGCAGATCGCCGCCGAGGATGGGCTTGAATTCGTCGCCCTGCTGCGTAAGCAGGCGTGGAACGACTTCGCCACCGCCGTGCGACGTGGCACGGTCGAGCGCATCCGCAGCGTGCCCCCGGATCGCACCTCGCGCAATATGCTGCAGCAGGTCAGCGCCGCGGCCGCCGCCGCTGCGGCTCGCGAGGAGGAAGCGGCTGAGAACCCGCCCGAGCCGGAGCTGGACGAAGAAGATCTGGTGCCCGTGGTCGCCAAGAAGTCGGCCAAGTCGCGCGGCCGGGGTGAGCCAGCCCGTAGCGCTGCGTCGCGCAAGCCGACGGGTGCGAAGCGCGGTGCCGCGGCCCGCGAGGCGGGCGGATCGAAAGCGGCCAAGAACAGCAAACGAGCCCGGGCGCGCAGCGCCTGATCAAGCGGGGTTTGGCAATGCCGTCAATGCCAGGATTCCGGCAGCGCGCCGCCGCGGCGGTCGCAATCTTGTTTTCACTGGGCCCGGCGGCGCAGGGTCAGGCGCCGCTGGCCGAGCTCGGCCCGCGCGCGCGGCTGGCGCTTGAGCAGGTTGCCGCCAGCCAGCCGATCGCGACGCAGCCGAGTGCCCCGCAGGAAGCGGCGATGCCGGCTGCGGTGCAGGCGGCCGTCATGTCCGCGAAGGAAGCGCTTGAGGACGGCCGGGTCGATGCGGCCCTGCGGCATGTCCGCGAAGCACTCGACGAGGCCGGCGAAACGATCTACTACGACCTGGCGTATCAGTACGCGTTGGTGCTCATCCGCCAGCGGCGCCTGGACGAGGGCCTGCTGCAGGCGCAGCGTGCGCTGCAGGTCCGGCCCGATGCGGCCGACGCGCACCTGCTCGCCGGAAATGTGCATCACATCATGGGCCGCCTACCGGCCGCGATCGCGCACTATCGCAGTGCGACGCTGGCGGCCGATCGCGAGCTCAACAACCCGCGCGTCACCGCGGCCTGGTTCCGGCTCGGACAGGTGCTGGCCGAGGAAGGCTACCACACGGCGGCCGAGGCGGCGTACGCGCGATTCGATGCGGCCATTCACGAGACCCATACCGAGCATCGCAACGCGCCGGAGGTCAAGCCGATCTTGGTCAACGCCCCGCACGGAGCGTTGGAGGCCCGGCTGGACTTGCTTGAGCGACTCGGGCAACGTGAGCAGGCCGCCGCCGTCACCGCCCGCGCCGTCGAGCAGGATCCGCAGCGCGTCTACCTGGCGCGGCTGCACGCGCGGCGGTTGATCGACGCCGGCCGCGCCACGGATGCGCTCAAATTCTGCCGCGAGCGGGCCAGCGCGGGCAGCGCCGCGCCGTTTGTATCGCTGATGGCCGAAGCCGCGCGTGACGCCGGCGCACTCGCCGACTGGCTGCTTGAGATTGACCCGCAGGATGCGGCGCTTGCCCGGCCACTGGCGCGGACGCTGCGAACGCTGCAGCGCCCGGCCGAGGCGGCCGCGCTCTGGGCGCGCATTCACGCCGCCGCGCCGGCCGATGCGGCGGCTGCATGGGAGTATTCTGCGGCGCAGCGCAGCGCCGGGCAGACGCGTCAGGCGATCGATTTACTTGGCGAATTCGTGCGGACGAACCCGCAGGCGCACGTTCCCGCGTCGGGCCTGGCGGCCTGGATGCAGGCGTCCACCGACGCGGATGCAGTGCTGGCGCTGGTCTCCGCCGCCGCGGCCGACGGGCAGACCGACGCCGCCCGGCGATTCGCGCTGGGCGTCGCGGCTGTGGGCCTGGGAAAGACCGCATTGGCCGACGAACTGCTGTCCGCGGCGTTGCAGCAGCAGGAAACGCTGGTGCCGGCGCTGGTGCTACGGGCGCAGCTCGCGCTGCGGGAGTATCGCTGGGACGACGCGCGCAAGCTTGCCGAGGCCGCGCTCCAGGTCAGCGACTCGGCCGCGGCGCGGGTGATCCTGGCCGAGGCGGCCGCCGGCCTGGACCGCTGGGACGACGCGCTGAACGAATTCCGCGCCGCGATGCGGCTCGCGCCGCAGGAGCCCGCATATCCGCTGGCGCTCGCGCGGCATCACGCACGCCGCGGCGAAGGACCCGGCGCGGAGCGCTACTTCCAGCAGGCCTGGTCGCTGATGCCCTCCAACGGTGAGGCCGCCGAGGAGCTGATCCGCAGCTACATCATGGGCGGCAAACTCGAGATCGCCCGCGAGCAAATCAAGCTCGCCCAGGATCGCGACCTGCCGCCGGACGCTTTGCGGCGGATTCAGACCATGCTGCGTTTCGCGGGTGCGTTCTACCAGGAGGAGCACATCGCCGAGCTGCGGCGGCAGCTTGCGGCGCATTCGGACGACCTGGTGACCGGGCTGCAACTGTCGGCGGCGCTGTTGGTTTTGGGGCAGCACGACGAAGCGGCGGAAGTGCTCGAGCAGATCCGTGGCCTGGATCCGCAGGACGAGCGCTGGCTGCAGCTTCATGCGAATGTGCAATGCAAGCGGATGAATTTCGCCGCCGCGATCGAGTCTTATGAGCAGTTGGTGCGGCGTTTTCCGCGGCGCACGGCGCTGCTTTCGAAGCTGACCGAGGCGTATTTGAGCGACTTTCGCCCGCAGGAGGCACGCGCCAGCCTGCGGAAGGTGATCGAGCTGGCCGAGGAGGACGCGCAGCGCGATGCGCTGCGTGTGGCACTGCTGCGCAGCTATGTCGAATTCCGAGATACGCCCGGCGCGCTGGCGCTGCTGGCCGAGTGGAACACGAACGATTCCGAGCCGCTCATGCTGGCGCGGCTCCAGGCGCTGCTGAACCTGAACCGCGGACAGGATGCGGTCGCCCTGGCCGAAGCCCAGTTGGACGCCAACATTGACGACCCGCAGATGCGCGACCTGTTCATCCGCGTCTGTATGGATGCCAAGGATTACGAGCGGGCTGAGCGGCGGCTGCGGCGCTGGCTGGAGGATGCCGACGAAGGCCAGCCGGCCTACAGCGCGGCGCTCTTTGAGCTCTTGATCACTTCGCGCCAGGCAGACGAGGCGGCCGAGCTGGCCGAGTCGTACACCGCCAGCGACTGGAACGGCGCGATCGAAAAGCGGCAGATGCAGGCGCGGGCTCTGATCGCGCAGCGCAAGATCGACGAAGGCGTGCGCGAGTTTGAAGCCATGCTGAGCGAACGGCCGATCACCGCCAATCCCAGCGAGCGCATGCGGCTGCGCGGCCTGCTGACGGCTGCGTTGATCGGGGCGCGCGAAGGGCCGCGGGCGGTGCGGCTGGTGCAGGACTGGCTCGCGCAGGAGGGCGAGAATGCCGGCCCGATTCGAATGAATCTGCTCAACCTGCTGCGCGGCGCGGCCCAATCCGCGCAGGATGACGAGACCTACACGCAGGCGATGGAGTCGCTCTTCGAGCTTGCGCCGCGCGACGCCGGCCTGAGCAACGACCTGGGCTACACGTTGATCGATCGCGGCTTGCAACTGCAGCGCGCCACGCGCCTGGTGCGCTTTGCGACCGCCGAAGATCCACTCAATCCCGCCTATCTCGACAGCCTGGGCTGGGCCTATTACAAAGCCGGCGATTTCAGCCAGGCGCGGCACTTCCTGGGCCGCGCGGTGCAGTTGCGGCTCGGGCAGGATCCCGTGCTTTACGATCATCTGGGCGACGCCGACTATCGCCTGGGCGACAAGGCCTCCGCCGCGCGGCAATGGCACGCGGCGCTCGCACTGATTGAGGGCGACCCCAGCCCGGACAGTACCTCAGACCGGACCAAGCTGGCCGCGGCGCTGCGCGGAAAGCTGGACGCTTTGGAGCGCGGCGAGCCGGTCGACGTCGCCGCGATTGTGGAAACCAAGTCCGCCGATGAGTAAGCCGCTCGAGATCGCCAAGCGTGTGCTGCTGGATGAGGCCCAGGCGCTGGGGCAACTTGCGGCCTGCCCGGATGCCGCCTGGAGCGCTGCGCTCGAGACGCTGCTTTCGCATCAGCAGGTGATCGTCAGCGGCCTGGGAAAAAGCGGTAACATCGCCGCCAAGATCGCCGCCACACTGACCAGCACCGGCACTCCGGCGCTCTTCATGCACCCGGTCGAAGCGCTGCACGGCGACCTGGGGATTGTGAGCAGTCAACACGCGCTGCTGGCGCTTTCGCGCAGCGGAAACACGGACGAGATCGTGCGCTTCGTCGCGCACTTCCGGCGGCTTGGCGGCGCTGTGATCGGCATGACGCAGGGCCGTGAGTCGAAGCTGGCCGAGCTCTGCCGGCACACAATCCTGCTTCCGGATCTGCCCGAGAGCGGCCCGCTGAGTCTGGCGCCGACGACCAGTTGCATCATGATGCTGGCCGCGGGCGATGCGCTTGCGATGGCGCTGCTCAGCGCACGCGGCTTCGAATCGCGCGATTTCGCCCAGTTCCACCCGGAAGGCGCACTTGGCCGGCGCCTGCTGCTGCGGGCGGAAGACCTGATGCACCACGGAGACGACCTGCCGCTGGTGCCTGCGCATGAGAGCTTCGACCAGTTGCTGCTGACCATGACTCAGAAGCGCCTGGGCATCGCGCTGATTGTCGAGCCGGACGGCACGCTTCTTGGCACTTTCACCGATGGCGACCTGCGGCGCGTGCTGGAGCGGGTTCGCGACCCGCGCGCCCTGGACGCGCGCAGCGCACACGCGCGCAGCCGCCGCAGCGCCGGCGCGCCGCCGGTGGCGCATTCGGTGGTCCCGGCGGGCAAGCCGGCGGTCGAATGCCTGCAGATGATGCGCGAGAGCCAGATCACTTCGCTGGTGGTGGCGAATGAAGCCGCACGGCCGCTGGGCCTGCTGCGGCTGATGGACCTGGTGCGGGCTGGCCTGAGCTGAACGCCTGGATCAAGTGCGTCACGCCGCCGTCACGGCGTACCTGTCGGTCGCGGCGCCATTTTCGAACCCGGCCGCTTCGCATTCCAACTTGACCGCGCAAGCACGGTCGCGACGCTGGATTCGATATCCGCGGCGACCGCGTGCAGCTTGGACCAATCTTGCCGCGCTCCCGCCGCGCGTCGGCGCTCGCTCGCCGCTCGGATATAGTCCCCGGGCGCAATGGAACAGCTCTGGAAAATCTTGCTGGAGTACGAGTATTACGGCTTGGCGGCCTTCGCTGTAACCGTCTTCGCCACGCCGATCGCGATCAGCCTGGCGCGCAAGCTAGGCGTGCTTGATCGTCCCGACCAGTTGCTCAAGCCGCACGCCCGGCCGACGCCCTACCTGGGCGGCACCGCCATCTGCCTAGGCTGGGCTGCGGCGCTGATCAGCGCCGTGCTGGCCGGCGGAGCCGCGCCCGGAATGCTGGTGCCGATCATGCTCGGCGGCGTCGCGATTTCGATCGTCGGCCTGGTCGACGACCTGCGCGACATGCCGCCCAAGCTGCGGCTGGCATGCAGCGCCGCGATCATCATCGCCGTCATGCTCGCGACGGGCACTGGCTTTCGTCTGGTCGATTCGATCACGATGCCGCTGCTGAATGTCGAACTGCCCGACATGCTCGCGGTGCCGATCGCGCTGGGCATCGGCTGCTTCGTCGTGCTGGGCGCCTGCAACTCCACCAACCTGATCGACGGGCTGGACGGACTGTGCACCGGCGTCACCTCGCTGATCTCGCTGGGGTTCTTCCTGCTGGCCTCGCACCTGGCCGCGCACCAGTACAGCGTCACCGGCGACCCGGTGCGGCTGGTGCTGGCAATCAGCATGTTCGGGGCAGCGCTCGGATTCCTGCCTTACAACTTCAACCCGGCGCGCATCTTCATGGGCGACGCCGGCAGCATGCTGCTGGGCTACAACTGCGGCGTGATGATTCTGCTCTTTGCGGAAAATGGAATCGTGAGATGGGTGATCGGCGCGCTGATGATTTTCGCGCTGCCGGTATTTGACACGGCCCTGGCCATGTTCCGCCGCTGGCGCAGCGGCCGGCCGATCTTCAGCGGTGACCGCAGCCATTTCTACGATCAGCTCGTGCAGCGCGGCATGACCGTCAAGCAGAGCGTGCTCACGTGCTACCTGTTGACGATCGTGTTCGGCGCGATCGGCCTGGGCGTGATCCTGATGCGCACGCGCTGGGCGATCGTGGTGTACGTCGGCGTGTGCGGCGTGACCGCCGCCGTCGCATACGCGACCGGTCTGACACACCCGCAGCCGCAGAAATCATCGAACGCCCCGGCGGCCGGGTGATCGCGACGACACGCCGGCCGCTCGCGCCGCGGGGCCACGCACGCGCGGGATTTCAGCGTGCGCTGCCTGGGTCTCGTGCGGCTGGACGCCCGTGCGGACCCGCTCAAATCCATCCTGGGCGAGCTGGACGAGCAGGAGTGCGGCGGAGCGTCAGCGCGTTCGACGGAAAATTGGCGCCGAACGTGCGGCGCGGACCCGAATAGCGCCAGCGCGCGGCGCACCGCGCCGCGCTCGGCGCGGCAATTCGCGCTACGGACTGACGCGTAGTTGCGGCAGCGGCGTGCGCTCGCGAACGTGTGCCTCTACGCGCTCGATCAACTGCGTCGCCAGGTGCTCGAGCGCCGCGATCACCTGCGGCTCGCCTTGCGTGAAATTCGCCAGCAACTCGCCAGCGTCGCCGTTCTGGCGAATGCGGACGTTCAGCGGAATTGCCCCCAGGAACGGCACGTTCATCTCGCGCGCCGCCCGCTCGGCGCCGCCGTGGCTGAAAATCTCGTCGCGCTGGCCGCAATGCGGGCAGACGTAGTAGCTCATATTCTCGACGATTCCGAGCGGCTCAACCCCCAGCTTCTGATACATCCGCAGCGCCTTGAGCGCGTCCAAAAGGGCCACGTCCTGCGGCGTGCAGACCACCACCGCCCCGGTGAGCGGCACGCTCTGGGCCAGCGTCAGCGGGATGTCGCCAGTACCGGGCGGCAGGTCGACGATCAGGTAATCCAGCGCGCCCCACATGCCGCGATCGATGAACTCCTTCACGTACTTCTGCGCCATCGGCCCACGCCAGACGATGGCCTGATCCGGCTGCACCAGGTAGCCCATGCTCATGATGCGGATGCCGTCGCGCACCGGCGGGATGATGCGGCCCTGCTCGTCCGCGAGCGGCTGGGCCCGCTCGGTGCCGGTGATTTTCGGCAGCGACGGGCCGTATACGTCGGCATCCAGCAGTCCACAGGCGAGTCCGCGGCGCGTCAGGCCCGCGGCCAGCAATGCCGCGACGGTGCTCTTGCCGACGCCGCCTTTGCCAGCGCCGACTGCGATGACGTGCTTGACGCCGGGGAGTGTGTTGGTGACGCGGTCGGCGAAGATGTGGAACTCGGCCTCGACCGCTTTGACGCCCGCAACGCGCGAGACAGCCACCTGCGTCTGTCGGCGGAGCTGCTCCTGCAGAGCGTCGTTGGTGGCGCTGGCCGGCAGGTCGTATTGGATTCTGGCGGCGCCGTCGCAGACCGCGACATTGCGAACCCAGCCGAGCGCGACGACGTCGCGCCGCGAACTGGCCTCGCCTATAACCTGCCGCAGCGCTGCGATTACGGCTTACTTAGTTGGCGTCG
>CAZHTF010000092.1:0-11093 GCA_964535305.1 uncultured Planctomycetales bacterium | reverse complement strand
GCTTGGCCGCGGGCGTGGGCGTCGCCGGGCGTAAATATTCCAAAAGGTCGAGCACCTGCACCGTTGCCGCCGTGGTCAGGCCGTCGACACGGTTGCGGCACACGCTGAAGAACCCCAGCCCCACCACCGCCAGCATCAGGCCAATCATCGTATTCACCAATGCCAGGCTGATGCCGCGCGTCAGCTTGCTCGGGTCGGCCGCCCCGCCGCCGCCGGAGATCTCGCTGAAGGCGACGATCATGCCGTATACGGTTCCCAGCAGCCCCATCAGCGGGCCGAGGTTACCGATCATGCTCAGGTATTCGACCTTGCGGAACATGCGCCCGCTGAGCTCACCGGATTTCTCCAGCGCGGCCTCGTGCATCGCGTCGAAGCCGTGCCGCGCGTGGCCCAGGGCGGCGGTCATTAGCTTGGCGAAGAAGGTCGAGCTCTGCCGCACGCTGTCGAGACACTCGCGGAAGCTGCGGGCCTCGATCAACAGGCGGGCGCGCTCGATCTGCTCGCGCGGCGCGATCGTACCGCCGCGGATCGTCAGGAAGTGCTCGACGATCAGCGAAATCACCACCAGCGAGCCGACGAGGATGAACCACGCCGGCCACTCCATGCCCGCCCAGACGATCGTCAGCAAGGAGGCTTCGCGGGGCGCTTGCGGGGCAGCCTGAGCAAACGCCAGCGCACTCAGGCACAAGACCAGCCCCAGCGCGGCAAGTCGCACAGTGGATCGCGGCATTTCAAGTCCTTTCGAACGAGCACGAGCACGAACACCAGTACGAATCTTCAGCGGCGGCGCAGATCCAGGCCCGTAACCACCTTGACGCGCCCGCCGTTCTGCTCGGCGACGCGTTGCAGCCGCTTGGCGCCGTCGGTCATGTGCGGCAGGCCGCTGGTGTCACTCAGCAGGATCTCGTCAAACACCAGGCAGTGCAGGCGCGCCCCGGCGCCACGATTGGCGCGGGTGGTCTCCTCGACCACCTTCTCCTCGAAGAGACCGTCGGAGAAAAAGAAGATCACCTCGGGTTTGAGCGCTGCGGCGCGCTTCAACGCCGGCAATGGCTCGGTGGAGCCGTTGGGCTTCTTGCTGTCGAGCCAGGCGAAGAAGCGCGTCTTGGCGTCGGCGGTCGCGGGCACGAGCGTCTCGGCGAAGCCCTCGGTGATGAGCTGCGCCGCGCCGACACGGCCGTAGAAAATCAGCACGTTGAACGTCTGCTTGGGCTTGAGCTGGCCGACAGAGCGCTTCAGCTCGCGTTTCAGGTCGTCGGCCGCGTTGATGATCGAGCCGGAAAAATCGACCACGTAGACAAATGAACTCCCGCTGACGCGCAGGTCCCAGACGCCGGCGCCGAACGTGCGATCCGCGCCAAGGCCCGCCCGCCCGCCCACCGCCCCCGCCGCCGCTATCGGCACCACTGCCGATGCCCAGCACGCCCGTGCGGCCTTCCGGCCCGACACCAAAGCCGCCCAGATCGGTCGGCGCGCCGGCGTCCGCGACGTCCGGCAACGGCACGTCGCGAAGCGTGGCCAGATCAGACGTATCGCTGGGCGCGGGCAGGCTCGGGTCGCCCAGGTCGAGCGTCGCTTCGCCCGGCCAGGTCAGCGAGCCCAGATCGTCGCCGGCGTTCGCAATGCCCGCGTCGAACTCCTCCACGCTCCGCGGCGGCCCGGCCAGGATGTTCCAGGTCTGAAGCGCCAGCACGCCGAAAATGCCCACGTGCAGAAACAGGCTGGCCGCCGCCGGCAGACCCAGGTGAATCAGCCAGCGAAAGTAGGGATTGCGGCGTTCGCGGTCGGCCATTGGCTCGGGCGCGACGGGGGCCGCCTTCGCCGCGAGCGGTTTGGTTGGCTGGCTCATGGAGCGCCTGCTGCGTGTAGGCCGCGGGTGCGACGGCGTGCGGTCAGAGCGTACGCCGCGCGGCGCCTGCGGAGGCCATCTGCACGTAGCGCATGCGGACTTCGTAGGTCACCTGGTCGAGCATGCGCTTTTCCTCAGGGGTGAGGTTATTGCGGGTCTTGTCCTCGAGCACTTGCAGCATGTCGATGAAGTGCTTGGCCGCGTCGAGCTGCACGGGCATTCGCTCTCCGCCGGGGCCGGCCAGGGCGCCCAGCGCCGCGAGCGCCTGCATCGCGATCAGGTTAACGATCTCGGTGAAGCCGCCGAACGGGATCGCCTCGCCCGCGGCTGCGCTGGCCTGCTTGGAGAGTTGTTCCTTCTCGCGCTGCGCCTGTGCCTTCCAGTCGTCATCGACGATGATCTTTTTTTCGTCCGCCATGTCGCACGAACCCCTTGTAAACCCCTGTGCGGAGTTTAACGAGCGGCGCGCGGCCGGTCTAATGCTTGCGCGCGGAGCCAGGCGACGCGGGTTCAGCGCACGACAGGTCGCAGTTCAGAACGCGCCAGACCACGCATTCGGAGCCGAGCGCGACTCGCGAGCGTCAGCGAGCGATAAGGCTCGGAGCACTGCGCGTGCAGAATCTGACAGCTGGTGCATCGCGTCTGAGTTGTGAACCCGGTGCGAAGCTGGAACCGAGCGGGTCTGGAGTTTCGCTAGCCGGCGATCGAGTCGATCCGCACCTTCAGCATCCGCTGCCGGTGGCCGAACTTCTTCTTGAGCCCCTTGCGCCGGCGAAACTTGATGCCGACCACTTTGGGCATTTTGAGTGCTTCCAGCACGGTCGCGGCGACCTTGGCCCCACTCAGCCAGGGCTGGCCGATGCGGGCGTCCTGCCCTTCGCCGATCATCAATACGCGATCGAAGACCACGTCTGTGCTGCCTTCGGGCAATTCCTTGAGCTCGATCAGCAGCGCGTCGCCTGGGCTGACTTTGTACTGCTTGCCGCCGTCTTCAAATATCGCGTACACCGTTGCTCCTTCCGCGAGGCGTTGAATTGTGGAGTGTATGCGGATTCGCACTCCGCCGCAACGCGCTGGCGCCCGCTTGAAACATGAAAGGGACGAGTCCAATCTTCTCGCGGCTAAATTGCCTGCGGAAACCAGTCCCGGCACTTCTGCGTTCTCAGGCCACGAGCGAATAACTTGAACGGATCCTCTTTTCTCCTCGCGCTAGGTGCCCTCGTGTGAGCTCGACAGATACTCCACCTGGTCGGCGGTAAGCTTGTCGATCTTGACCCGCATCGCCGCCAGCTTCAGCCGCGATACAAGCGCCTCGATTTCCGCGGGCACATCGTGCACCCGCACGTCGAGCTTGCCGGCGCTCTTCTTGCAGAACTCGGCCGCCAGCGCCTGCGTCGCGAAGCTCATGTCCATCACGCTGGCCGGGTGGCCGGTGGCCGCGGCCAGGTTCACCAGCCGGCCTTCGGCGAGCAGGTAGATGCTCTTCCCGTTTAGCTGGAATTCGTCGACGTTGGGCCGCACGTCCTTTAGGACCTTCTTGCTGAGCTTTTTCAAGGCGGGGATGTCGATCTCGATGTCAAAGTGTCCGCTGTTGCAGACGATCGCACCGTGCGGCATTTTCTTGAAGTGCTCAGCGCGCAGTACGTGCTTGTTGCCGGTGACGGTCACGAAGACCTCGCCGTCCTTGGCGGCCTCGCTCATCGGTCGGACGTCGAAGCCGTCCATCACCGCTTCCAGCGCCCGCAGCGGATCGATCTCGGTCACGGTCACCGCGGCGCCCGCGCCGCGCGCCCGCGAAGCGACGCCGCGCCCGCACCAGCCGTAGCCGGCGACGACCACGCGCTTGCCGGCCAGCAGCGTGTCGGTCGCGCGGACCACGCCGTCCAGCGTGCTCTGCCCGGTGCCGTAGCGATTGTCGAATAGGTGTTTGGTGTCGGCGTCGTTGACGGCGATGACCGGGAATCGCAGCGTGCCGTTCTTTTCCATTGCCCGCAGGCGGATGACGCCGGTGGTCGTCTCCTCCATGCTGGCCACGATGTTCTCGCCCTCGGCCTCGCGCTTGCCGTGCAGCAGGTTGACCAGGTCGGCCCCGTCGTCCATGGTGATTTGCGGCTTGGTATCGATTACCGCGTTCAGATGCTCGTAAAACGTCGGCACGCTTTCGCCGCGCCGCGCGAACACCGGCACGTCGAATTCCTTGACCAGCGCGGCGGCCGTATCGTCCTGCGTGCTGAGCGGGTTGGAAGCGCACAGCGCGACGCTGGCCCCGCCGGCCTTGAGCGTGCGCATCAGGTTCGCGGTTTCAGACGTGACGTGCATGCAGCAGGCCATGCGCAAGCCCTTGAGCGGCTTCTGCTTCTCGAAGCGCTCGCGGATCAGGCCCAGCACCGGCATGTCACGGTCTGACCAGAGAATTCGCCTCTTGCCCTCGCTCGCCAGGGCCACATTCGCCACGTCAAATGCCATCTTGGGCATGCGATGCTCTCCTGCAATATTCCTGTGGGCGACCCGCCGCGCTCGGCAGTTTGCGCCTTGTATCTCTTGCGAACGCGGCCTGCCCGCCGCGGCTCTCGCTGCGTTCCGAGCCCTGGAGGATAGCCTGAAATGACAGTTTGCGAAAGCGCGGCGGCGTCGGTTCGATCCGCTTCTGCTTCGCGCTCCGGCGCTTGGCGCTTCCGGCGCGACCGCTCGCTCACGCTCGCGGCTCTGAATGCCCGATCCGGCGCATCGATGCACGTTCACACGAAGCTTTCCGCCGCGCGCAGCACGGCGTCGACGTCGATGCCCCAGCTCGGGCTGACGCGCGCGTCGCCCTCGATGACCGTCACGCACCGCCCGCACGGCCGCCAGACCTGCGGCGACGATGCGCCGAAAATGGCGAGCGTGGGCGTGCCCAACAGCGCTGCCCAGTGCGTCGGACCGCTGTCATTGCCGATGTACAACCGCGCCGCGGTCACGCGCCGCAGCAGCCCACCAGACTCAAGCTCGCAATGCAGCGGGGCGGCGGCTGCAAGCTGCGCCCGCTCCGCGGCGCTGAAGCGCTCAAGCTCCGCGGGACCAATCAGAAATGCAGGCGACTGCTGCCGCGCGGCGAAAGCGCGCGCGAGCGCCGCGTAGCTGTCAATCGGCCAGCACTTGCTCCGCCCACCACTGCCCGGATGAAGCAGTACGCCGCCGCGGGCGGGACGGTGCAGCGGTTTCGATTGCGGCCTCGCGGCAGTCTCCGGCAGCGGCGATCTCCCATTCATCTCAAGCAACGGCTCGGCAGCGTCCGGCGAGATCGCAAGCCCCTGCCCCGCTAGCGCGGCACACCACTGCGCGACGATGTGACGCTGGTCACCGGCGAGCGGCTTCGGGTCGAAGCTGAAGAGCTCGGCGGGGCAAAGTTGCAGCAGCCGCGCGTGCGTCTGCGACTGCGGCGCTTGCAGCGCATTCACGACGCGCCGGCCGCGTACGAGCTCGGACAGCGCGGCAGGCGGCGGCGCGCCGCCGTCACCGAATAGCCAGTGCAGCCCGCGACCGTCCGAACTGAGCCGGCGCAGCGGCGGGCGGCAATCGGCCAGGTCGCCAGGATCGACGCGCGAAACGATTGTGCCGCCGCGAGACGCGAAATCCGCATGCCGCAGCAACATTCCGAGCGTGAGCGCCAGGTCGCCGAGCGCCCCGGCGTGCAGCAGCAGCCAATCAGACCGGTTCACAGCGCGTCTGGGGGCAGCGCCCGCTCGATCCAGCCGCCACCCAGCAGCAGCGGCCCGTCGTAGAGCACGGCGGCCTGGCCGGGCGTGACCGCCGGCTGTGGCTGGTCAAAGCGGATCTCGACTCGCCCGGAGTCGCACACCGTCGCCGTCCCCGGCACCGGCTCGTGCATATGCCGGATCTTGACCGCGAGACGCAGCGGCGGGCCACCCGCCGTCGGCGGATCGATGTGCCAGTTCATCTCGGCAGCGATCAGACCGCGGCCCAGCAGCGCGTCACGCGGTCCGACGGTGACGACATTGCTGAGCACATCGAGATGCGTGACGTACGCCGGCTTTCCCAGCGCGATGCCCAGGCCGTGCCGCTGTCCGATGGTGTACGCCGCGACGCCCACGTGTGTGCCGACGCGCTGTCCCTCCTGGGTCTGCAGCGCGCCGGGGCGCAGCACGTCCGGGCGGCGCTGCACCAGCAGGGCGCGGTAGTCATTGTTCGGAACGAAGCAGATTTCCTGGCTGTCGGGCTTGTCGTGCACGCGCAGCCCCAATTCTGCTGCGATCTGCCGCACCTGTGCCTTGTCGTTCATCTCACCCAGCGGAAAGATGCAGCGCCGCAGCGCGCTGCGCGGGACGCCGAAAAGGACGTAAGACTGATCCTTCGCGACGTTCAGCGCTCGCGCCAGCCGCGGCTGGCCGACGTGCTCGACAATGCGCGCGTAGTGCCCGGTCGCGACCAGATCGGCCCCGAGTGCCTCGGCATAACGCAGCAGCCGCCCGAACTTGAGCTGGTTGTTGCACTGCACGCAGGGGTTGGGCGTGCGCCCGCGGGCGTATTCGTCGACGAAATAGTCGATGATCCGCTCAAACTCCTGCTCGAAATTCAGCGCGTAGAACGGAATGCCCAGGCGCGCGGCGATGGCCCGCGCGTCGTCCGCATCATCCGCCGAGCAGCAGCCGTGCCGCAACCGCCGCGGCGTCTCTGCCGCACGGCGCGCATCGGGCGCTGCCTTGTCGGGCAGCGCGCATATCGGCGCGCTCTGCGAAGCCGCCGCGGCTGCGGTTGTCGCAACGTGCTGGCCGACGCGCATGAACACGCCCACGCAGTCGAAGCCGCTCTGCTTGAGCAGCGCGGCCGCGACGGACGAATCCACGCCGCCGGACATTGCGACCAGTACGCGGGCCATGTTGCGATTGTATTGCGGATCGCGGCGTGTTCGTGCACGTGTCGAGCGGGTCGTGCCGCGCGCGGTCGGCGGATGCGCGTGCCGTACGATCGCTAGCAGCCGCGTGTAGAAACGGCCAGAATCGGAGAGGGTGGGATTCGAACCCACGGAACCTTGCGGTTCACCGGTTTTCAAGACCGGCCCGATCAGCCGCTCTGGCACCTCTCCTGCTTGCGGTTCTTACGCCGTTTCAGCGGAAAACCGCGCGGCATCCCCCTCTTGCGCCGCGCTGGCATTCTTGCGGGAGCGTCCGGCCGCGTCCAGCAGAATCAGCCCGCGCGTGCCGCTTTGTGCGAGGCACGGCGTCAAGACAGAACCGGCGCATGCGCCGCCAGTGGCGTCAGCGGCGCGGGCTTGATCCGTCCCAGTCGCTTGGGCCGGTTGGCGAGACGCTCCCGACAGGTCCGGCAGCGCAGCGAGCGGCGTGAATTGAGCCACGCGCGCAACGTGCGAGCAGCGCCCCAGCGACAGCGTGATCGTCGCGTTCAGCACCAGCATCTGCGGACTTCGGATGAACCGCGGCGTGACGCACCGTTGTGAGCCGGCAAAATTCGCCGCTCGCGACTCGCTGCTATGCAGGACACCGCTTGCTAATCATGTAGTCTAGATCAAGCGGCTCGCCGCCGACTCGGCGCAACATGTTTGAAATCTGCGCGCGGTGGTGCACGCCGTGGTGGCAGAGTTGCAGCATGCTCACGCCCAGCGGATAGCGCCGGACGACGCCGGGCCGCGGCCGCAGCTCGTAGACGGTTTGCAGGTCCGCGTCGCTGCGCGAAGCTAGAAAGCGCTGGCGCTGCGCCGCCGTTTGGGCGAAGAGCGCCTCGATCTCCGCGAGCGGAGTGGACGGCGGCAACTCCGGAAACGGCTGGCCTGGCCCGTGCACCCAGTTGTCCAGCCACCATTGCTCCGCGAAGCGGATGTGGAGCAGCGTCGCGCGCAGCGTCCGCAGCCCCAGGTCGAACGCTTGATCGAGCTGCGCATCGCTGAGCTTGCGGGCGGCGGCGTGCACCTGCGCCTGGGCCGCGTCGCTGTACTCGTAGAAGTAGCGCAGGCTGGCCAAATCGACAGGTGGCGGCGGGTCGGCCCCCAGCAACAGCCGCATGAAGATGTAGTCCGCGCCCGGTTTGGGCAGCTCGACGCCGCTATGCCGCAAAAGATTCAGGATCTGCGCCCGATGGTGCATGGAGTGCACGCAGTACTGCATCCACATGTCGCCCAGCGTGGTGCGGAAGCGCATGCCGCGCGAATCGCGATAGACCTGCTCAGCGGAGAGCGCGGTGTCGGACGTGCGCTCCAGCAGCGCATCGCGCTCGCCGCGGATGCCGCGCAGGCGTTCGTGCAGCGCCGCCGGGCCGACGCGCTCGTCTTCCGATGGCCAGGGCGTCTCGCTGCGGCCGTGCGCCCGCTGGGTCCAGACGAATTCGCCGTTGTACGTGTGGATCAGCGTCTTTCGCAGTGAGCCCATGCCGATTTCTGCCGGCTGGTCCAGGCGCGCGTCGTCGAGCGTGGCGGCGGCGGCGAAGAGCTGGTCATTGATCCAGTCGCAATACAGCAGCATTTCGCGGAGTGTGCCGGTGCGGAGCATGCCGATCCTCCTTGCGTGCAGCGCTGAAATGCAGAATGCAGTGCCGGTCATGCGGCGGCCTTGCGGCGAGCGCGGCGCGCAGAACGCGGCCTGCCAACGATTTGTGCCCAGCGCCGCGGCTAGCCCAGAATGCTGGCGGACGCGGCGCGGATGCCCTTGAGCGCCATACGCAGCTCGTTTGGATTCGGCGCGGCCTCGTAGGCCGTCTCGTGGTCGATAAAGCCAGTTTCGACCAGCCGCCGCAAGTGCTCGGTGAAATCGACCATGCCGTCGTCGTAGCAAGCGCGAATGACGTTGATGATCTCGTTGTCGCGCTCCTCGCGAATGAGCTTGCGCACGGCGGGGTTGCTGATCATGATTTCGACCGTCGGCACCAGCGGCACCCCCTCGCGGATGCTGGGGATCAGCTTCTGACAGACGATGGCCCGCAGGTTGAACTCCAGCGCCTGGCGCACCTGGCGCCGCCCGCCTTCGGGGAATAGATCGAGGATGCGCGAGATGGTCTGCGGCGCGCTGGAGGCGTGAATCGTGCCGAACACGAGGTGGCCAGTCTCGGCGGCGTGCACTGCGGCGCTAAACGTCTCGACGTCGCGCATTTCGCCGACCAGCACAATATCTGGATCCTCGCGCATCAGATATTTCAGCGCCATGTGAAAGTCTTCGACGTCGATGCCCACTTCGCGCTGATTGATGCAGGCCTTCTTGTCCGTGAAGAGATATTCGATCGGGTCTTCGACCGTGACGATGTGCACCGGCTCGCGCTCGTTCACATAGTCGATCATCGCCGCGATGGTCGTGCTCTTGCCCGAGCCGGTGATGCCCGCCAACAGCACCATGCCTTGGCGGAACATGGCGATCTCTTCCATCGTCTTGGGCAGATAGAGCTGGTCGAAACGGCGAATCTCGCGCGAGACGCGCCGGGCCGCGACAGACATCTTGCCGCGCTGCTGAAAGGCGTTGATGCGGAAGCGGTCGGCATCGCCCTGCGGGCCGACGTCGTAGGCGAAATCGATCGCGCCGCGCTTGTTGTAGATCTCGCGCTGATCTTCGCGCAACAGCTCGAAAATCCCGTCGCGGATGGTCTCGGCGGAGAGCGGACCACCGGTCAGCGGCCGCAGATCGCCGCGCATCCGCACACGCGCGGGCGCGCCGGCCTTCAGATGCAGGTCGGAGACCTTCATCTTGATGACGGCTTTGAAATACTTGTAAAGCAGGGGTTGTTTCTTGCCGTCTTCGGACTTGATGTCCTCCGACGATACATTCAACTCGAGTTCGTCAGCCATCTCTGCGACCCTTGAAGCTCGCTAGCTCAGAGGAAGGTTACGGCGTTCGGCGCCGCGGCACCCATTAGCGCGACGCGCGGATTGATTCCAAGTCCACACGACCCGTCCTCCCAATTTTAGCGATCCGCGCCAGGCCGTTCTAGCGAATGCGTCCAAATTCGAGCGGTGCGGCGCCCGCGCGCGGGCTTGCGCTTTGAGCGAATCTTCGCAGCGTCGCCCTGACCAAATGCGCGCCGGCCAGCGATCGCCCGCGAAACGCGCGGCGTCGCTAGAAGCGAATGGTCGTCGCCGGTTCACTCGAAAGGTGCTTCAGACGCGCCGGGTCGACCTCGACGCCCAGCCCGGATCCAGCGCGCCGCCGGACGCGCCCGCCCAGCCCAAAGCGGATCGGACGGCGCGTCAGATCATCCTTCAGCAGAAAGCCGCCGAACGCGCCTTCAACGAAACGCACCGCCGGGCACATTTCCAGAAATGCCTGCCCCGCGGCGCTGAGCAGACTGGTTTCGCCCACCAGGCAGCCGAGTTGGACGTCGCGCTCGGCGGCCAGGGCGGCGTGCGCGATCCGCAGCGCGGGCATTAGCCCGCCGTTCTTCGCGAGGCGCACGTTGAACACGCGCACCGCACCAGCGTCGATCAGCCGCCGCGCATCGTCAAACGTGATCAGCGATTCGTCGGCGATCAAATCGCAGGACCGCGCGTCGCGCAACTCGTTCAGCCGCGCGTCCTGGTCGGGCGCTAGCGGCTGCTCGAGCGCGGCCACGTTGCAGCGCGCCAATAGCGGCAGGGCTGCACGCGCCTGCGCCAGCGTCCAGCCGGCATTGGCGTCGGCCCGCAGCGTAGCGCGACCGCGCGCGATCGGCCGGGCCAGCAGACGCGCCGCCCGTTGCAGCCGATCCTCCCATCCGGCCGTCGCCACTTTGATTTTGAAATCGCGCAGCCCAAGCCAGCGCTGCCCGCGCAACAGCGCCGCGAGCTTGAAGCCGCGCCCGACGATGATGCCCGAGTAGCGTGCCGTGTTCAGACAGCCCGGCGGCCCGAAGCCTGGCAGCTCTAGCCAGGCGGCCAGGTCCGCGGCGCGGCGCTCGAATACGCGGCCCGCCAGATCCAGCAGCGCCAGCTCGACCGCGCAGCGAGCGGCGTTGACGACACGCGTTCCGATCCGCGTCGGCAATGCGTCGATGAACTCCAGCGCTTCGGAAAATGACGCTGCTCGCAGCTCCGCCAGCCGCGGCGCAAACTGCTCCGCGATGTCCTGCACAACCGAGTCCGCGTCTTCGCCCGTCACGTATCCGCGCGCCAGCGTCTCGCCGTGACCCTCGTGATGCGTGAAGGGCGCGTCGGCCACGATCCGCACGATAATCGGGTCTGCGACGGCGCGGCTGGCCAGCGCGTGCTCAAACTTCAGCCGCATCGCGATCGCCAGCCGCAGGCACTGCAACTCACGCACGCGCAGTACGGCGC
>CAZHTF010000091.1:0-11196 GCA_964535305.1 uncultured Planctomycetales bacterium | reverse complement strand
GCGCGAGCGTCGAACGTGCGCCGGCGCCGAACGACTTGCGCGTTGCGCGGAGCGCCTGTGTGCGGGGTCGCGTGTCGCGCACGAGCGCCGACGCTTCCGAACCGCCGCCGTAGGATCCCTCCGCCCCGCCGGGGCGGAAGAGATTTTCGCGATCGATTCCACGGGTTCCGCTCGGCCCTGCGGGCCTCGCTCCACCCGTGGCTACATTCCTTCGCCCCGTTGGGGCGAAACGCGCGCCGTCTCACGATCGCGTGCGTGCATGCACCGGTGCACGTGGCTACACTCCTTCGCCCCGTTGGGGCGAAAATCGCGCCGCCGGTGTGCACCCCGGGCCTGCAACGTAAACGACTGCCGCGCCCGGCGACGCGAAGGACCATTCGCGCAGCATGTTGCACACCTGGACAAAAGTGAATCCGCTCTAGCGACACGGTGCTCATTCCTCGTCGGTCGTCTCTGACAACTCGTTACTCGGTACCCACTACTTGCTACTGCCTACCTGCCATGTCGGCGGCTTTTCGCGCGCCGAAGCGCAACAACGCGTCGTAGAACGCGGCGACGTCGCCGGTGTTGAACGCGCCGTCGGCATTCATGTCGCAGACTTGCCTGATATCGACCTGCGGGTGCAGCAGCTTGTGAATACCGGGGGTTGCCAGCGCCAGGTTCATCGCCATGATGTCGCTGCTGTTCAGGCGGCCGTCTCCGTTGGCGTCTCCGACCAGTCGGCGGGGCTTGATTCGCCGCACGGCCCCATCGGTGAGCGAAACGTGATAGATGAAGCCGTCCGGCCCCAGCTTGAGGTCGGTGGTTATTCCAAAGCCGCTGCCGATCGCCAATTGGTTGCGCTCGGCGGGCGTATCGGCGACTTCGTCGGCCAGGCTGGCCGTCAGCACGAATCCGTTTCGCGGCGCGTTTACCGTGAGGCTGTAGAGCTGCCCGAAGTTCGTGTCGCCGACGAGCAATCTGCCGCGCAGCCGCGCCGGGTAGAGCGGGCTGTCGAGCCAGAGCACGGCGGTGATGCCGATCGGCTCGAGGAAACTGAATCGCGGGTCTTCGTAGTACGAGCCGGGGATCTTTACCAGGTCGCGCTGATCAAACGTCTGAAACTGGTTGCGCGGATAGGCCGCGTTGCGCTTGTCGGGTCCCATCAGCTTGAGCCAGCCGCTGTTGAAGCCGGGCTTGACCAGGTTGATTTCGTCATAGACCTCCGGGCCGTTTTCGCTCATCCACAGCACGCCCCGGCTGTCGAACGCCAGACCGAAGCAGTCGCGTACGCCGTATGCGATCAGCCGCTGCACATCCGGATTCGGGTGTGCGGCGAAAGGGTTGTCGCTCGGGATCGAGCCGTCGTCATTGAGGCGGTAGATGCCGCCGACGCCGGCGGTGACGGCGTCGGAGGTGTTCTGCTCCAGTCGGCCGTTGTCGAAGTCGCCGCGCTTCATGTCGCCGGTCGAGCCGTAGAGTTTGCGGTCGGGCCCGAAGCGGACCACGCCGCCGGCACAAATCACGCCGTTGTTTTGGCTGGAATCAGCCGCGAAGACGGCGATGCGCCGTTCGGAGGCTGGCGAGAACGACGCGCCCTGCCAGGTGAAGCGAGAGACGCGGTTCTCGCGCCAGGCGCCGCCGTCCGCGTCCGCCTGCGAGTAGAACACGTATACGAAGCCATTCTGCGAAAAATCCGGGTGCAACGTTAGGCTCAGCAGCCCACGATAGCCCTCACTGGCGACCGGCAGGTCCAGCACCGTACTGACGGCACCGCCCTTGATGCGCTTGATGCGGCCGCTGGCCTTCTCGGTTACGAGAAAGTCTTCCGGCCCAAGAAACGCAATCTGTGTCGGCTGATCCAGCCCGGCCGCGACGGCCTCCACCACCAGGTCCGCGTCAGCCATCGACTGACCCAACGCGGCAGCGTTGGGCAAGCAGAGTACGCCTACACACCCGATGATCGATAACAGGATGCGCTTCATGACTGGTGCCCTCGATTGACTCGCAGTGGCGGCCCGCAGCCGCGCCGAATGGTAGCTCAAGCCAGCGCCGCTCGCGACCGATTCGCGGATCGCCGCGCGCTTTCGCGCATGCCGCCTTTGGCACGGGTCGCGCGGCCGCAAACCGAATTCGTCGCGCAGGCAGTTCAGCAGCGGCGGCGGATAATCCGGCCGATAGCGGATGTAATTGGCGACGCGCTGCGAGAAGCGTACGGTCGGCTGGTTGTCGGGCATCGCGTTTGGACCTCGGCTGTGCCTGCGGTACGCTGCCGTAGGGCTTGAATCGTATCCGAAGATTGGCTGGAGCTTGATATGCGTACGCTGCGTGTCGCACTGATGGGGTCGCTGTTGAGCATCGCCTGGATAGCTACTGCGCACGCCGGCGAAGAACCCGCACTGTTCGACTATCGTGAGACGAAGCTGGAGAACGGCCTGCGCGTGCTCACGCTGGAAGACTTCTCCTGCCCGATCGTAGCGGTGCACCTGTGGTATCACGTCGGCTCGAAGGACGAGAACCCCGCGCGTCAGGGTTTCGCACACATGTTCGAGCACATGATGTTCCGTGGAACCGACCGCCTCGGCCCAACCGATCACTTCGACCACATCCGCCGCACGGGTGGCGACTGCAACGCGTACACGGCGTTTGACCAGACGGTCTACATCCAGACGCTGCCCGCGCACCAATTGGAGCTGGCGCTGTGGCTCGAAGCCGAACGGATGAGCTTCCTGAAGATCGACCAGACGTCATTCGACACCGAGCGCAAGGTGGTCGAGGAGGAGCGGCGCCTGGGGCTGAACCGCCCGTACGGAACGATTCTCGAGAAGCTGATGAGCGAGATGTTCACGGTTCACCCGTATCGCTGGACGCCGATCGGCTCGATTCCGCACTTGCGGGCCGCGTCGGTGCAGGAGCTACGCGACTTCTGGACGACGTACTACGTTCCGAACAACGCGACGCTGGTGATCGTCGGCGCCGTGCAGCATGAACAGGCGCAGTCGTTGGCGCAGCGCTACTTCGGCTGGATCCCGCGCTATCCAGATCCGCCGCGCGTCACGGTCCAGGAGCCGCCGCTGAAAGCCCGCGCGGTTTCGTTCAAGGAAGACAACGCGCCAGCCCCGGCGGTCGGGGTGGTCTATCGCGGCGTTCCGCTGAACCACCCGGATGAACCGCTGCTGCAACTGACGATGACGATCCTCGGCGGCGGCGAGAGCAGCCGCCTGTATCGCGAGCTGGTTGCCGAGAAGCAGCTTGCGGTGGTCGCCGCAGCCGTGGCGTTCAGCATGGAGCAGTCCGGAATTCTGGCGGCGGGGGCGGCGATGACGCCCAACCCGTTCGGCGCCAGCCTCGATAAGGTGCAGGACATCGTGCTGGCACAGATCGAGCGCATCCGCACTGAGCCGGTCAGCGAACGCGAGCTGACCAAGGCCCGCAACCAGTTGCTGCGCAACCTGGTCACTGAAAATCTATCCGTGGAGAGCAAGGCCGGCGCGCTGGGCCGCGCCGCCGTGCTCGAAGGCGATGCGAAGCGCGTCAACGAGCGCATCCGCGTGTTGCGGTCGGCGACGGCGGCGGACATTCAGCGCGTCGCGCAGACCTATCTGACGCCGGAAGCGGCGCTGAAGGGCCGCGTCGAGACCAATCTGCTGGGCACGCTGCTGGGGCGCAAGAAGGCTGAGGATGAGGCCCCGATCACAGCGACGCCCGAGACGCAGGCGCCCGCGCCGGGGCGCGGCGGTTTGTCGCGTCCGGCGGACTTTCCGACCGCGCCGCCGGTGGGCGAGTTGAAGGACTTTGATCCGACGCCCAAGTTCGTCACGCGCACGCTGGAGAACGGACTGAAGGTGATCGTGGTGCAGAACCGCGAGGTGCCCTTCGTCACCGTGCAACTGGGGCTGACATCCGGCGCGTGGACCGAAAGCAAGCCGGGCACGGCTTCGCTCGCGCTGCAGATGCTCACCAAGGGCAACCAGACGCGTGACGAGGGCCAGCTCGCCGACGAACTCGAAACCTACGCCATCAGCCTGGCTGGCAGCGCAGACATGGACAACGCCAACGTGGTGATGTCGTGCGTCAGCGATCAGCTTGAGCGCGGCATGGCGCTGATGGGCGAGACGCTCCGCACCGCCACCTTCCCGGAATCCGAATTCGACAAGCTGGTCAAGCAGGTCCGCACCGGCCTGGCCGTCTCGAACGCCGAGCCCGGCTACGTGGCCGACCGCGAGCTGCGCCGCCGCATGTTTGGCGAACACCCGTATTCGCGGACGCCCGAAGGCGAGCTGTCGGACCTGGATGCGATCGCGGTGGCGGATGTCGCGAATTGGTGGCGGACGTTTGCAAGGCCGGATTCGGCGACGCTGATTTTCGCTGGCGACGTTGCGCCCGAGCAGGCCTTCGCGCTGGCGCAGAGCAACCTGGGCGCGTGGAAAGCGGAGGGCGACAAGCCCGTCTCGGAGATGCCGCCGGCCCCGCCCCGCGGCGAGCGCCGCATCTTCCTGGTCGATCGCCCGGGCGTGCAAAGCCAGATTCGCGTCGGGCAGATCGCGGTCCGCCGCGATCACCCGCTGTATTTCACGGCGCGGATGGCGGGCGAGTACTTCGGCGGGAGCTTCACCAGCCGGCTGAATGAGACCATCCGCGTCAAGCGCGGGCTGACGTACGGGGCGCGCGGCGGCTTTCAGGCGCAGCGCGCCGCGGGCACGTTTACCGCCAGCACGTTCAGCAAGACCGAGACGACGGTCGAGGCCGTCGCGGCGATCTTTGAGGAAATCGACCGGCTGCGGAGCGAGCCGCCCAGCGCCACAGAGCTCGGCAACACGCGCAGCAACCAGCTCGGGCGATTCGCGGGCGACCGCGAGACGCCGCAGGATATTGCCCGCGATTTGTGGCTGATTGAATCGAATGGGCTGCCGCAGGATTACCTGCAGCGGATGCTGAGCGCGTATGCGAGCGTGACCGAGGATGCCTGCCGCGCCGCGGCGATGCAGCTCATCGACCCGCAGCAATTGAGCGTCGTCGTGGTCGGGCCGGCGGCCAAGCTCGAAGAGGAGCTCAAGAAACTCGCACCCGTGACGCTGGTGAAACCAGACACGAAGCTCGAATCCAAGCCACAGGAGTAGCGCCGCAGCTTCCGATGCCCACGCTTGCGATTCGACGGGTCGCGTGTCGCCGAGTCGCGTCGAGCCCGCCAGGGCGCATCTGATACAGCGCGGCCCGGCTTAGCGTGCGCTCACCGCCGCGAGCAAGTCGCGCAGCTTTGCGGCGCGTTGGTAGTCCTCGCTGGCGATGGCGCGGTTGAGCTCGTGCCGCAGGCGGGCAGGAGCGTCAGCGGGCATGCGTTCGATCACCTCGTCCCGCAACTGCCGCAGCACGCGCAGCTCGGGCCGCTCGTGCTCATGCCGCGCCGGCTGCAAGTCGTCCTCAAGGCTCATCAGTTTCTGGATGCCCTCGTCCGTCATCTCCAGGGCGGCCTCGTAGGCCTGCCCGTTCAGCGCACCGTAGACGCGGCCGCGCGTATGCATCATGCGCACGTAGGCCAGTTGCGTCAGGAACGCTTCGCGCTCGCGGACCCCGACGGCAAATGCACGGGCAAGGTCGATGGCTCGCAGATTGCGGGCCGTGTCGCGTTCGACGCCGTCGAAGTCCTCCAGCACAAACAGCGAAAGGTAGCGCTGGTAATACAGGTGCGCCTCGTAGAGCAGCTCGCGACAGTCTTCGCTGCTGAGATGGAAGCCTTCGTCGCTGCCGCGGCGGCGCTGATGCGAGCGCAGCTTGTGCTCGCAGAATTCCAGGTAAGATTCGTAGCCGTTGGGGCGCTTGCCATCGGGGCGGCCCTGGGCTTCGAGCTGCAGCAGGCCGAGGTCGACGCGTGTCTGGATCTTCTCGCGTCCATCGCGGCCAATAATCTTTCGAACCGAGATCTTTCCCGGCTCAAAGTCCCAGCCTTCGAGGATGCGGCGCAAGTCGTGTATCATCGCACGCGGTTCATCGGCTTTTCGCGCCAAGCGAATCATTGCGGCGCGTACGCCAGAGCCATCCGCTGGAGGGCTCAGCCTTGCGCGTCATCGGCGGCGTCTGGCGCGGCGCAGCGCTCGAAGCGCCGCAGGGCCGCATCACCCGACCCATCACGGACCGGGCCAAGGAATCGCTCTTCAACATCCTCGGCGTGCGCTTCGGGACGCTCGGCCAGCTTCCCAGCATCGAGGTGCTCGACCTGTTCGCCGGCAGCGGCGCCCTGGGCCTCGAAGCGCTCTCGCGCGGGGCGCATGCCTGCGTATTCGTCGAGCGCGATGCAAAAGCCCTGAAGACGCTGCGAAAAAACATCGCGCGGCTGCGAGCACACGGTCTCGCCCGCGTCGCCGCCGAGAACTCCTGGAGCATGCGCGAGTTCCCGGCGGTGCCGTGCGGCTTTGGCCTGATCTTCGTCGATCCGCCATACAGCGACGCGCGCGATGCCCAGCGCGTGCGGCAGATGCTCGAGCGGCTGGGCCAGCGGCTTGCAACGGAAGGCGTGCTGGTGTTTCGTCACGGCGGGCGGCGCGAGGATCACGCAGACGAGCCTCCGGGGCTGCAGCTCGTGGATCGGCGCGAATATGGCTCGATGCACGTCCATTTTTATGAACGACGCGAAACGGCCTGCGCGGACGCGCAAAATCGAGCGCCGGTCTTGGCGTAATCAGCCCCGATTATCAGTCGCCTGATGCGCTGACCGCGCAGAATTCGCCGAACGTCGAAATCCGGGGGCTGCCAGGGGGATTAAAAAGCGTGAAGATGGGAAAGCCGAGCGAGAAAGCGCGTCATCGGTCGCTTTTCCAGCTTCATTGACCCAGAAATTGCAAAAGTTTCCTGATTGCGCAGACGATAGCAATTATGAGCCGAGGGCGGTTCGGGGGAACCGAAAAAAGGGAACAGCCGACGGAACGGCTATTCAGCGGCTTGATTTGATTTGGGGCTCCCGACCATCACGGAGGATCGGCGGGTTTCAACAATCAGCTCGGCCACGCCGAGCGACTCCGTGGAGCGAAGTACAACATGGTCCAGGCAATTCGAGATCTAGCGCATCCGGTTCAGTCTCCCTTGCAGCGCGGCGGCGAGCGCAGCGTGCGGGTGGGCGAGCGCATCCCGCGCGCGACGGATGCGCTCGAGCTGTCAGAATCGGCGCAGCAGCGCGTCGATGACGCGGCGTCCGCCAACGCGAACGCCTCGCGGATCGCGCGGCTGCGTGAGGAGATTGCCGCGGGCACGTATCTGACTCCGGCGCGGATCGAAGCGACCGTGCAGCGCCTGCAGGAGAAGCTGAGCGAGCACTAAGCGCCGCATGCGCTGCCGTGGCGTTCGCATGACGCGCCCGGTCGCCGCGCGGACACTGGCTGATCACGATCGGGCCGGGGCTCCCGCTTGGCCCGTCACGCCGCCGAGAATCTCCGGCGGCGTGCTTTTTTCATGCCGGCGCGCTTTGAGTTCCACGCGCCGGTCAATCCGAAACACAGCGCGGCGCCACCCAGCGCGCGGAGCATGCCAACGCAACGACCGTCGGAATGGCGCCCGTGCCTTTTGCTCAACGCCGGGGCGTCCAGGGTCGGACGCCGCGGCTTGTTGCTTGATCTCGACTTGGGAATCAATTGTGGATGCCAGCAGACCGAAGCCAGCGTGCTGGCCGCGGGGCCGGATGCTGAATGCTGGACGCGAGCCGCGGCGTCCGCTCGTTCTCGGCGCGCGGGGCGTCAGGGCGCCAGCGGCTGAATCCGCCAGATGTTCTCTGCATATTCGCGAACGGCGCGGTCGCTGGAGAAGCGGCCCATGTGGGCGATGTTCAGGATTGCCGCCCGCGTCCAGCGGTTTGGTTCGCGCCAGAGCGCGTCGACGCGCTTCTGTGCCGCCACATAGCTCTCTAGGTCTGCCAGCAGCATGAAGTAGTCGTCGCGCGAGGTCAGCCAATCGCGCACCGGCTTGTGCAGATCGGGCTGATCCTGGTTGAACACGCCGTCGGCGATCGCATCCAGCGCCCGGCGCACCGCTGCGTTCGATTCATAGACGCGCAGCGGGTCGAATGTGCCGCGTTGCTGCGCGACCTGCTCGGCGGTCAGGCCGAAGAGGAAGAAGTTCTCCGGCCCGACCGCGTCGCGAATCTCGATGTTCGCGCCGTCGAGCGTACCGATCGTCAACGCGCCGTTCAGCGCGAATTTCATGTTGCCGGTGCCGGAGGCTTCCATGCCGGCGGTGGAGATCTGCTCGGACAGATCAGCCGCCGGGATCAGCATTTCCGCTAGCGAGACGCGGTAGTTTGGCAGGAACGCGACGCGCAGCTGATCGCCGACGCGCGGATCATGGTTGATCGTGTTCGCAACGTCGTGGATCAGCTTGATGATGTGCTTGGCTCGGTGATACGACGGCGCGGCCTTGGCGGCGAAGAGCACCACGCGCGGCACGCGCGTCGCCTGCGGCGCTTGCAGCAACTCCTGATAGAGCATCACGACGTGCAGCAGGTTCAGAAGCTGGCGCTTGTACTCGTGCAACCGCTTGACCTGCACGTCGAAGAGCGCGTCGCATTCGACGGAGACGCCCATGGTCCGTTGCAGATGCGTGGCGACGCGCAGCTTGTTGCCGCGCTTGATCGCCAGCAGCTCCTGCTGCAGCTCGGGCTCGTCGGCATGCGCTTTGAGCCGCGCGAGCTGTCGCAGGTCGCTCAGCCAGCCCTCGCCCAGCCGCCGCGTGATCGCCGTCGCCAGGGCCGGGTTGCAGGCCAGCAGCCAGCGGCGCGGCGTGACGCCGTTGGTCACGTTTGTGAAGCGCTCCGGCCAGAGCGTGGCGAAATCGGGCATGACGTTGGTTCGCAGCAGCCGCGTGTGCAGCTCGGCGACGCCGTTGACGGCGTGCGAGCCGACCACCGCCAGGTGCGCCATGCGCACGGCCCGTGGCGCGTCCTCGCGCACCAGCGACATCCGCCGCTTGCGTGCGTCGTCGTTGGGCCAGCGCTTCTCGACCTCGCCTAGGAATCGGCGGTTGATCTCGAAGATGATCTCCAGGTGCCGCGGCAGCAGCGTCTCGAACAGCCGCACCGGCCAGCACTCCAGCGCTTCGGGCAGCAGTGTGTGGTTGGTGTACGCGCAGATCGCGCGGGTCATCTCCCAGGCCCGCTCCCACGCCACGCCGCGATCATCCACCAGCAGCCGCATCAGCTCGGCGATCGCCAGGGCCGGATGCGTGTCGTTGAGCTGCACAGCGACTTTGTCGGGCAGGTCATCCAACGAATCGTTCTCGCGCTCGTAACGCCGCAGGATGTCCGCCAGCGTGCAGGCTACGAAGAAATATTGCTGCTCCAGCCGCAACTGCTTGCCGCGCTCAGTCTCATCCGGCGGATAGAGCACCTTCGAGATCGTCTCGCTCAGCATCTTCTCATGCACGGCTTCGATGAAGCCGCCGCGCTTGAACGCGTTCATGTCGAAGCTGTTCGAGGCGCGCGACGACCACAGCCGCAGGATGTTCACCGTGCGGCCGCGATAGCCGACGATCGGAACGTCATACGGCACGCCGACGACGGTGGCGCAATCGACCCAGGCCGGGCGATAGCGGCCGGCCGCGTCAACGCGCGGCTCGACCCGCCCGCGGATGCGGATCACCGCGGCGAATTCGGGCCGCACAATCTCCCAGGGCGAGCCGTACAGCAGCCACTGCTCGGGATGCTCGACCTGCCAGCCATTCTCAAGCCGCTGCTCGAAGATGCCGTGCTCGTAGCGGATGCCGTAGCCGTAGAGCGGGAGATTCAGCGTGGCGGCGGAGTCGAGGTAGCAGGCCGCCAGCCGGCCGAGGCCGCCGTTGCCCAGGCCGGCGTCGGGCTCCATTTCAAAGACGTCGTCGTAGTGCCCGCCGAGCTCTGCCAGCGCCGCCCGCACCGGCTCGTACAGCCCGAGATTGACCAGGTTGCTGCGCAGCAGCCGGCCCAGCAGAAATTCGAGTGAAAGATAGTAGGCCCGCTTGGGCTTGTGCTCGACGTAGGCCGACTGCGTGTTGACCATTTGCGAGACGGCCGCATCGCGCACGGCCAGCGCAAGGCTGACATATTTGTCATAGGGCGTGGCGCCTTCCCATGGCTTGCCGCGCGTCAGCAGCAGATGCTTCAACGCGTCGGCCAACAGCGGCACACGCGCCAGAGTCGCGGTGACGCGATCGCTGCTGGGTTCGGCGTTGACGCCGCTGGGCGCGAGCGGCGCACGTTCTTGCTTGTGGCTTTTCGCGGTCATCACTGAAGTTATACCGCCAACGCCGCGGCGCAGCTTGACCCCTCGGGTCGAACTGCAGATAACCTGGCGTGCGAATCAGCTACTCGCAAGGCTATCACGTGCCGCTGCCCACTGGGCACCGCTTCCCGATGGGCAAATACCCCGCGCTGCGCAGCATCCTCGAGCGCGAGGGTCTGCTGCGCCCAACCGATCTGATCGAGCCGCATGAGGCGCACTGGGATGACATCCGCCTGGTGCATACACCCGAATACGCCGAGCGGCTGCTGCGCGGCGAGCTTGACCGCGGCGCACTGCGCCGCCTGGGATTGCCCTGGTCCGAGGCGCTCTTGACCCGCGCACGGCTCGCGGCTCAGGGCACGATCAACGCCGCGCTGGCCTGCTTGAACGACGGCATCGCCGCGAACCTCGCCGGCGGCACGCATCATGCGTTCCCGGATCGCGGCGAGGGTTTCTGCGTGCTAAACGACGTGGTCATCGCCATCCGCGTCCTGCAGCGCGCTCACCGCGTGCAGCGCGCCATCATCGTCGACTTGGATGTGCACCAGGGCAACGGCACCGCCGCGTGCACGGCGCGGGACGAAGGCGTGTTCAGCTTCTCGATGCACGGGGCCAGGAATTACCCGTTTTTCAAGGTGCCCTCGACGCTCGATGTCGGCCTGCCCGACGCCGCCGGCGACGCCGATTATCTCGAGCAGCTCAGCCTGCACCTGCCGGCGCTGCTGCGCCGCGCGACGCCGCAAATTGCCTTCTATCTCGCGGGGGTCGACGTCGTCGCCGGCGACCGCTTCGGCCGGCTGGCGCTGACCCGCGCCGGGCTGCACGCGCGCGACGCGTATGTGCTCGAAACGCTGCGGCGGGCGGCGATTCCGACCTGCCTGGTACTCTCCGGCGGGTATGCCGCGACCGCCGAGCAAACCGCCGACCTGCACGCGGTGGTGCACCGCGAAGCGCGGCGCGTGTTTGGGTGAGTCTGGCG
>CAZHTF010000090.1:0-11263 GCA_964535305.1 uncultured Planctomycetales bacterium | reverse complement strand
CGCGCCGCCAGCCGGGTTCGGCGCGCAGCCGTTGCAGCGCGTCGGCCAGGGCCTGAGCCGTGGGCTCAATCAGCACGCCGCGACGGCCGTCGTCGGCGATGTCGCGCAGCGTCGGCACGTCGGTCGCGATCAGCGGCACGCCCAGCGACATGGCTTCGAGCGCCGCGTTGGGCAGGCCCTCGGTCCGCGAAACCAGCGCGAATACGTCGGCGGCCGAGAGCAGCGGGCTCAGATCATCCTGCCACCCGCAGAAGCACACCCGCTGCTGCACGCCCCGCAGCCGCGCCAGCGATTCGAGCGCTGCGCGCCCCGGACCTTCGCCGGCAAGCAAGAAGCGGACCGGCGCGGCCTGCAGCGCGGCCGCCTCGATCAACAGGTGCACCTGTTTGACCGGATCGAACCGTCCGCTCCAGGCGACGACAAAGTCGGCGTCCGCAATCTCCAAACGCGCCCGCGCCACCGAACGCTCGATCCGCACAAGGTCGTCGCGAATCAGCGGCGGGATGAGAAACACGCGATCCAGCGGAACCCCGAAACACTCGTGCACGTGCCAGGCCAGCGCGCGGGCGTTGACGACATGACCAGAGTCGAGGTTCGCGGTCCAGGCCTCCAGGTGCTGGTGCCAGCGGCGCTCGACCTCGATCGTCGCGGTCGAGCTGATCACCGCGACGCCCAGCGCTGCGCCGACCAGGCGGGCGGCGACGTTCGCGTGTGTCAGATTCGCGTGAATGATGCTGGGACGAAAATCGCGCACCGCGCGCGCCAGTCGCAGCAATGCCTGCAGGTCGCGCACACCGCGCGCTCCGCAGGCGAAGGTCGCGATGCCGCAGGCTTCGAGCTGCGCGTGAATCGGGCCGGTTCGCGCCAGGCAGCCGGCGCTGACGTCGACGCCGGCGCTGCGCAGGCCGCGCGCCAGCCGCGCGACGCGCATCGGCGTGCCGCCGCGCTGCATGTCAGTGACCAGCAGCATCACGCGCACGGGCGCTCTCCGTCCCGAGCGTTTGACGCACGTCGCCGTTCTGCTGGGCGAGCCGCGCCCGAGCTTGGTCGGCCGGCAGGCTCAACGCGTGCATCACGATCGCGGTCTTCACGTGCCAGTCGGCCTGCTCCAACAGCCGCGCGGCGGCCTCGCGCGGCAGGCCGCGGGCGCTCATCAGCGTGCGAATGGCGCGATCGGTAAGCTTGCTGCAACCGCGCGCGTTGACGTCCACCATCAGATTCTCGAAGACCTTGCCCAGCCGCACCATCGTCAGCGTGCTGAGCATGTTCAGCACCATCTTGGTCGCCAGTCCGGCCTTCAAGCGGGTCGAGCCGGTCACGACCTCCGGCCCGGTCAACACGCGGATCGATACGTCCGCCTGGTCGCTGGCCTGCTCGCGCGGCACACAAGCAAAGAACACCGTCTTCGCGCCGAGCACACGCGCTCGCCGCAGTGCGCCGTGCACGAAAGGCGTGGTTCCGCCGGTTGCGATGCCCAGCACCACGTCGCTGCGGCCCACGCCGCGGGCATCCAGGGCCGCGGCGCCGGCGTCGGCATCGTCCTCGGCGTTCTCGATGCTGCGCTGCAGAGCCGCTTCCCCGCCGGCGATGATGCCCTGAATCATCCGCGGATCGCTGAGAAACGTCGGCGGGCATTCGGCGGCATCCAGCACGCCCAGGCGGCCGCTGGTGCCCGCGCCAACGTAGAAGAGCCGCCCGCCGCCGCGCAGCGCCGCAATGATCAGCTCCAGCGCGTCGAGAATCTGCGGCTTGGCCGCGGCGACCGCGTCCGCGATGCGGCGGTCCTCGTTGTTCATCAGGTCAAACGCGTCGGCGAGTGAGACGGCGTCGAGCCGGGCGGCGTGCGGATTGCGCTGCTCAGTCAGGAGGTGCCCGCGATCTTGCATCCGCGTACGTTACGCCCTGAAGCGCTCCGGGAAAACTGCGGCGCAGCCGCCGCGAATTCTCACGCCCGGCGGTCGCGGCCGCGGTCGCGGGTCAGCGCGGCTTGCCGAATTCCTGCACCCAGTAGGTGCCGAACTCGCCGCCGCTGCGGACGCCGATGCCGATTTCGGTGAAGCGCGTGTCGAGGATGTTGGTGCGGTGCCCGGCGCTGTTCATCCAGTCGGTTACGGCCTGCTCGGGCGTCGGCTGTCCGGCGGCCAGGTTTTCGCCGATGACCTGGAATTCATAACCGAATTCCGCGGCTCGATCGCGCAGCGTCGAACCCGTGACAGGATTGACGTGCTCGAAGAAGTCAAAGCGGATCATTTCGCAGGCGTACGCCTCGGCCTGGGCTTCGAGCCGGGCCCTGCGAACGAGCTTCGAGAGCCCGCGCTGCCCGCGCTCCAGGTTGACCAGTTGCAGGACGCGGTCGCGCCATTCGGCGGCCTGGCGGGGCGAGACGCATTCGGGGAATTGCTGGCTAATCGAATCGCTGCCGGTGAGCGTTCCGCCGCCGCTGGCGCTGGAAACGACGCTTCCGCCGCCGCTGCCGGCAGTCGAGCCGGTCAAGCCCGGGGTGATTTCGATCGGCGAGCCGGTCTGAACCGGGCACCCGCCGACCAGCGTCACAAGCCAGATTGCCGCGAGCGTGATACCGACAATACGCCTCATGCGTTGCTCCAGTTCCCGCTTGCGCGCGAGCGGCGTCGCTGTCCCGGCGGACTCAATCCTATGACTTGGCGGATTGTACGATCCTCCGCCAGCCCCTTGATGCGACTTTTCGTTGCTCCCATACTTTACAGATGGCGAATTGTATTGCCGCGGCTAACGTCGGAGGACTGCCTTCATGACCCGTCGCCTCATTCGCAGCGCCCTCATTGTCTCCGCCCTCGCCGGCGCGGCTCTACTCTTATCGGCCTGTTTGCCAGGAACTGGAGGCGGACTCGGCGGCGGGGGAGGTTTCAACCTCCCGCCCGTCCCAATCGTGACCAGCGATTCGGTCCGCGGCGTGGTCCCGCTCACCGTCCGCTTTAGCTCCGACGCCAGCACCGACGACGGCGTGATCGTCGCGCGGCAGTGGGATTTCGGCGACGGCGCAACCAGCCCCGAGATTTCGCCCACGCACACGTTCCTGACCACCGGCGATTTTCTCGTGCGCCTGACCCTGACAGACGATGACGGGCTGACATCCTCGCGCACGCTGTCCGTCAGCGTCACGCAGGCGCCGGTCTCGGTCATCTCCGTCGATCGCACCTCCGCGCCCTCCGCCCCGGCCACGATTAACTTCGATGGCCGCCAATCCTCCGACCCCGACGGCTCGATCCAGCAGTATCAGTGGGATTTCGGCGACGACACGCGGCTCTTTGTCGACGCCACGCCGCACACATACTCGCAGCCAGGCACCTACCGCGCGGAGTTGACCGTCACGGACGACAAAGGCGTGACGAACACCAGCAGCGTGATCATCTCGATTGGCATCCCACAGCCGTCGATCGAGTTCCGCGTTCCGCCGGCGACGGTGCAGAACATTGTGGTCTCGCCGCAATCGCCGCTGTGGGTGCAGGGTGTGTTCGAGTCTTTGGCGGGCGTGCCGCGCACGATCCGGGCCGGGCTCGACGGGGATCGCGATCCGTGCCAGGCGCAGTCGATTGTCTACAACGCCACCACCGGCACGACCAATTCGGTCCTGACGGGCCACAGCGATCGCGTCGTGGCGGCCGCGTACACACCGGATGGCACGCTGGTGCTGACTGGCGCCGCCGATCGCAACCTGCGGCTGCACAACGCCAGCACCGGTGCGCTGGTGCAGAGCTATGCCGCGGTGCTGCCGTTCAACAGCCTGGCTTTCGCGCCCAGCGGAGCGGAATTCGCATATGGCCAAAGCAACGGTCAGATCGTTGTGCGCCGCCGCAGCGATGGCGCGACGTTGCGAACGCTGAGTGGCCACACCGGCGCGGTGAATGCGCTGGCCTACTCGCCCGCGGGCGACCGCATCGTCAGCGGCTCGTCGGATCGCCGCGTGATCATCTGGGACGCCGCCAGCGGCGCGCAGCTTTCGGAGTATTCGCACGGGTTGGCGGTCAATTCGATCTCGGTCGACGCGTCGCGGATCGCCAGCGGCAGCGAAGATCAGACGATCATCATCCGCGCGTTGAGCGGGGCGGCCGTGACAACGCTAACCGGGCACAACGCCCCTGTGAACGCCGTTGCCTTCTCGCGCAGCGGGAACCTGCTGGCCAGCGGCGGCGACGACAATAACGTGATCTTGTGGGACGGGGCGTCGTTCGCGTTCGTTCGCACGCTCGCCGGCCACACCGATGACGTTTCAGCCGTGGCGTTCTCCGCCGACGGGCTGCGGCTCAGCAGCGGCAGCGTCGATGGCAGCACGCGGCTCTGGGATGTGGCCAGCGGGCGGCTCGAGCGCACGCTGCGCACCTGTGCCTCGGCGATTACCTCGGTCGCGTTTGCACCCGATGGCGGCAGCGTTCTGACGGCGGTCGGGGCGCGCAATGACATCCAGCTCGACACGATTCCGCCCAATGGCAACGATCTGAATTTCAGCGTTCCGCAGGCGCTCGATCTGAGCAAGGTCCCGCCGGGGCAGTTCTCGCTCTGGGTCGAGATCGATACCGACCGCTCGCTCCCGGTGCGCGCGTATGCCAACCCGGCGATCAACGTGGTCTCGGCCTTCGCGAGCGCGGCGGTGGCCAACGCTCCGGTCGTCCCGCTGGTGAATGACCAGGCGGTGATCGTGGCCAACGCCAATGCGTCGCGGCAGATTTTCGACCTGGGTTCGGCGACGCGCGGCGACCGGCTCTTCCTCAGCTTCGTGAGCACGCCCGGCTATCGCGAGCGCTACGAGATCGATCAGCAATACAGCGTGATGCTGCTGAACTCGACGCAGGAAATCTTCGCCTGGTATCAGCAGTTTGGCGATGTCTTCAACGGCTTTAGCCGCGCGGTGCTGTTTTCGCCGCAGTCGGTGCTGGTGGTGGCAGAGAGCACGCCGAACCTGTACGTCGTGGTGGACAGCGCGGCGGATTTGTCGGTTCGGTTTCAGCGTGATTTTGGATTCGCGGCGCGCGGTCAGCGGGTGTTCGTGAATTTCGCGGGTGCGACGGGCGTAGCGGTAGGCGGTGACCCGGCGACGACGATTCCGGCTCTCAACGCCGCCGACTTCAACCAGTTCTTCGTCACGTCGCCGAACTGGGGCGCGAATGAGACGGCCCTGCTCAAGTCGGTGATTTTGCAGACGTTGAACACGGCGTACGCCGGCTTCAATATTCAGTTCTTCAACTCGGACACGACGCCGATCACCGCGGTGCAGCCGCCATTTCTGACGGCGCACATTGGCGGAGACGATCCATTCTCATACGGGACCGCGGATTACATTGACCCGCGGAACGAGACCACGACAGGAACATCGATCACGTTTGCGACCGGCATCGCGGCCGACGGGATCCGCGGATTTTTCGCCAACCCGATCAGTAGCGTAAACGCGCTCGGCGTCGCGATCGGCACGGTCGCCGCGCACGAAATCGGGCATTGCCTGGGTTTGCGACACACGGATGACGCCGCGGATTTGATGCAGGGCGCGGCTGACCCGACGATTCCGCGGCAATTCCGCGCCGCGGCGCCGAGCGCCAGCGAGCAACTGCTGGGCTTGCCGCCGATCGGCGTGCAGAACGCGCCCGAGTTGCTCGAGCAGGTGCTCGGTTTGTCGCCATAGCGAGCCGCAACCGGCGGTTCGATAAGTATTGTCCTATCAATAGCGCGGCGGGCGTATTATCGCTCGCCGCGTTTTTTGATTTGTGCGAGAGCGGTTACAAGTTGCAGATCCTTCAATGTGACGCGCTCACGATCAATTGTAAGCGAAAATCGTTCCGCTAGAATTTCAACGCATTTTCAGAACGATCAGCGTTGGTCGTGGTGCGGCGCGCGGTTGACCCACTGTATGGAGATTGGGGGCTGCTGTGGCGAAGGTCACGATCGAGGACATTTCCCGGAGTACCGGCCTGTCGCGTGGAACAGTTTCCCGCGCGCTCAATGACCGGCCGGATATTTCGGAAACGACCAAGCAGCGCGTGCTCGAGGCGTGCCGCAAGCTCAACTACGTCCCCAGCCATGCTGCCCGCTCGCTGGCCACGGGCCGAAATTTCGCGATTGCGGTGATCGTCGATCAATCCTGGCCGGCGCAGAGCGCCGCGCTGGTGCGCGGCGTTGTGCGCAAGGCGGCCCAGATCGGCTATGTGGTGCAGTTGGTCGATCTCGACAATGCCGCTGGCGCTGAGTTGCCGGACGCGCTGCAGACCGACCGCATTGACGGCGTGCTGATCACCAGCGCAATGCCGCCGGCGGCGCTGGGCCACTTGCGCGACCTGCTGGGCGCGCGCCCGCTGGTGGCCTGTTGCAGCGGGCTGCAGGGCGAGGCGCACGTCGATTGCATCCTGCCGGACGAGCGCGAGGCCGGCCGGCTGCTCGCGCGCCATCTGTTGAATGTCGAGGGCCGCGCGCTCTGCTACCTGCACCGCCCCGACCGGCCAGACCTCGAAGAGCGGCTCGAAGGCTTCCGAGAGATCTGCGGCGAGCGCGGCGTGGACGCGCGCGAGCGAATTCTTGTGACCAGCGGCACGGACTCCGACCTACCGAGGCTTCGCGACGCGCTGGCAAATGCCCGCGCCGTCGGCGCGTGCGACGATCTGCTCGCGTGGCAGGCGGCCGGCTGGCTCGGTCGACTCGAGCGCGTCGTGGGGCGTGACGTGGCCCTCGCCGGCCAAGGCAATACGCCGCTCTGTCTGCAGGTTTCGCCGCAACTGACCTCCGTCGATCTAGCCGGCGAAGAGATCGGCAGACGTGCGATGGAGACGCTGGCGCAGCGGATCAGCGACGCGCGGCAGGACACCCCGGCGACGATTCGCATCACTCCGACGATCGTCCCGCGGGCAAGCAGCGACCTGGGCCATCGGTCTTAACAAACGCATGCAAAAGAAGTTACGTAGCTCCGCGCGCGTCGCGCGGGCAGCGGCGCCGCCGCGCGCAAACTTGACGCGCTGCGCTGCCGCAAGCTACAGTCGATTTTTCGCTGGCGCAGCTTGCTGCGCTCGCGCAGGAGAATGTCACGATGCAGGTGACCGTGTCCGGCCGCCACATGGGGGTCAGCGACTCGCTTCGAGACTACTGCCAATCCAAAGCCGAGCGATTGGTCAAGTTCTACGACCGCATTCAGCAGATCGACGTGATTCTGGATGGTCACAACGGCGTTCACACCGCCGAGATGATTGTGCATTCGGACGGGACGCACCCGTTCGTGGCCAGCGAAGAGCGTGATGACGCGTATGCGGCGATCGACTTGCTGCTCGAGAAGATCGAACGGCAGTTGCGACGGCACAAAGAGCGCCTGCGAAATCGCAAGCACCCGCCGCGCGGCGACGATGTCGGCTGAGTCGCAAGGCGCGTTCGGCTTGGCGGAGCGTTCATGAAGCTGCTCGACCTGGTTCAACCGAAGGCCATCATCGCCGAGTTTGCGTCGAGCGATCGCAACGGCGTGATCCACGAGCTGGTGGACGTGCTGGCTCAGACCGGCGCGCTGGAAAGCTCAGAGGTCGACGGAGTGACCAAGCAGATCGTGGCGCGCGAAAAGAAGCGCGGCACGACCGGGTTTGGCAAAGGCGTCGCCGCCCCGCACGCCAAGCTGCCTGGATTGCCGCGCGTGGTTGCGGCGGTCGGGCGCAGCAGCCGCGGCGTGGATTTTTCCTCGCTGGATGGCGAGCCGGTATTCGGGGTGGTGCTGATTCTCAGCCCGGAAGAGCAGGCCGAAGAGCACTTGCGGGCGATGGATCTGGTGTTTCGACACCTGCAACAGGAGCGTTTCCGCAAGTTCCTCAAGCAGGCGGATCGCGCGGACAAGATTTACGACTTGCTGCGTGAAGCGGATGAAAAGTTGCTGGTCGGCTAACACGCTCGCGACCCGGCCCGGCCGGTTCGCAAGGAGTCGAGTCGCGCGTGCCGATCGAATTCGAAGTCACTGTGCGAAACAAGGAAGGGCTGCACTTCCGGCCGATCATGCAGTTGGTCGAGACGGCCGCAAAGTTTGATGCGACCGTCACGCTGCACTCCTCCGAGCGGCAGGCGGACGCACGCAGCCCGATGGAACTTCTGATGTTGGTCGCGACCCAAGGCGTAAAGCTACGGCTCGTGGCCGATGGGCAGGAAGCGCAAGGCGCGGTGGACGCGCTGGTGCGCCTGTTCGAAACAGGATTCAACGAGAACTGAACGAGACGTTCTCGCTGACACGAAACGATGGGAGCGACGCGCGGCCCGCGCTTGCGGTGCGTCGGCGCGGCAGTCCGCGACGAATGATCACCAAGAAAGGCATCAACGCATCGCCTGGGGTGGCGATCGGGCCGGCGCTGGTGCTGGACACCGAAGAGTTCCGCATTCCGCAGCGGACCGTGGACGCGACCCAGGTCCCGACGCAGTTGCGGCTGCTGGCCGGCGCGCTCGAATCCTCGCGCCAGGAAGTCGCCGAGTTGCGGGCCGCGGTCGCCCGCAAGCTGGGCGAGCAGACCTCGACCATCTTTGCCTTTCATGAACACTTCATCGCCGAGAAGGGCCTGCGCGACGCGGTCGCGGCCCTGATCGAGCAGCAGCGCTATTCAGCCGCCTACGCCTTCGCGCAAGAGATGAACCGGCGGCAGCGAATGTTCCACAGCATCGTCGACCCGTATCTCAAGGAGCGCGTCCGCGACCTGTTCGACATTGAGAAGCGCGTGCTGCGGCACATCCTCGGCCGTTCGCGCGAGGACATCAACAAACTGACCGAGCCGGTGATCATCGTCGCGCACGACATCACCCCTTCGCAGGCGGTTGTTTTCGACCGCAAGAATATTCTGGGCTTCGCGATCAACGTCGGCGGGCAAACCTCGCATACCGCCATCATCGCCCGCATGCTCGGCATTCCGGCGGTGGTCGCGATCGCCAGCGACGTGACCGCGGACATCACCGGCGGCGAGACCATCGTCGTCGACGGGACGCACGGAATCGTAATCGCAAGCCCGGACGAAGAGACCATTGGCCGCTATCGGCGGCAGCAGCTCGAGTACCGCGCGTTTGAGCTGGAGCTGGCGTCGCTGCGAGATCTGCCTTCGGTGACGCGCGACGGCGTCGCGGTCAGCCTGATGGCCAATATCGAGCTGGCCCAGGAGGCGCGCGTCGCGATCGAGTCCGGGGCCGAAGGCGTCGGGCTGTATCGCACGGAATTTCTTTACCTGGCGAATCAGAAGCCGCCCAGCGAGGAGCAGCAATTCGACGCGTTCAGTGCCGCCGCCCGGCACGCCGCCGGCAAGCCGCTGACCATCCGCACGATCGACCTGGGCGCCGACAAGCTGATGGCCAACATGGGGCAGAATCTGGATCCCAACCCGGTGCTCGGGCTGCGCTCGTTGCGCTACTGCCTGCAGCACCTGGACATGTTCAAGACGCACCTGCGCGCCATCCTGCGGGCCTCGGTCTTTGGCGACGTGCGGATCATGTTCCCGATGATCACGACGCTGATGGAGCTGCGGCAGGCCAAGGCGACGCTCAACGATGTGATGGAGGACCTCGAAGAGGAAGGCGTCGCGTTTCGCAGTGACTTGCCGGTCGGCATGATGGTCGAGACGCCCGCCGCCGCCATGCAGGCCGCCGCATTTGCCCGCGAAGTAAGCTTCATGAGCATCGGAACGAACGACCTGACGCAGTACACGCTGGCGGTCGACCGCGCCAATGAGCGCGTCGCGCACCTCTACAGCCCGCACAACCCCGCCGTGCTGCGCCTGATCCAGGGCGTGGTGCGCGCGGCGCGCGAAGCCGACGGCGTGGCGGTGAATCTGTGTGGCGAGATGGCCGGAGCCTCGCTGTATTGCCAGCTCCTGCTGGGGCTGGGTCTGCGGCACTTTTCGATGGCACCCAAGGAGATCGCCGAAATCAAGAAAATCGTGCGCAGCACGACGATCGAGCGCTGCGAGGCGATCGCCCAGCAGGTGCTGCGTTTCGATTCGGACCGGCAAGTGCTGAATTTCCTTCTCGACGAGACGCGCAAGATCATCCCGGAGGCGCTCTGATGTTCACAGCGCCGTCTGCGCCAAACGCCGCCGCACAGGTCGACGCGACCGCGCCGCAGGTCGCGAATGTGCAAGCCGCTGCGGCTTCCAAAGCCGCCATAACGGCAGACGGCGGCGCAGCGTCGGCCTCTCTGCGGCAGGCGGCGGCGGCGCTCAACCCGCGCGTGCGTGTGGCGCTGCTGTATGTAATCGAGGGCGATCTGCGATTCCTTTCTCACCATGACGAGATGCGCCTGATCGCGCGGGCCGTGGTCCGGGCAGCCTGGCCGCTGACGTACAGCCGCGGCTTCAATCCCAAGCCGCTGCTTTCGATCCCGCTGCCGCGCCCGCTGGGGATGTCCTGCGATTGTCAGCTCGCGTTCGTCGAGCTGTCGCGCGTGCGCAGCGCGGCAGAGCTCTACGAGTCTTTCGAACGCGTCGCGCCGCCGCAGTTCCGCCTGTTGCGGATCACCTGCGTGACCGATCCGGGCAAATTGCACGCGCTGCGGGCTGTGCACCAAGTCTCGCTGCAGGCCGACGAACGCGCGGCGCTGCGGCTCTCGTCGCCGGAAGCGCCGGATTTGAAGGCGCGGCTGGTCGGCGACGCACTGGTTCTGGATCTGCCGGCGCTCTTTGGCGGGGCGCGGCTGGCACAGTTGTTGACGAGCTTGGGCGTGGCCGGCGAGGTCACGCTGCACCGAGTTCGCCGTTGCGAAATTATCTGGGACAAACCGCTCGTGGGCCGAGATTCCTGGCCCGCGGCAATTGAAAGGAAGTCCGTTGAAGAAAGTTAAGAAAACCGCGCGCAAGAAGAAGACCTCCCGCGCCGCGGCGTCTGGGGCGGTCGAATCGCCTGCGGCTGAAGCGCAGCCCGCAAGCGGCCTCGAAGCATCCCCGAAGCCTGTCGCCGCCGAGGCGGACAGTCCATCGCGGACCGCGAAGCAACGCGCTTCGCGCGGCAGCGGCACGCGTGGCCGCGCGCGAAAGCGCGCCGTGGCCGTCGAGGCGCCAGCCGAGCCCGCGGAGCCACAGGTCGAGCAGCAGGGCGAGGCACTGGTGGTGCGTTTTCCACCCGTCGGCTTGCCGCCCGCGCCGCTCGCGGCGACTCCCATGCCGATGGCGCACGCCCCGGTCGCGGTGGTTCAGCCGCTGCCCCCGGTGCAGCCACCGCGCGCCGCCGAATGGGCCGATGAGCCTGCCGAGCGCGATGAAGCGGTCGCGGCGCCACAGCCGCCGGATGCTCCCGCGGTCGACGAGCG
>CAZHTF010000089.1:0-11320 GCA_964535305.1 uncultured Planctomycetales bacterium | reverse complement strand
TTTGAGCCGTCGAAGCGGGCGATGTTGTTGCAGTCCACGCCGCCGGCGTTGCTGAACTGCCCGCCGACGATCAGCTCGTTGTTGTAAACCAAAAGCGCTCGGACCGGGCCGTTGACGGCGCCAATCGAGCGCCAGCTCGAGCCATTCCAGGCGGCGATATTCGAGACGGTGACGCCGCCGGCATTGTTGAAGAGGCCGCCGGCGATCAGCTCACCGCCAAACGACTGGAGCACCTCCACCGAACCGGAGACGCCGGTACCGAGCGCACTCATGAAAACGCCGTTCCAGCGCGCGACGTTGCGAATCGGCGTGCTGTCGACCGTGCTGAACGACCCGCCAACGTAGAGCTCGTTGTTGTGGGTCGTGAGCGTACTGACCACGCCATTGGTGCTGCCCATTCCGATCCGCTGCCAAGCGCTGCCGTTCCAGACTGCGATGCCAGCGAGCGGCGTCGCGCCGGAGAGGGTAAAAAAGCCAGCGGCATGGAGCTGGCCATTATGCACATGCAGTGTGGTCACCGATCCGGACATGCTGGCGTTGTCCAGGCCCGCGCCGACCGACTCCCACGCCGTGCCCGTGAATCGGGCCACATTCGTCAGTGGCATTCCGGCGGCACTGCGGATTGCGCCGCAGGCGTAGAGCTTGGTCCCGCTGCCATCGTTGAAGTAAGCCACGTCATTGACCAATCCGAATAGTTCAGTCGTCGGGACGACGTTGGCCGACCAGCTCGGCATGCACGGCTGCGCCGCGGCCCGCGACGCCAACACCAGCAGCAGCAACGTGACGGCGGCGCGGGACACGCGCTCCAGGGCAGAGTCTGCGGCGACTGTGGGCGCGCAGCGGCAGATCGCGCACGAGAACATCCCAGCCCTCCTGTGAAATCGGTTGCGAGCGTGCTCACGCGTTATGAGCAGCGTAGCGGGCGCGCTAGGCAAATGTCGACAGAATTTGGTAGGGTTTGCCAGGCGTGAAGGCACGCGCCCGCCGCGGCGCCAGGAGGTGCACCGCGCCGGCAGTTTGTACGCTGAGCAAGAGTTGACGCGCGCGTGACCGAACGAACGCAGCCAGTACGCGTCAATTTCCGAAGCGCGCGAGCAGCACGCCCAGATCGGACTCGCTCACGCACAGGTCGCCGTCGAAATCGGCGCGGACATCGAACCCCACTTGACCCTGGCAGAGGCTCCAGCTCGCCAGCAGCGCGCCCAGATCGGCGTTGTCCACGTCGCCATCGCGATCGACGTCACCGCGCTCGCTGGCGAGCATCGGGCGGTCAAACGGGAACGTCTCGTTCGCCGCGCGCGGATCGGTCAGCCCATTTCGTAGGAACTCAATCAGCCCCGGGATGGCGCCATCCGCGATCAGAATCTGCGGGATCAGCGGATCCTGGTTCTGCGGGAACTGCGTCTGTCCATTTCGGCGGCGATAGAAATCCAGCACCTGCTCGAGCGACAGCAGCCGCCCGTTGTGCATGAAATTCGTCTTGAGCCCGACGTTCCGCAGGCTGGGCACCTTGAATCGCCCCGCGTCCGCCGGATTGCCGGTCACCGCCTGCCGACCGATGTCTTCGGCGATCGGGCGCAGGCCGATATTTCGGAACGTGTTATTCGTGAAGAGCGCCCCGGTGTGGCAGCCAGCGCATCGCGATTGAACCGCCTGAAACGTCTGGAAACCCTGCTGCTGCAGCGGTGTCATGGTGTTCAGATCGAAAGGCGTGCGGTTTGGAAACAGCGTGCGCTCGTAGGTCGCGATCGAAAACGCGATTCGCTCCGCGGTAATCGCCGCGTCGCCAAATGCCGCCGCGAAAAGCTGGCCGTAGCTCGGATTCGCGCTGATTGCGGCGCTGACATCGGCTGGAAGGTGCAGCGCCAGGCCCAGCGGCGTAACGCTTTGCAGTTTCGACGCAACGTCGCCCCAGGTGCGGCCGGCATGCGCCATCTCGACCGTGTTCAGGATCGGCCCGATCGCCTGGTTTTCCAGCGCGCCGCCCAGCGCGATACTGACCTGCCCGGTCTGCGGGTTGATGAACTGCGGTCCGGCGCGGCCGTCCCAGAAGTTCGAGTTGGCGAATAGCCCGCCGCTGAAGAACGGCTGCGCCGAGCGATTGGTCACCTGGACTGCCATGCCGAAGATCGGATCCGCGACCGGGTCGGCGTTTTCGTCCATTCTCACCACGCCACGCGAGCCAAATACGTCGTCCGGCGTGCCGAACGTGAGATCGAGCCCGGGGTGCACGCCGCGGCGCGGGTCGCTGCCGCCGCGACTGGGTTTGTGGCACGTGCCGCAAGCGACCGTGTTATCGCTGGAGAGCTGCTCATCCCAGAAGAGGATCTTGCCCAGCACGCGCTTCGGCTCGGTGATCGGATTCTCGGGCGGGAACGGCACGACCGGCTGGGCCGCGGCCAGGCCGCACGTCAGTAGCGTGGCCAGCGTGGCGGCGGCGGCGAGACGGACCCTTCGGCGCGAGACGGAGCTCTGAATCGATGATTTCGCAAAACGCATGGACCTGCACCTCTCGGGAGGAAAAATCTGACGATCTCGGGCAGCCAACCACTGCCCTCGCCAAGATAACGCGAGCGGTTCCGAATTATTCGGCGAATTGAGCCAGAAAAAGGGATATCTAGACGACACCATCCCGGAATCGCGATCGGCATGTTGCGGCACGCCACGATCCACGTCGGTTTGCCCCGGGCGGCGCCCGCGGAGTCGCCGTGCTTTCCGCCCGCCAGGGCGCACGGTTGCTGACCAGGGGCTGAATCCCCTGTGCTACGATCGTGCGCCCTGGCGGCGAAAGGCTACGCGGCTCATCGCAACGTTTGGCGTGGGAATCTCCCACGCAACCGCACGAGATGAACGCTGACAGCGGCCGATCCGCGCGTCTGACGCGATGCGTGTACGGCGGCGCGTCACGGGCAGCCGGCCTGCCAGTTTGCCAGCAGAATTCCCAGGTCCGCCTCGTCGGCGTCGCCGTCGAAATCGAGGTCGCCCGCAGGGCTGGTGCCCCAGCTTGCCAGCAGGATCCCGAGGTCTACCTCGTTTATGCAGCGGTCGCCGTCCAGGTCGCCGGCCTGCGGAATCAGGGCCTCGGCGAGATTGGGCTCGTCGATGATTGGCAGCAGTGCCTGGTACGCCTGCGGCAGGCGCAGGGACCAGGCCGTCTCGTTGTGTTGTTGGCCATATCCGATTTGAAAGAACAGCGATTGGTTCAGGACGCGACCGCCGGCGAGCAGGCCGTCTCGGGCGACGATCGTGTTCGCCGCCCCGTCGTTTGACGAACCAGAGTCGCCGCTGTCGAGATAAAGCCGGGTCGAGAGTGGGAGCTGGCCGGCCAAGACGCGGTTCAGCGTGTTGCCGACCCAGAACGACGTCGACATCGCGCCCACCTGTCCGTACGTCGCGCTGTGGTTCATGCCGGCGACCAGTGACGCGATCCCGCCAAAGCTGGAGCCCATGATGGCGGTGTTTACACGGTCTGGCCGTGTGCGGTAGTTCGCATCGACGTACGGTTTCAGCTCGTTGACGAGAAAGGCGTTATAGGCGTTGTTTGTGACAGTGGTGTTGCCGAGTTCGGGGACATATTCCGCCGAGCGCTGCGAGGAATTGTCAACCGCAACAATGAGCATCTCGCGCACCTGCGCAAGCCGGATGAATGCATCGGCCTGCTGCTCGGCTCGCCAGACGCCGAACGGACCGCCGGGCAGGAAGACATTCTGCCCGTCGTGCATGTACAGCACGGGATAGCGGCGGGTGGTGTTCTCCGTGTAGCCGCGCGGCAGGTAGATGCGCACGCCGCGGCCAGACACGCCGTTGATTGTGCGCGTGTTTGGCACGGTCGTGGTCGGAATGACGAACGTCTGGATGCTGCTGGGGCTGACGCTGGCAGGCGGCTCGTAGTTGTACGCCGAGCCGTTCTTCACGACGATCGTGTGCAGCGGCGTGGTGATGCGGCTGATTCCAACTAGTATGTCCATGCCTTTCCCGTTGGGCTGATCGGCGAGCTTCGCGACGCGCAGGTCCGCACGGCCCGGAAGCGGAACCAGCGGTCGAAACACGGGGCCGGCGCTGGTCGAAAAACTGACCTGCGTCAGGTTCTCCGCCGTCGGCACGAAGACGAACAAGTCGCGCGTCGCGGGCACTGGCGCGTTGGTCGAGGCCGGCGTCGGATCGGTCAGATAGACGCCGTTCGCGGGATTCGAGAGCTGCGTGACGGCGTCGGCCCGACGGACGAAGCGATAGTTAAAATTCGTGCCTTCGGGGATCGCGACGTCGACACGCCAGATCAGGCTCGATCCGGTAGGCGTCCCAGGCACGAGCTTGATCGCCTTGGTGATGTTGTTCAGGCCGAGTTCTGGAATGTCGCCAAGAACAAATACGCTGTCGCCAAACGTCGTCAAGTAGTCCAGCTCAAAGTGCACCGTCTGCCGGGGGACGCCGTCGGCATTTGCCGGCAGCGCGCCGCCTGCGAGCGCAACCAACGAGCAAGCCAGACACCGCGCTATGCGCACTGCTAGGATTCTCACGCTTCACACCCTCCTGGGCAATCACTCCGAGCCGCTCCGGCGATTGCGTCGAGCCCTCTATGATAGCAGCGCGTCGCGCGGCGCAGGTTAGTAAATTGGGGCCGGCGGCTATCGAGCGCTGCGGGCGCGTGTCCCTCGGATTGCAAATATTTCGTGACGCTTTTCGTATTCGCTTGGAATCGTCGTCAGGCCGCGCGTACATTGGGTCCGTTCGGTCGAGCTACGCACGCCGATCGCGGCACAGGTCGCCTAGACTCGGCCGATTGGTTCGGTGCCGATCTCAAACTCCGAGGAACGAGGAGTCGTCATGCGCCGCATCGCAATTTTGTCGGCCGTGCTGGTTTCGCTGGTCTCGGTTGCCCAGGCTCAGTTCGGATTCGTGAACTGGGAGAATCACCCGGTTCATCCGCTCGAAATCACGCCCGACGGCACGCGGCTGCTCGTGGCGAACACGCCCGACGCGCGTCTGGAGGTGTTCGATCTGACCGGCGTGGCGCCGCGCCGCATCGCCTCGATCCCGGTCGGACTCGACCCGGTTTCGGTCCGCTGCAACGGCAATAATGAAGCCTGGGTCGCCAATCACATTTCCGACAGCGTGAGCATCGTAGATCTGACGACGTTGAACACGGTGACGACCATTGACACGGCCGACGAGCCGTTCGATGTGGTCTTCGCCGGCGCGCCGCGGCGGGCGTTCGTATCGTGCTCGCAGGTGAACCAGGTGCAGGTGTTCGACCCGCTCAATCCGCTGGCGACACCCATCACGCTCAGTATCGACGCCGAAGACCCGCGCGCCATGGCGGTCAGCCCGGATGGGTCGAAGGTCTACGTCGCGATCATGGAGTCGGGCAACAATTCGACCGTGCTGGGCGGGGGCATCGACGCCGGCCAATCGGCTTTGGCCTTTCCGCCAAACGTAGTGTCAAACCCAGCCGGTCCGTACGCGGGTGTAAACCCGCCGCCAAACGCCGGCGCCGCGTTTAATCCGCCGCTGGCGCCCGGCCTGCCGACGCCGCCGCGCGTCGGGCTGATCGTGAAGTTTGATGCGCTGGGCCGCTGGATGGATGACAACAACGGCAACTGGACCAACCTTGTCAGCGGCGCGCAGGCGTCGCTTTCGGGCAGGCCGGTCGGCTGGACACTGCCGGACCGCGACGTCGCGGTGATTGACGCCAACACGCTGGGCATTTCATACGCGACTGGGTTGATGAACCTCAACATGGCGCTGGCGGTCAACCCGGCCAGCGGGGCCGTCACCGTGATCGGCACGGACGGCACCAACGAAATCCGCTTCGAGCCGAACGTCAAGGGCACGTTCGTGCGCGTCAAGCTCGCCACGCTCACGACGCCCGTGCCCTCCGGCAAAACCGTCGTCGACCTCAACCCGCACCTGACATACCTGACGCGTACGCTGCCGCAGACCGAACGCGACCGCTCCATCGGTGACCCGCGCGGTATCGTCTGGAACTCGGCCGGCACCAAGGCGTATGTCGCCGGCATGGGCTCGAACAACCTGGTCGTCATCGATCCGAGCGGCGCTCGGGCCGGTCTGACCGAGACCATCCAGGTCGGCGAAGGTCCGATCGGCGTCGCGCTCGATGAGAGCCGCAATCGCCTGTATGTCATGAACCGCTTCGAAGGCTCGCTGTCCGTGGTCGATACGCTCAGCGAAACCGAGACCGCGCGGGTCAGCTACTTCGACCCGACGCCGGCCGCGATCCGCATCGGCCGCAAGCATCACTATGACACACGCAGGACCTCCGGTCTGGGCCAGGCCGCGTGCGCGTCGTGTCACGTCGATGTGCGCATGGATCGGCTGGCCTGGGACCTGGGCGATCCATCGGGCCAGATGCTGAACGTCACCGGTCAGAACCTCGGCTCGGGCGTGCCGGGCCTGGCGCCGCCGTTCGCGCCGCAGTTCCTCCCCTGGCACCCGATGAAGGGACCGATGACGACGCAGACGATGCAGGACATCATCGGCAAAGAGCCGCACCATTGGCGCGGCGATCGCCGCGGGATCGAAGCCTTCAACGGTGCCTTCGAGGGGCTGCTGGGCGACGATGAGCAGCTCACGCCGCAGGAAATGCAGGAGTTTGAGGACTTCCTGGCCACGGTCACATTCGGTCCGAACCCGAACCGCAACATCGACAACACGCTGCCGACGTCGTTGCCGCTGCCGGGGCAATTCACCACCGGGCGCTTCGGGCCTGCCGGCCTGCCGCTGCCCGACGGCAACGCGCAGAGCGGCCTGGCGCTGTATCGCTCCGCCACCCGCCGCCTGGACGGCGGAGCGTTCGCGTGCGTCACCTGTCACACGCTGCCGCTCGGCATGGGCTCGAACTACACCTGGAACGGGTCGCAGTACGTGCCGCTGGCGGTCGGCCCGCAAGGCGAGCTGCACCACCAGCTCGTCTCGGTCGATGGCTCGACCAATCGCACGCTCAAGACGCCGCAGCTTCGCAACCTGCACGAGAAGATCGGCTTCGAAGCGACGCAGGCGAGCAACCGCGCGGGTTTCGGCTTCATTCACGATGGCAGCGTCGATTCGCTGGCGCGGTTTGTGTCTGAGCCGGCGTTCACGACGGCGAGCAATCAGGAAGTGGCCGACCTGGTCGCATTCCTGATGTGCTTCTCCGGCTCGGACCTGCCGGCGGGCAGCGTGACCAACATCTTCGAGCCGCCAGGAACCGCGAGCCAGGACACGCACGCCGCCGTCGGGCTGCAGACCACGCTGGTGTCGCAAGCCAGCGCTCCCCCGGCGCAGTTGCAACTGATCGCCCAGATGCTCACGCTGGCGCAAGGACCGCGCGTGGCATTGATCGTCAAGGGTGTCTACGGCGGCTTGCAACGCGGCTTCATGTACGACGCGGTTTCAAACGCGTTCATCTCGGACCGCGCCGGTGAGACGCTCGCGCCGGTAGCATTGCAGGCGGCCGCCGCCCCGGGCGCGGAGCTCACCTACACGCTCGTGCCGGCCGGCACGCAGCGGCGCATGGGCATCGATCGTGATGCGGACAGCTTCCTCGATCGTGACGAGCTCGAGGCCTGCGCCGACCCAGCGAACCCGGCCAGCTTCCCCGGCGGCCCGGGCAGCGGCCTGGCCGGCGACCTGAACGGCGACTTCACCGTCGACGAGATCGACCTGGGCACGTTGCTCGCCGCCTGGCAGATGGGCGCCGGCGGGGACGTCGATGGCGACAACGACACCGACGAAGCCGACCTGGGCGCACTGCTGGCCAACTGGGGCCGATCCTGCCCGTAAGGAATGTCGGGCACGGCCTTTTAGCCGGACTTGCTCTGGTCACCGCGCGCCAGGGCTTGGCGCTGTGACCTGCGAGACCACGCGCTTCGCGCGCCGCTGCTCGTCACTTGCGCCTTGATTCGGCGAGCGCGGCGTGCCTTCCGATTTACGCCGAGTCCTGAACGCGGTAGATGCCTGCGGCCAGTGCGCCGCCCAGGATCGGGCCGGCCAGGTAGATCCAGAGGTGGTTGAGCGAGCCTTGATTGATGAACGCGTGCATCAGGTTTGGACCGACGCCGACAGCCGGGTTGAACGCTCCGCCGGAGATGCCCCCGCCCGCGAAGGCCGCGGTCGTGACCGTCATGCCGATCGCCAGGCCGTAGAACGAGTTGTTTGCGGTTTTGGGGTGGGTGGCGGTGTTGAGCACGACCAGCGCCAGCGCAAGCGTGAAGAGCAGCTCGACGATCAATGCCCGAGTGGTGTCGACGCCGGCGCCCGGCTCGACCGGAAACGTGCTGCCGGTTAGCAGGTATACCACGCCGCCCGCCGCGATCGCCCCGAGTAGCTGCGCGATCCAGTAGACGATGAGGTCCGCGGCGGCGCACTTGCCGCGCAGGAAGACGGCGACGGTCACGGCCGGGTTGTAGTGCGCTCCGGAGACATGCCCGCCCATGTAGACCATCACCATCAGCGACAGCCCGATCGCGATTGGCGCGAACGCCGTGCCGTTCAATACGGTCAGTCCGATCGTCAATACGAGAAAGAATGTCCCGATGAACTCGGTGACGAAGTTCTTCATGTTGAGGCTCCCGCGAGGCTGGGTGCAGACCGCGACGTACGTGCCGAGTCTCGTTATAGTGCCGCCGGCCGCGCGCGTCCAGATCCGTCGATCCGCGCGGCGGGGCAATCCATGAAACGCGTTTACATCACGGATTTCTGGAGTGGTCCGGTCGATGTCGAGCAGGCGGCGTTGGATGGCGTCGCGACCGTCCAGGCACTCGGCGCGCACCGCGAAGAAGAGCTGCTCGCCCGCATCGCGGATGCCGACGGACTGCTGGTCTGGCACGACATTCGCCTGAGCGCGGGGACGCTGCGGGCCGCGCGAAACTGTCGCGTGCTGGTGCGCGTCGGCGTCGGGTTTGACAATGTCGATCTGGCCGCCGCCCGGGACTGCGGCATCGCCGTCTGCAACGTTCCCGATTACGGGATTGAAGACGTCGCTGACCACACACTGGCGCTGCTGCTGGCGCTGACCCGCAACCTGCCGCAATTCCTCAGCGACATCCGCGGCACACCGCTGCTGTGGGACGCGCGCCGTTGCCAGCGCACGCCGCGGCTGCGCGGCATGGTCTTCGGCGTGATCGGCCTGGGGCGGATCGGCAGCGCCGCCGCGCTGCGCGCCAAGGCTTTCGGCATGGATGTGGTCGCGCTTGATCCGTACATCCCCGACGGGCGCGGCAAGTCGCTGGGTATCCGAATGGCGGATTCGCTGGGCGAGCTGCTGGGGCAGGCAGACGTCGTCTCGCTACACACGCCGCTGAACGACAGCACGCGCGGCATGCTCAGCGCGGCGGCGATCGCGCAGTGCAAGCGCGGCGCGATTCTGCTGAACACGGCCCGCGGGCCCATCTGCGATACGCGGGCGGTCCTGGCTGCGATCGAAACGGGCCAACTGTCGGCAGCGGGGCTGGATGTCCTGCCGGTCGAGCCGCCGGCGGCGGACGACCCGCTGCTGCTGGCGGCCCGCGATCCAGGGCACCTCGCGTATCACCGCGTGCTGGTCACGCCGCACTCGGCGTTCTACACGGAAGAGGGCTTCGAGGAGATGCGTCGCAAGGCGGCGCTGGAAGTTCGGCGCGGTCTGAGCGGTGCACCGCTGCGGAACCGGGTGAACTGATCTGCCGGGCGGGGCGGCCCAGCGGCGCTTCGCCGGTCGGTTCGATCCAAGCAAGACGCGAAGCGCGAGCGACCGCGCACAGCGCACGGCCCACGTCCGCACGCGGGTTCTCGCGTGTGGCGCGGCGATCCGCGACGTGGATAAAAGGAAGAACCCGGCCTCGGCTCGCCGATGGCCGGGTTCCCCGCATCGGGCATCGGTCGGGACGCCCTGACACGTCATACGCCGCAGACATCGCACCCGCGCGTCCGCGACCTGGTTCGGAATGGCAACGCCTTTCGGCTTGCCGTTAGATGCCGGCCTACAGTCCGCGATACGTCAGGCTCAGACTATCCATGCGGGCCGACTGCCCCGCTGTGAAACGATACATGCACGAGTCGTCGGTGTAGTCCATGAAGTTATCGATCGGGTCATTGCCCGATTGCGAGCAGGTGTTGCGGCCCACCGGGCAGCCGTACGCCGGCGAACGCTCGCGGGGCGTGTCGCTGACGTAGTCGTTGTTCGTCGAGCAGCCGCCCTGAAACGTGTGATAGAGCCCGAGCCAATGCCCGATTTCGTGCGTGGCGGTGTCGCCCAGGTTGTAGGGCGCGGCGCTGCCGCCCGGGACGGTCGAATACAGGATCACCACGCCGTCATCGAGCGGGTTGCCCGAATACCACCAGGGGAACGTGGCCCAACCGAGGATGCCGCCGCCTGGCGCGCAGCTATAGATGTTGAGTGTGCGTGCATCGCCGCGGCGCAGGGCGGTTTTCGCGGCAGCCTCGGCGGACGAGCCGTCGCTCATGGCGTACCAGCTTGAATTGGTGGTGCGCGTCACGCCTGCCAGCACGAAGCGGAAGGGCGTATTCGCGCCGCCGGTCACGCCGCTGAAAGAATTGTTCAGGACGGCGATCTGCTGGTCGATCTGCGATTGCGGGATGTCGCCGTTTGACGTGCCCGAACCGCGGTTGATCACATGCCACCAGACCTGCACGGTCACGGAGCCAGGATTGCGGGCATTCGGGTCGAAGCGCGGCGGGGCGTTCTTGATGTCGCGCTCGACCTGGTCCATCTCGACTGGGGTGGGGTCGATCTGACCGCAGCGGGCTCCCGCCAGGATGAAAGCCAGCCGATCGCGCCAGACGTGATCGCCGACGACGAAGGGCATGCCATCGCCCAGCGCGGCGAATTCGGCGAGCGCCTGCTGATTCGGATCGGGCTGTTCAGCCTGTAGTCGCGTTGCTTCGGTTTCTGAGTTAGCCTCCGTGGAGATGTCCTGCGCTGCGTCGTCGGCATACAGCGGAAACGCCAGTACCAGGCCCGCCAGGGCCCAACGCGCACTGCTCAACATGTACTCTGCCTCTCCAGAAGATGTGAAACGGCCGCTGACCGACGCGGGATGTGGGAGACCGTTGACGCAACGATCTGGGGATCGGCCAGCCGAACTGGGTTTGCAGTGTGCGGCCGTGGCTTAAACAAATCAAGCCGATCTTGCGCGCGGTCGCAGATTTTCTGCCGCGCGGGAGAGTCCAACTCCTGACCGAATCGCATCACAGCGCCGCCGACGCCGCAAAAATTGGACTCATGCCCTTTTTCCGGGTCTGGGCTCAGTCGCGCGCCGCCTTGCGACCGCCGCCGCGTTTGGCGGGCCGCTTCTTGGAGGGCGCGCGTCGCGCTGCTGCGGCG
>CAZHTF010000088.1:0-11728 GCA_964535305.1 uncultured Planctomycetales bacterium | reverse complement strand
GTGCACCAGCGAGCGGTTGTTGCCGACGCAGGCGCTGCGCGCCGTGGTCGACCACGACGGCTATTCGCAGGCCGCCTTCGTCGCCGCTGGCGGCTGCCCCGTGCGGCTGGCGCAGGCGCGTGAGCGAATCGCGGCCGAAGGGCGCGACGCCAGCGCCGCGGAGGTGCGGGCGCGCTACGCCTGGGTCGAGCGGCTGCTCAGCCAAACTTTGCAACGCAATCCGAATGTGGCGGCGAGCTGGACGCCCGCGCTGGATGCCGTGCTGACGCATCGCGTGGGCGGATTGATCGCGCTGCTGGGTGTGCTCTTCGTGCTGTTTCAGTCGATCTTCACATGGGCGCTGCCGCTGATGAACCAGATCGAGCGGCTGATTGCCTGGACCAGCGCCTCGATCGCGCCGCTGGTCCCGGAAGGCGTCCTGCGCAGCCTGGTCAGTGACGGCGTGATCGGCGGCGTCGGCGGCGTGCTGGTCTTCCTGCCACAGATCATGATCCTCTTCGCGCTGATTGGCATCCTCGAAGACTGCGGCTATCTGCCGCGGGCCGCGTACATGATGGATCGCGTGATGCGCGCCGCCGGCCTGAGCGGGCGGGCGATGATCCCGCTGCTCTCGTCGTTCGCCTGTGCGGTGCCGGCCATCATGGGCACGCGCGTCATCGGCGACCGCCGCGAGCGCTTTGTGACGATCCTGGTCGCGCCCTTCATGAGCTGCTCGGCGCGGCTGCCGGTCTACGTGCTGCTGATTGGCGCGTTCGTGCCTCAAACGGCATATCTGGGCGGCTGGGTGCACCTCCCCGGTTTGGTGATGCTGGCGATGTATCTGCTGGGCATCCTGCTGGCGCTGCCGATCGCCTGGCTGCTGAAGCGCACCGCTTTCCGCGGCCCGCCGCCGACCTTCCTGCTCGAGCTGCCCAGCTACAAGTGGCCCTCGCCGAGAACCGTCTGGACGCGCGTGCGGCAATCCGCCGCGAGTTTTGTGGTGCAGGCGGGCACGGTGATTCTGGCGGTGAACCTGGTGGTCTGGGCCCTGGGATATTTCCCGCGCAGCGACGCGACCGCCGCGCCGATCCTGGAGCAGGCGACGGCCCTGGGCTGGGACGAGCAGCGCACGCAGCAGGAGCTGGACGGTGCGTACCTGCGCGACAGCTACCTCGGCCGGCTCGGACACGCGATCGAGCCCGTGCTGAAGCCCTTGGGCTGGGATTGGCGAATCGGGATGGCGGTGATCGCCTCCTTCCCAGCTCGCGAAGTCGTGATCGGCACGCTCGGGACAATCTTCAACCTGGGCGGCGAAGCCGATGAAACTTCGCTCCCGCTGCGCGAAGCGCTGCAACATGCAACCTGGCCCGACGGCCGCCGGTTGTTCACCTTGCCGGTGGCGCTCTCGATCATGGTGTTTGTGGCGTTGTGCGCCCAGTGCGCCAGCACGCTAGCGGTCATCGGCCGCGAAACGCGGTCCTGGCTCTGGCCAATCGCGTCATTCAGCAGCATGACGATGCTCGCGTACGCTGCGGCGCTGGCGGTGTCGCGGCTGACGGCGTGGGTCGCGCCCTAGTCGCAGGCCGCACGCAAAGCGCACGTGGCAACGCGCCGTGGCGCGGCGCGCAATTGGCGTTCGCGGCCGGGCGCGCTACGCCCCGCGCAGCTTCTCATACGCGCGGATCATCGCCTGCGTGCCCAGGCGACCGCCCTGCGGCTCGCGCTGCACCGCGCGGAACAACTGCTGCGCCAATGCCGCGGCCGGCAGCGGTAGGTTCGATTGCTCGGCGGCCGCCTGCACGATCCGCAGGTCTTTCTGCATCAGATCGATCATGAATGCGGGCTGCAGGTCGGATTGTGCGATCTTGGCGCCCAGGTGCGTCCAGGCCCAGGATCCGCCGGCGCCGCCCGAGAGCGTTTCAAGCGCCAGCGCTGCATCGATGCCGCTGGCCTGCGCCAGCAGCAGCGCCTCACAGACGCCCATCATGTTCACGGCGCACAGGATCTGATTGCAGGCTTTGAGCGCCTGACCCGCGCCGCTCGGGCCGACATGCACCACCTTGCTGGCGAGCTTGTGCAGCAGCGGCGCGGCACGCTCGAACGCGCTGCGCTCGCCGCCGACCATGATCGTCAGCGTGGCTTGCCGCGCGCCGTGCTCGCCGCCGGTGACCGGCGCATCCAGCATCGCGGCGCCCTGTCGCGCGATCCGCTCGGCGAAGCTGCGGGCCGCGTCCGGGCGGATGGTGCTCAGATCGACGACGACCGCGCCGCGCGGCAGGCAGCTCGCCGCGCCGTGTTCGCCGAAGAGAACCTGCTCGACGTCGGGCGTGTCGGTGACGACGGTCAGCAGCAGCTCGGCCCCATCGGCGGCTTGAGCCGGGCTGTCACACCAGCGCGCTCCGCGGGCGAGCAGCGGGTCGGCCTTCGCCTTTGTGCGCGAGAAGACGCGCAGCGCGTAGCCGGCGCTCAGCAAGTGCCCGGCGATCGGTGCACCCATGATGCCCAGGCCAACCAGGCCGACCACTGTCGCGCCCGGGCTGTTCATGAAGCGACCGCCGGCTCAACCTGGTGCGCGTGCGCGCTCATGACTGGACGGGCGCGACCGGCGCTGCGCTGCTGGCAGCGGCGCTTGCTGCGGCGGCAGTCGCCGACTTGGACGCTGCCGCAGTGGCGCTCGCCGCGGCAGTCGCGGGGCTGGTGGCGGTCTTTGGCGGGCCGAGCTTGTCGAGGGCCACCTTGTTCGGCGCGACGATCATGACCATCGCGCGGCCGTCCATGATGGGGGTCCGCTCGATTTTGATCAGGTCGCCCAGCTCGGAGATGATTTCTTGAAAGACCTGGATGCCGATCTCGCGGTGCGCCCGTTCGCGACCCTTGAAGACCATGCTGAACTGCACCTTGTCGCCTTTCCGCAAAAATGTCAGGGCCTGGCTGACCTTGATTTCGCGGTCGTGCGTATCGGTCCGAGGCCGCAGGCGGATCTCCTTGAGCTGCTGCTCGTGGTGCTTCTTGACGTTCTTTTTCTGCAGGTACTTCCAGCGGCCATAATCCATGATGCGGCAGACCGGCGGGCGCTCGTTGGGTGCGACTTCGACCAGATCGAGCCCGGCTTCGCGCGCGCGGCGCAGCGCCTCATAGGTCTCGATCACGCCGATCTGCTCGTTTCCCTCTCCGATTAGGCGCACGGGTGAGATGCGGATCTGCTCATTGCAGCGAAGATTGGGTGTCGTACGAACTCCTTTCGCGTTTCTAAGGTCAGCGGAACATTCTTAACGCACACAGCCGTCCAAGCGAACACGCTCAACAATCACAATTTCAAATAACCCAGCGCGGCGGTGGCGGCGTCCCACACCGACATTAGACCGGCGCCGGATCGATCGCGCCGGCCGGGCTCACCTGCCGCAGCGCCACGTCGCGATTGGCGATCTCAATCGCACACGCCGCCAGGAATTCCGGCACCGTGCAATTGCCGAGCTGCTTGCCCTCGCGCGTCCGCACGTTCACGCTCTTGCCGGCGGCCTCCTGCTCGCCGACGACCAGGATGTAGGGCACTTTCATGAGCGTGGCGTTGCGAATCTTCGAGCCGATTCGGTCGTTGCCGTTGTCGAGCTCGACACGCAGCCCGGCCTTCTGGCAGACATCGAAGACGGCCCGCGCGTACTCGGCCGATTTGTCGCTGACCGAGCAGACCGTCGCCTGCACCGGCGCGAGCCACAGCGGGAAGGCGCCCGCGTAATGCTCGATCAGAATGCCGATGAAGCGCTCGAAGCTGCCCAGTGGAGCGCGGTGCACCATCACCGGGCGGTGCTCGCGGTTGTCGTCGCCCACGTACGTCAGCCCGAAGCGCTCGGGCAGGTTGTAGTCGCACTGCACCGTGCCGAGCTGCCACTCGCGACCGATGCAATCCTTCACCATGAAGTCGATCTTTGGGCCATAAAAGGCGGCCTCGCCACGACCGACGAACCAGTTCATCCCGGAGTTTTCGACGACGCTGAGAATCGCCGCCTCGGACTTGTCCCAATTTTCGCGCGAGCCGACGTACTTGTCGCTCTCGTCGCGCAGGCTGGCCCGAACGCGGTAGTCGCTCAGGCCCACCACGTTCAGCATGTGCTTGGCCATCTCGACGCAGCCGGCCAGCTCGGCTTGAAGCTGGTCGACCGTGCAGAAAATGTGCGCGTCATCCTGCGTCAGCCCGCGGACGCGCGTCAGTCCATTCAGCTCGCCAGACTGCTCGAAGCGATAGACCGTGCCAAACTCGGAGAGCCGCACCGGCAGGTCGCGGTAGCTGCGCGGCTCGGAGGCGTAGATCCGCACGTGATGCGGGCAGTTCATCGGTCGCAGCAGGTAGCCATCGTCGTGCGCCAGCCAGTTCCGCGCGCGGCGCGCCCGCTCGGCCGCGGGCGCATCCAGCGGATAGCCCGCCTCGCGAATGTCGGCATGCTCAGCCGCGATCTTCTCAAACAGCGCCGCCTCGGAGTCCGAGGCGCGCTCCCCGCCCTGCAGCGCCAGCTCCCACAACGCATTTACGTTCCGGGCCCGCTCCGTCTCAAACAGCGCCGGAAACTGCGCATCCTTGTAATACGGAAAATGCCCGCTGGTGCGATACAAATCCAGCCGGCCGATGTGCGGCGTGTACACCGGTTGATAGCCGCGGCGCAGCAGCTCGTCGCGAATGAAGTGCTCCAGGCTGGCACGCAGCGTCGCGCCGCGCGGCTTCCAGAGCACCAGCCCCGAGCCCGCCAGCGGATCAATCGTGAAAAGGCCCAGGTCCGCACCGATGCGGCGATGATCGCGACGCTTGGCCTCTTCGATCTGCTCCAAGTACGCGTCCAGCTCCTTCTGCGACGGGAAGGCCGTCCCGTAGACACGCTGCAGCATCTGCTTGCTGGCGTCACCGTGCCAATATGCCCCGGCGACCTGCATAATCTTGAATGCGCCGATCCGCGCCGTGCTCGGCACGTGCGGCCCGCGGCACAGGTCTTCCCAGCAGCCGCTCTCGCGCTGCCCGGTCACGTAAAAGCTGAGTGCATCGCCCACGGCCCGCTCGGCGTTGTCCACCTTGTAGGGGTTGCCCTCGGCGGCCAGCTTCTGCATCGCCGCGGCGCGCGGCATCTCGTAGCGCGTGAAGGGCCGATCTTGCTGCACGATCTGCGCCATGCGCGCCTCGATCTTGGCGAAATCCTCCGGCCGAATCGCGTACGGCAGATCAATGTCGTAGTAAAAACCGTTCTCGACCGGCGGGCCGTAGACCAGCTTGGTCTCAGGCCACAGGGCGCAGAGCGCCTCGGCCATCACGTGCGCAGCGCTGTGCCGCGCTACGGTCAGCCCATCGGGGTCGGCTGGCAGCACGGCGCGAAAATCGACGCTGCCGCTCAGCGCGGTGTTGAGGTCGACAACCTCGCCGTTGACTTTTGCGGCGATCGCATCACGCGCCAGCCGCGGGCCGATCGCGCGCAGTACATCCAGCGCGCGAATGCCGTCCGCGTGTTCGACAATCTTGCCATCCGGCAAACGCACCGTCACCATGTCTGAAAAGTCCTCATGACTTGAAAAATAGCCAAAAGTCCGCGATCCGGCACTTCATCAACGCCGCAGACCTTGGAGACATGTGGCGGGCAAATGCGTGGGGACGCAGCGGCGGCTGGGGTGGGAGAGACGGCCGCTGTTGACCAGAACCTGCGCGAGCAATTCACACCTGTCGAAGGCGAGAACCTGTCAGAGACGAAACGGCAACCGCCTATTGACCAATCTATCGGCCGAAATCCTGAAGTCAACTGAGACTTCGGGCGCGGTCCCGAATTGCCGGCCGCCGACTCAGTCGTGCTCCAGCGGGCAACGCTCGTCGGCGGCCCACTCAGCAAAACTCATGTAATAATTGCGTACATCGCGGGCCCCGGCGCGGGCCGCGGCGAAAGCCGCCAGCGCTGCCCGACCGCCGGATTGGCAGTACGTCGCGATCGGCCGCTCCAGGTTCAAGCCCGCTTGCGCCAGCAATTTCCGGGTGTTTTCAACGCTCTGCAGACGTCCGCGCTCGTCCAGTAACCTTGCGTGCGGCAGGTTCACCGCGCCCGGCAGGCGGCCGGTGCGGCTGTTGCCGCGCGCGTCGACCCCCGTATATTCACCCGCGGTCCGCGCGTCCAGAATCTGGATCTGCTCGGTAGGCGCGTCGCGCAGCACTGCCTTGTCTACCAGCCGCACAGGCGCGACGAACTCGCGCGGCGCGGCGAACTCGCACGGCATGGGCGACTCCGCCGCACCACGCTCGAGACGCTCCTTTGGTAACACGGGGAAGCCCCCGTCGACCAACGCCACGCGCGCGACGCCCGCATGCCGCAACATGAACCAGAGCCGCGCCGCCTCCACCATTTCGCCACCGTCGTAGACCAGCACGGCGTCGTTGGCGGTGATGCCGAGCGCCGCGATGCGCTGCCGCCAGCCGTCGAGATCGTAGAGCCCGCTGCCCGGAGCTCGGCTGAGCTTGGTCCAGGCGGCAAGATCCACCCAGCGCGCACCGGGCAGACGGCCGGCCTCGAATTGCGCACGCGGCCGCGCGTCGAGAATGACCAGCGGGTCCTTGTGCGCGAGACGTTCGTCGATTTCGAGTAGCACGCGCTCCGGCGCCAACGCGAACCCGTCCCCGAGCGGCTTCCCGGCACAGCCTGCGATCGTCACGAGCAACATGAGCAGCGCACTCCCGCTGATCCACACCGTGTCAGAACGTTGACGCACGCATTACTCCCAAAATCCGCTCAAGAACGCCCGCAACGCCGCGGCGTACTCGTCCGGCCGTTCGAGCGGTGGGAGGTGCCCGGCGCCCGCGATCGTCACCAGGCTCGCGCCCGCGATGCCGCGCTGAATCTCGCGCAGCGTATCGGGCGGCGTGATGCTGTCCGAATCGCCTGCGACCACCAGCGTCGGCACGTTGATCGTTGCGAGTGTCGGGTACGAATCCGCCCGCGTCGCCAGCGCCCGCGACGCCGCCGCCACTCCCAGCGGTGCGCAGCCGCACATCGCCTGATACCAGTAGACTCGCAGCGGCATTGGCGCACCGGGGGCGAAGGCCGCGTCGATCATGACGTCGGCTGCCGCCGGCGAGCCGCGCTGCAGGACGGATTCCGCCAGCGCCTCGCGCCGTGCGATGCCTTCGGCGGACTCGGCGTTCGCCCGCGTGCAGGTCAGCACCAGCCCCGCGACGCGCGCGCGATACCGGCGGAAGAATTCGAACGCGACGATGCCGCCCATCGAGAGCCCCACCACAACGACCGGCCCGACCTGGCCCAGGCGATCCAGAACTGCGGCCAAATCCTGCGCATGTTCCGCGATGCTCGCGCTGGGCGTCGCCGGGCTGCGACCCATGCCGCGGAGATCCGGCACGATGCAGCGCCAGCGGTCCGCCAGCCGCAGCGCGGCGGCGTGCCACATCTGGCCGTTCAGTGGGAAGCCATGAATGAAAAGCAGCGGCCGGCCGCGGCCAAACGTCTCGCAGAAAATCTGCGCGTCGCCGCAGGTGAGCAGGCCGGTTTGCGGGGATTGCAAGGGCATCACTGCGATTGTAGCGGTAGCGACCGAAGTTCGCTTTGCTCGTCTGGAGCACGCGCCGTCGTGCACGCCGCCTCGGGTACAATGCCCGCGGCAGAGTCGACTGGACGGCCGCTGTCGCGCTTGCGCGACAGAGGAAAGTCCGAACTGGAAAGGGCACGGTGGTGGCTAACGGCCACCGTTCGCGAGAACAGGGAAAGTGCCACAGAAACGATACCGCCAGGACGGCGGTCTGTGCCGCGGCGTGCGTGGCGCGGAGCGCGACGCGTGTCGCGCATCGCGGCAGGCAAGCGGTGCAGGGCGCGACGCGAGCCGGTGACGGCGCTTCGCGCGGCCGACGGCCAGACCGCTGTCCTGGTAAGGGTGAAATGGTGCGGTAAGAGCGCACCGCGCGGCCGGCGACGGTCGCGGCAGGGCAAACCCCACCGCCAGCAAACCCAAATAGGGGGCGAGAGCCGGCCCGGCTCGATACCAGCCCCGGGTAGGGTGCTTGAGCCCGTCGGCAACGGCGGGCCCAGATGAATGGTCGTCGCCTGGCAAATTTTGCCGGGAACAGAATTCGGCTTACAGGCCGGCTCTGCCGAAATTAGTGTTGCCAGCGCAAAGCTTGCGGGCCGCGCTGCGCGCCAACCGCGAGCGTCGCCGGTTGTTGCGCGACTCAAGCCGCAGACGCACGGATGCGTTCATGTTCGCCGCTCGGCTGAAGTGGTTTACCGTCCTGGTGGCGCTGCTTGCCGTCGGTCTGCTGGCGCGCCTGGCGGAAATCCAGATCGTGCGGGCCGATGATTTTCGTCGGCTGGCCGAACGCATGCTGACCCGCCCGGAGCGGCTGCTGCCCGCGCCGCGCGGCAGCATTCTGGATCGCGAGGGCCGTCCGCTGGTGCAGGACGTTGCCACCTCGAACGTCTGCGTGCACTTCGACGTTCTGGCCGGAAACGACGCATACTTCGAAGCACTCGCGCGCGAGCTGCTCCGCCGCGGCGCCGCGCCGCAGGGCGCGACCGTCATCGAAGTCGCAAATCAGTTGCGGCTCGACGCCGAGCAGATGTGGCAGGCGCTGGCGCGGCTAAGCGGCCGGCCGCGCGGCGAGCTGCAGCAGACGGCGCAAGCGATCTGCACCCGGATCGCGCGCATGCGGGCCGAGCTGGCTGCCCGCCGCGGACGCGACCAGCCGCTGGCCGAAGAGCGCCAGCTTCACGCGGTGCTCGAAGATGTGCCCGAGCACGTCGCGCTTGAAATTCGCGAGACGCTGGCGCTGCGCCCGTGGATTCGGGTTGTGCCCTCGGCGCGGCGAACCGCCGTTGACGCGGACGCGCTGGTGCATCTGCTCGGAAAGCTGGGTGCGCCCTCCGCCGAGCAATTGGCGGACGACCCCGATCGCGACGATCCGCTGCGCTCGCTACGGGCGTCCGAAGCCTGTGGCGTCTCGGGCGTCGAGCGGCTGGCCGAGCCGCTGCTGCGCGGCACGCGCGGCCGCATTGTCGAGGACTTCGATCGCAGCGAGCTCGAGCACACGCCGCCGCTCCACGGCCGGGACGTCTATCTGACGATCGACGCTGAGCTGCAGCGTCGCACGCTGGAGATCCTGGGCAAGGCGGTGGAGGCCAGTCCGAACCCCGCCGGGGCGGCGGCCGTCGTGCTCGACGCGCACACGCGCGAAGTGCTGGTGCTGGCCAGCTACCCGGTTTATCCGTTCGCGCCCAGCGCCGCCGATTTCGAAGCGCTCCGCGGCGACGCGCGGCGCCTGCCGCTGCGATTTCGCGCGGTCTCCGCGGCGTACCCGCCTGGCTCGACCTGCAAGCTCGCCACGCTGGCGGCCGGCTTTGCCGAAGGCCTGGCCGACGAGCACACGCGGATTCACTGCAACGGTTACTTCCACCGCCCCGACGCGTTCCGCTGCTGGATCTACAACGAGTATCCCGGCGTGACGCACGACCTGCGCGGCAACCCCTCCGGCCAGAACGCCGAAGACGCGATCCGCAACTCGTGCAACATCTACTTCTACACCATTGGTGACCGCCTCGGCCCCGAAAAGCTGTGCGACTGGTTCGGCCGCTTCGGACTGGGCCGCGCGCAGGGCACCGGCCTGATCGAAGAGAGCGGCGGCACGCTGCCGAGCGCCGACTGGCTGCTGGTCAATCGCGGTCGCACGTTTGAACGGGCCGACGCCTGGAATTTCGCGATTGGCCAGGGCGAGTTGAGCGCCACGCCGCTGCAATGCGCCAATGTCGTCGCCAGCGTCGTGACCGGGCACTGGGCGCCGGTGAGACTGCTCCGCGGCGACCCGTTGAGCGAGCCGCTGCGCGGCGTCGGTCCGGCGCTGCGGCTGGATGAGACCACGCAGCGCGTGCTGCGGTCGGGCATGTGGCGCGTGACGAATGAGCCGGGCGGGACGGCGTACGTGGCCCGCCTGGATCGCAAGGATTTTCAGCTCTGCGGCAAGACCGGCTCGGCACAGGCCAGCCCGCGCGTGCTGAGCTGGCGATACACGTTCGAGTTACCCGACGGTCGGCACGAATCCATCGTGGCCGCCTCGCGCGAAGAAGCGCTCGCGGCGCTGGCGGCCCCGGGCGCGCGGCAGGTCGAGCGCGTCGCCGCCGAGGTCTTTCCCACGTCGATGCCTGACGACAAGCTACCTTCGCACGCGTGGTTCATCGGCTATACGCAGCCGAGCGGCACGCCGCGCGGCGCCGCTCCGCGCGAGCGGGCCCTGGCGATCAGCGTGCTGATCGAGTTTGGCAGCAGCGGCGGACGCAACGCCGGCCCTGTCGCCAAACAGATCGCCGAGATGATCCTCAGCTACCTGGAAGACGGCGTGGGATGAGCACCTCGGTCCTGAGAAGCCGTGCGACGAACCTGCCGCTGCCGACCGGCCTCTCGGCCAGCCTGCTGCGCTTGTGCTGGGGCGTGGCGCTGCCAGTCGTGTTCCTGTGCGGGCTCGGCATGGCGAGTATTCATGTAACCGAGCGCAGCGCAGCGCCGGCGAATGTCGAAGCGCACGCGAGCCTGCTCGCGCGGCTCAGCGCGCAAATCCAAGCCGCGATCGGCAACAACACGCTGCGGCAGGCCGTGTTCGTGCTCAGCGGCGTCGCCCTGCTGCTCGCGAGTCAACTGGTGAGCTATCAGAAAATCGGGCGCTATGCCTACCCGGCGTACTGGATCGTCATCGGGCTGCTGGTGCTGCTGGTGCTCGATCGCTTCATCGATCTGCCGCTGATCCCGGTGAAGCGCGCTACGCGCCGCTGGGTGGAGTTTGGCGCGTTCTCGCTGCAACCGTCTGAATTCGTCAAGGTGGCCCTGATCCTGGCCCTGGCGCGCTACCTGCGCTTCCGCGATTCGTACCGCCGCTGGTCCGGGCTGCTGGCCCCGTTCCTGCTCACGCTGCTGCCGATGCTGCTGATCCTGGTTCAGCCGGATCTTGGCACACTGCTGATGCTGCTTCCGCTGCTGTTTTGCATGCTCTTCGTCGCCGGCGCGCGGCTGAGACACTTCGCCACGGTGCTGATCGTCGGGCTGGCCACGCTGCCGGTCTTCTACATCTACGGAATGCAGGAGTATCAGAAGGTGCGCGTCGAGGTGGTCTTGCGGCAATACACGCCCGACGAGCGCTGGCACCGAGAAGGCCCGGGTTTCCAACTGCGGCAATCCAAGGTAGCGCTGGGCACCGGGGGCGTCTGGGGCGAGGGCTACGGCAAGGGTGCGTTCGTCGATCACAGCCTGTTGCCCGAAGAGCACAACGACTTCATCTTCGCCATCGTCGGGCATCAGTGGGGCTTCGTCGGCTCGCTGCTCGTGATCCTGTCATACGCGCTGATCGTGCTCTTCGGAATCGAAGTGGCCACGCTCACCAACGATCCGTTCGGCCGGCTGCTCGCCGTCGGCGTGGTGGTCATGATCGTCACGCAGGCCTTCATCAACATCGGCATGACCATCGGCCTGGCGCCCATCACCGGAATGACGCTGCCGTTCGTCAGCTACGGCGGCAGCAGCATGTGGGCGAATTTCGTGGCCTTGGGCCTGCTGGTAAATATCGCCTTGCGGCGACCGATGCTGATCGCCAAGCCGCCGTTTCAGCACCGCGACTAGATCCAGACGCCGTCCGGGCGTTGCTCCAGATGCTGGTGGAGCAGCGCCTCCTGCATGCCTTCGTGCGGCTGCTCCTGGGCCTTAGCGATCTGCCCCTGCCAGCGCTTCGGGGCCCGCGCGATGG
>CAZHTF010000087.1:0-12444 GCA_964535305.1 uncultured Planctomycetales bacterium | reverse complement strand
TTGACCCAGCTCGCCTGCGGCGATCCGGAACCGATCGTGCTGACGGTCAACCTGGTCGCGGGCACGACGTATTATCTGCAAGTCGGCGACTGGGGCGTGTCTGAAGGCGGCGGCGCTACGTCGATCCAGATCGACCCGCCCGCGGGCTCGGTCGGCGCATGCTGTCTCGGTCCAAGTTCCTCGCCACCTCAGCCGCCGCGCACTTGCACGCAACTCTCCAGCGACGCGTGCGTGTCTGCGGGTGGGCGCTTCCGCGGCGTGGGTGTGCCGTGCGGCACGTTAACCTCGTGCTGCACCGGCGACATCGACGGTGACTTTGACACCGACGAGTCCGACCTGGGTCTGCTGCTGCAAAGCTGGCAGGCCGGTCCGGGCGGCGACCTCGACGGCGACAACGACACCGACGAATCGGACCTGGGCCTGCTGCTGCAGAGCTGGCGCTGCCAAGTGCCGTAGCTGTCGTCGCAGTCGTACGCACAGATTCGCCCGCGCAGACTGGAAGCGGGCGACGAACGAACGACGCGGGCCGCGCCGAATTCAACCATTCGGGGCGGCCCGCGGGCTTTTTGAAGTCCGAGCCTTCGAGGTTCTGAGCAATCGCGCCGCTGATCGGTCGCCGCGCGGGATGCAATTTCCGGAAGCGAGCCGCAGCCCGCCGCCAAACTGAATGATCGATTGACTTTTGCACGCCGACCGCGATACGTTGGAGATCCGGGTTCTTCTGGCAGGTACGTTCTCAGTTCGGGTTTAGCGGCAGTGCGCCGACTGCAGCGCCGCCGCGACGACTGCGCATCTTGGGCAGTTTCACAGTCACGAGAAGAGGAGAGAGAGAGATGACACGGCGAGCCATTCTTGGAGCACTCGCGCTGTGCGGGCTGACAATCCCCGCTCTGGCGCAACCCGCAAATGACGACTGTAGCGGCGCGATCCCAATCACCTGCGGCTCGGTCGCCGGCAGCACCGGCGGTGCAACGGTCGACTTCCCCACCGGCGGCTCGCCGCTGCTGTGTGGAAACACCGGCGATCGGGGCGAATATCACGACCGCGCCGGCGTCTGGTACACGTACGTCGGCACCGGCGCGCCGGTGCAGTTCAGCACCTGCAACGCCGGCACCGGATTCGATACGCAGATCATCGTTTTCGACGGCGCCTGCGGCAGCCTGAATTGCGTCGCCGGCAACGACGACCTGTTCGCCGCCTGCTCGTTCTCCGGGCTGCGCTCGGCGGTCACGATCAACGCCGCCGCCGGTACGACGTACACGATCATGGTCTGCCCCTGGGCCACGGGCTCCTTCACCGGCAGCTTCACGCTCGATGTGAATTGCTCGCTGCCGCTGGGCGTCTCCTGCAACGCACCGAACCCGAACCCGGTCGGACAAGGCGGCAACACGCTGCTGACCGCGGTCGTCACGCCAGCGTCAAACCCGACCAGCACTGGTATCACGGTCTCGATCGATCTGTCGGCGGTCGGTGGTAGCGGCTCGCAGGCCATGTTCGACAATGGCACCAACGGCGACGTGACCCCAGGCGACGGCGTCTACTCGTTCGACCTGGCCGTCAGCGCCGCCGCCACGCCTGGCAACTACGCGCTGGGCGTCAACGTCAGCGACGCGCAGGGTCGTTCGGCCTCGTGCAACACGAACCTCTCGATCACGTTCCCGCCGCCGGCCAATGATGATTGCGGTAGTGCCCAAGCGATCACGTCGCTGCCGTTCTCGACTTCCTTCGACAACAGCGACGCGACGCCCGATGGCATTCCGGGCTCTTGCAACACGTTCTCCGCCACCACGATGCAGAACAGCGTATGGTTCTCGTACACCCCGAGCGCCAGCGGTCCGTACGACCTGCTGGTCGACAACCAGGGCGCCTACGATGCGATCGTGGTCATCTCCGAGGGCGGCTGCGGCGCGCAAACTGAGATCGCCTGCGGCGACGAGCCCGAGCCGATTGAAGTCAGCCTGAACCTGGTCGCTGGCACGAACTACCTCATTCAGGTCGGCGATTGGGGAAGCTTCCCCGGCGGCGGCGTAACCACGCTGCAACTCGTGGTCGGCGGCGTCGACGTCACCTGCGACCCGGTCACCCCCGTGCTTCCGGGCGCCAGCACCACCATCTCCGCCACCGTTGCGCCGGCCGTCTCGCCGCCCAGCACCGGAATCACCGTGACGGCGGACGCGTCCGCGCTCGGCCTATCCAGCATTTCGATGCTCGACAACGGCGTCCCGCCGGATGCCACCGCCGGCGACAACATCTTCTCCGCCACGGTTGCAGTCGGCTCCGGCGCAACACCCGGCAACTACACGCTGCCCGTCGCGGTGACTGACGCGCAGGGCCGCACGGCGAATTGCGCATTGAACCTGCTCGTCTCGATCACCAACGACGATTGCAGCGCGGCGATCAGCGTCGCCTGCGGTGCGTCAGTCATTGGCGGAATCGCCGGCGCCTCGGTCGACTTTCCGACCGGCGGCTCGATCCTGCCCTGCGCCAATTCGCCCGACCAGGCGGAGTACCACGATCGCAACGGCGTCTGGTATTCGATCGTCGGCACCGGTCAATCACTGCGGCTGAGCACCTGCAACGCAACCACCACGTTCGACACGCAGATCGTCGTCTTCGACGGCGCCTGCGGCAGCCTGAATTGCGTCGCCGGCAATGACGACGCGTTTGCCTCATGCGGCACGTCCGGCCTGCAGTCGATCGTTACCTTCAACTCCACCGCCGGCACCACGTATTACGTCATGGTCTGCCCCTGGGGCATCGGTGTCGCCAGCGGCACGTTCCAGCTGGATGTGCTCTGCGACCTGCCGCTCGAAGTCACCTGCAACGCGGCAGTCCCCGCGGCTGTCGGCCAGGGCGGCAACGCGCTGATCTCGGCACGGGTCAGCCCAGGGACCAATCCCGCCAGCACCGGCATCACCGTAACGCTCGACCTGAGCAGCATCGGCGGCCCAAGCGCGCAGCCCATGTTCGACGACGGGTCGAATGGCGACGTCACCGCCGGAGACTTGGTCTACTCCCTTGACGCGACCGTCCCGGCTTCCGCCCCGCTGGGTGCGGCTTCGCTGCCGGTAAACGTGGCCGACGGGCAGGGACGGAACGCGAGTTGCAGCGTGGGGCTGAATGTGCTGCCGCCGCCGGCGACAAACGACGACTGCGCCAATGCAATCGCGGTCAGCTCCATTCCATTCACGGCGACGTTCAGTAACGTCTCGTCGACGCCCGATGGCATCCCAGGCTCGTGCAACTCGGGCTCGGCGACGACCATGCAGAACAGCGTCTGGTTCTCGTTTACACCGACCATCACGCAGGATTATCGCGTGACGGCCCTGCCCAGCGGCTATGACGCGATCCTGCTGGTCAGCACGGGCGATTGCACGACACAGACCGAGGTCGCCTGTTTTGACGGCCCCGAGAGCGGCGTCGTGAACATGACCGCCGGCACGACGTACCTGATCCAGATCGGCGACTGGGGCCTGTTCCCCGGCGGCGGCGCGACCACGTTCCTGGTAGATGTCTTCGTCCCGTTGACCAACGACGACTGCGCCAACCCGACGCCAATCACCTCGTTGCCGTTTACCGTCCTGGTAGACAATTCGACCGCGACGGCAGACGGCATCCCTGGTTCGTGCAACAGTACCACAGCCACCACCATGCAGAACAGCGTTTGGTACTCGTTCACGCCTGCGACGACCGGCCTGTACGACCTGTCGGTTGATAACGGCGGCGGCTACGACGCGATCGTGATCGTCTCCGAAGGCGGCTGCGCCGCGCAGTCCGAGATCGCCTGCGGCGATGAACCGGAGCCAATCGCGGTTTCGGTCACGTTGAACGCTGGCACCACGTACCTGATCCAGCTTGGCGACTGGGGCGTGGCGGTGGGCGGCGGTCCGACGACGTTGAGCCTCACGTCACAAATCGGCATCGGCGCCTGCTGCCTGGGACCGTCTTCCACACCGGCCCAGCCGCCGCGCACTTGCACGCAGCTCACGGCGGCGGCCTGTGTCGCGGCTGGCGGTCGCTACCAGGGCGACGGCAGTCCGTGCACGCCGCAGCGCTCGTGCTGCTGGGGCGACATCGACGGTGATTTCGACACCGACGAATCGGATCTGGGTCTGCTGCTGCAGAGCTGGCAGGTTGCCGGCGGCGGCGATCTCGACGGTGACAACGACACCGACGAATCGGATCTGGGTCTGCTGCTGCAGAACTGGAACTGCCGGCTGGCGCCTTAGTTCGCGAAGTTCGAATGTAACGGGCTAAGCCCCTCGCGGCGGGTCGCACCTCAAGTGGGTGCGGCCCGCTGCTTTATTGGCGCGTATTGCCTTCACGTGTCTTCCGTGCCAATGCGCTCGCGGCCCGATACCATCCATCTCCGCGCCACGGGCGCGGACCGATGGGTTCAGTCCCGCTCGCGGAGCGCGCCGTGGATCGCCGTATCCTGCCCTGGCACCTGCTGGCGACCGCCCTGCAATCCAGCGGGACGGCGGCGCTGCTGCTGATGCCCGTGCTCGCGCGCTTGCGCTTTGACGCCGGCGACTGGCAGACGACGCTGGTCACAGCCGCCAGCCAGACGTTGCTGATCTGCTCGATATTCTGGAACGCGCTACTGCCGCGAATGAGCATCCGCAGCTACCTGGCGCTGCATTGGCTGACGGCGGTCGCGCCGACAGCGCTGATCGCGTTCGCGACCGACTTTTGGCACCTGCTCCTGTGGCATGTGATCGCCTCGATCGGACTGGCCGGCTGGATGCCGGTGACCGGCAAGCTGATGGAGCGCTTTTACCCGGCCAGCGTCCGCGGCCGCGTGTTCGGCCTGCTCATGATCGCTACGCAGCTCGGCAGCATGCTGACGGCATACGCCGCCGGCGCATGGCTCAAATACGACGGTGAGGCGTTTCGCATCATCCTGCCGATCACGGCATTGCTCCAGGGCTCGGGCCTGGCGATCCTGGCGTGGCTGGGCCGGACGCCCCGTAGCGACGCCCCGCCCGCCGCCGCCACGCGGCTGCGCTGGAGCAATCTGTTCGCCCCGCTGCTGCACATGCGCGAGGTGTTGCGGGGCGACCGCGCGTTCTATCGCTACGAGCAGGCGTTCATGACCTACGGCGTGGGCTGGATGATCGGCCACGCACTGCTGCCCGTGCTCGTGACCACCGGGCTGGGCCTGAATTATCAGCAGATCGCAGTTTCGACGATCGTGACGTACCAGGTGATGCTGATGCTGGCGATCGTACCGATGGGCTGGCTGCTCGATCGCGTCGGCCCGGCGCGCGCCACTGCATACGCATTCGCCGGCCTGGCGCTCTACCCGATTGCATTGATGGGCGCGAGCGATCCGCTCACGCTGGCGCTGGCCAGCGGCTATTACGGGCTGGCGATGGCCGGCGTGCAGCAGGGCTGGCTGCTCGGGCCGGTGGCGCTCGCGCCGCGACCCGAGCGCGTCGCCGACTACGTCGCAATCCACGCCACGCTGGTCGGCATTCGCGGCACACTCGCGCAAGCGCTGGGCATGGCGCTCTATCGGCTGACCGGCGGCTTCGCTTGGCCACTGGCGATCGCCTCGCTCGCGTTCGCGGGCGCAGCCTGGCAGATGGCGGCGCTGCACCAGATGCTCAGAACGCGCGCCGCGCAGGCCCCCGCGCCCGATACGGCCCGCGAGAACGCCGCGGCGGCACCGACCATTACCTGAGATCAGGTCGCAACGAGCAAGTCGGAATGCGGCTCAGCTTCGGCCGCGATCAGGCGTGAAAAATGGCTAGAACTGCCTGCGCTGCCGCGCGGTCGGAATCGCGAGCTGGGCGCGATACTTCGCGACCGTCCGGCGTTTGATCTCAATGCCCTGAGCTTCGAGACGGGCGACGATCGCGTCGTCGCTGAGCGGATCGCTCTTGTTCTCGGCGTCAACGATTTCCTGCACCTTGGCCTTGATGCTGTCCCAGCCGAGGATCTCGCCGTTCCCGGCTTCGGTCCCGCCGGTGAAGAAGCGCCGCAGCGGGAAAACGCCGCGCGGCGTCTGCAGGTATTTTTCATCCACGGTGCGGCTGATGGTGGACGGATCACAGGCGAAGCGCGCCGCCAAGTCGCTCATCCGCAGCACTTTCATGTGCTGCTCACCACGGTCCAGGAAGTCCCGCTGCGCTTCAACCACTGCGGTGGCCACTTCCAGCAGCCGCTCGCGGCGATAGCGGACCGCCTCGATGATGGCGTTGGCCGCATCGATCTTCTGCTTGAGAAACTCGCGGGCCTGCTTGTCGTCGCGCGAGCGCTCCAGCGCCTCGCGAAATTCCGGCGAGATCCGCAGCTCGCGCGAGTTGCCGCGCGTCAGGCGCACGTCGTAGCGATCAGTCTCGGCGTTGTATTCGACCAGCACGTCCGGCAGGATCGGCGGGGCCTGGCGATTGACCACCTCCAGCCCCGGATGCAGCGAAAGCCGCCCGATCAGGTGCAGCGCGTCCTTCACATCCGAAAGCTCGACATCCAGCGCTTTGGCGATCGCGGGCAGGCGGTTCTTCTGCAGATCGTCGAAATGCTCTTCGATGATGCGGTAGGCCAGCTCGTTATCGCCCGGCAGCGCTTCGAGCTGCAGCAGCAGGCATTCCTGCAGGGTGCGGGCCGCCACGCCCGGCGGCTCGAGCAACTGCACGCGGGCCAACGCATCTTCGACCTGCTTGATGCTGGCCGGCGGCGCGACCATCGCCGCGATCTGCTCGAGCGGCGCGTTCAGCCGCCCGGATTCATCCAGCAGGTCGATGATTCGCTCACCGAGCTGCGTAATGGTCTCATCAATCTCCACCATGCGCCACTGGTCGAGCAGCAGCTCCTGCAGACTCTCGGGCCGGGCCGCGGTGTTCGCCATCGCTTCGAGCTTCTGGTCGCCGTCCTCGGCGGCCGCGGCCCGCGAGCGCGACCCGCGGTACTCAAACTCGTCATCGCCCCACTCATACTCGCGAACCAGGCTGTCCAGCCGCGCAAAATCCTGCGGCCCCTCGCCAATCGTCAGGGCCTGGTCGTTCCGCGGGCCCTCGTCCTCGCGCGTCGGCTGCGCTCCGCCGGCTACGTCGGCGTTTTCGGGCGACTCGGGGGCTTCGTCATCCGCGGTCAGCGCTTCCAGCGCGGGGTTGCTGTCGATCTCCTGCGCGATCCGCGATTCCAGCGCCAGCACCGGAAGCTGCAGGATGTCCATCGCCTGAATGAGTTGGGGTGTCAGCCGCTGCTGTTGAAGCAGCATGTGCCGCGGGACTTGCGAGAGCATTTGCGACATGCGTGACAGCCCGATTGGTTGCCGCTGCAATCGAACGCGATTCGGCCGCGGCGAACTGCGACAGCTTTTTTAAGGTACTCTTTTTGCACAAGCAAGTCAAAAGAGCGCACGTCGCATCTTACGATCGATCCAAGCGTTACGGCGATTCCTGCGCAGCGGCCAATACCGGCGATGCGTTGCCCCGCGCATCGCGCCCGCGGCTATGCAGGCATCGGCGACGTCGGCGAATCCGCGCGCGGCGCGAGATCACGGACGCGCTGCATGATCAGCGCACTGACTGCTTCGATCGCCTCCCGCTCGCGCTCGCGGCCCGCGAACGCGCTCAGGTCAATCGCCGGACCATACACGACTCGTGCGTCGTGCCGCACGCTGAAGGCGCCGAAGGCGCTCTCCCTGAAGGTCGTGCCGCTGATATGCGCGGGGATGACCGTCGCGCCGCTGCGCAGCGCAATCAACCCGATGCCGGATTTGGGACCCAGCGGCTCGCTGCCGGGCGCTTCGAACGTTCCCTGCGGGAAGATGCCCAAGCAGCCGCCACGCTCCAGCAGCCGCAACGCGCCGGCGAACGCGGCCTTGCCGGGGTTGGCGCGGTCGACCGGGATGGAGTCGTTCAGGCGCATGAAGGCGCCCGCGAAGCGCGTGTGGTAGTGCTCTTGCGCGACCATGAAGCTCAGCAGCCGCGGGCAGGTCGTCAGCAGCAGCAGCGGATCAACCCCGGTGGTGTGATTCGCCGCGACGATCACCGGCCCGCGCGGCGGAACTGTACAGCGACCGATGCGGCGCACGCGGCACCAGTAGCGGCAGTAAAAGCGGATGGCGTACATCGTCAGCATCACTCTCCAGCCGTACTTGTCTGCCCGGCAGTACGCCCGGAATGCCAGCACAATCGCGATCAGAAAGCCGACGATACACAAGCTCAGCAGCAGCGGGACGTAGCGGTCGAGCCCCGGGAAGTGCGGCAGGCCGATCAGCCCGGTCGCGAGCACCATCGCGCCCATTGTGCTCATGTCGGAGACGCCGAAGACGCGTCCGCGGCGCGAGTCCGGCACGAAGCGCTGCATGGTGGCCATACCGGTGACCAGCAGCGCGGCGCCCGCGCCGCCGATGCCGAAGAGACACACGCCGGTAGGCAGCGGGCCGAGCTTGAAGACGACGGTGACATTCAGCAGCGTGAGCCAGGTGCAAGCGCCCAACAGCGCCAGCAGCACCGCCGGCTGCACTTGCATGTGCGTGCCGAAGATGCTCATGACCGCAGCTCCGCCCGCCAACCCGGCCCCGATGATGCCGCGATACGTGCCGACATCCGAGAGCTGGCCGCCGAAGACCTCGCGGACGATTGCCGGCACGCACGAGATCACCACGCCCGCCGCCGCCCAGAAGACCGTCAGCAGCAGGATCACCTGCAGCACGCGGCGGTGTGATGCGACGTAGCGGAAGCCGGCGATCACCGGGGCGAGCACGCCTGACATCGGCGCATGCGCCGCGGCGCGCGTGTTTTTCATGTTCAGCATGAGCACGAAGCCGGCGCTCAGCAGAAAGGTCAGTGCATTGATGTGAAAGTTCCACTGTGGGCCGGCGTGCTGCGCCAGGTGCCCACCGATGACGGCGCTGAGGATCGCGCCGATCGTGCCCAGGGCGCTGATCATCGCATTCGCCCGCACGAGTTGATCGTCGCGGATGAGCGTCGGCAGCATCGCCTGCCGCGCGGGAGAGAAGAACGCCGCCAGGGACCCGATCAGCATCAGCGGGATGACGATCGCAAAGTCGCCTAGGCCAGATTGCGGCGGAGCGGAAGGCGTAAGTGTCGCAAACGGATTCAGCAACCAGGCTGCGCCCGGAAAGCGCTGCGGCTCAAACCAGCGCTCCAGTTGCAGAACGATGTACGCCAGGTTGTAAACGATGAACGCCCGCAGCAGGTCGGCGATCACCATCGTGGACTTGCGGCTGAAGCGATCAGACCACCAGCCCGCGATCGGACCGAGCACGACGAACGGCAGAAAAAAACCAAAGCTGATCAGTGCCTGAATCCGCGTCGAATCCTCGCGCTCCATGCCGCCGCGGCCGTTCAGCAACGCGATCTCGCTCAGGTGGTCGCCGATCGCGGCCACGCCATACCCGGCCCAGAGCAGGACGAAATTTCGATTCTGCACCAGCCAATCCGGCAGGTGCAGCCGCGTTGTGTGGCCGTCGGCGCTACGCGCCGCGCTCGATGTGCCCGGCATTCAATACCCTTACGATTCGCTCGTCGGTCTTCAGACGCGCGGCCACGCGCCAACGCCACGCGGTTGAGAGTGTATCGGGTTGGCGGCGAAAGGACCCGCTCGCGAGGCGCTCGTGTCGACGGTCTCGAAACCCGCGCAGACGTCCGCCGACCTCGCGCTGCGCCGCGTCGCGTTGGTGATTCCCGCGTATAACGAGCAGGACGCGCTGCGCACACTGTTGCCGCGGCTGGCGGGCCTTGGCCTGGGACAAGTTCTCGTGGCCGACAACGGATCGACCGATGCGACCGCCGAGGTCGCCGCCGCCTGCGGCGCGCACGTCGTATATGAGCCACGCCGCGGTTACGGGGCGGCGTGCGCGGCGGGCATCGCCGGCGCCGATGCAAGCTGCGATGTCATTGCCTTCATGGACGCGGACATGTCCGACGATCCGCAGGACTTGCCTACGATCGTCACGCCGCTGCTGAACGGACGGGCCGAGCTGGTCATCGGCGTGCGTGAGCAGGCGCTGCGCAGCGGCGCGGGCCTTTCGATTCCGCAGCGTTTCGGAACCCGGCTGGCGCTATGGCTGATCCGCATCGGATGGGGCTATCGCTATCGCGACCTGGGACCGTTTCGCGCAATCACACGCCAGGCGCTGCGGGCGATGAACATGCGCGACCGCGCCTTTGGCTGGACGGTCGAGATGCAGGTGCGGGCGCTGCAGATGCGGCTGCGCATCGAACAGATCCCAGTCGGCCACCGCCCGCGCGCCGCCGGAAAGAGCAAGATCTCCGGCACGCTGCGCGGCGTGGCGCTGGCGGGCTATTCCATTCTCACTACCATTGCGCGTCTTTACGTGCGCCCGACCCGCGGAGACAACGCATGAACACCAAACGCTGGCGTATGATCGCGATCGCGACGGCCTGCGCCGCGCTGCTGGGATGTGAGGCGCGCGAGGCTCCGCGCGGCAGCGCCACGCAGCCACGTGCGCCCGAGAGTCATGTGCACGCGCGCTCCACGGACAAGCGCAACCCGGCGGTCGCGCCGCCACCGCGAGAGGCGTCGCCGGCTTCATCCGACGCAGCGGCGCTGCCTGCTTCGCCGAACGCGTCGCAGGTAGGCGCTGCGGCCGCGCGCGACGCGCGGACCTCGACAACGGCCGAACCATCCGCGGGCGGGCCGGTCGTGGCGGTCGCGACGCAACCGGTTGAGTCGAGTTCGCCGCCTGCCGCCGCGCCGCCGCGTGTGCCTGACTACATGACAATCCTGGCGCGCTTCGACGAGCGCGAGCCATTCGAGCTGAGCGCCAGCGCGCGGCGGCCGTCGGTCCTGGAGATCCGCTCGCGCAACGTGCAGCGCATCCGGCTGGCGCGGGCCGAGTTGCCGCTCGAGAAATCGCGCAGCGTGATGATTCGCATCGACGGTTACGGTATCGAGTGGACCCCGCGGCGCAGCGTCGTCGAGCTGGAGCGCTCGCAGAATGGCGCCTGGCGCGTGGCCGACGAACGCCCGTAACCCGCGCGCCTCGCTTCGCCGTCCGCGCGCCGATCGTTGCCAAATATGAGCCAGTCACTGCGACCGTTTGTCTCGCGCGCCGGCAACAAGCTGGTCGCCGCGCTGGACGCGTTCGCACTTGATCCGCGCGGCGCCTGCTGCGCAGACCTGGGCTGCCACGCCGGCGGATTTGTCGATTGCCTGCTGCGTCGCGGCGCGGCGCGCGTCTACGCCGTCGACACCGGCTACGGCGTTTTGGATTGGTCACTGCGAAAAGACCCGCGCGTGGTGGTCTTCGAGCGCACCAACGCGCTGCATTTCATCCCGCCGACACCCTGCAAGCTGGTCACCATCGATGTCGGCTGGACGCCGCAGCGGCTGATCTTGCCCGCCGCGCGGCGGATGCTCGAGCCCGACGGACGCGTCGTCACGCTGATCAAGCCGCAATACGAGGCGCCGCGCGCCTGGCTGAGTGGCGGTGTGCTTCAGCCGGAGCGCGCTGCCGAAGTCTGCGACCTTGTGCGCGCCGCCGTGCGCGAGAACGGCTGGGAAATACTTGCGGAGTTGCAAAGCCCGCTGCGCGGCCACGGCGGGAATACGGAGTATCTCTGGCTGCTGCGCGTTGCACCGGCAGGCGCGTGAGTGCTCCGCCGCCACGCGTTCCGCCGCGCTGAACTGCGCGGCTCGCTTGGCGCTGCTGGCGCGACACAGCTTGACCCGAACGCCGGTTCGCGCGCAGAATCGAGTTCGAATCTGCGGACCGTGGTGGAAGAGACGTAATTGTCACAAGCGATCGTTCGCGCGATGTCTGCAAGCTCGCGGCGCTGGTGGCGGTGCCGCCGTTTTGATTCGCTGACGCGGCACGCGCTGTTGCTGCTGGTCAGTGCTTATTGCGTCGTGGGCGACGTCGCGGCGCAGCCATTCTGCGACTGTCCCAACGACACCGATGGTGATTGCCGCGTCGAACAGACCGATCTCGATGCCGTGCTCGCGAACTGGTATCGCACCAACGCGACGCGCAGCGAAGGCGACGTCACCGGCGATGGCATCGTCAATGAATCAGACCTGGGCAGCGTGCTCGCGGACTGGAACCGCGTGTGTCAGGTCCGCAATCAACCCATCGCGCGGATCGAGGGCGACGGCGAGTTCGAATGCCAATGGGGACGAGCGCAAATCGCGCTCAGCGCCGCCAACTCAACCGACGCCGACGGCGATCCGCTCGCTTTCGAGTGGCAGTGCGATTGTCCGGATGCCAGTTTCGATGACCCCAGCGCCATTCGTCCGACGCTGAACATCCCCGTAACGAACTGCGATCGCTCCTGCACCGTGACACTCCGTGTGCGCGATGGCAACACGCCGCCGGCGCTGACGAGCGCCGCTTTGCGCGTCGTCGATCGTCAGCCGCCGCTGCTGACGCTGCCGGCAGATGTGACGCTCGAATGCGGCAGCTCAGCGCTACCGGCCGATCCGTCGCTGAGCGGTCGCCCGACC
>CAZHTF010000086.1:662-12505 GCA_964535305.1 uncultured Planctomycetales bacterium | reverse complement strand
GCCCGGCCGTGGAAGACCGGGCGGCGTCGGCGAGCGTGTTGGCTGGTCGCTAGCGCGACTCGTTACTCGCTACTGTGCTCGCCACCTTGCCCTAGTTCAGCCGCGTGATGCGGCCTTCGCCGCCGGCCGGGTACCGAATCGAGTTGACCACCCCATTCAATCCGCTCTCGATGTATTGCCGCAGCGCTTGCTGATACGACACGCCGAGGTTGATGAACGGCAAGCCAATGAGAGGGTACTGATCGCCTCCGCGGGCCAGGAAGTCGATCGTCGCGATGTTGACGCTGGGCGCGCCGGGCGCGATGGCGCCATTTGCGACGATCACGCTTCCGTCCGCCAAGATGACATCACGCACGCGCGTGCCGGGCGTGACGATCTGCCCGGTGACGCTGGTCACCTGCGCCGTACCGAGGCGATCCCAGGTCATGCGGAAGCCGGCGATCTGCGCGAAGCGCCCGTCGGTGAACTCCACACGCGAAACCGCGTTTTCGAGAACCTCCTTGAACTTCGCCGGGGAGACGTTGGGCACAACGCTGACGAAGTTGCCAAACGGAAGGATGCTGAACGTGTCCAACTCGGTCACATTGCCGGCGGGAATGATGGCGTTGTTGCGCATGCCGCCGCCGTTTTGAATCCCGACCTGCGGCAACGGCGCACCAAATGACGCCGCCAGTTGCGTCGCCTGCCACAGAAACGCGTCGGCAGTCAGGTTGCCGAGATTGGTCTCGACCGTGCGGACATTGTTGCGAACACCGTCCAGGGGCGCCTGGGTCTGCCCGATCACGTTGACCGCGAGCGCGGCGACCGAAGCGGCGACTGGGTCCACCACCAGCGCCTGCAAGGTCGGATCCGGCACGACCGCGTCGGGATTGGGTGCGCCCGCAACGCGCACCGGCCCGCTGCTGGCGTCGACGGCGAGCACGTTCCCGGCGGCGTCGAAATCGACCACGAGTCGGCCGATGTAGCGGTAATCGCCGGCGGTGGTTACGACATAGACCGGGTTCGCCAGCGCGTCAGACGCGACGGTCGGGTACGGGCCGCGCGAGGTGTCGCCGGGGATTAGCAGTGAGGTCGGATTGGTGAGCAGCTCATCGCCGCCGCCGGCCACGACGATGTCGATTCCATGCAGCATCGGGATCAGCAGCAAATCTTCCTGCAGGCTCTGCAGATGGCTGAGCAAGATGATCTTGTTGACACCCGCGCCGGCGAGCGCGTTGACTTCGGCCTGAATCGCGCCGACCACGTTCGGATTGACGATTACGTTTCGCGGGCTGGAGATCGTCGCCAGCAGCGGCGTCGTCGCGCCGACGAAGCCGATCTGCTCGCCGGCCTCGGTGATCACCACGCTGCGCGCCAGGCGCCCGGCGGCCTGCTGCGCGGCAAGCCGCGGCTCGCCGGAGAAGTCCAGGTTGGCCGAGATGAACGGGAAGGGCTGGGTGGGGAAGCTGTCAATGAAGTCCGCCAGCGTGTCGGGGCCGAAGTCGAATTCGTGATTGCCCAGGACGCTCACGTCGTAGCCGATGCGGTCGAGCGCCAGCCCGTCGAAGTAGGGCACGCCGTTCTGGAGACTGGCGTTGAACTCAACGCTGGCGATGAAGTTGTCACCTGACGAGACCATCACTACGCCGCGGTTGATGCCGTCGCCGGGATTGAAGAGCGCGGCGGCTTTCAGATTGTCGGCCAGCGTCTTGAAGCGCGCCACACCGCCGAAGCTCGTAAGCGTAGGGCCGGCGTCGATGAGCTGCGACTCGCCGTCATTGTTATGCAACAGTGTCAGCCGCAGATCGATCGGCGTGCCCAGAGCGATCGGCGTCACGTCGATCACGCCGATCTCGGCGGTCAACTCCGACGCGTGGTCAAACGCAAATTGCGCGTGAAGGGTTGTGGCCGACGCGACCGTCGCGGCGGCAAGCAAGAGGCTGCGTGAAACTGCGGTCATGAAGTGAACTCCTGAATCTTGATCGGTGAAGCCCGCGCGCGGGGCGGGCGTGAATGTTCGGTTCCTATAGCCGTGACTCCGCACAGCGCCGCGCCGCGCTGAATCGAGACGACCCGCATTGCAACGAAGCGGCGAGCCGCGGCGAAACCACGAAAAGCCAGGCAGCGCGACTAGCGCGCCCGGCGAATCAGCCCAAGGCTCAGCAGTGCCAGCAGCGTCAGCGAGCCCGGCTCCGGGATGAACGCGATCCCGCTCATGCCGGAGACGCCGTGCGCGCCGATCGGCGTTGCCGCGCCGGTCAGCTCGTTCACGCTGAAGAGGCCGCTGTGATCCGAGAGCAGCAGTTCGCCGCTGAAAGGATTTCGCGCCAGCCCGCCGACGCCTGAAGCGCTTGAGAGCCCGGTCTCGCCGATCAGCGTGGCCGCCCCGGTCGCGCTCGAAATTGAGACAAGTTGATCGGCCAACAGGCCGTTCTTCGCGTAGCCGATGAGCGTGCCGGCCGACCCGGGCGCGAGTCCCGAAACGTCCGAGATCGTCCCGCCGAACGGGCCAATCGCGGTCAACGCGCCGCTGGCCGCATTCACCGACGCAAGCGCGTCGCCGTTCGTGGCGTACAGCGCGCCGGCGGCGTCGAACGTCAGCCCTCCTTCCGGGATGATGCCGAGATTCGCGCCGATCAGCGTGGCCGCGCCGCTCGAGAGATCGAGCGAGTACAGCTCTGCCGACGTGGTCAGCGCGTACATCGTCTGCGTAGTCGGGTTCCAGGCGATGTCGTTGATGTTGATCAGCCCGGTGCTTCCAATCACAGTCGCGGCCCCGGTCGATGTGTCGATGCTGTAGAGCGCCTGCGGCGTCGTCGGGTTGAACGAAGCCACGCCGAAGAGCGCTTGGCCGTACGCGCTTCCGGCGAGTGCGCCGCAAAGAACGGCGGCGAAACGAAACTTCATCACTTTCTCCTCCTGTCGAGTTGGGATCCCACCACCGCGTCGATCATCCCGCCGCTGCGCAAGGGCACGATTTGAGAATCGCTAAGGATCGATCAGGCCGTTCGGGAGCAAGTAGCGAGTGTCGAGTAGCGAAGAACGAGTTACGGCCGAACTATGCCGGTTCTGGCACGCGTTTTTCTGCTGCTGCAACTCGTTACTCGCTATTCGTCACTCGAAACTCGTTCGGCGTAGCGCCTGTCGCAGCGAAGACCGGAGTCAAGTCCGTCCGCTGTAGGTCCCACACGCCATGCGCCGCCGTTCCTTCAACTCGTTCCTCGCTACTCGTCACTCGCACCTGTCGCACCCCGGTGCCGGTCGCGGCGCGAAAGGGTATCCTGCCCGCATGCTGGCGGCGTCGGCATTGGCGTTCCTGCGCTTCGAACAACCCGGCTACCTCGCCCTGCTGGCGCTGCTCCCGCTGCTGATCGTGCTCTCGATCCGCTCACTCTCAGGTCTGGGCCGCGGTCGGCGGGCCCTGGCCATCCTGGCTCGCTGCGCGGTCGTACTGTGCATGATCCTGGCGTTGGCCGGCGCGCAGCGTACCAAGCGCACCGACGCGCTCTCGGTCGTCTTCCTGGTCGATCGCTCCGCCAGCATCCCGCGCGACCTGCAAGCCAAGCAGTTTGACATCATCCAGCGCGGCCTCGAGAAGCTCCGACCGATCAAAGACCGCGTGGGTGTCATCGGCTTCAGCGGCGTGTCCGCGATCGAGCAACTCCCCATGGGTGCGCTCGCCATCGATCGGCTCAGCGACCCGCCGCTGCCGGATCAGACCAACCTCGCCGCGGCGCTGCGTACGGCGCTGGCGCTCTTCACGGACGACACCTCGCGGCGGGTGGTGCTGGTGTCAGACGGCAATGAGAACGTCGGCGAATCGCTGGAGGAGGCGGATCGCTACGCCGCCGCCGGCATCCCGATCGATGTCGTGCGGCTGAGCTATCAATACGAAAACGAGGTGCTATTCGATCGGCTGGCGGCGCCGCCGACTGCGGCAGCCGAAGAGACCATCAACCTGCGGATGGTGCTGCGCTCGCGCAGGCCAGTCAGCGGCAAGATCGTGCTCTACCACAACGACCAGTTGGTCGATCTGGATCCGAGCGGACCGGGCGCGGGCTACGGCGTGACGCTTGCGGCCGGTCCGAACTCGTTCACGGTCCCGGTGCCGCTGCGCGTCGCCGGGGCGCATCGCTTCCGCGCCGTGTTTGAGCCGGAAGCTGGCGCCGCGGACACCATCAGCACGAACAACGAAGGCCGCGCGTTTACGGTTGTCTCCGGCCAGGGCCGCATCCTGATTCTGACCACCGAGCGCGACAGGCCCTCGGCGCAGTTGCTGGCAGCGGCGCTGGCGCGCGAACAGCTCAGCAGCGACGTCGAGATCGCCGGTGCAAACCCGCTCGACCAGGTGCGGTTGATCGAATACTCGCTCGTGATCCTCAGCAATGTGCCGGCCAGCGATCTTTCGGAGGAGATTCAGCGCGGCTTGGCGCTGTACGTCCGCGACCTGGGCGGCGGTCTGGCGATGATCGGCGGCGACGAGTCGTTCGGCGCGGGCGGATGGATGGGCAGCCCGATCGAAGAGGTCATGCCCGTCAGCTTCGACGTCAAAAGCAAGAAACAGATCCCCAAGGGCGCCCTGGTGCTGGTGATGCACGCGTCCGAAATCCCCGAGGGAAACTACTGGGGCGAGCGCGTCGCGGTCGCGGCGGTGAAGACGCTCAGCAGCCGCGACCTGGCCGGCGTCCTGTCGTACCAGTGGCAAGGGGCGGACCAGACCTACTGGGTCGCGCCACTGCAGGAGGTCGGCACAAAAACGAGCCTGATCCAGCAGATCCTGCGGATGAGCATGGGCGACATGCCCGACTTTGAAGCGGTCATGGCCCCCGGGGTCGATGCGCTCGCCGGCCGAACCGATGCCGCCGCCAAGCACATGATCGTCATTTCCGACTTTGACCCCGCCGGCCCGACCGATGCGCTGCTCGCGAAGATGAAGGAAAACAGCATCTCGTGCTCGACAGTCGCGATCGGCTTCGGCAGCCATTACATCGACGTCGACAAGGCCCGTCGCATCGCCGAGACCACCGGCGGGAAATTCTACACGACGCAGGATTACAGCCAGCTCCCGCAAATTTTCATCAAGGAGTCGCGGATCGTCCGCCGCGCGCTGATTAGCGAGACCGCGTTTGTGCCGCGCGTCGCGGACGCGCTTTCGCCGGTGCTGGCCGGGCTGTCGTCGTCGGATTTCCCGACGCTGAATGGCTACGTGCTGACGACGGCTAAGCCGCTGGCTTCCGTGCCGCTGATCCGCCCGACCGAAGACGGCAACGACCCGATTTTCGCGCACTGGCAGGCCGGATTGGGCAAGACCGTCGCCTTTACCAGCGGCATGTGGCAGCGCTGGGGAAGCGAATGGTCAAACTGGCCAGCGTTCAGCAAGCTCTGGGCACAAACGGCCCGCTGGGCCTCTCGCCAGACGCCTTCCGCCGCGTTTGATGTGACCACCAGCGTGCAGGGCGGCGTGGCCAAGCTGCGGATCGACGCGCTCGACAAAAACGCCGACGCGATCAACTTCATGACCATCGACGGCAGCCTGGTCACTCCGCCGCCAAAGTACGAAGCCAAGCGCCTGCAACTGACGCAGACCGGCCCCGGCCGCTACGAAACCACCTTCGACGCACGCGACGCCGGCAGCTACATCGTCAATCTGGCCTATCGCATGGGCAGCGGCGCCAGCGCCACCAGCGGAAACCTCCAGACCGGCGTCTCGGTCGCGTTCTCACCCGAATTCAAGGAACTCACCGACAACCAGGCGCTTCTCAGCGAGCTCGCTCGCCGCACCGGCGGACGCATGCTCGACCCGCCCGACCTGCCCAACACGTTTGACATCCAGAACCTGCCGCGGGCCGAGACCCGCAGTGCCATCTGGGAAGACCTGATCCGCCTGATGCTGCTGCTGTTTCTCGTGGACGTCGCAATTCGGCGGATCGCGGTGCACCCGCTTGAGCTGGCCCGCAAACTGCGCGGCTACATTCGCGAGCTGGCCGGCGGTCGCCGCACCGCCGAGCAGAGCGCCGCCGTGCTGGAAACGCTCAAGGGCACGCGCGAGCGGCTGAAGGAAGCGCGCGCCAGCGAGAGCGGGCCGGCCCCGCAGCGCGGGGCGCGTTACGAAGCCCAGCCCAGCGAGCAGCGCGTCACGCAGGACCTGAGCCGGGCCCTGGGCGGCGCCAGCGAGATCGATGCCCCGATTGTGGCCAAACCGACCGCCAAGCGGCCGGCCAGCAGCGAGGGCGACTACACCTCCCGGCTTCTCAAAGCCAAACGTAAGGCACAGGACGACATCGAGCGCGAAAAGCAGTAAACTGCCGGGCTCGAATCGAACCGTGCACGGCGGCGGCCCGGACGCTGGTCATGCTGGCTCGCCGCCGGCGGAACTCGAACAAGGCGCTGCGCCTCAGGAAGAAAATGCCAAGCAGCCAACTTCTCGACCTGGCGAAAACCGGGAACCTCGACCGTTTCGAATCGCTTTGCCTCGAATCGCTCAGCAACGGCAGCCTGCGGTTGGCTGAGCTGGTTGCGCCCTTCGCCCAGCTCGAGCTGCTGCCGCAGGCGCACTTCAACCGCGTCGGCACGCTCGGGCAGATGGTGCTCGAGACGGTCGACTCGGCCTCCGACCCGCGCGCGGCGCTGGCCATCGCCCGCGTGGCGCTGCTGGGAAGCCCGGACAACGCCGAGCTGCGCAAGCGGGCCGCCGCGCTCTTTCGCCAGGCCGCCGGCGACAACCCGAATTGCGACGCGATCCTGGAATCCAGCGGGCTGCTATCCGGCCGGCCGCCGCGAGCCGCGATGCGCGTTCTGGATATGGGCCTGAGCGCCGCGCCCGGAAGCGTGTTCATCAGCCGCTCGGAAGACGTGGTGATCGAGATCACCAGCCTGGCGCTGGATCAGGGTCTGGTCACATTCCGCCGCGAGGGCCGCACACAGACCGCGCCACTGGCGGACGTCGCCCGCAACTACGACCCGATTGACGCCGACGACTTCCGCGTGCTGCGGCAGATTCACCCGCAGCGCCTCAGCGAGCTGGTGCAGAACGACCCGGTCCGGCTGGTGATCGGCATGATCCGCGCGCACGGCGAGGCGCTGGATGCTGAAATCCTGCGCGACGAGCTGGTGCCGGCGGTAATCGCGCAGAAGGATTGGTCGGCCTGGTGGACGCGCACGCGGGCGCTGCTCAAGAAAGATCCGCACGTGGTGGTCGAGGGTCGCTCGCCCATGCTGCTACGCTACACCTCCGCCGCCACCTCGCTTGAAGACGCGACCTGGACGGCGCTGCAAGCCAAGAAAGACCCACACGATTGGCTCAAGCTGATCAGCGGCTACCTGCGCGAGAAGCTGCAAGCCAAGGAGACGCCCGAGCGCACCTTCCTCGAGAATTGTCATAGGTACATTGTCGACTATGTCAAAAAGATCGGCGCCAAGCGCCCGGCCGAGGCGCTGGCCTGCACGCTCGTGCTAGAAAAAGTTGACTCAGAGAGTGGCCTGAGCCTGGCCGAGTCCAAGGCGCTCGCGGCCCAGACGCTGCGTGAATCGGCCGAGCCGGCACGGCTGATCGCCGGGCTCGAGGACGACAGTCTCTGGGACCTGGCACTGGATGTGCTGCCCGTCGCCCGCCCGCATGACGCTTCCCAGGCTTGCGTGGCGCTGATTCCGCTGGCCAGCGCCGGCTTGCTCGATCGCCTGGTCGAAATCGCGCTGCAAGGCGGCCATCACGAGCAGGTGCAAAAGCACATCGACGCGAGCCTGGCCAGCCCGGTGCAGAACAGCGAGATCTTGTACTGGCTCTGGAAAGGTCCGACGAGTGCCAGCGGTCTCAAGCTGCCGACCACGGCCGAGCTCTTCGTCAAACTGCTTGATACGCTCAGCGCCCTGGGCCGCACGTATAACCCGCCCCCGGAGCTGATCAAACGCTTCCGCGCCCGCATGAAAGCCGCATTCGGCCTGCGCGACTTCGCCCAGGTGAAGGCCTCGATGCAGGCGGTCGGAGCCGGCCGGGCAATCACATTCCGGCAGCAGCTCGACCGGCTCGACGGCCTGGGCGACAACACCCGCAGCCGCATGCTCGACCTGCTCCGCGAGCTCTATCCCGAGCTCTGGGTCATCGCACCGCGCAAGCAGGTCGCTCCCTGGGACGACGCCAACACCGTCTGGACCACCAAGGCCGGCCTCGATCGCAAGACCGCCGAGCGCGACCAACTGATCAACGTCACCATGCGCGAGAACGCCCGCCGCATCGGCGAGGCGGCCGCACTGGGCGATCTCAGCGAGAACAGCGAGTACAAGTTCGCGTTGGAAGAACGCGACCTGCTGCGGGCGCGGCTGGCGAAGATGAACGAAGACCTCGCGCTGGCGCGCGTCATCGAGCCGCTGGACGTGCAGACCGAATTCGTCGGAATTGGCACGCGCGTCACGCTGCGGCGGGTCGACAACGGGCAGGAGCGGACCATCACATTCCTGGGGCCGTTCGACGCGGACGTCGATTGCGGCATTTACAACTATCGCGCGCCGATGAGCCTGAAAGTCATGGGCCTGCAGGTCGGCCAGCGGGCAACGCTGCAGCTCGACGGCCAGGAGGCCGAGTTCGAAGTGCTCGCCGTGCACAGCGCCTTCGATCGTGCCGATGCCTGAGTTCATCGCCGCCCCCTTGCTGCTGGGTGCATCCGGAGCACCGACTGCGGTCGGAGGCTCGCCGCATCCATTTTGGATCTGGCCCTTCGCAGCGCTGCTGCTGGCGATCGCGCTCTTCCCACTCATCCGCAGCACGCAGCACTGGTGGGAACACAATCGCAACAAGCTGCTGACCTCGCTGGCGCTGGCGGGCGCGACGCTCGGCTACACCTATCTCCGCGCACCGTTTGACGCCGGCCACGGCCAGATCGTGTCCGGGATGGGCGCGGTGCTGAAGCTGCTCGAGCACGCCATCTTGGTCGAATACGTCCCGTTCATCACGCTGCTGCTGAGCCTTTACATCATCGCCGGTGGAATCTCACTCCGCGGCGACATCCCCGCTACGCCCGCCGTCAACACGTTGCTGATTGCGATCGGCGGGCTGAGCGCCAGCCTGGTCGGCACCACCGGCGCGGCGATGGTGCTGATTCGCCCGCTGCTGCGGATTAACTCCGAGCGCCGCCACGTCACGCACACGGTCGTCTTCTTCATTTTTATCGTCTGCAACATCGGCGGCTCCCTGCTGCCCATCGGCGATCCGCCACTCTTCCTGGGCTATCTCTACGGCGTGCCGTACTTGTGGACGCTGCGGCTGGCGCCCGGCTGGGCGCTGACGCTGGCCGCCCTGCTGCTCATCTACTACATCTGGGATTCGCTGGCGTTGCGACGCGAGCTGACGCGCGACCTACAACTCGACCAGACGCGCGTAACGCCGCTGCAGCTCATCGGTGGGATCAACTTTCTCTGGATGCTGATCGTGGTGCTCGCGGTGGCGACACTCGATCCGAGCCGCCCGGTGCCGTATACAGACTGGAAGCCATTCCCGTATGTGCGTGAAGCGCTGCAGCTTGGCGCGGCCGGGCTATCGCTGCTGACGACGCCCCGCGCTGCCCGCAGCGACAATCAGTTCAACTACACGGCGATCGGCGAGGTGGCTTGCCTGTTCATCGGGATTTTCATCACGATGAAAGTGCCGATCGAGCTGCTGCACGCGGCCGCGCCGGCCCTGGTCGAGGCCGGCTATACGCAGCCGTGGCAATTCTTCTGGGCCAGCGGCACGCTCAGCAGTTTTCTCGACAATGCCCCGACCTACCTGGTCTTCTTCGAAACAGCACGGGCCTTCGTCGACCAGCCTGGGCCGGGCATCCTCACGTTGGGCAGCACCGGCGGCTACATCCGCGAAGATCAACTGCTGGCGATCAGCTACGGCGCGGTGTTCATGGGCGCCGCCACATACATCGGAAACGGGCCAAATTTCATGGTGCGCACCATCGCCGAACAATCCGGCGTGCGCATGCCGAGCTTCTTCGGATATATGGCGTACTCGGGCGCGATCCTGATCCCGCTCTTTATCCTGCTGACATCCGTCGCGTTGTAGAGCGCGCCACCCGCTCAGCGCCGCAGGCGCACCTGCACATTCACAAACTCGAAATCGTCCAAATCGCCGTGGCACTCCGTCGACTCGATCTCCAACCGGTTCCTGCCATCCGCCAGCACCGCGATCGGCACGCGGGCGCGGATTTGGCCAAAGCTCCCATCGGCGGGCGCGCCATCCAGCCGCACGTCGACCTGCGCCCCATTGATCCGCACGATGTGCGGACACTGCGAGCCGCGCACCAGCAATGACAGCTCGGCGTAGCGCGCCCCCTCGAGCCGGTGACGCGGGTCGATCGAGAGTTCGCCGCGATACGCGCGGCCTTCGCTGCGCTTCTGGAATTGGCTGTTGATCCGCCCCTCGAAGCGATCGTTGCCCAGGTGGTGCACCTCGGGTTCCGGCTCGAGCGCGATCACGTCCGACGAGCGCGGCGCGAGCCTGAAATCCAGCGTCATGTGCCGCTCGCGCAGCACGTCCGCCGAGACGCCTTCGCTGCGCGGCAGGTAATCCTCCTGCGAAGCCGAGACCACGAAGAAATCCGGCACGCGCTCGATCGCCAGCTCGTAGCGCCCATCTGCATCACTGCGCACTTCAAAATCCGCCGCGCCATCCAGGTCCAGCCGTACGAGCGCGCCTTCCAGCGGCTGACCCGTGTCAGCGTCTGTGACGCGGCCGCGCAGCAGGCCCAGCGGCTGCTCGGCGTCGCCGCGCGGCGCGTACATCGGCAGGTAGCGGTAATACACCTCGAGCATCAGCGTGCAGATCGCGGTCTGATAGACGCGCCCGCCGACCCGCGCCCATTCGCCTTCGGCCGGCCAACTGCCGTCGACCCGGCCGCCGCGCTCCTGGCGCCCGAGGAGCTCGGGCTGCAGCAGGTCATTCCAGCGCGTCCAGCCCGGACCCTGATGATGAAACAAGGCCAGCGTCGCGTAATACCAGTAGTACGTATCCGGACCGGCGCTCCAGACCGGCGGCGTACGTGCGATCAGCGCCAGCGCGTTCTGCACGCGCGGCGCCTCCGGCCGCGCGCCCAGCAATTGCCGCACAAACAGCGCCTCCGCCGTCATCGCCGGGCTGGGCCGCTGCCCCGGTCGATACGACACCAGCCCAGGCTGCCCACGGTCCTCAACCCGCGACAACCAGCGCTCCGCACCGGCCAGCGCCTGCGGCGGCACGGAAACGCCCGCGCTCATCGCGCTGCGCAGCGCCATGATCTGCCAGCCTAGCACCGAGGTGTCGCCCTCGTCGCCCGGCTCGTAGCGCCAGCCTCCGGTGCGGCGGTTCTGCGCCGCAAGCAAGAATTCCACGGCTCGGCGCACCGGCTGCTGCAGCGTGGCGTCGCCTGTCATCGTCAGCGCCTCGGCCAGCGCGATCGTCGCGATGCCGTGGCTGTAGAGCGTCTCGCCTTGCCGCAGATCGCCGCGCTCATCTTGCTGCGATTTCAGCCACTGCAGCGCCCGGCGAACATGATCGCGATACGGCCCGTCTTCAACGTGCGTGTGGCCCGCGCCCAGAAAGCACAGTAAGGAGAGCCCGGTCAGCCCGATGTCGACGTCGTACGGGCTGGCCCCGTCGCACGCGCCACAGGCGCGATCGTAGAGCTGCCCATCCCAGCGACCGTCCGCTTCCTGGTGCCGCGCCAGCCAACTCAGCGCCCGCGCCACCGCGGCCTCGGTCTCCGGCGTTCCGCCCATGCGCCGCAGCACACCCTCGCGCTCCTGTGGAGCGCGCTGCGCGAGCGAGTTGGCCTGCGGCGCGCTCTCGCGCGGCAACTTCAGCTCGATATCCAGCGCGTCGAGCAGTGCGGCGGCGTCCCGGTCGCGGC
>CAZHTF010000086.1:0-652 GCA_964535305.1 uncultured Planctomycetales bacterium | reverse complement strand
TACGAGCTTGTCAAGTGCATGGCGGATTCCCGTTCGGTCGTCGCCGGCAGCAACGCACTAGAGCTCTCCCCGCGATCCGGAATGTCGGGCGCGAGGCTGCCACGCGCCAGCCGCGAAACGTCTACATCCGCCGCCAACTGCGCCGCGATCGGCAGCGCGCTGCTCGCGAGAGCCGCCTGAAGCGGCGATTGCAGCGCGCTGGGGGCCGGGGCCACGGGTTGGCTGGACGCGGATTGCGAATCGATGCGCGGCGCACGCACCGGGCGGGCATCCGGCGTACGCAGCGCCAGCGGGCTGGGCTCCGGCGCGGATTGAATCGGCCGCCGAAGCAGGTCCGCACGCTCGGCAGCCGAGGTCCCCGCTGAGCCGTCCGGCGCTTCGCGCACCAGGCCTTCGCGAGCTGCCTCGCGCAGCGCCGAGCTCGAATCGGGGGCAGGCTCGGCGGCGGGCGCCGCGCTCCATCCGATCGCGCTCGACGGCCGCAGCTCGCCGGCTACCGCAGCCGGCGGTGGCCGCGGCAGATTGCTACGCGCGTCGCTCGCGGTCGCCGCCGGCTGAATCGATGCTGGCGTGCGCAGTGGCTGGGGCGGCTCGTCCGCCGGCTGCAGCGCCTGCATCGGCGTAGGCAACGACGTCGGCTCGCTCGCCGCGC
>CAZHTF010000085.1:0-13170 GCA_964535305.1 uncultured Planctomycetales bacterium | reverse complement strand
GTACTGATCTGATCTTCGTTCATGAACTCGCGCATCTGCTCGCCGGTGCCGATCACAAGTTCCTGGAACTTGCTGGCGATCTTCAAGCTGCGGTTGGCCCACTTTGCGACGTCTTCGGGCGCAGGCGGCTCATCGGCTAGTTGCGCCTCGAAGAACTCGTTCATCAGCGTCTGAATCTCGGCGCGGTTCTCAGTCATGAAGCGCGGGATTCGGTCGCGCACGATCTCGCGCGTCCGCTCCAGTTGGAATTCGTCGAGTTCGTATTTTTCCCCCATGTCTTCGGCAATGCGATTGAGGATGCCATCAAGCATCCGCTTGGTTGGCCAGAAGCCCTCGCTCGGAATTGCGGGCTTCTCTTCCGCGGTTTGCGGCTGCCCGGATTCGTCCGACTTCTGCGCGAGCGCCGGCGCGACTGCGCACAGCGACAACATCATCAGCGTGAAGAATAGCGTGAGCCGCTTGAGCACGTGCATTGTGATTCACTCCGTTTGCCGGCGCTAAGTCTGCAGAATACCGCGATTTCAGTGCTTCGACGAGCGCAGATCCGCGCCGCTCAAATCTCTTACAGGCGCATTCTCGGACGGTTGCGTCGCAAGCCCGGCGTCGCTGCTGCGCAGCGCCTCCGCTTTAGCGGACGGCTGGCCGAGCACTTGGCACGCGCACGGCACATATCGCACCTTCTCATCGACACGACCGTTGCGCTCGCGCGGCGCTGCCGATTTGGGGGGCGAAAGCGTTGTCGGCTGAGTACAAATCAAGGTCAAGCTCCGTGCTGCGCCGCGCGCGACGTTGGCTCGCCGCTTCGGCCGCGCTGGCGCCACTACTGCTCTCGATCGGCGGGTGCCCGTCAGCCGATCCGAGCGCGAGCGGCGGCGATGCGGCCAACGGCGCGAATGGCGGCGTCGGCACCGGGCTGCCAATCTGGGACGGCGTGGGCAACCCGCCGGTCGGCAGCGCCGGAGGCGCCGACGGCGGCACGCCTGCAGGCAGCGACCCGTCTGCGCCGCCCGCAACCGATCCGAATGCGCCGCCCACCGGTACGCCACCGACGCCCAATCCCACGCCGCCGCCTGCGCCTGCGACCACGCCAACGCCTCCGCCGGTTAAGCCGTATCCGCCCGGCGACAGCGGGCCAGCCTATTTCCGCCCGCTCGGCGATTTGCCTGGCTCGAATTTCTACAACGATGCCTTCGGCGTCTCCGCGGATGGATCTGTCGTCGTCGGCCGCAGCCGGCCGCACGGCGTTAACGTCGTCCAGGCCTTCCGCGCCCCACGCGGTGCGGCGATGCAGAGCCTGGGATTTCTAGACGCGACGCGGCGGCTCTCGCTGGCCAGCGCGGTCAGCGCTGATGGCCTGGTGATCGTCGGGGAGAGTTTGTCCGGCGTCGGGCTGGTCGCGTTTCGCTGGAGCGCTGCCAGCGGGCTGATTTCGCTTGGCGATCTGCCCGGCGGCGCGACGCGCAGCGCCGCGCTGGCCTGCTCGGTCGACGGAGCCGTCATTGTCGGCTTCGGCGCGAGCAGCGCCGGCTTCGAAGCCTGCCGTTGGACGCCGGAAGGACTCTTCGGTCTCGGCGATCTTCCCGGCGGCCGATTTGAGAGCTGCGCGCAGGCCGTCTCCGCGGACGGCACGATCATCGCCGGGTATGCATCGACCGACGCGGGCGAGCTGGCGTTCCGCTGGAGCGCCGCAACTGGAATGCAGCCGCTCCCGCTGCTGCCTGGCGGCGCGAGCAGCCGCGCACTGGGAATCGCACCCGACGGCGATGTGATCGTCGGCGTGTGCGAATCAGACCTGGGCCCCGCGGCGTTCCGCTGGGACAACGCCGGCAGCATCGCGCTCGGCGATCTGCCCGGCGGCGAAAGCTTCAGCCAGGCGCACGGCGTCTCACGCGGCGGCGCGACCGTCGTCGGCGTCGCCGGTGGCGCGGCGGGACCGGAAGCATTCATCTGGGACGCGCCGCGCGGCATGCGCAGCCTGCGCGACGCGCTCATCAACGAACAGGGCCTCAACCTCAGCGGCTGGCGACTGATCTGCGCCTACGCCGTCACCGCCGACGGAAAGACCATCGTCGGCTACGGCATCAATCCGCTTGCGATCGGCGAGGCCTGGGTGGCGCACCTTCAGTGAGAGACGCAATCATGATCGAGCGATTCGCACGTCAGCGCTGCCGACTGACCACGATCCTGCTTGGCGCGGCGCTGCTTGCGCCCGCGGCCGCCGCTCAGAGCGCCCACGATTTCAGCGTCAGCGGCCTGACGTTCCAGTTGACCGCCGACGGACGCGTCTGGTCGCTGATCGACACCGTCAGTGGCGTGCAGCGCATCACCGCGCTGCCTCAGTATCGCCGGCCGCTCTGCGTGATCGTCAGCGGCGGCGTGCAGGTCAATCCGACCGCGTTCAGCCGCAGCAGTAACCAGATCACGTACACGTTCGGAACACTCAGCCCGGCGCCGGTGGTGACGCTGGGCCTCGCGCAGCGCCCCGGCTATCTACTGATTTCGGTCGACAACGTCGCGAACGCCGCCGCAATCGAGGAGCTGCGTTTCGTAAACGTGTTCACGTCGGCGTCGGTCGAAGGCATGCTGCATCGCGTGCTGCGCTACGACGACCCGCTCGGCCCGCGCTGCATGTTGATCTGTCCGCTGGATGTGTACACGCGCACGATCGTCGGCCCCGGCAGCGCCGGGCATTACCTCTGGGCAGTGGCATACCCAAACCTAGCCTCGCCAACGCCAGTCTCATTCATCGGCCGCAAGGCGGCGCTGCTGCCATGTGGCGCCGACGATGCATCGATCCGCAGCGCGCTGCGTCAGGTCGAAGTCGACAACAACGTGCCGCTGGGCTTCGCCGCCCGCAGCCAGCCCGAGATGAAGCGCTCCACGCTCTTCTGGATGGATTTTCGCGACTACCAGCACGCCGAGGTGATTCAGTATTCGCAGGCCGCCGGTGTCGGACGCATTCTGATGCACGCGCTCACCTGGGCCGATCAACGCCGCCGCTACGCGCCGCAGCCCGGCTGGGTCGATGCGGCGGGCCTGCGAGCCTGGGTGAATCAGGCCAAGGCCACCGGGCTGCTGGTCGGTGCGCACACCATCCCCACGATCATCCCGATTGATTCCGTCGACTACGTGCGGGCCGGCGCCGATGCCCGGCTGCGCCGCGATCGCACCATCACGCTGGCAGCGCCGCTCTCGGCGTCGCAGACCAGCGGGCTGATCGAAACCACGACCGCGCCGAGCGGCTGGCCTACCGCCAGCGGGCAGCGGCTGATCGCAATCGGCCCGGAGATCATCGAGTACACTGGCCTGAGCCTCACGCCGCCGTACGGCTTCGTCGGGCCGTTCGTGCGAGCGGCGTATCAGAGCGGCCTGGGCGGGCTCGCCCCGCAGTCACACCTTGCGGGCGCGAGCATCGGCCGCCTGGTGGTAACGACTCGCTATCCCTATTTCGAGTGGGACATCGCCAGCGGCGGCCTGGAGCAGTGGTGTCGCGACATCGCCGCCGCGGTCGACGCGGCCGGGTTTGACTACGTGTACGTCGATCATTTGGAGGATGTCGAGGGCCCCGACTGGTACACGTACGGGCTGACGCCTTGGCTGATGCACAGCGCTCTGGTGAGCAAGCCGCGCTGGATGGAAGCCTCGATCAACACCGGCATGTTCTCGATGCCGTTGATCGGCGTATCCGGCCAAACGGACTATATCTGGAGCAATGGCTTTCGCAGCGAGGTGAACCGCAACCTGGGCGTGACGACGTCGAACTGGTATCGCTTTGACACGTTGCAGCTCGGCTGGGCACAGCCTTCGAACTCGGTCAGTGAGCACACGACGCCCGACGAATTCGAGTATTTGCTCGCCAAGAGCATCGCATACGACATGCCCGTGGTGCTGCAGGTCTGGCTTGACCGGCTGATCGCCTGGCCCAATCGCGACGCAAACCTGGCGTTGATGAACCGCTATGAGCAGGTGCGCCTGGCGGGCACAGTCTCCACCGCACAGCGCTTGGCGGCGCAGCGGCTTGACCAGAACTTCCTGCTCTTTCGCGATGCCGCCGGCGCGCCGCAGCTCGAAGCCGCCACGCGCTTGCCGATCGCCAGCCATTCTTCCGACGTGCGCGGCTTCATCAGCACCCGCGCGATCGGCGGCGTTCGCTACGCCACGCTCTGGCCGACGCAGCGCAGCGGCGCGTACGAGCTGCTGCTCGACGGCGTCGACGCGGGCGACATTGCGGTCGAAAACACGACCGCCCAGCCAATTCCGCTGACCGACCTGGGCAACGGCCTGCTGCGCGTGCCGCTGCTCGAGCGGATCTACATCCGTCTACTCAACGTGCCGGACCCGGCCCGCGTGTTCTCCAACGCCACGCTGCGCGCGTATCAGGCCGGCGGAATTTGAGCTTGACGTGAAGATCGCCGGCACCGCGGGCGTGCGTGCGGCCTGGCGCCGATTGATCCAACCCGTCAGATGTGCACGCCGAAGAATGCCAGCGCCGCGCGGACCATGCCCACCAGCGTGTCCCAGAATTTGATCAGGAACACGACCTGGTAGACCGTCACCGTGTAGGCCACCAGCATCAGCAGCCCGTCCGTCTCCAGCAGCGCGATCGCGTACAGCACGATCGGCACGACGAAGAACAGGTTTGAGCCGGGGATCGGCAGTGGCAGCGACAGCCCGATCGCCTGGATCAGAATCCCGACGCCACAGAGCGTCCAGAAGATCCCGCGTGTCATGATTGTGAAGCGCGGCCGAACGAGCACTTCGAGCCAGGAAGTCCAACGCGGAATGCGCACACTGATCCAATCCAGCACCGCCAGCGAAATCCGCCTTTGGCGAATCGAGCGCGGCACCCACGGCTTATGCATGCCGATGATCATTTGCACCGCGCCGTAGGCAATCACCAGCCCGAACGGAACCGAGACGCCTGGAAACGGCACCGAGCAGATCGCTAGGAATGCCAGAATCACGCCAAAGCCTGCTTCGCGCGTGCGATCCACGATCTCGCCCACGGTCACGTGCGACGGCGTGCGGCGTCGCTGCTTCTTGTCGCCCGGCGCCCGCTCGTCAGCGGCCGCATCGCCACTCGGCGGCGATGCGGCGGCGTCCAGCCCGACCGGCAGCGCAGCGTCCGCCGACGCCTCCGAGCCATCGTTACCGTATGCCTCGTCACGCAGTTGCTTCAAGATTACCGACAGCCGCAGGCGCGGCGCGGGTCGCACCGGCTTGGCGCAGGCGATCGCCGACGTTGGTGCAACCGGAGGATGCAAACCGCGCGGAGGTGAAGCCTCCGGCGGCGTGCCGATCGGACTCTGCGGCGCAGCGGACATCTAGGCTCCCGCTTTCGAATTGTAATGCGTCGAACGCGATCGCGGCGCAGATCGATGTGCCCACGGCCCGGGAGTCGAAGGGAAAATGAGGCGTAGATGAGGTGTGCGAGCGTCCTCCAGGAGCTGAAGCCGGGCTCAAGCCCTTGGCGACACGCGTTCGCCGTGCCGGGCAGAAGGCAAGCTGCGCGCGTCAGCGCGCGGTCAGGCCAAATCTTGCAGATCGCCGGATTTCGAATTCAGCGCCGCGCGCGATCGCAATTCTGCTGTCGCTCATCAGTACGCGCCGAGCATTCGCGAGGCGCCCGTGCGAATGTCGCCTTGTTGGAGATTGCATTGGCAGGAGTAGTTCATCACGCCCAGCATCACCAGCAGCGCCGGCACCATCAGTGCGACCCGATCGGCCCATTGCACGAACGTGACGCCCAGCGTCGGAATCAGCGAGTTCGTGGTGATCACGTACGCCGTCAGGATCAGCCCCGCGCCGTACGTGGTCGTCAGCAGCAGCGGCAGGCTTCGGCCGCGCACCCAGGCGTGCGTGACGCCCGCGGAGGCGGCCAGCGCGCCGAACGTACTCATCGCGAACGAGGGCAAGCCGAGCTGAAAGGCAAGGTAGTAGGCGATCAGGCCGTAGGTGGAGCCGGCCGCCAATACGCGGGCCGCTTCGTAGCGCATCAGCGTGATGAATCCGACCGTCGCGGCCAAGAGTGCCGGCGTCATCGCCCGCGGCAGGAGATACCAATCCGCGAGCAGCAGCCCGAAGTGGAACGCCACCAGCATGCACCAGATCGGCAGCAGCATGCGGACGAATCGAAAGCCCTGCAGCCCACACAGCAGCCCCAGCGCAAACACCACGGCGCCCGTCAGCGTGGTCTGCATCTCAGCCCAGCGGAAAATTAGATTCTGATAATCCACCACGAACAGGTACTCCGCGCGCGCTGCGAGCGCCGCAGCGCTCCTCGCAGTAATTGTCGGATTGCATCGCGCGGCGGGTCAGGAAAAACGGTGAAGCGGCGCGGGGCTCAGAATTGTGAGGCTCGCGCGAATCGGTCGTTCGGCGGCTGCGGAATTCGCGAACAAGCGCGCTTACGCTGCCGCGGCGCCTCAAAGTGCGGATTTTACGGACGTGCAGTCCTGTCGCGGTTTTGGGCTGCTCAGGCGGTCGCGGGCTTGGCGATCGCCGGCGCCGCGGGCTCGGCGGCAGGCTTTGACGGACGCCGGCCGCGGGCGAGGTTGTACACCAGCGAGAGCAGCCAGACGGTCGCCACGCCCGACCAGGCCCAGCCGCCGCTGGCGGCCAGCGCGTTCATTGCGCTGGGCCAATAGCCATCGAGCAGCATGCATACGCCGATCAGCGCGATGGTCGTGCCAAAGGTGGCGGCCCAAACGCTGCGCGCCACGCGCGGCAAGAGCAGGCCGAAGGCCAGGCCGGCGAGCATCGTCGAGCCGACGATCGCGCCCAGGTGCGCCTGGAAATTTGGCACGGAGCCGCTCAGGTGCTGCCAGAGCTGCCCGAGTTCGTGCACGACCGGCGGCATGCTGCTGTTGGACGGGCCCGCGGGCAGAATGGTCTCAGATCCGTCACCGGCGACAAATTGCGCGACGTACGGATGTAGCGTGCGGACGAAATAAACGCCGACGCCGACGAGCGCGAAGCACGCGGCCAGGATCGACGCCATCCAGATGCGGAAGAACACGTAGCCGACCACCAGGCTGACCACCGCGGCACAGGCGATCGTTGGCCAGAGCGGCAGATTCAGCGCGTTCGCCAGAAACGACGCGCCCAGTCCACCGAAGCCGGCGAATGCCAGCGCGGTTAGGGCCGGCGCCAGCTTGGCGCCGTGCAGCAGCAGCACCAGTCCAAAGAGCGTGACCAGCGACATGCCCAGCGGGGGAATCCACGCGGCGCTGGCCGGAATGTGCTGCGTAACCGCCTCGATCAGCTCAGAAGGATTCATGAACAACGCTCCCTGGTCCGCGCTTCGCGCCTACTTCGGCAATCCGACGCCGCGCTCGTCCCGCAGGTCGATAAACGCGACGCTGGGCAACCCGCCGGCTCCCGCGACGTACGACCGCAGTAATTCTATCTTTCGATCGGCGGAAGCTTCGACGCCGAGTCCCTCGCCAGGCGCCAGGCCCCACTCAATGTATGTTCCGGGATGCAGCGTCGATATTCGCAGGCAGTCGGTGGTTTTTCGGCCGGTGACTTTGCTGACATCCACGCCGCGAAGCGCCGTACGCAGCGCCCCCGGCAGCGCACCCTGGAACTCCGCCTCGCGCAGGTAGTTCACGAGCGCCAAGCCGGCGGCGACATCCGCGCCGCCCCAGCATTCACCCGGATTACGCGGGGCGGGGCTGCGGACACCCTCGATCACCCACCAGCGCTGCCGATCCACCTGCGCCAAGGCCAATTGGTCCGGCAGGCGTACGCCGCGCTCGTCCACCAGCAGCGCCAGATCGCGATAGGCGACGAGCGCCAGCGGCTTTCGAAATTTGGCCTGCACGCCGATGCGCCCGTCCGCGTGCTTTTCGACGCGCACGACGCTCGCGACCCGCGGCGAAGCGGCCACAGCCTCCGCCACGCGCCGGCACAATGCGGCATCGTCGATCCGATCCGCCGGCTGGAGGTCGGCCTGGGCCTCCACCTCGCGCAACACCTCGCTCCAATCCGCGCTCTGCAGCCAGACCGGCAGATCCACCCATTCAATCCGCGGCGGCGTGGACGGCAGGTACGAGCGCGCCAGCGGCTCCAGCCGCGCCAATCCGACAAACACCGCGCCGAGCGTCACGGCCCAGATCATGAAGACGCCAAACCGCTTCAGCAGCAATCCGCTGCCGATGCCGCGCGGCGGTGGGGCGAGCGCGCTGCGCCGCGCTGCAAGCGCCGAGGGCCGCAAGCTTGCGCGGGCACCGCTCATGCCGAGCCTCCCGCCCCCGCAGCGCCCTCGGAGAACGCCATCCGCACCAGCCGCTCACAAAGCGCGTCGAACGGAATGCCGACGTGGGCCGCGGCCTTGGGCAGCAGTGAATGGCTGGTGAAGCCTGGCAGCGTGTTTACTTCCAGGAACCACAGCCGCTCCTGCGGATCGATCATCCAATCGATGCGCGCCAGGTGCCGGCAGCCGACCTGCGCGAACACCCGTTCGCTGAGCCGCATAGCCCGCTCGCGTGCCTGCGGCGAATGCCCACCGTCAAACAGATACTGCGTGTTGTCGTCGATGTATTTGGCCTGGTAGTCGTAGAAGCCGCGGGCGGTGCGGATGCAGATCGGCGGCAGCGCCTGCCCGGCGAGCACACCGACGGTCAGCTCGTCGCCGGGAATGAAGCGCTCGACCAGCGCGCGCCCGAATTCGCTGATCACCGCCTGGGCTGCCGCGGCAAAATCCTCGCGCCGCCGCACGACGCTGGTCAGCACGCTGCTGCCCTGATCGATCGGTTTGACCACCACCGGGCCACTCAGCAGAGGCGCCGCGGCGTGCGCGGGCGACGTGCGATCCAGCACGACGAATTCCGGCGTATCCACGCCCTGCTGCAGAACGAGCTGCTTGGTGCGGACTTTGTCGATCGCCAGCGCTGACGCAACCGCGTCGGAGCCGACAAACGGCAGCCGCCGTTGCTCGAGAATTCGCTGCAACTGCCCGTCTTCGCCGAAGGTGCCGTGCAGCGCCGAGAAGATCACATCCGCGGGCTGATCCAGGGCGGCGAGCTGGCCGGGCCGCGCGTCGGCCAGCAGCACATCGTGCCCGCGGCGGCGGAGCGCGTCCGCGATCGCCGCGCCCGAGAGCAAGCTCACCTCGCGCTCGGCGCTCGGTCCGCCGGCCAACACGGTGATGCGCAGCGTGCGGCGCTCGGCGGCAGATGCGGGCGGTGCGTCTGGAGCGGCGTGCGTCGGCATGGTCCTACCAGATTTCAACCTCAAGCTGCAGCTCGATGCCGCTCTCATTCCATACCCGATCTTTCGCCAGCGCGATCAAGTCTAGCACGTCACGGCTGCGCGCGCCAGGCGCGGCGACGATGAAGTTCGCATGCTTGGTGCTGATCTCCGCCCCGCCGACGCGCTGCCCCTTCAACCCGGCCCGCTCGATCAGCCGGCCCGCGGAGTCGCCCGGCGGATTCTTGAAAATGCAGCCGCAGCTGCGGGCCGATACGCTCGGCTGGCTTGCATATTTCTCGTTCCAGATCTGACGATAGCGGGCCTTGGCCGCCGATGCGTCGCCCGCGCTCAAGCGCAGCTTGGCCGAGAGCACGACGCACTGATCCAGATCCGTATGTCGATACGAAAAGCCGATCTGTCGCGCAGAACGCTCACACAGCCGCGCGTCGGCATCCAGCAGCGCGATGCTCTGAACGAACGTGCCGATGTCGCCGTAGCGCCCGCCCGCGTTCATGCGGATCACGCCGCCGACCGAGCCGGGAATGCCGGCGAGCGCTTCGAGACCGACCGCGCCGCGCTCGACCGTCTCGCGCACCAGTCGCGTGAAATCAAAACCGGCCGCGACCTGCACGCGCTCGGCGTCGTGCTCGATTCCTTCAAAGCCGGGGCCGCACAGCCGGACGACCAGTCCGCGAATGCCTTCGTCGCGCACCAGCAGGTTTGCACCGCGACCAAGAATTTTCCAGGGAATTCCGCAGGCGCGGGCGCGGGACAACAAGGCCGCAAGCTCGGCCGCATCGCGCGGCTCGGCGTAGACATCCGCCGGGCCGCCCAACTTGTACCAGGTGTACGGCGCCAGCGGCGCATCAGCCCGGCAAATCGCCGCGAAGCTCTCGAACCAACTCATCGGCGACCTTCCAGATGCTGCCAGCGCCCATGGTCAGCACGACGTCCCCGTGCTGCACGCGATCGGCCACGTGCCGCACGATCGCGCCGAAATCGGCGATGTAGCGCGCGTCCGCGCCGCGCTTCTGAATCCGCTGCACCAGGTCCGCAGCGCACACGGCCTCCTGGTCGCGCTGCGTGTCGCGCACGAAGTAGATGTCCGGCACGATCACATGTTCGGCCAGCTCGAAGCTGCGCGCGAAATCTTCAAGCAGAAAACGTGTCCGCGAATGCTGATGCGGCTGGAACACGCACCAAAGCCGCCGCGGCAGGAAGCGTTCGCGTGCGGCTTGCAGCGTGGCGCGGATCTCGGTCGGGTGGTGGGCGTAGTCATCCACGATTCGTACGCCGCCGACTGTGCCGCGTAGCTCGAGCCGTCGGCTTGCGCCGCGGAATTTCGGCAGGGCCTGCGCCAGCGCGTCCCAGGGCAGGCCGGCCCGCTGCGCCAGGGCGCAGACCGCCAGCGCGTTCAGCACGTTGTGCTTCCCGGGCAACGCCAGCCGCAACCGGTCGAGGCGCACGCCGCGATACATCACCGAGAATTCGTAGCAGCCGTCGACCAGCAGCAGGTCGCGAGCCTGCCAGGTGTCCGTGTCGGCGAATCCGAAGAATTCGAAAGGCGTCCGGACGGTCGCGGCGATGTGGCGGCATCGCGGATCTGCGCCGTTGAGCACCAGCAAGCCATCTGGCGGCACGCGGCTGGCGAAAGCGACGAAGGTCTGGGTGATTTCGTCCAGGTTGGCATAGCAATCGAGGTGGTCTTCCTCGATGTTCAGCACGGCCGCCAGCTTTGGACGCAGGTTCAGGAAGGAGCGATCGAATTCGCAGGCTTCGGCGACAAAGTGCGGGCCGTCGCCCACGCCGCTGCCGCCGCCGAGCTGTGCGCAATCCGCCCCGACAACGAAGCAGGGATCCAGTCCGCATTCGCGCAAGACGAACGCGGTCCAAGCTGTGGTCGTACTCTTCCCGTGCGTGCCGCTGATGGCGATGCCGGCGCGCTGGTCGAGCAGCGCCCCGAGCATCTGGGCATACTTATAGACCTCGATTCCGCGGCGTCGCGCCGCGGCAAGCTCGGGGTGCGATTGCGGGATGGCGGCGGAAGCGACCACAAGTTCGGTCTCGCTGGGCAGCGTGTCGGCATCCTGCCGCGCGGAGATCGTCGCGCCCGCGGCGGCGAGCCGTTGGATCGTTTCGGAAGCGCTGGTGTCGCTGCCGCTGACGCGCGCGCCGCAGCGCAGCAGCACGGATGCCAGGCCGGACATGCCGCTGCCGCCGACGCCGATCATGTGGATATGCAGGCCGCGGAAATCGCGCGTCCGGGTGCTGTTGCTCATCGCGAACACGGGCCGCAGGAGTGTGACCGAGTCCATGTTTCATCCACAGAATAGCCGGTCGATCAGGGCAGGAGCAACCGACGCGATCGCGTCCGAAAGCTGCAATCCCTCGCTATCGAACATATCGGCCCGCGAGCTTGAGCAGCTTGAGCCGAAATCGCGGGCCAGGCGCGCATGGGGCGCTTACCCCGCGCTCGCGGTATAGATACCGCATGACCTCCAACGACGCACTGGAGAACCCCGCCGGACCCGCACATCAACTGCGGTGGCTGCTCTCGCGCGGCGTCTTGATCGCGGCCGTGCTGCTGATCGCGTGCACCTTTCTGCTGATCAGCCCAACCAGCGGCCTGACCTACCCCGGTGCAATCCCCTGGGCGCAGCACTCGCTGCTGCGGGTCGTCGTGGACGCCATGTCGCTCGGCGGACTGCTGGAGACGGCCCGCGGCGTCGAGATCAAGAACCTGGCGTTCTTCGGCTTCGCCGCGATCGGCCTGCTGGGGCTGTGCCTGCGATCCATGGTGTCGGCCGGCTGGCCGCAAATCCGCGAGCGCCGCCACGGGGCCTGGTTCCTGGCGCAGGTCTGCCTGGCGGTCTGGGTTGGTCTCTCGCTCGTCAGTGCGGGCTGGTCCGGTGATCCAGCCATCTCGCTCGGGCAAGCGGCGCTGTATGCCTTGGCCTTCGGCTGGGCGATTTCGCTGGCCTGGACGCTGCAGGGCCGCAGCGTGCCCACGCTGATCGGGGCGTACGTGCTTATCGCGGCCTGCGGCGCGGCCCTGTGCATCTGGTACTACTACGAACGCAACCCGTTCCACCGACCAGGCTTTCCGATCGGAAACCCCGGCCCGCTCGCCGCCTGCATCCTGCCGGCGATCATTGTGTGTGTCAGCGTGCTCACCGGCCGGCTCGTCCGCCGCCGCACGCACGACACGCACCCGGCATACTTTTTGGTCGCCGCACTTGTGCTGCTCGCGCCGCTGCTTTGGTGCTTTTGGCTGACCGGCTCGCGCGGCGGGCTGATCGCGCTGGTCATCGGACTCGGGACGATCGGATTCCTGCGTGCGCCGCCACGGCTGCGCTGGGCGATCCTGGTCGCAGCGCTGGCGCTTGCGGCGGCGGGCGTGATCTATGCGTACGCCTCGCGGCTGGATCCGACCATGGCCCGCGGCGCGACCGTGCGCTTTCGCTTTTACGCCTGGCGTTACGCCGCGGAATTGTGGGAGCGCCGCCCGATCACGGGCGTGGGCGCCGGCTCGTATCCGCGAATGGCGAGCCAGTTCGCGATTCACGATCGTGCCCTGGACCCCGCCGCGTTCATGGGCGACATGGTCGAGCATGCGCACAACGAGCTCTTTGAAATCCTGGCCGAGATCGGCCTGGTCGGGGGCGTCAGCGTGGTCGCGGGGCACCTGGCGACGCTGGTCGCCGCGCTGGCTCTGCTGCGCGCCAATCTCTCCGAGCAGCGCCGCGCGCTGCTGATCGGCCTGATCGCCGCATTGGTGGCGCTGCTGACCGACTCGCTCTTTGGCGTGGCGCATCGCCTGCCGGGTCTGCCCGCGGTGCACTTCACGCTGCTGGGTGCGCTTTGGGCCGCCTGCCGCTTCGCCGAGCGCCCGCCCGGCGCCGACGCGCCGGCCTTGACGCACCAGCTTGCCGGACGACGCCTGCGGCGCGGGGTGATCGCGGCGCTCGCCGGCGC
>CAZHTF010000084.1:0-13207 GCA_964535305.1 uncultured Planctomycetales bacterium | reverse complement strand
TCGCTGAGCGGTCGCGCGACCTCGAGCGATACCTGCAATGCTTCGCCGGCCGTCGCCTTCACCGATGCGCCCGCTACCGACGGCACGCCGGACGTGATCCGCACCTGGATTGCGCGTGATGCATGCGGAAATGCGGTCAGCGGCGTTCAGCGGCTCCGCGTGCGCGATTCGACACCGCCAATGCTCGAATGCTCGCCGCGCGTCACGATCGATACGTCGCAGGCCAGCGGCGTAACGTCGGCGGGTGTGACGCTGGTCACGCGGCTTACAGACGCCTGCGACCCGCGGCCGGCGTTGTCCGATGATCGGCCGGCGGTTTTCGTTGTCGGAGAGACGCGCGTTGCCAGTCGCGCAGTTGATGCGAGCGGCAATGTGGCGTCGTGCGTGTCGATCGTGGAAGTTCGCGGGCCCGATCCGCAGGCCGGTCAGCAGCCGCCCGCGCCGACGCCGCCCGCTCCGCCGACCGATGCGGACGCGCACACGGGGCAAACTCCGCCGCGGGTGTTCCATGAAGATCGCCGAACGATCGTATCGATTACCGGCCTGTGCCCGCTGGCCGGGCTGCTGCTGGCGGGGCTATTCACGACCGGGGCAGCGCGCGGCTGGCGCCGTCGCCGCCCCGACGTTGACAATCCGGCGAATCGCGTCCTAACGTAAGTTGGGCAGGTGGGTTGCGCGAGCCCCCGCTCGCGAAGTTCTGCGGCGCCCGCGTGGGAGGATTAGTCAATGAGCCGGTTCGCGACCCGCTCTCGTCTCAGCATCGCGGTCAGCCTGATCGCGTTCGCAACTGCCGCGCCGCTGCACGCCGGCGGGGGCCAGTGCGGCCCGTGCGCCGGAGACGCCGACGGCAGTTGTAATGTCGACGAAGTCGATCTCGGTCTCGTGCTCGGCTCGTGGCAGCTCGCCGTCCCGCCGTTCACGCTTGGCGACGTCGACGGCGACGGCCTGGTCAATGAATCCGATCTGGGCATCGTGCTCGCGAATTGGCAGCGCGTTTGCCCACAGAACAATCCCCCGACGTCGATTCCCGGTGGCCCCTATTCGGCTGAGTGCCAAGGCGCAAACACGGTCGTGGCGCTTGATGGCCGCGGCTCGTCCGACCCGAATGGCGACGCGCTGACGTTCCAATGGCTGAGCCAGTGCGAAGACGCAACCTTCGACGACAACACCAGCGCCACGCCGAACATCACCATCCCAATGATCGGCTGCACGCGCGTCTGTCAGCTCGAGCTCGGCGTGAACGACGGCGTCTTCCCGACCGTCTTCGCCCCGGTCACGGTGACTGTGCGCGACACTACGCCGCCGCAGCTCACGCTCCCGGCGGACGTAACGCTCGAGTGCGGAAGCTCCGCCGACCCCGCCAGCGCTGGCCGCGCGACCGCGACCGATGCGTGCGGCGGTGTGCCGACCATCACATTCACGGACGCCCCCGTCGGCGACGCGCGCGGCAGCATCGATCGCACCTGGCAGGCAACCGACGCCTGCGGAAATGTCGCCAACGCTGTGCAGCGAATCACGTTCCAGGACACCACGCCGCCAGCGCTTACCATCCCGCCGAATGCAACGGTCGAGTGCGGCGGGTCGACCGCGCCGGCAGCGACCGGAACGGCAAGCGCAACCGACACGTGCGGCGCCGCGACGGTGAGCTTCAGCGATGCGCCACTCGCCGGAGTCGCGGGCAGTGTCACGCGTACCTGGATCGCGACCGACGCGGCGGGTAACACTTCGTCGGGTGCGCAAACGATTACGGTGGTTGATACGCTGCCGCCGACCGTTCAGTGTCCGCCGAATGCTCAGGTGCAAGCCGACGCGACGACCGGCGTGCCGGCGAACCTGGTGGTGCTCGCGGCGCCGGTTGTGACCGACGCCTGTGGCGGTGCCGCGCCGACCGTGACCGATGATCGACCGGCGACGTTCCCGGTTGGCTCGACGACGGTGACGTTTACGATTCGTGACGCCGCTGGCAACGCGGTGAACTGCACGATGACGGTCGTCGTGCTGCCGCCCGCGGACGCCGGACAGCAGCCGCCCCCGGTGCCACAGCCTGAGCCGACGCAACCGGCGCGGATCTACCAGGAAGACCGCGTCACGACTACGATCTCGAGCGGTTTGTGCATCACGGCGTCGCTCACGCTGCTGCTCACCAGCCTGGTCGGCGCGGCGCGCAGCGGTCGGCGGCGCGGCTAGCAGATTGGTTTCCCGGCAAATCGCCCTGCGTGCAAGGTAAAGGAGTGCCGAATGCGTTCTCGTTCACGATCGATCGTCTTGTGCGCGCTTGCCGCGCTCTCGCTCAGCGGCCCAGGCTGCAGCCCGGCCCTGGGTTTGCAGGACTGGCAGCGCGACCTGCTCTCCGCCGCATTCGGTCTGGTTGGCGGCGCGATCGGCGCGGGGTCTGTTCAGGTCATCGTACAGCGCGAGTGCTTCGAGAACGGCGTGCGTGTGGACTGCAGCCAAATCCCGCTCGCACCGTAAATCGCTTTGGTGTGGTGGACGTCTGATAATCCGTAATTCCTCCTGCCATGCGAATCTGACTTTGACCGGCGGCGGGCGACCTTCTAGCATCGTCTGGAGAGACAGCGTGATTGCGCGCGTACGCACGCGGCGATCATGAACGCCCCGCTGCGGCCGTCCCTGCCTACAGCGTGGCGAAGGACTATTTTCAATCATCCTTTACGTGACGGAGCGAAGCATGCCCCAGCTACCCCGCGTCGTTCGAAGCATCCTCGGTACAACAGCCATCCTGAGCGCCACCGCGCTGGCCAGCGCCCACGATGATCAGGCCCAGCACGACCCGGTCGGTGTGGTGGTCTCCCCAACCTATGTCGAGCAGGGAAATCTGGAAGTCGTCACGCGTTACGCCGACGGCAGCCAGGCTGTTCTTCCGACGTACTCCGAGTGGAAGTATATCTGCGGCTCGAATCCCGCTGCCGGCAGCGTCGAACAGCTCAAAAGCGTCGCGGAATTCGTGCGCCAAGACATCGCTTCGCCGGATGCATTCATCTTTGACAGCGGCCTGCGCGGCGCCGGCATCGACATGGTCTTCGTGATCGGCGGAAGCGTGCCATCGGCGGCACTGCCGGCAATCGCGGCGGTAGAGGCCTACCTCGAGGGCCTCTTCAGCGACCCGATTGTGCACACCATGTCGATTTCGTACGCAAATCTCGGCGGCGGCGGTGTGATTGGCTCAACCAGCAGCACGTTCACCACCGACACGTACACCAACTCGCGCGACGGCCTGATCAACGGTCAGGATGGCGACGACACGATTCAGGATTTCCTGCCGACCGGCTCGACGCTTCCAGTGCGCTTCAGCACCGCCGGCACGACCAACGTCAGCAGCATAAGTTGGAACACCGGCGCCTACCGCGCTACCGTCGGCAGCATCGGCGGAAACATCGGTAGCATCACGTTCAACACGCAGTTCACGTTCGACTACGACCCGACCAACGGCGTCAGCGGCACGTCGTTCTACGACATTCTTGCGCACGAAGTCGGGCACGCGCTCGGCTTCACTTCCGCCGTCGATCCGAACAACGGGACTGTGCGGCAGCTGGATATCTTCCGCTTTCAGCGCACCGACGGCACCGCTGACCTGAACCCCGACGACACCGCCGAATTCCAGGTCCGCGCCCGTACGTTGATCAAGGACACCGGCGGAACCTCGGCCGACGATATGAATTTCGACATCATCAGCGCGGAGTACCGGCTGTCGGACGGCAATCCGTGGCAGGCCAGCCATTTCAGCGAGCAGGCCACCTCCGTCGGCCTGATGGACCCGGCGTATAACGGCGGCACGAACTTCCCGAACCTGTTCAAGACCTCGGATCTGGCTGTATTCGACGCGATGGGCTACGACTACCCACCGAACGCCTGCCCCGCGCCGACCTTCACCAGCGACCCCAGCAGTCAGACGGCCTGCAGCGGATCGACTTTGGTGCTGTCCGTCACGACCGATGGCGCTGTCCCCGCGAACTTCCAGTGGAAGCGCGGCGCGACCACGTTGGCCGACGACGGCGTGCGCATCTTCGGCGCAACCAGCGCCACGCTGACGATTACCGGTTCACTCATCACGGACAGCGGCACCTACACCTGCGACGCCATCAACCCCGTCTGCGGCGCCACTAGCACGTCCGGCACGGCGGCGGTAAACGTCGAGCTTACGCCCAGCATCACCGCCAACCCCGGAAATCAAACCGTCAATGTCGGCACGTTGGTGCAGTTCACCGTCGGCGCGACCGGCGGCACGCTTTATCGCTGGCGCCATAACGGTGTGAACCTGGTTGACGACGGACGCATCCTCAACTCCGGCGCTGCAACAATGTTCATCACCTCCGTGCAGAGCGGCGACGCTGGGCAATACGACTGTGTTGTGACCAACGGCCTGGTCTCGGGCCAGTGCAACGTCACCTCGGCCGCGGCGACGCTCACGGTGAATAATCCGTCCGCTTGCCCAGGCGATCTGAACAACGATCGCACCGTCGGCGAGTCCGACCTCGGTATCCTGTTGGGCGCGTGGCAAGCCGGCCCCGGCGGCGACTTGAACGGCGACAACCAAACCGATGAGGCCGACCTCGGAATTCTGCTCGGCGCCTGGGGCACAACCTGCCCGTAACGCGCCGAAACTGATTCGCACGCGGCGTGAAAATGCCCGCAACGGGCGTTTGTCCCCGGTATCGGCCTCGCCGCCGCGAACGCGATCAACGCATGCCGCGCAGCGGCGCACCGTCAGAAGAACGGGCGCTGCTGCGCGGCGTCGTTTTTTTCTTGCGTAGCGCGCGGCGCCGTTAACCGCTGTGCGAGGCCCCGCACGCGCATCACATCGCGTTGCCCAATGCAGCGAAAACAGGTAGCGCGTTTGCGCTTCGCGTTCGGATTGCGCAGTGCTTCAGATCGTCGCCGTGCTTGCCGAATGAACGTGTGCAGGGGTCGATGTTCAACGACTTGGGATTGAAGCACCAAAATGCACGATGTAGTTTCTGCCGGATTGGACGCGATGGCGTTTGCCCGCCGCGCGACCACCGCGTTTCTTGCGGACATTCCGCTCGAGTGCGTGTGCCAGCAGGCGACGCCAGGCGGGAACCATGCGCTCTGGATCGCCGGCCACCTGGCGTGGACCGACGCATTCTGGCTGGCCGAGCTGGCCCAACACGCCGGACGCCTGCGCGACGATTGGTGCGCGGCGTTCAGCCGCGGCAGCCGACCGCTACCGACGGCCGCGGCGTATCCGCCCTTTCCGGACGTGATGCAGCGCATGCAGCATCTGCGTGAAGAGCTGCTGGCGTGGTTCCAGTCGCTGGACGCGGCACAGCTGTCGCAGCCGCTACCGGCCAGGCTAGCGAATTTCGCGCCCTCCCATGCGGCGTTGCCCGGAACCGTCGCGTGGCATGAAGGGCTGCATGCCGGGCAACTCACCGTAATCCGTCGATCGCTCGGGCTGGCGCCGCGTTTTGCATGAACCCGGAAAAGGGGATCACAAGTCGGAGCCGCGAGCGTAAGGGGGCCGTCGCGGCGGAACTCCCGCGCTGCGACTTGAAACTTCTGTTCTCCGATCGCACCGTGCTGAATAAGAAATCCGGCGCGTCGACATTTGTTAGCGCGGTGGCGTGGCAGGCTGCGTCGTCGCGGGCGATTGACTTGGCGAAACGGCCGCAGACCGCGGAAGTTCCGACGGATCGTCGATTAATGAGAGCGAGCGAATCCGCAGCGGTCGGCGCGGTCGCCCGTTGGCGTCAGTCGCCAGCTCGCCCAGCTTTTGCAGCGTGCGTAGGCTCTCGGCGTCGCGGGCCTGCCCGATCACGCTGTATTGCCCGTCCAGCTCCGGCAGGCGCGCCAGCGCAATAAAGAACTGGCAACTGGCCGAATCTCGATCGCTCTGCTTACGCGCCATCGCCAGCGTGCCGACATCGACCGGCGTATTGTGAAACTCCGCCGGGATTGTCCTACGATCGCTGCGCATGCCGTCGTCTGTGCCGTCGGGCGAGCCGCCTTGAATGATGCCGTTGCTGATTATGCGGTGGATCAACTTGCCGTCGTAGAAGCGCTGGCGGACCAATTCGCTGAAGTTCTCGACATTTTTCGGGGCCTTCTCCGGCAAGAGCGCGAACGTGAGCTTGCCGTAGTCCGTCACCAGCACGGCCGCCTGTCGGCCCTGCACGCGGATGGTGGCAGTCGCGATTCCGAATTGTCCGCCGACTGGCCGCCACTCGATGTGGTGCGCGCCGACGTACGCCGACCACGCGTATGCGCTCCGCAGATCCAGCTCGACACCGACGCAGCCATGGGGCGCCAGGCGCAGCTCGCCGGCTTCTTGCGCAACGCCCACAGTCGCAGTCGTGCCGCTCGTCGGCGGGCGCACCGGCTGCGGCTTCTCGTCCTCGAAGGCCAGGAACAGCGCCGGCTGCTGCGCGTCGCCGAAGATGAATGCGTCGGTCAGCGTCGGGGTGGCGCCGGGCGCGAGGCCGGGCATCGAAATCGTGACGGAATTCGCGTTGGGATTGAAGAGCTGCGCACGAACGCGCAACGGTTGCGACGTCGACACACTCGAAGCGCTGACGACGAGCTCGGCGCGGACAGTGGTTTCCGAGGTTTGCGAGGCTGTCGCAGCCGGCGCGCTGGCCGCCGGCGCCGTGCTGGGCGTGTCGGCGCGCGTCACCGGGTACATCTGCTGCTGCGCGTGCCCCGCGGGAATTGCGGTTAGCAGGCCCGCGCACACTGCCAGCCAGCATCGCGTTGCGAATTTCGGCATCGAGGACTTGTACACGCCGTGCGCTGCGCGGTTCACTTCAGACGACCGCCCGCAGCTCGACGTGCAGCACGTTTGGCATGCCGCGGATCGACTCGAGCGCTTCGCTGCTGGGGCGCTCATCCAGCGCCACGGTGCACCAGGCCGCCTTCGCACCCAGGAACACGCGACTGGAGATTTCCTCGGCGTTGATGCCGTCGCTGCGGATCGCATCCAGCACGGCCGCCATCACGCCAGGCTGATCGCGCACGCGCAACATCAATTGCCACGTGGCCGGGCTACGTTCGCAAAGATTGACGCAATGCTGCACCTCCCCGCTGATGACAAAGGCGCGCACGATCGCGACCACCTCGGCGGCGATGGCCTCGCGCGCCTGTTGGGTTGCGCCGGCGAGCCGCGAAGTCGCGATCACGCCAGGTAGCTGCAACAGCGCGCCGCGCAACCGCGGGGCCTCGGCCGACGGCTCTGAGACGTAAGCGTCGCTCGCGACCCGCAGCCGCCGATGGCTGACGGCTTGCGCCAGGGCGGCTTCATCCAGCGCCGCCGGGTGCCCGACGTGCACCAGATACGCCCCATCGCGCATGTTCTGAACAAACTCGGCATCCACCTGCAACTCGCCGCCCAGCTCCGGCGGTGCGTAGAGCAGGATCACGTCGCTGCGGCGAGCGAGCTCGCGCGGCCAGGCGCAGGTTTCGATGCCCGCGGCGCCGGCCCTCTCGCTGGTCAGCGAGGGCGACCAGCACAGCACGCGCATTCCAAATGCCCGCGCACGCTCCGCGACCAGCAGGCCGACGCGCCCGAAGCCGAGGATGCCCAGCGTGCGACCGGAGAGCCCGCGGGCCTCAATGGCCTCGTGCCATTTGCGCCCCTCGCGCGACGCCTGGGCCGCCTCGACCACGCCGCGATCCAGCGCCAGCATGAGCGTCATTGCCATCTCGGCGATCGCGACCGCGTCCATGTTAGGCACGTTGGCAACGAAGATGCCTTGCGACGAGGCCTCCTCGATCGAGACGCCGCCGACGTCCGTGCCGGCCCGCACCACCAGTTGCAGCACGGGCGCGACCTCGAGCGCGGCGGTCGAGACGCGCGTGCGCCCGACCACCAGTACATTCACGTCGCCGAGCTTGCTGGGCAGATCTTCGCTGGTCAGCAGTGGCTCGTATTGAACCTGCCCGCCGAGCGTGCGCAACTCGTGCACGGCGGCGGCCGGGAGTTTGCACGCGATCAAGATTTTCACAGGCGTCTGGCTCTCAGCAGCAGCTTCGCGGGTCCGTGGATGCGACTTCCGTGAGGCAGAATACCCGCTGTAGGGCGTATCAGAAAGCGCGCCGCAGGCCGCGGCGTCACTCGCCGGGGACGATGCGATAGATCCAGAGATTGGGGCGCTCGGCAAATTCCGCCGCCGCGCGCAGGCCGGCGCTGCTCGCCGATGCGGGGTTGCTCAGGTGCTCGAACCGCTGCAGACGCCATTTGTTTGCGTAGTAATCGCCCTGCTCCGCGAAGAGCTGATCGTGCCAGATGATGTATGCCACGCCGCGCGCCTCCAACTCGGCGCGCAGCGCGCGCCAGTCGTCGGCGACGACATCCGTGAACGCGATGAAGCGCCCGCGCGGCAGATCGCCGCAGTGCATCCGCAGCAGCGCCGGCCAGGCGCTCAATACGCCTTCGTGTGCCGCGACGCGCGCGGCGACCCAACGCGCCGCGGCGACGGCATTTTCGTATTCGCGGCCGGTTCCCATACGGTCGCGGACGGCGCGGCCGTGCACGAGCGCCAGCGCGATCAGGCAGACGGTCGCCGCGCCGCCGGCGAGGCCGCCGCGCCAGCGCGCCAGGTTCAGCCCGGCCACGAGCAGCGCGAGCGTGAGGTCAACGATCACGGCCAGCGCCGCCGAATCGAAGCCGCGGCGGAGCTGCGCGACGCTCCAGGCGCGCTGCCCTTCGCCGATCAACACCGCGAGCGCCGCGACCAGCAGCAGCGCTGCGAGCGCGCGACGCACCCACGCCGACGGCAAACGCCGACGAAGCAGAGGCGGGATTTCGCGGCAGGCCGCCGCGATCAGCAGCAGCGCTAGCGGCGCCGGCGGGTAGCCAAATCGAAACTCGCGAAAGGGAAACGCGGCGTGGATCAGAATGTACGGCGCGAGCACCGTGACGCAGCCGCACAGCAACGGCTCGCGCCGCAACACGCCGCACAGCGCGCCGCAGGCGGCGAGCAGCGCCAGCGACACCAGCAGCGCTGCATGCAGCGCTGCGGACCAGTCAGCCAGCGGAGCCGGCAAGCTCAGGCGGTCCACGTCCAGCAGGCAGCGCAGCAGCGAATCTAGCGACCAGCCCAGGTCAAAGCCGGGCCGCTCGATTAGTTGTGCGACGTAATGATCCGCGGCCCGCGTCCGCCAATACAGCGCCGTCAGCCCCAGCCAGAGCGTGGTCGGCAGCGCCGCGACGCAGGCGCGCAGCGCGACACGCAGCGGCTTGGCGCCATGGCCGGCGTCGGCAATTGCCACCGCGAGCAACCCGCCGATCGCGTCGTAGCGCGTCAGCAGCGCGAGCGAAGCAAGAACGTACGCGCCGGACAGCGCTGCTCGCGCCTGCCCCACGTTGGCGACCAGCACGCATGCGAGCAGCAGCCCGGTGAGCAGGCCCTCGGCCAGGCAGTGCGCCGCGGCATACGCGCTCAACGGCAGCAGCAGAAACCAGGCTGCCAGCCAGGCAGCCGCGGGCCGCCAGACGCGTCGCAGCGCCACGAGCAGCAGCAACGCGTTGAGCGGCAGCAGCGCGGCATTCAGCAGCTCAGCGGCGCGCTGCTCGAACGGGCGCGCAGCGCCCAGCGCCGCGAGGATGTTCCCGGTGCATGCGACCGCCAGCGGAAACAGCGGGGCGCGCTTGAACGTTTCGGGCAATTCGCCGGCGAGCAACGCCCGGCCAGTCTCGCGAAACTCGAAGAAATCGCCGTGGGGTTTGACGAAGTGCCCGAACCAGATGGCGGCGAGCAGCGCGCCGGCGCAGAGCAGCAGTGCCGACTCGGCGCGGTCGGCCGCCGCTGCGCACGGGGTGAGTGGGGCTGCGGGCAAGCGCGCCAGAATAGCACAGCGCCAGCTCGCGCGACCATTCGGCCGGGCGGGCTGGCGCTGCGTGTAGCTTCGATTCGACTGGTGCGGCGTGCGATCGAAGTCGCTTCAGATCGCGCGTTGCGCCGCCGCTTTACGCTCCCGGCGATCCAACCGGGGTCGCGCCGCGCTCGATGTCCTTGCCGGCGCCCGGCAGCGGGAAATCCGAGACGGTCAGCGAACCAGTCTGAACCACGCTGGGCTCCGGCCCGACCGGCTGCCCGCTGTAACTTAGCTTAATGCCCTGGAAGCCCTGGTAGCCGGTGCCGGCAGGGATCAGCCGGCCGAGGATTACGTTCTCCTTCAAACCGATCAGTCGATCTTCCTGGCCGGCGAGCGCTGCCTGCGTCAGCACCTTGGTCGTTTCCTGGAAGGAGGCGGCCGAGATGAACGAATCGCTTTGCAGGCTGGCCTTGGTGATGCCCAGAAGCAGCGTCTTGGCGGTCGAGGGTCGCGGCTTGCGGCCCTTGGCCGGGTTGCCGCCCTTGCCCTCGGCGTCGTCATTCTTGGCCGCGAATTCTTCCTTCGAGACGATCTGATCGACGGAGAACTCGGTGTCGCCTGGGTCGACGATCTTGACGCTGCGGGCGAGCCGCGCGTTCTCCTCGCGGAAGCGGAACTTATCGATCACCTCGTTGGGCAGGAAGGGCGAATCGCCTTCGCTGTCGATCTTCACCTTGCGCAGCATCTGCGAGAGGATGATCTCGATGTGCTTGTCGTTGATGGTCACGTTCTGCTGGCGATAGACGCCCTGCACTTCCTTGAGCAGGTAGCGGTGCAGATCCTCTTCGCCATTGATCCGCAGGATGTCATGCGGGATGAGCGGGCCCTCGATCAGCGGCGTACCGGCCTCGATGAAATCGCCGGCGTGCACGAGCAACTGCTTGTCCTGCGGGACGTGGTGCTCCTTCTCCATTCCGGATTCGGAGCGGATGATGATGGTCATCTTTCCGCGGCGTTTGTCGGTCTGCAGCTCGACCGTGCCGGAGATTTCCGCCATCGTGGCCGGCTCCTTGGGCTTGCGGGCCTCAAAGATCTCGGTGACGCGCGGCAGACCGCCGGTGATGTCCTGCGTGCCGCTGATTTCGCGCGGTTGGCGAGCGAGCAGCGCGCCGGCAGCCACGTTGTCGCCTTCGCTGACCTCGATGCGGGCCTTGGCGGGCAGGTGGTGGAAGTCGAGGATTTTGCCGTCCTTGTCCTCGATGATGATCCGCGGATTGCGATCGCCTTTGTGCTCGATCACGATCCACTTGCTCTCGGCCTTGCCTTCCTGCTCGGGGCGGACGGTCTCACCTTCGATCACGTCTTCGAAGCGCACGAAACCGTTGGCCTCGGCCAGCATGGGCGTGAAGTGCGTGTCCCACTTCACCAGCACGGTGCGCGGGCCGATCTTCTCGCCGTCGCCCAAGTGCACCGCGGCGCCGTAAGGCACCTTGTAGCGCTCCAGCTCGCGGCCCTTGTCGTCGTTGATCGCGATTTCGCCGTTGCGCTTGAGCACGCGGAAGATGGACTTGCCGCTTTCCTCGTCCTTCATCGCGACGGCGTTGAGGTTCTGATACACCACGATGCCCGGGTGCACGTTGGTGATCTCGTTCTCGACCACGGCGCGGCTGGCGACGCCGCCGGTGTGGAAGGTCCGCATGGTGAGCTGCGTGCCCGGCTCGCCGATGGATTGGGCTGCGATGATGCCGACCGCCAGTCCCTCCTCGACCAGCTTGCCGGTGGAGAGATCCGCCCCGTAGCAGCGGGCGCAGACGCCCAGCGAAGCCTCGCAGGCCAGCGCGCTGCGAACGCGGACGCTCTCGAGCCCCAGGCCGCCGGCCTCGGGCTTGGCTTCCAGCCGGCGGGCGATCTCGGGCGTGATGAGCTGGTTCTCACGGACGATCACCTCATCGGTGCGGATGTCGCGGATGGTGTCACGCGCTACGCGGCCGACAATGAGCTGGCTGAGCTTTACGTCGACCTCCTCGCCCTTGTAGATCGTGCTCTTGCTGATGCCCTCGATCGTGCCGCAATCCAGCTCGTTCACAATCACGTTCTGGGCCACGTCGGCCAGCTTGCGCGTCAGATAGCCCGAGTCGGCGGTCTTCAGGGCCGTATCGGCCAGACCCTTGCGGGCCCCGTGCGTCGAGCTGAAGTACTCCAGCACGGTCAGACCTTCGCGGAAGTTGGCCTTGATCGGGGCCTCGATGATCTCGCCCGACGGCTTGGCCATCAACGCGCGCATGCCGGCGAGCTGGCGAATCTGATCGACTGAGCCGCGCGCGCCCGAATCGCTCATCAGGTAGATCGGATTCAGATACGGACGCGAGCCGCGCTCGCCGGGCTTGGCCTCGACGCCCTGCTCCTTGCGCCAGTCGTTCTTGAGCGTCTCCATCATCTCCTTGGTGACCTGCTCACGCGCGTGCACCCAGACGTCGATCAACTGGTTGTGCCGCTCCATGGGCGTGATCACCCCGTTGGAGAAATTCCGCTCGATCTTGTCGACCACGCGCTGCGCGGCGTCGAGGATCTTGGGCTTGGCCTCGGGCACGCGCAGATCGGTCAGCGCGAACGAAAGGCCCGCCAGCGTGCTATGCCGGAAGCCCAGCTCCTTGAGGCGATCGAGCAGCTCGATCGTCGCGCGGCGCCCGAGACGCTCGTGGCAATCGGCGATGACGCGCGCGGCGCCCTTCTGGCTCAGCGGGAAGTTGTAGAACGGCATGCGCGCGTCGAGCACGTCGTTGAAAATGCAGCGCCCGACCGTGGTGAGCAGCAGACCGTTGCGCGGCGCCTTCACCAGCTTGTCCATGCCCTCGACCACTTCCGTGCGGCGGATGCGGACGCGGATGGGCGTGTGAATCCCGATCAACCGGCGATCCAGCGCGAGCAGCGCTTCGTCCGGCGATTCGAAGCAGATCTCCTTGCCAGGCTCGCGCTCGCCCACCTCGCCGGCGTGGCGGCCGGTCAGGTAGTAGAGCCCGAGCACGATATCCTGCGTCGCGGGCGTGTTCGGGGCGCCGTTGGCGGGGCTGAAGATGTTGTGCGTGCTCATCATCAGCACGTGCGCTTCGGTCTGCGCCTCGATCGAGAGCGGCAGGTGAACGGCCATCTGGTCGCCGTCGAAGTCGGCGTTGAAACCCTTACACACCAGCGGGTGAATCTTGATCGCGTTGCCCTCGACCAGCACCGGCTCAAACGCCTGGATGCCCATGCGGTGCAGCGTGGGTGCGCGATTCAACAGCACCGGGTGCTGGTAGATCACTTCTTCGAGAATGTCCCAGATCGGCTGATCGCGGCGCTCGAGCATCTTCTTGGCGCTCTTGATCGTGTCCGCCAGGCCGCGCTCGCGCAGCTTGCGGATGATGAACGGCTGGTA
>CAZHTF010000083.1:0-13343 GCA_964535305.1 uncultured Planctomycetales bacterium | reverse complement strand
GTCCTGGTCGCAGGCGAACGCGCTATACGCCCCGTCAGATCCGTCGCGGGCGAGCGGCAGACGCGTCTCCAGAAACGAGAGCGCCGCGCGCGGGAAGACGTCCTTGTCGGTCGCGACGCTGCGAAACGCCGTCACCGGCACGCCAATGCTGCCGAATGGGCCGCCGCTGCTCTCCTGAAAGAAAACGAAGCGCGGGTTGGTCCAGGTGTACTTCGTGATGCGCTCCGGATTGCCGCGGAAGAATTCGATCATGCGCTGCAGCGACAACTCCTCCGCGGACATCACGCCGTCCGCGATCAGCCGGTCGGCGATCGGCACATAGTTGTGCCCATTATTGCCGGCATAACCCAGCTCCCAGAGCGAGCCATCCGCCAGACGCAGCCGCGCCGAGCCCTGAACGCTTACGACGTAGGCTTCGAACGGATCGCGCAGCCACGCAATCTCCAGCCCGCGCAGCAGGCCGCGCTCCTCCAACTCGCGACGCGTGTAGTAGCCCGCAGCCTGGCCATTCGCCGTGCGCCGGCCGAGCGTGCGGCCCTCGGTGTCTTTGATGAGGTCCGGCGGAAGTCGATACAAAGGATGCTGAAACGGACCCTCGCGGCGCCTGCGGCCCTCGAAGATCGGCGTGTAGTAGCCGGTGAACAGCACGGTGCCCTGGTCGTCGCAGCCGACGGATTGGTACACATCAAATCGTCGGCGGATTTCCGCATTCAATTGTTCGCCGCTGCGGACGCTGCCGAGCAGCTCGAGCATGGCGTTCAGCGAAGCGACCACGCGCCCGTGCGTAATCTCGCCATAGGGGTAGTAGCGCTGGCTGGATGGTTTCGCTAGATAGCTCAGGCTGTGGCGGATGGATTGCTCGAGCCCGGACAATTGTGCCAATGCCGGCGAGAAATCGGGGTAATCCTCAACCGCCAGTTTGCGCAGCGCTAGCGCGCCCGGCGGCAAGGCGCGGTTGTAGTTCTTGGTCGTGGGCCGCGGGCGAAATTCCTCGGTCTCGTCGCCTGGCCCGCGGCAGCTCGCCAGTAGCGCCAACGATGCCAGCAACCAGACGCGCAGCAGCGGCATCCGCAGACCATCAACGCTTGCAAGACGGCAGCAGGCGACCCGGCGCGCGGCACGCGGCATGAGCGGCTCCTTCCGCAGGTTGGCAATCCTCGCCGAAGGATTCTGCGACAATGGGGCCAATTCGGCAACGGCGCGGCGGATAGATCGCGGGCGGCGCGCCCAGGCGGACGCGCAGCGCCGCCCCGGATCGGACGCCGCTCCCTGCGCCGTATAATGCCCGACGATGGAGCTCGTATGCCGTATCGAAACTTGACATTGCCAGAGCTCGCGCGGCACATCGGCATGGATGCGCGCGACGTGCAGCGCATGGCCGACAAGGGCACGCTCCCCGGCCACCGCGTCGGCGGCGAGTGGCGCTTCAACCGCGCCGCGCTGCTGGATTGGCTGCAGCGCGAGATCCCGAATCTGGATCCCGCGCACATTCGAAACCTCGAACGCGCCATGTCGGACCAGCCGGACGAAGCCGTCTTCGAACGGCTGCTGGCGCTCGAATCGGTGGAGATGTGCCTGCCAGCCCGCTCGAAAGGCTCGACGCTGCGCGAGCTGGTGCGTCTGGCGCAGCGCAGCGGACTGGTCTACGATTTCGATCACATCGTTGAGGCGCTCGAGGCCCGCGAAGCGCTCTGCTCCACGGCATTGCCCGGCGGGATCGCGTTGCCGCATCCGCGCACCCCGCTGCCATACGCCACCGCCGAGCCGCTGCTGTGCCTGGCGCGCGTGCCCGGGGGTATTCCGTTTGGCTCGCCCGACGGGCGACTGACGGACCTGTTCGTGCTGATCTGCAGCCACGATGAGCGGCAGCATCTGCAGGTGCTGGCGCGGCTGGCGCTGATGTTTCAGACGCGCCTGGCGGAGCAATTGCGCGAATGCGACGATCCCGCCGAGACGCTCGACCTGCTGCTCAAGACGGAGCGCGAGCTGCTGGTGCGCCGTCGCGCATGACGGGTGCAGCGTCGGCACGCTGCGGCCTGACCGCGCGCTCAGGCTCGCGGCTCTGAATTCACGATTCGGCGCGGTTCTGAATTGCAACCTGTCGCCGGATGCACCATGACGTTTGACCTCGCCCGTGGCGTCGGCTGCGCTCGCGGCTACACTGCGCCGCCATGCGTTCGGCCAATCAAACCATTCGGACGAAACTGGTGGCGACGCTCGGACCGGCAACGGCCGAGCCGCGCACCATCGCGAACATTCTCGAAGGGGGCGTAGATGTCTGCCGCCTGAATTTCAGCCACGGCACGCACGACGATCACGCCCGCACGCTGCGGATCGTGCGCGACTGGGCCCGCGAGCACGATCGCCCGATCGCCGTGCTGGGCGACCTTTGCGGCCCGAAGATCCGGCTGAATCGCGTCGGCGGCGATCGCTTGATGCTTACGACCGGTCAGGCGCTGCAGATCGTTCGCGGCACGGGCGACTGCACCCGCGAGCAACTGACCACCAGCTATGCGCCGCTGGTCGACGAAGCCGAAGTCGGGCAGCGTCTGTTCATCGACGACGGGCTGGTTCGGCTGCTGATCACCGACAAACAGGCGGACGTGCTGCACTGTACCTGCACAGTGGGCGGCGAGATTTCGAGCCGCAAGGGCGTAAACCTGCCCGATACGCGGCTGTCGGTGCCGGCCTTGACGGAGAAGGATCTGCGCGATGTTGTCTGGGCGGTTGAAAACCAGCTCGATTACGTAGCGCTCTCGTTTGTCCGCCGTCCCGAGGATCTGCAGCAGCTTCGTGAGCGGCTGCGCGAGCTGGGCGGGACGCCAGGCGTGATCGTCAAGATCGAGAAGTTCGAAGCGCTAGAGTACCTGGACGAGCTGGTGGCCGACGCCGACGCAGTGATGGTGGCCCGCGGCGATCTGGGCGTCGAGATGGACGTGTGGCAGGTGCCGCTGGTGCAGAAGGCGATCACGGCGCGCTGCCGAGCGGCGGCCAAGCCCGTAATCATCGCGACGCAGATGCTGCAGAGCATGGTGAGCAACCCGACGCCGACGCGCGCGGAAGTCAGCGATGTGGCCAACGCGATTCTCGACGGGGCCGACGCGGTGATGCTCTCGGCCGAGACCGCCGCCGGGCAATTCCCGGGGGCGGCGGTGGAGATCATGGCCCGCGTGGCGCACTCGACCGAAGCGTACCAATCCGCATGTCCGCCGCTGTCGCAGCCCGATGCGCTCGCCGCGCAGGCCCCGCGCACGTTCGCGATCGCGCACGCCGCGGTGCAGGCGGCCCGCGACCTGGGCGTCAAGCTGGTGGCGGCGTGGACTGCAACGGGCGCGACTGTGCGGCTGTTGGCGCAGCACCGCCTGGCGATGCCGATCGTCGGCCTGACGTACGACGAGCGCGTCTATCGGCGGCTGAATCTGCTCTACGGCGTGATTCCGATGCGGGTCGAGCCGATCCGCGAACCGGCCCGCATGGTGTACACGCTGGATCAGCGGCTGATGCAATCCGGGCTGGCGCAGCGCGGCGATCTGATTGTCGTGGTCAGCTCTACGCGCCCGTCGTTGCCGGGCGAAACGGATACGACCATGATTCACCGAGTAGGCGGCCCGGATTGATCGAACCGAGTGCATCGCGGATGCAGCGGTGACGGAGCGACGCATGATTCGGCTGGGGACACTGCGCGAACTCTTCGCCTACAACGATTGGGCCCGCGATCAGTTGCTGCAACTTTGCGAGGGCCTGGATGACGCCGCCCTGGATCGCCCGTTTGAGATGGGCGAGGGCTCGCTGCGGCGGACGTTACATCATCTCTGGGGGGCCGAGCGCATTTGGCTGGATCGCTGGAAGGGGTACGAACGGGCGCGCTTCGCGCCGCTGTACGACAACCGCGCGCTCAGCCCTGCCGCGCTGCATGTGCTTTTTCGCGGCACGGCGGTCGAACGCGACGAGTACCTCGCGGGCAAGAGCGACGCAGACCTGGCCGCACCTGTGAAGTTCACGAATCTGAGGGGCGAGTCGCACGCGTTTGATCTGGGCGCGCTGGCGCTGCACGTCAGCAATCACGGCGCGCATCACCGGGCGCAGGCGCTGAACATGCTTCGGCGGCTGGGCGTGACCGTGCACGATATCGACTATTTGAACATGGCCGGCGCGCGACACGCCAGCCAGACGCCGCAATTCGATGTCGACACGATCCGCACGTATTACCACTACGCCGACTGGTCCCGGGCGCAGGTCGATGCCGCCGCGGCGCAGCTCAGCGATGCGCAGCTCGACCAGGCGTTTGAGATTGGGCCGGGCACGCTGCGGCGCGTGCTGCTGCACATTCGCGACGCGGAGCAGTGGTGGCTGGAGAACTGGGTTCGCGGGCCGCTGGAGCGCTTTGACGAGCTGCCGCCGAGCACATCGCTGGTGCAGTTGCGTGAGCTGTTCGGGCAACTGGCTGCGACACGCGATGCGCTTCTGGCGCGCTGCAACGACGCGGCGCTGCTGCGGCCGGTGCGCACGCGGGTGCCCGGCGAGCCGGGCGAGTACGCATTTCGCCTGGGCGCGACCATGCTGCAGCTCTGCCTGCACGGCACGCATCACCGCGCCCAGGCGCTGAATATGTTGCGCCACCGGGGGGCGACGCCGCCGGGGCTGGATTATGTGAGCATGCTGCGGCAGGGGGCTGACGCAACGCAGCCCGCGGCGCGGTTCTTGCGGCGATGAGTAGCTGAGGCCGTACGTCACGCCGGCCGACCGCCGAACATTCCCGCCAGAAAGTCGCCGACGCGCGCCAGTCGATAGCCGCGTTGCCGCAGGGAGCGCACGCATTCGGGCGTGGGCCAGGAGAAGTAGCTGCGCTGCGCGAGATCCTGCGCATACGCGGACTGCGTGCCGGTTTCGATCGCGGCTACGGTAGTGATTAGCAGTTCGCCGGCGCGCGTGCAGCAGCGCCAGAAGAGCTGAAATGCGCTGTCGCGCGGGCGGACGCTGACCTTCTCCTGCACCAGGATGTCGCCCTCGTCCAACCCTTCTTCCATGTAATGGATCGTCGCCGCCGAATGATCTTCGCCATTGGCCAGGGCCCAGACGTACGGCGACATGCCGGCGTAGCGCGGCAGCGGGGCGCAGTGCACATTGATGCAGCCCAGCGGCGGCATCTTCAGCAGTTCCCGTTTGGCAACCTGGTTCATGCTGACCGAGATGATCAGGTCCGGCTGCAGGTCGCGCAGCATCTGCACGAAGGCGGGCTCGTTGATGTTGGCGGTGAGCCAGTGCCGCACGCCGTGTCGCCGCACCCAGGCGAGCGTCGAGCTGGTCCAGGCTTGCAGGCGCAGCAGGCCGGTCAGGCGGTTCCAGACGCGAAAGACGCCGTAGACCGCGGTCTTGAACAGGAAGTGCCGCCAGCCGGTGTGTTTGAGCACCCAGCTCAGTGAATTGCTCATGTCTTTCTTACCGACCAGCGCCTGCGAGAAGACGACGCCGAGCAGGCTCTCTGCGCGCGCGGGCAGGAAATCGCGCAGCACGCACCAGGAAAAGAAATTGTCGTTGGTCAGAATGATGATTCGCGCGGGCCTGCGGCTTGCAGCGCTGGGAGGAGTCGGGGCGTTGGACATGGCAGTTCCGAAAGAGCTCGATCACGCGGCGCGCCGCCTGCGGCGGTTGATTCTTCGCGTCTTGCCGCGTGCAGCATGACACTTGCGACGCTGGCGCGTCAAGCCGCGCTGTGGCGGAGTTCGCGGCGCAGGGCGGGTCTCTGAGCTATCATTTCCGCGATGAGCACTGCTGGGTTCGGCACGGATGTGTTCGCAGCGTTCGACGGCGGCCTCGAATTTGCGCGGCGACTGGATGCGGCCGATCCGCTGGCGTCGATGCGGGCACAGTTCTTGATGCCGCGCGGGCCGGACGGGCGCGAGCAACTGTACCTCTGCGGCAACTCGCTCGGGCTGCAGCCGCGGCGGGCGGCCGCGCTGGTCAACGAAGTGCTGACGTCGTGGGCGCAGCGGGCGGTCGAGGGGCATTTTCACGGCGAGCATCCGTGGTATCCGTATCACGAGTTCGTGCGTGAGCCGGGCGCGCGGCTGGTGGGCGGCCTGCCGCACGAAGTCGTGTTCATGAACGGGCTGACCGTCAACCTGCATCTGTTGATGGCGACGTTTTATCGACCGACGCGCGAGCGCTACAAGATCCTAATTGAGGACTGCGCCTTTCCGTCTGACAACTACGTCGTCCGTACGCAGCTCGCCTGGCACGGGTTTGACGCGCCGCAGGCGCTGCTGATCGCCCGGCCGCGGCCCGGCGAGCACGCGCTGCACGAGGCGGATGTGCTCGAGCTGATCGAGCGCGAGGGCCCGCGACTGGCGCTGGTGCTGATGAGCGGCGTGAACTACTTCACCGGCCAGGTGTTCGACCTGCCGGCGATTACGCAGGCGGCGCATGCGCAGGGCGCGCTGGCGGGATTCGATCTGGCGCACGCGGTCGGGAATGTGCGGCTGGCGCTGCACGACTGGAATGTCGATTTCGCCGCCTGGTGCAGCTACAAGTATCTGAACGCCGGCCCGGGCGCGCTCGCTGGGGCATTCGTGCACGAACGGCACGCGCGCGATACAAAATTGCCGCGACTCGGCGGCTGGTGGAGTAACGATCCGCGGACGCGCTTCGCAATGCACACGCAGCCGCAGTTTCTGCCGCTGGATAGTGCCGATGGCTGGCAGCTCAGCAACCCTCCGATCCTGTCGACCGCGCCGCTGATCGCGTCTCTGGAGTTGTTCGACCAGGCCGGCATGCCGCGCCTGCTGCACAAGTCGCGGATGCTCTCGGAGTTTCTGATACGGCTGTTGCACCCGTGCGGGCCGCCAAACGGCGCGGAGAACGCGAGCGGAGCGCGCCGCGGCGCATCACCGGCGCGCTACGAAGTGATCACGCCGCTTGAGCCGCAGCGGCGCGGCAGCCAGCTTTCGCTGCTGGTGCACGAGCGGCCGCGCGAGCTTCAGCAGGCGTTGTTGAGGCAGGGCGTCGTCTGCGACTTTCGCGAGCCAAACGTGGTGCGCGCCGCGCCGGTCCCACTTTACAACACGTTCGAGGACGTCTGGCGATTCGCGCAAATTCTGAACGCGTAGGCGCGCAGGGCGGGTTTGCATGCGGACCGCGGCGGCGCGATCCACGGCGGCGGCCGCTACACTACGCTCGCGATGATTCCTGTTAACGGAAGGAGCGACGCATGTGGCGTGTGCTGTGCGTGCTGGCGGCAACCGCGATTGTGAGCATTTCGCAGGCAAAGATCGTGACGCAGACAGTCGAATACCGTCACGGTGAGACCACGTTGAAAGGGTACCTGGCGTATGACGACGCCCTCAGCGGGAAGCGCCCGGGCGTGCTGGTCGTGCACGAGTGGTGGGGCCTGAACGAGTTTGCCAAGCAGCGCGCCGAACGGCTCGCTGAGCTGGGCTATGTGGCCTTCGCGGTCGATATGTACGGCGATGGCATGGTCACGCGCGACCCGGAGAAAGCCGGGCAGCTTGCCGGTCCATTTCGGCAGGATCCGACGCGCTGCCGGGCACGGGCGCGGGCCGGGCTGGACGTGCTTGCGAAGGACGAGCGCTGCGACGCGCGCCGCATCGCCGCGATCGGTTACTGCTTTGGCGGCTCGACCGTGCTGCAACTGGCCTATGACGGCGCGCCGCTGGCGGGTGTCGTCAGTTTTCATGGCAACCCGATGCCGCCGCGCGCGGAGGACAAGATTGTCGCCAAGATTCTGGTGCTGCATGGCGCGGATGACCCGCTGGTTTCGGCGGAGTCGATCAGCGCGTTTCAGCAGGGAATGACGACAGCCGGGGTCGACTGGCAGATGGTGTACTACGGCAGGGCCGTGCACAGCTTCACGAATCCGGAGGCCGACAAGGTCGGCATCGCGGGCGTCGCGTATGACGAAGCGGCCGACCGCCGCAGTTGGCAGGCGATGCAGCAGTTTTTCGAGGAGCTGTTCGCAGCGGGCAAGAAGTAGGTCGTGTCCACTGCCTCGGCGGCGGCATTCTGCTGCGCACTCGGCGGCTATTCGGGCTGCGCGGGTTCGCGCTTTGCATGCCGGGTGATTCGCCGCGCGGCGGCGTTTCGCCACTCGACCACGGTCCAGAACGTAACGGCAAGTGTCAGGGCGGCAGTGAGCAGCAGCGCAAGCGCGACGGTCAACAGCTCCCAGACGCCGGGTTTGAGTTCTTCGGTTAGCATGCGTCGACCGTAGTGTAGGCGCAGACGGCGTTGAGTCGAGGGATGAACGAGAAGTCGCAGTCGATTGCAACCGCGACCGGCGAGGCGCTGGAGCGCGCCGGGCTGCGCACCATGACGCAGCGTCGCCGGCGGATCCAGCGCAGCCTGGCGACGGTCGGACTGGTGACGGTGGTCATGCTGCTGCTGGCGCTGTTGCAGCGCGATCAGCAGTCGACGCGGCAATGCCGTCGGCAGGTCGACGCTGCGATCGAGGGTTTTCGGCATGCGCATCGCGTTGGGCGCGTGCCGCCCACGACGTTTCCGTCCGTTCCGCAGGCCGACGCCGAAGCACCCGACCACTTCGCGTACAACATTCTCTATGCGCAACTGGTGCGCAGCACCAACCCGGTCGGGGTCTTCTGCTGTGCCGAGCCGCACCGCTTGTATCTGCACGAGAGCGGCCGGCACCTGGTCACGTTTGACGGGCAGGATTTTCACGTCAGTTGGGTGCCGGCGGGGGAGTTCGCGCGGCGGCTTGAGGTCAGCGCCTTCAGCCGTTATCTGCTGCGCGAGTGATTGAGTCAGCACGGGCCGGCGACCGGTTCATGAGACGGGCGCGATGGACGATTTTCAGTATCAATCTGGGCAATTGTGGTGCGAGCGCATCAGCGCCGCCGCGCTGGCGCAGCAGTTCGAGACCCCGCTGTATGTGTATTCGCGGCAGACGCTGTGCGGTCATTACGATCGCTTTCGGGAGGCGTTCGCCGCTTTGGATCCGCTGCTTTGCTTCTCGGTCAAAAGCTGCCCCAATACGCACCTGTGCCGCGTGCTGGCGGAGCGCGGCGCTGGGTTTGACGTCGTCAGCGGGGGCGAATTGCACCGCGCGCTGGCCGCGGGCGCGGATCCGGCCCGCATCGTTTTCGCCGGCGTCGGAAAGACCGATCGCGAGCTGCGCGAAGCGCTCGACCAGCACATCGGCTGGTTCAACGTCGAATCCGAGGCGGAGCTCGAAGCGCTGGCGGCGATCGCGGCCGAGCGCGGCGCGCGGCCGCGCGTGGCGCTGCGCGTCAATCCCGATGTCGACGCGCGCACGCACGTGTATACCACCACCGGCCGCAAGGAGACCAAGTTCGGCGTGGACTATGACCGGGCCGAAGCGGTATTTCGCAGATTCGCGTCAAACGCGGCGCTGCGCCTGGTGGGCATGCACCTGCACATCGGTTCGCCGGTGCTTGATATCCAAGCGTATGTACGCAGCATTCAGCGGGCGCTGGAGCTCAGCGACGCGCTGCGCGGCGCGGGCGTGACGATCGAGGCGCTCGACATCGGCGGCGGATTTGGCGCGCACTACACCGGAGGCGAAGCGCCGCCCGCGGCGCAATACGCTGACGCGATCGTGCCGCTGCTGGCGGGCCGCGGGCTGTCGATCCTGATCGAGCCGGGCCGTTCAATCGCGGCGAATGCGGGCGTGTTGCTGACGCGCGTGCTGTACGTCAAGACTTCCGGCACGAAGCGCTTCGTGATCGTTGACGCCGGCATGAACGACCTGATCCGTCCGGCGTTGTACGGTGCGTATCATTTCATCTGGCCGGTGCAGTGTGGCGAAATGACGCCCGCGACGCGCGCCGCGCAGCAGCCGTTCGAATCACTGCAGACGGTTGACGTGGTCGGGCCGGTCTGCGAGAGCGGCGACTTTCTGGCCAAGGATCGCAGCCTGCCGCACGTGCAGCGCGGCGACCTGCTGGCGATTTTCACGGTCGGCGCGTACGGGATGAGTATGGCCAGCCAATACAACTCGCGAAGCCGGCCGGCGGAAGTGCTGGTGGATGGGCCGGCAGCGCGGCTGATTCGGCGGCGCGAGACGTACGCGGACCTGCTGGCCGCGGAACAGGTGTGAGCGCCGTGCCCGAATTGCCGATCTACTACGGGCTGAACGCGTTTCGCGCGCCGCGGGAGGGCGTGGTGCTGACGATCGGCAATTTTGACGGCGTGCACCTGGGCCACGCCGCCATTCTCGCCGCCGCCGGCCAGCTCGCGCGGCAGCAGGGCTGCACATTGCTGGCGGTTACGTTCGACCCGCACCCGCTCGCGGTGCTCGCGCCGCAGCGGGCCCCGGCGCGGCTGACCAGCATGGCCTATCGCGCCGCGCTGCTGGCCAACCACGGCGTGGATGCGGTGATCGTTTTGAAGAGCGACATGGATCTGCTGAGCATGACCGCCGAGCATTTCATCCATGCACTCGTGCAGTCCACGCGGCCGCGCTCGATCGTCGAAGGGCCGGATTTCAATTTTGGCCGCGACCGCGGCGGTTCGCTCAATACGCTGCGCGAGTATGCCCCACGCGAGGGTTTCACGGTGCACGCATGTGCCGCGGCGCGCTGCACGGCGCTCGAAGACCAGCCGATCGTGAGCAGCTCCGCAATTCGCGCCGCGCTGCGCGACGCGCAGGTGGAGCGCGCCGCGGCGATGCTGGGCCGACCGCATCGCATCAGCGGGCGCGTCGGCACCGGCGATGCGCGCGGGGCCGATTTGGGTTTTGCGACCGCGAATCTCGAAGACGTGCCGCAAGTCGCGCCCGCGGACGGCGTCTACGCCGCGATCGCACAGCTCGCCAGCGGGCAAGTGTTGCCGGCGGCAGTGAACATCGGCGCAGCGCCGACGTTCGATCGGCCGCAGCGGCGGATCGAAGCGCATCTGCTGGATTTTCGCGGCGGACTACGCGGCGAGCGCCTGGCGCTGCACCTGCTGGCGCGATTTCGCGGCCAAGCGCGCTTCGCTTCGATCGATGCGCTGCGCGCGCAACTCGCGCAGGATGTCGTGCAGACCCGGGCCGTGGCGAACGCCGCGCTCGCGCTCGGCGTTCTGCGGCTACCGATCGACTGAGGCGGCACTCAAATTCGCTTGCATGGTCGAACCAGTTGTGCTACCGTTCCCTCGCGACACTACAGATTGCGATGGTGAGCATCGCAAAGAACGACTGTCACGGACGACGCGTGTTCCTTCGACGCATCGTATTGCACGGATTTAAGAGCTTCGCGGACCGAACAGAGTTCGAGTTTGGCGCGGGCATCACTTCGATCGTTGGGCCGAACGGCTGCGGCAAGAGCAACGTCGTCGACGCCGTCCGCTGGGTGCTTGGCGAGCAATCCGCCAAGACGCTGCGCGGCGAGCGCATGACCGACGTGATCTTCTCCGGCTCGCGTTCGCGAAAGCCGGCCAACTCCGCGGAAGTCCAACTGCATTTCGATAATCGCGGCGGCTTCCTGGCCACGAGCGAGACGGACGTGATCGTGGCGCGGCAGCTCTTTCGCAACGGCGATAGCGAGTATCGGCTTAATGGAAACGCGTGCCGACTGAAGGACATTCGCGACCTGTTCCTGGACACCGGCGTAGGCGTCGATGCCTACAGCATCATCGAGCAGGGGCGGGTCGATGCGCTGCTGCAGGCCAGCCCGCAGCAGCGGCGCGAGATCTTCGAGGAAGCCGCGGGCGTCAGCCGCTATCGCGTGCGCCGCGGCGAGGCGCAGCGCAAGCTGGAACGTACGCAGCAGAACCTGCTGCGTGTGAATGATATTGTCGAGGAGCTGGAGAAGCGGCTGCGGAGCGTGAAGCTGGCCGCGGGCAAGGCCCGCAGCTTCCAGCAGCTTGACCAGCGGCTGCGCGAGCTGAAGGCCTCCTTCGCGCTGGCCGAGTATCACACGCTGGAACACGCGCGCGCGTCGGCCGCTGCGCGGGCCGACGGTCTGCGCGATGTAGCCGGCGCAGCGCGGGCCGAGCTGGGCCGCACGGATGCCGAAAGCGTCGCGCTGGAGCGTGAGCTGCTGCAACTGGATGATGACTTCCGCCGCGAAGACGAGGCGCTGTCTCAGAACAGTGCCCTGCGCAGCGCGTTGCAGGAGCGCATCGTGCAGGCGCAGCGCCGCGCGGTTGACCTGGATCAGCAGCACACCAGCCAGCGGCTGGCGGCGGAGCAGGCGCAGCAGCGCGCTGCACAGCTCGCGCAGCGGTTTGCAGCCGAGCTTGGCGAGCTGGAGCAATTGCGCCAGGCGGAGCGCGGCTTCGCAGAGCGGCGCGTTTCAGTTGAGCAGCAGCAGGCCCAGGCGCGGCAGCGCGTCGAGCTTGCCCGCTCGAACCTGGCCGACGCGCAGAACCTGGCCTTCGAAGCCGCGCGGCGCACCAGTCAGCTCCGTTCGCAGCGCGGCGGGTTGCTTCAGCAGGAGGAGCGGCTCACGGCACAGTCTGGCGCGCTGCAGCTTCGCGCGGAGCTGCTCGAATCGCAGCAGCAGGAGTCGGCCCGCTCGCACGAGTCATTCGGGCAGCGGTTGGCCGGGCTGGATCAAAGCATCGCGCAGCGGCAGCACGAGTTGCAGCAAGTCGAATCAAATCTGGCCGGATGCGAGCGAGGCTGCCGCGAGATCGACGAGCGGATCGTCGAGTACAAGCAGCGCCGCAGCGCATTGCTCTCGCGGCTGGGCCTGCTTGAAGAAATGGAGCGGCGGCTCGAAGGCGTCGATCAGGGCACGCGCGAAGTGCTTGCTTGGCGTGGATCGGATTCGGCCGACGCCGAGACGGACAACATCATCGGGCTGGTGGCCGACATTCTGAGCGTGGATGACCCGCGGATCGGGTTGCTGCAAGCCGAGTTAGCGCGGATGGAGCGCATGATCGTGGTGCGCGACAGCTACGCATTTCTGACGGAGTGCGCCCGCCGCGGCGAGCTCGCGGGTCCGATTCGTGTGCTGGCGCTGGATCGCCTGACCAGCGTGCCGCCGACGGCGACCTACGTCGACGCGCCCGGCGTGCTGGCTATGGCTTCGGATTGGGTGCGCTGCCGGCCCGAGTATCGGCTGGTGGCTGAGCATCTGTTCGGGCGGATTGTGCTGGTCGACACGCTCGAGCGCGGCCTGGCGCTGGCCAGCACCGCCGCAGAGGGCTTCGCGTTTGTCACGCCGGACGGCTGCGTCGCGCACGCGAACGGCGGGATCACGGTGGCATCGAGCAAGGCGGTCTCTGGGTTGATCAGCCGCAAAGCCGAGATTCGTCAGTTGCGCGGCGAGCTGGAGGAGGCCGAGGCGCAGTTGGATCGCGCGGCCCGCGCGCGGGCCCTGGCGGCGCAGCTGGGCCAGCTCGACCCGCCGGATGCCGAGGGG
>CAZHTF010000082.1:2052-13819 GCA_964535305.1 uncultured Planctomycetales bacterium | reverse complement strand
GGCGTTCGCGGTGGCGGAACTGCTTCCACCGTCGGTGGCGATCGAGATCGCGGTCGCCTCGCCGCCCAGCGTGACCGCGGCGTTCAGGAACATTCCGCTGACGATTACGAGCAAGCGTTTCATGGGTTCTCCTTTGCGTCCCGGCATGGCCGGGTTTGGCTTCGCATGATTCGCGGTGATCGACGGGCACGCGCGGTCGGATATTCAATGTCGGGGTCGGAATTGCGGCGGTGCTACTTACGCGCCGGCGGGCCGCGGACGTATTCTGCGGGTCGGAAAGTGAGAATCTTTGAATAGCCCGCCGCCTGCAAACGTCGAATCGTCAGAGCAGCAGCTCGTCCAGGCGGCCGCTGCGGGCGACCGTGGCGCGCGCCGCGATCTGTACGAGCGCTATCGTGAGGTCGCATACGTGGTCGCCCTGCGAATTACCGGACGTAGCGAAGACGCGCTGGATGTCGTGCAGGACGCGTTCATCAAGGCGTTCGAGCGGCTCGCCGGCTTTCAGCAGGAATCCGGGTTCAAAACCTGGCTGCTGCGGATCGTCAGCAACCGCGCGCTGGACGTGCTGCGAGCGCGGCGCGTCAGGCTGGCCGCCTCGATCGACCCGCCCGACGAAGACGCCGACAGCGGCCGTCGCGCGCTGGAGCCGCAAGCCGTCGGCGCCGCGCCGGAAACCGGGCTGGAGCAGGCCGAGCTTTCCAGCCGCTTGCGGACGGCGCTGGCTGCGCTGCCGCCGGACCAGCGGGCCGTGATGGCGATGTTCGCATTGGATGAGCTGACCTACGGGCAGATCGCCGAGGCGCTTGGCATCCCGATTGGCACGGTGATGTCGCGGCTATTTCACGCGCGGCGAAAGCTGGCGCAGACATTGAAGGACGTGCGGCCGGACGACGTCTAAAGCCTCAGGAGCTGGTTGTGAACAGCGCGTGTGAACAACAGCGGGAAGCATTGGAGCTGCTGCTCAGCGGCCGCTTCGACGCGCTCGCCGAAAGCCAGATTGAAGCGCTCGAGGCGCACCTGGCCGTTTGCGACGCATGCGCGCAGCGGCTGGCGCTGGCGCCGACAGCGCCGCGGACCGACGAGCTGACTCGGTTCGTCGCAGCGGAAGCGCCGCAGCCGACGGCCGACGCTTGGGCCCGGGTGTGGCGCGGGATCGAAGCGGCGGGGGCGGCGCGCGAAGTCGCAGCCAGCGACGACGCGATCCGTCCAGGCCGCGCGCGCCCGACCGCCGTGCCCGATGCGCCCGTGGCGCGCGTCCGCATGCTCGGACGCGTATGGGCCTGGCAGTCGCTGGCGGCGGCCGCCATGATCGGGCTGGTGTTCGTGGGCGTATGGCGCGGGATGCGCGCGGAGCCCGCCTGGACGCCGTCGCTGGGCGGCGTGGCCGACGTGCAGGAGCTGGAAGTCGCCGGTGGGTCGACGCCGATCGTGCTCTCGGCCGGCGGCGACGCGGGCGTATCGGTAATCTGGGTGATCGAAGAGGGAGAATCGCTATGACGATTCGCGTGCGTGTTGCGGCGCTGCTGTTGACACTCCTGCTGGCCCCGCCGCTGCTGGCGGACGAAACGGTCGAGCTGCAGGTGTGGGCGATTCGGGCCACGACCAAGAACGCCGAGATCTCGCCCGAGCTGCGGGCGCTGGTGGACGAGCTGAAGAAGTCATTCAAGTACACCGGTTACACGCTGGTTAATCGGGCCGCTGGAAAAACCAAAGTGGGCGGAGACTTCGACACCCGCCTAAGCGGCGCGTACGGCATTCAGATTACGCCCGATGGCAAGGAAGGCGCGCGCGTGCGGCTGAAGATTTGCGTGACCCGCAAAGAGGGCGACAAGGAGCGCGACGTGCTGCGCAGCACGGTGACCATCGAGCGCGGCAAGTTCCAGCTTTTGGGCGGCTGGAAGCTCGACGGCGACGACGTGCTGATCGCCGCCGTTTCGGCGCGTTAACACCGATTGCGCTGCGCGCCGCGTTCGCCAGACCACCGCTGGCGATTTTGTTCCTGGAGTTCAGGCCGCAAACTGCATGGCTCAGACCGCAAACTTACTCGGGATCGATGTCGGCACCGGCGGCGTGAAGGCGGTGCTGATCGATGCATGCGGCCGCATTCTGGGCCGTGCGGTGCACGAGTACCCGCTGTCGACGCCGCGGCCGCTTTGGTCGGAGCAGAATCCGCGCGATTGGCACAGCGCCGCGCTGTACGCGATTCGAAGCGTGCTCGCCAGCGCCGGCGTCGAGGGTCGACAGGTGCATGCGCTGGGCATTGCCGGCCAGATGCACGGACTGGTGCTGCTCGACGCCGTCGGCGAGGTCATTCGGCCCGCGATCCTGTGGAACGATCAACGCACGGCGCGCGAATGCGCCGAAATCACCGCGCAGCTCGGGCCCGAACACATTCTGCAGCTCACCAGCAACCCGCTGCTGACTGGCTTCACCGCGCCAAAGCTCGCCTGGGTGCGCCGGCATGAGCCGCAGGCGTGGGCTCGAACCGCACACGCGCTACTGCCGAAGGATTACGTGCGCTACGCGCTCGCCGGCACGTTCGCGACGGATGTCTCCGACGCCTCTGGCACGGCCCTGTTCGACGTCGCGCGGCGAAGCTGGAGCGCGCCGATGTGCGCTGCGCTGGCGATCCCGCACGACTGGCTGCCGCCGGTCTTCGAATCCAACGTAATTTGTGCACACCTGAGCGAAGCGGCGGCGCGCGCCTGCGGCCTGCTGTCCGGCACGCCGATCGTCGCCGGCGCCGGCGACCAGGCGGCGCAGGCGCTGGGCGCCGGAATCCTCGAACCGGGGCGCATCTGCGTGACGATCGGGACTTCCGGCGTCGTATTCGCGCCGCTGGCCGCGCATCGGCGCGAGCCGCGCGGCCGGCTGCACAGCTTCTGCCACGCGCTGCCCGGCCGCTGGCACCTGATGGGCGTGATGCTCGCGGCGGGCGGCAGTCTGCGCTGGTTCCGCGACACGCTGGCGCAGGTCGAGCAAGCGCAGGCACGCCAGTCCGGCCGCGATGCCTACGACCTGATCGCGGACCTGGCCGCACAAGCGCCAGCCGGCTGCGACGGGTTGCGCTTCCTGCCCTACCTGACCGGCGAACGCACGCCGCACGCCGACCCGCACGCGCGCGGCGTGTTTTTCGGCCTGACGCTGCGGCACGGGCGCGCGGCGCTGGCGCGGGCCGTGTTTGAAGGCGTGTCTTTCGGCCTGCGCGACGCGCTCGAGCTGCTGCGCGAGCTGCACGTCCCGATCAACGAAATCCGCATCTCCGGCGGCGGGGCCCGCAGCCCATTCTGGCGCCAGATGCTGGCGGACGTATTCAACGCGCCGATCACGCACACCGGCGTGGACGAAGGCGCGGCGCTCGGCGCGGCGCTGCTCGCGGGCCTTGGCAGCGGCGCACTGCGCGACCCGCAGGAGCTGACCGCCGCCACCGCCCCAGCGGCGCCCAGCACGCTTCCAGATGGCCCCAGCGTCGTTGCATACGAATCGGCGTATCGCGAATATCGCGGACTGTATCCGGCGCTCGCGGCACCCTTCGCCGCAGCGGCCGGGCAGTCATCCGCGCCAACTGGAGCTGCCTCGTGATGCCAACCAACTGCCGGGCGCATGCGATTCGATCGCAGCCCATCCGCTTCGCGCTGGTCGTATTCGTGGCAGTGGCCGTGCATTCCTTCGCGCCGGCACAGACTTCTGCGCCGGCATCGGAGCGGGCTGTCAGCGACGCCCAGCGCATTGAACACTGGCTGGACGACCTGAACACGCTCGCGAGCGAGCTACCCAAGCGACACAAAAACCTCTTCTTTCGGCTGAGCCGCGAAGAATTTGAGACCGACGTCGCGGCGTTGCGCGAAGCACTTCCCAATCTTTCCAATCGTGAGATCGTCGTGCGGATGATGCGGCTGGTCGCACGCGTCGGCGACGCACACACGACGCTGGACGCGCGGGTCGCGCTCGCAAACGCACCGCAGTTCCCGTTCGTTGCATACGCATTCAAGGACGGCGTGTTCATCACGCACGCCACGCCCCAGCACGAAGCGCTGGTTGGCGCTCAAATTTTGGCGCTCGACGATACGCCGATCGACCAGGCCATTCAGCGCGTCGGGGCTTTGCTGCCGGCGGAAAACGAAGCCACGCGCCGCAGTCACATCCGCCGCACGCTGAATGCCGCCGCGCTGCTGCATGCCAGCGGCGTTACGCGCAGCGATTCAAAGGTGACACTGCGGCTGCGGCAGGCTGGCACGGAGCGCTCGCTCGAAATTGCGGCGGTCTCGCCGGCGCAGCTGGCGATCGCGCAATGGGTGACGAAGCCGTCGGCCGACAAGTTGCCGCTCTATCGCCAGACGCGGCCGCGCTCGAACTGGTTCGAGCTGCTGCCAGGCGACGGCGTGCTCTACGTGCAATATGGCAAGTGCCAGAATGAGCTCGGCCAGAGCGTGGCCGAGTTTTCCGAGGCAGTCCTGGCGAAATTGACCGAAAGCGGCGCCGCGCGGCTCGTAATCGACCTGCGCCGTAACGGCGGCGGAAACTCCGCGCTGCTCTGGCCGTTCATCGCGCGGCTCGGGACGATCGAACAAATGCGCAAGCCCGGAAGCGTGATCGTCCTCGTCGGGCGCGCCACGTTCTCCTCCGCACAGCTCAACGCCAGCGAGATCAAAAAGGCGCTCGACGCGATCGTCATCGGCGAGCCGACCGGGCAAAAGCCCAACGCCTACGGCGAAGTTCGCAGCTTTCAACTGCCGCACTCCAACCTGATCGTGAGCTACTCGACCAAGTATTTCCAAACCGCGACCGATGACCCGGAGTCGATGTTCCCGGACGTTCGCATTGAGCCGACGGCTGCGGAGTACTTTGCGGGTGACGACCCGGTGCTGACGCATGCGATCCGCTACGCGGCGTCGCCGACGCCGTGACATCACAATCCGAACCGCGATGCACCGCGGCACGCGAGCCGGCGATAAATTGGGTTGACACGCTTTCCACGCGCCGGCTACTGTCGTGAATACAACCGGTGCGTTAATTACCCCGCCCGGCAATTTCCAAGACACCAAGGAGCTCCGCGTGACTTCTCGCCGCGTGCTATTCGGCTTTGTCGTCCTGTCGTGTCTGACAGCCACCGCGGTTGCGCGTGACCCGGTCAATGGCCCTTGGCAGTTGCAAGAAGCGCTGCCTGAAGCGGTGCTGGCGGCCGAGCCATGGATTCGCCCAATGCAGTATCAGGGCGCGGCACTGGATGGCGCGCTGCTGGGGGCGTTGTTGCGCAGCGCGCCGCTTGAAGAGAATGTGGCGCCGGGCGAATCGAGCGTAGTGCTCGCGCTACCGACGCCACGCGGCGCGTTTCAGTCCTTCCGCTTCGTCGAGTCGTCGGTGATGGAGGCGCCGCTGCAGGCGCAGTATCCGGAGATCCGCACGTATCTGGGCCAGGGCATCGATGACCCGGCCGCGACGCTGCGGTTCGACTGGACGCCCGCCGGCTTCCATGCACAGGTGCTTTCGCCCGGCGGCGCGTGGTACATCGACCCGGTTTCGCGAAACGACACCGTGCACTACGCCAGCTATTTCAAAGACGAATACGCCGCCAACGCGCCCGCGTTTGCCTGTCACACGCACGAAGATGACGCGATTGACTGGGTCGCCGCGCTGCGCGGCGACGGCTCGACCGAACGCTCCGGCCCGACGCGACGGCAGTATCGCGTCGCCGTGTGCACCACCGGCGAATACACGGCCTATCACGGCGGGACGGCCGCCGGCGGGCTCGCCGCGGTCACGACTTCGATCAACCGCATCAACGGCGTGTGCGAGGTCGAGTTCGCTGTGCGGCTGGTGCTGGTCGCCAATAACAATCTGGTGATCTTCACCAACGCCGCGACGGATCCGTTCACCAGCCCCAACAGCCCCACGACCACCAACGGCCAGTGCCAGACGCGGCTGGACACCGTGATTGGCAGCGCCGCCTACGACATCGGCCACGTCTATCACCGCACCACCGCCGGCGACAACGGCCTGGCGGGCGGCATCGGCACCGTCTGTGTCGCGGGCGTGAAGGGCCAGGGTTATAGCGCCCACCTCGACCCGATCAATGACCCCTTCAACATCGACTACGTCATTCACGAAATGGGCCACCAGATGGGCGGCCGACACACGCACAACAGCTGCGGTGGATTCTCCGGCGACTCGTCGCAGTACGTGATCGAACCCGGCTCCGGCTCAACCATCATGGCCTACGCCGGCATCTGCGGCAGCGACAATCTGCAATCCAACTCGGATCCGTACTTCAACTCGATCAACTTCGACCAGATCACGGCGTATCTCTTCAGCGGCGGGGGCTCGTCGTGCGCCAATTCCACCGCGACCGGCAACACCGCCCCGACTGTCAACGCCGGCGCGGACTACACCATCCCGCGCAGCACGCCCTTTCTGCTGAGCGCCACCGGCTCGGATGTCGATGGAAACGCGCTGACCTTCTGCTGGGAGCAGCGTAATGGCGGTTCTGCGGACCCGTTGCCGATCAACCCTGCCAGCGCCGGGCCGATCGTGCGCTCCTGGAACCCCTCGACCGATCCCAGCCGCACGATCCCACGCCTGAGCGACCTGGTGAACAACATCACCAATGTGGGCGAGGCGCTGCCCAGCATCAGCCGCACGATGAACTTCCGCGTATCCGCGCGTGACAATGTCGCCGGCGCAGGCGGCGTAAACACCGACGACATGATTCTGACCATCACTTCCGGCGCCGGCCCGTTCAATGTCACCGCGCCGAACACAGCGGTGAGCTGGTCCGGCACGCAGACGGTCACCTGGAACGTCGCGAACACCAACGCGGCCCCGGTGAACTGCGCCAACGTCCGCATTCGGCTTTCCACCGACGGCGGTCTGACGTACCCGACCACGCTGCTCGAGAGCACGCCCAATGACGGCAGCGAGCCAGTCACGCTACCTAACATCAGCAGCACGCTCGGCCGCATCCGCGTCGAAGCGGTCGGAAACATCTTTTTCGACATCTCGAACGTGAACTTCACGATCGTGCCGGCGATTCCGCTCTTCGCAAGCCAGTCGATCGCGGCGCTCGACAACGTCGGCAACGGCAACAGCAACGGCGTCGCCGAGCCGGGCGAATCCAGCCTGCAAGTGACGATCGCCGTGCGCAACCTGGGCGCGGTCAGCGCCACCGGCGTCAGCGGCACGCTCAGCTCGCTCACGCCAACGGCTTCGATTGTCACCGCCAATGCGACGTATCCGGATATCCCCTCCAATGGCAATGCGAGCAACGCGACCGCGTATGTCGTCTCGATCAGCTCGTCGCATCCGTGCGGCGCGCCCGTCGTGCTGCGGCTGAGCGTCAACTCAAACGAGAGCAGCAACACGTTTGACACGATACTGGGCACCGGCTCCGGCACGTCCACCACCGTCGCGTACAGCGGCGCCGTGCAACCCATCCCCGACAACGGCGCGGTAGATGTGCCGCTGATCGTCGCGGGCGTCGGCCAGATTCGCGACGTCGACCTGCGCATCACGGGAACAAGCTGCTCATCCGCCGTCGGCGCGACCGGCGTGGGCATCGATCACACGCGCGTCGGCGATCTGCGCGTGACGCTGATCGGCCCGGGCGGCGCGCCCGCAGTGGTCGTCATGGATCGACCCGGCGGGAGTCTCAACACCGGGAACAACTTCTGCAACACGGTGCTGGACGACGAAGGCGTCAACTCCATCCAGGCCATCGCCCCGACCACCAACCCATACTCGGCCACGTTCGTCCCGGCCAATCCGCTGTCCGCGTTCGACGGCATCAACGCCGACGGAACCTGGACGCTGCGCGTCGAGGACGTGTACACGCTCGAAACCGGAACTGTGCGGTCCTGGTCGCTGGTGATGACGCGCGCCACCTGCAGCCCGCCGATCGGCACCGCCTGCCCCGGCGACCTGAACGGCGACCGAAACGTGAACGAGAGTGACCTGGGTCTGCTGCTGGCGTCGTTCCTGACCGGCCCGGGCGGCGACCTCGACGGTGACCTGGACACCGACGAATCTGACCTGGGCATCCTGCTGGCAAACTGGCTCAACGTCTGCCCGTAACGGATTCGTCCGTCGCGCGGCTCACACTGCGCGTTGGCCGTCTGAACAAAGCACGCGAAGCGCCGCCCGGTTACGAAAGACTCGGCGGCGTTTCGCCGTTCCTGGCTGGCGAGCGTATGCCTGCTGGCGCTGCTAGCATCTCTCGAGTCGCCGCGGCATCTGCATCGCGAGTCGCTCGCGTGCGTCGCGCGTCTTGATCCGGAGCAGCAATGGCGCTCGACAGGTGGATCCAGCAGCGGCTCAACCAGTTCCCCGAACTGGCACAGCTCGAATCCGACGCCGAGCGCCGCGAATTGCTGCGAGTCGTGACGAGCCAGCTGGTTCGCAGCACGCTCTATTGGGTCGTGGTGGTGGTGACCATCGCGGTGCTGATGCCGCTGGGGTTCTTCCTAGTGCTGCGCGTCGCACACATCCCGACCGGGCCGGGCTATGGCGGCATCATCGGCGGCGTGGTGGGGCTGCTCGCAGTGCTGCTCACGGGAATCCTGATGCGCACGCGACAAAGTACGCTGCTGCGCCGCGAGCTGAATCGCCGAGGCGTACCGGTCTGCATCCGCTGCGGCTACGGACTTCGCGGCGTCGGCGCGCCGCGCTGCCCGGAATGTGGTGCGGCGTTCGGTGCGTAGCCTGAGCGGCGCGCTCGCTGGCGCTTCGCGACGGACTGGACGCGGCCGGCCGCATCGTGGGCCTGCGTCACGTCGGGCCAGTCAGCGCCTTGGCCTGACGCGGCCGCTACAGCGGCCATTCGCCGCGGAAGACCTCTTCCGCCGGGCCGGACATGAACACGTGATTGCCAGACTCGTCCCAGGCGATCTGCAGCTCGCCGCCGGGCAGCACGGCGGTGATTTCGCGGTCGCTCAGCCGGTTCAGCACGCCGGCGACGCACACGGCGCACGCCCCGGTGCCGCAGGCTTGCGTCGGGCCGGCCCCGCGCTCCCAGGTGATCATCTTCAGCCGGTTGCGCGTCAGCACCTGCACAAAATGCACGTTGATCCGGTCGGGAAAGAGCGGGTGTCGCTCGAGCTGACTGCCCCACTCGCGCAGCGGAACACGTGCCAGTTGATCGGTGAAGAACACGGCGTGCGGGTTTCCCATCGATACGCAGGTCAGCGAGAGCATCTTGTCCATCAGCGGGATCGGCGTGCCCACCACGCGCGTGCCGCGCAGCGCCACCGGAATCCGCTCGGGCTCAAGCAGCGGTTCGCCCATGTCGACCCGCACGCGCTGCACCAGGCTCGTTTGCGAAAGCGTCAGCTCGAGCGTCAGCACGCCCGCATCGGTCTGCACGCGCAGCGGATTCTCGCGCGCCAGGCCGCGCTCATACGCCAGCTTCGCCACGCAGCGCACGCCATTGCCGCACATCTGCGCCCGCGAGCCATCCGCATTGAACATGATCATCCGCACGTGCGCTTCGGCCTGCTCGGGCGGCGTCACCAGGATCAGCCCGTCGCTGCCGACGCCGCGATGGCGATCGCTGATCTTCTTGGCCAGTTGCGGGGCGCTCTGCAGCTCGAGTGATTGTGAAAAGAGCTCGATGTAGACGTAGTCGTTGCCCAGCCCGTGCATCTTCGTGAAAGATAGCACTCCCGCCATGCACTGCCCCTCCGCCGCGGACGGGCTTCAGCGGCGCTCACGGGCCGCGATCCAGCTTTCCAGCGCGGAGCGGCGGAAGTTGTACGTGCCGGCTTTCATCGCCCCCTCGGTCGCGAGCCGGTTGGATTGCGAGATGATCAGCCGGATCAACTGATCGCCGCGACCGGTGCCGAAGAATCCCTCGGGCCGCACGATCGGAACCGTGGGCGCGGGCAGGTTGATCGGCTGCTGGCCGACGGGCGCGACGATATTCGCGGCGCGCAGCAGCTGGGCGAACTCGCTGCGCACGGATTCGTTGGAGAGGTTGACCACGACGGCCCGTCCGCCGCCGGGTCCGAGGATTCCGAGCCCGTCGTTGTCGATGCGATTGAAGGCCACTTCGAAGTCTTCCTGGCCAAGCAGGTCGACAATCGGCACGCTTTCTCGAATCTGCGATTCATCCAGCCAACGGCGCATGACTTCGGTCACGACCTGCCCGGGCAGGACGCGGCGCGACTCTCCGCGCTGCTTGTTGAGGGCATCGACCAGGCCGCGGTCGATCAGGAAGATGCCGAAGCGATCGGTGGCGCGTTCGTAGGAGAGTCCGAAGTTCCAGGTGCCGCGCTTCGAGAGCGTGGCGACCGGGCTGTCGACGGTGAAGCTGCTCTTGAGGCCACCTTCGGCCACGCCGGCTCGGATTTTTCCGTATCCGACGCCGACGCGCACGACCTTGCTTTCGGGCGTCTTGTAGGCCTCGCTCAACACGGTCAGGCCGACCGATTCGATCACCAGCGCGGTGTACGGCTCTTCGTTGCCGATCTGCAGCTTGATCGATGAGCGCAGCCCGGTGCGGATTTTGGTCTCGGGCGGATAGTCGTCGTCGAGCTTGCAGGCGCTCCACTCGCGGCTGGCGAGCGGGGCATGCTCGACCTCGCCGCGAACCTCGATAACCCGCGCGCGAAGCGGCTCCGCGCCTGGCGCAGCGGCCGCCGGCGGCGGCGTGATCGCGGGCGTCGTAGTCGGCGGCGCTGCAGGAGCCTGTTGCGCGGATTGCGCCGCTGGCATCGGCTGCATGGGCTGCGGTGATGTCGGCGTCTGCGCCTGCGCCAGGGACGCCACCACGCTCAGCACGACGATGCAGGCGAGCGGCAACGGCGTACGAATGGCCTTCATCGCAGATCTCCTGAAAAATGCAGATATCGTCATTATCGGCTGGCGAGCACGCGGTTCAATGCAGGATCTGCCGATTCAGGCCCCGGTTTTTGGCGGCGAGACCACCGGCAGCGCCGTGCCCTTGATCTCGGGCGCTGTCGCGCCAGCGCCGGACGCGGTCGCCGCCGCCGGCTCGCCGCCGAGCGGCTCCTCGTACTCTTCGTAGAAAATCTCGTCGAACTCGACGCCATCAACCTCGCGGCGGAGCAGCAGGTACATCTCGGTCGCCCCGGCGTAGTAAAAGCTGACGACGAATGCGCCCACCAGCGCCACCACCAGGAACACCCAGGCCGCGATCAGCCACATACCGACCGTCTCGGCGCCGCTGAGCGGGGCGTTGTTGAAGCTGCCCCAGAAGGCCGGCCCGTTCACGTTTGGCAGCAGCGTCAGGTCGGACCAGGCCGGCATGTGCCACATCGCGGTCAACTGCGGAAACGTATCGGTGCGGGCGCTCTCGACCACGCCGAAGACGCCCATTCCGACCGAGGTCGCAGAATGCGTCAATTTCAATAACAGCATGGCCAGCGCGCGGACCGCGACGAAGCCAAGCGCCCCGTAGACCAGCAGGACAAACGAGTAGAACGCGAGCGACCAGCCGCGCTGAAACACGTAGCCAAAAGCGCGCTGGATGGCATCGAAGGCGTCCGAGCCTTCCACCATGATCGTCGGCCAGAGCAGATGAAATCCGAGCAGCAGCCCGGCGAAGACGGCCATCAGCGCCAGCCCGCCGAGCAGCGCCAGCCCAAAGCCCGCGCCCGAAAGCACCGGACCGATTCCCGGAATCGCGCCGAGAATTCCGCCCAGGATCAGCAGCGCCGCGACGCCGACGAACGTCGCCAGCGGAATGCCGACCGCGAGCACATTCCCCGCGTAACGCTCGCGGACGAACTGCGACACGCTGCTGAAGGGCTGTGGC
>CAZHTF010000082.1:0-2042 GCA_964535305.1 uncultured Planctomycetales bacterium | reverse complement strand
AGGAGCTGCGCCGGCGCCCGCACGGCAAAGGCAGGCGTGGCTCATCGCGCGCCGCGCGAACGGCCGTGTTGCGGCAGATCGCCGCGCCAAAATACGCGAAGATCAGCAGCAGCAGCCCGCCGTAGAGCAGCGCGAACCAGGGCCGCTGCGTGACCAGCCAGAGCAGCCCACCGCCGGCGGAAGCGATGCTCCCGAGCATGGCCGGCTGGGCATCGTGCACCCCGCCGCCAAAGCCCAGATTCCCGCTGCACACGCCGCGCACGGCGGCCGCAAAGCAGCGCGACTGAAAATGCAACATGCTAATGAACGGACCGCGCGGGGCGCGGCTCTCGCCTTCGCTCAGTTGGCGGCGCTGCGCGATGACGCGCGTCAGCAGCCCAATCTCCTCGGCCGATTGGGCCTTGGTGATGCTGTCGTCGGCGGTGATCAATTGCTCGACGGCCCGCGCCCGAAAGGCATCGTCCGCCATGCGCAGCACATCGCGCCCGGCAAGTTGCAGGCGCAGCAAATCGGCGGCAAGTTCCAGCTCGCGGCGAGCCTCGCTGCGCGTATCGGGCGTCCGCTTGGAATCGGCGCCGACGGCCCGCAGCCCGGCGGAGAGCCGGGTTTCAACCAGCTCGCGCGCTTTTGCGAGCTGCGCCCGCTGCGCTTCATCCTCGAATTGCCCGCGCTGCGCGGAGAAGTCGCGCCAGGCGCGCAGCGCCTGCCGCTGCCATCGATCCGCATCGACCGCGGCCAGTCCGGTGAACGCATCGAGCTCGGTTCGCATGGCGCCGCTGGGCACGCGGGCCACGCCGCCGTCGGCGCGGGTCCAGGCCGCGTCCAGCATGCGACCGGTTGCATATGCCGCCAGCACCGCGCCCAGCGCGAAGATCAGGTTCTTGAAATCGCGCGCCCGCTGAAACGTCGCGAACAGGCGCGTAAATGGGAACACCTGCGGCCACGCGATGCGGCGCAGCTCGCCACCCTCATCCGCCATTGTCGAACTCCCGCGCCAGACGCGCCGGCCCGCACACGTTCAGCAGGTCGCACACAGACCGCCGCATGCCAACCCGCAGAAGGGGCATTATAGATTGGGGCGAAATCGAGGACAAAGACGCGCGGCGTGGGTCGCGTTGCCGGGCTACTGCCCGGGCTGCACCAACAGGAATGCGGCCGCCGGCCGCTGCAACGGGTCGAAATTGTTTCCACTCCAGCCCGTGGCCCAAAAACTCGAGCCAATCGACGCGCCCCGTTCGCGCAGAAACGTTGCCCACTCGCGATCGCGCGCCCCCAGGCCGCCCACCAGCAACGCACCCGCGCGGCGGATCCCCACCGGCGCGCCGTTGATCATGAGCGTGTTTTGCGGTCGCCCGCCGGCGCCCGCCAGACTTGGTACACACCAGATCCCGGCTCGCGGCGTGAATTGCTTGTCGCCCATGCCCTTTGGCCCGACCAGCTCGCGCAACCGCGTGATCGAGGTGCTGGCCAGCGGGCCGTTCAGCGTGATGCCGCTGACGGCCCGACTCGCAATCTGCACATCTTCCCAGCGCGTCGACCACAACGGACCATCCGGCGCGATCATCAGGCCAAATGAGCCGCCCGCCGAATCGAGCGTGCCCTGCGAAAGTACCTTGCCGAGCAGCGCTTCGCCCGAGGACGTATCCGCGACGCTCCAGATGCTGAGGCCCGTCACGCCGCTGATGCGCGTGCCGCTGGCCGTGCCGCGCCAGCCGAGCGCATAGACGCCGCCTGGTGTCGCGATGTATTCGACGAAGACATTCGGGAACGGCCCCTCGCCGCCGCCGGCGAGCGTCAGCCGCGCTAGACTGTCGCTGAGCGCGGTCAGCCGCGCCTGCGCATCGCCCGCGGTCATCGCCGCCACCAGCGCGTAGTCGGTATTGGCCCCGGCGCCGGCAATCACGCCGATCTTCTGCGTCGCGACTTCGTTCAGCGCGGCGACGAACTGGTCCGGCGTCACGGCCGCCGCGCTGAGATTCTTCAGGCGGTCCGCCAGTGTCGCCGGCTGCTGCGTCGTGTTCGCGGTCGTGTCGGTTTTCACC
>CAZHTF010000081.1:0-14234 GCA_964535305.1 uncultured Planctomycetales bacterium | reverse complement strand
GCGCAGGCCTCGCATGCGTACGTCCACTCATCGATATAGGGCTTGTGCACCCGCAGATGCTCGGGGAATTCATGCGCTTCCTGCGCATGCTCGGCGCGCTTCTGCTCCCAGTAGCCGTTGTCCGTCGCCTGCGGCCGGGCCTGCAACTCGGCGAACGAGCCGATCGCCTGCATTTGTCCGCACTTCTCGCACTGCCAAATGGGCAGCGGTGTGCCCCAATAGCGCTCGCGCGACAGGGCCCAATCCACGTTGCCGCGCAGGAAATTGCCGAAGCGCCCGTCGCGAATGTGCTCGGGCACCCAGTGAATGTTCGCATTATTGTCGACAAAGTCCTGCTTGAACTGGCTCGTCCGCACGAACCAGCTCTTGCGCGCGTATTGAATCAACGGATCATCTGGCGCTTGCGGGCAAAAAGGGTACTCATGCCGATACTGCTCCTGATGCAGCAGCAACGGCGTGCCCCAGGGCGTCTTGCGCTCATCGCGCAGCTCGCGGATGATCTCCTTGTCGCAATCCTTGACCCAGCGGCCTCGATAGCGCTCCGGGGCGTCTGCGTTGAATGTGCCGTCCGGGTTCACGGCGCACAGCACCGGAAGCGCACCTGGATCGGTAAAGCGCTGTCGCTCTGCCTGAAGCAGATTGAAGTCGTCTTCGCCGAACGCGGGCGCTTCGTGCACCAATCCGGTGCCGGCCTCGAGCGAGACAAAGTCGGCGGCGAGCACGCGCCAGAAGGCAGCAGCGCTACCGCCGGCCGCCAGCGCCGCGCGGCTGTGCCCAAGCGGCTGGTCAACATCCGCCGCGCGGGCCGATTGGCTCAGGCCCTCGATCGCGCGCAGCGGGCGCTGATAGTAGGCCTCCACGAAGGGCGGAATGTAGCGCAAGCCCACCAGCGCACTGCCCTTGCAGGTCGATACGACGCGCAGCTCGCGCTTCAGCTTTTTGCCGATCGTCTCGGCCAGCGCGGCCGCCAGGTACAGCCGCTCGGCCGCGGACCCATCCAGTCCGGGATCCTCCACCAGCGCGTACTCCAGCTCGGGATTCACGGCGGCGAACTGATTGCTGATCAGCGTCCAGGGCGTCGTCGTCCAAACCAGTAGCGAAGTGCGCGCCGCGCGGGCATCGGCCGCGTCGCTCAGCGGGAACTTCACGAACACACCCGGGTCGTCCACCGTGCGGCGGCCTTCACCGACTTCCCCGGACGAGAGCGCGGTGCCGCCCTGGGCCCACCACCAGACCACCTTGTGTCCCTGGTAGAGCAGGCCGCGCTCGAACAGCCGTTTCAGGCTCCACCAGACGCTCTCGACGTAGCTCTGATGAAACGTGACGTAGGCCTCTTGCAGGTTCACCCAGAAGCCGAGCCGGCGGGTCATCTCCTCCCATTCGCGCGTGTACCGAAACACGCTGCGGATGCAGTGCAGGTTGAATTTCTCGACGCCGTAAGCTTCGATCTGCTGCTTGGTGCGGATGCCGAGCTCTTTGCAGACTTCGCGTTCGACGGGCAGGCCATGTGTGTCCCAACCGGCCTTGCGTTCGACCAGGAAGCCGCACATGGTCTTGTAGCGCGGGAAGAGGTCCTTCATGGCGCGGGTCAGGCAATGCCCCGGGTGCGGCAGACCGTTGGCGGTCGGCGGCCCCTCGTAAAAGACGAACATCGGCCCGCCGCGGCGCTGCTCCATCGAGCGGCGGAAGATCTGCTCGCGTTCCCAGAATTCGAGCACCTCAAGCTCTGACCGTGGAAAATCGAACGCAGCAGGCAACGGCTCAAACATCGCGGACTCCAGCATTCCGCACGAAGAAACGGCACAAAGACATAGGAACTATAGCGAAAACGTGATGAGGTCGCGCGGCGTGGCTCGCATGGGGCGCGTTGGCATCGGGCGCGTGGCTCGCAATCTCGCGATCTGGCGCGCACGTATCCAGCGCGTCAGCACGCCTCAGCGCGTGCCGCTGGGCGAAGCCACGGCCGGCTGCGTCGACGCGCGCCACTCGGCGAGCACGTCGCGCCAACGGGCGGCCTGCGGCGGACGCTCCCAAGCCTCGTAGAGCTTCACCAGCCGCTCGATGCAATCCGGAAGGAAATTCGGTGGAACTGGCGGGTTCTCTTTCAACACGTCGTATGCGGCCAGTAGCAGCGTTTCGGCTTCCTCGTACTGCTCCAACTCGACCAGAATCCCGCCCAGGATGCTTCGCGACTGGGCCGGTTTGAAGTGTCCCGCTGCGAGGACGGCGCTGCGCCGCATGAGCGCCTCGCGCGCCGCCGGTTCCGCCTCGGCGATTCGGCCGGTGTTGTAGAGCAGCACGCCGAGGTTGTGGAGGAAGTCGCCCAGCGACAGCTCGTCGAGCGGCTGCTGCTGCCTGGCGATGTCGACGGCCTCGCGGTAGGCCGCCTCGGCCTCGGCGGTGCGCTGCTGCCCGTGGTAGATGACGCCCAGGGTGAAGCGCGTGTTCGCGAGCTCAGGATGGGTTGGCCCCAGATTTGCGCGGCGCCACTCGGCCAGCTCGCGCAGCAGCGGCTCGGCCTCAGCGGTTCGCTGCTGCGCGATGTAAATCGAGCCCAGCGCGCTGAGCGTCGCGTTGTACTGCGCGTGTTGCCTGCCGACGACCTCCTGCATCTCTCGCAGCGCAACCAGGCAGACCGCCTCCGCTTCCGCCAACTTGCGCTGGCCCGAGAGGCAACTGGCCAGATTGGCGCGTGCGTACCGCGATTCGCATGTGCCCAGACGGGTTGTGTTCGAGCGCGAACTCCAGCGTGCGGCGGGCCCAGTAGGTGGCTTCGTCAATGCGGCCCAGTTCGCGGTACGTGATGCTGAGTGTTTCGTAAGCGGCGTCAGCCCAACCCGGACTGACTTGCTCGCCGGCTTCGATTTCACGGATCGCCTCCCGCAGCGCGGTAATCGCCGCCGGACGCCGCTGCGTGCCACGGTAAAGGCGCCCGAGCGCGATGCGCGCATTCAAGTCTTCGCTGCGCAGCAGGCCCGCGTACTCCTGGCACGCGGAGCGCACCTGTTCGAGCAGCTGTTCGGCGGCGTCAAAATCGCGGCTCCAGGTCAGCGCCGCCGCCAGGCTCAGCCGCGCACGGGCCAGCTCCAGCGGATCGGCGAAATGCGCCTCGAGCAGCTCGAGCACGCGACGATTCTGACAGACCCACTGGTCGTACAGGCCATTCCCGCTGAAGACCTCGGAGAGGAAACTGCGCAAATCCGCCTCGGTGCGAGGGCCAAGCTCGAAACGGCCGGTGTCCAGCTCGGCAACGGCCCGCTCGGCGGCGTCGCGAATGGTCATTTCGCCGCGGCCGGCCACGTCGAACGCCGATCCGGCCTGAAGCATCGATCGCGCCAGTTGCGTGAGCGCGGTCGTGCGGTTGAGTTGTTCGCGCGCCGCATTCGCGGACTGATCGGCGCGGTGCGCGGCCAGAATCGCCTCGGCACGCCGCTGCTCGGCGACCTGCGCATTGGTGGAGGATTGCTGCTCGGCGAATTCGGCCCGCAGGCGCTGCCGCTCGGCCCGGAAATAGAGCGCGGTAGTACCGGCCAGCCCCAGCGCCAGCGACGCGAATACGACGATCGTAGCGCCGGCCGTCACGCGGTGCCTGGCGATCAGCTTTCCAAGCCGGTAGCGCAGCGTGGGCGGACCGGCGGCGACGGGCTCGTGACTGAGGTGCCGCGACAGGTCCTGCGCCAGTGCACCAGCCGAATCGTAGCGCCGCGTGCGCTCCTTCTCCAGGCAGCGCATCACGATCCAGTCCAGATCGCCCGCGAGCGCCCGCCGCAGCCGCTGCGGGTCGATCCTGCGCCGCGCTGCGAGCTGGGTGGCGGCATCGCCGCGGGTGCCGATCCGGCTGGAGGGCGCCGCCGGCACGTCGTCGCGGATCATTCGCTGCAGCTCGGCCAGGCCCGCCGCGCGCAGCCGGGCGGCGTCGAAGGGCAACTGGCCGGTGAGCAGCTCGTAGAGCATGGCGCCCAGCGCGTAGACGTCGCTGCGCGTGTCGATGTCGGCGGCGCCGCACTCGACCTGCTCGGGGCTCATGTACGCCGGCGTGCCCACAACCTGCTGCATGCGCGTGATCAACGTCTGGTCAGCCAGCCGGCCGCTGGTGGCCTTGGCGATGCCGAAGTCGATCACCTTCGACAGCGGCGCGCCGTCGGCTGTCGCCACCAGCACGTTGCCCGGCTTGAGATCGCGGTGGATCACGCCTTTTTGATGCGCGTGCTGTACCGCGTGGCAAACCTGGACAAACAGCTCCAGCCGGGCGCGCAGCGACAGCCGCGCAGCGTCGCAATACTGCGTGATCGGCTCGCCGCGCACCAGCTCCATCACAAAATAGGGCCGACCCGTCTCAGTCGCACCGGCGTCAAGCACGCGGGCGATGTTGGGATGGTCCATCAGCGCCAGCGCCTGACGCTCCGACTCGAAGCGCGCCATCACCTCGGGCGTGTCCATGCCCCACTTCACGACCTTGACCGCCACACGCCGCGCGATCGGCTGGAGCTGCTCGGCTTCGTACACGGTGCCCATACCGCCTTCGCCAATGCTGCGGAGAATGCGGTACGGACCGATCTGGGCGGGCGCGTCGGCGGAAGGGCTGGCCGCCTGACCGGCGCTGGCGGACGTGGTAGCCCCCAACGCCTGCAACGCAAACGCCGATCCGACCAGCGGTTTGAATAGAAAACCCGAGTCGGCGGCGCCAGTCAGCAGCTCCGCGACAGCGCTGTGCAATGGGCCATCGCGCAGCGCGAGCGACTCGAGAAATGCCTGCCGCTCGCCGCCCGTCAGCCGCCGCGCTTCGGCGAATGCCGCCTCGATTTCCGCGTATCGCTCGGGCGTCACGAGCTGTGTTCCGCAGCCAACTGGCGTCGCAACCACGCGCGCGCCATGGCCCAGTCGTTGTCCACGGTGCTGGCGGCGACCCCCAGCGCCTCGGCCACCTCGTCCAGATTCAGCCCGCCGAAATAGCGCAGCTCAACGACGCGCGCCTGCCGCTCGTGAAGCGCCTTCAGGCGTTCCAGGGCTTCGTCGAGCGCCAACAGGTCCACGTGCTCGCAGGCGGAGAGCGTCGCAACGTCATCGAGCGCAACCGCAGCAATGCCGCCGCCGCGCTTGCGCCGTCGGCGACCTCGGGCGTGGTCGATCAGGATGCGGCGGATGGCCTGGGCAGCGATGGCGAAGAAGTGTGCCCTGTCGCGCCAGTCGGCGGCGCGCTGGTCGACCAACTTCAGATACACCTCGTGCACCAGCGCCGTCGTCTGCAGTGTGTGCCCGCTGCGCTCGCGGCTGCGGTAGCGGCGGGCGAGTGCGCGAAGCTCGTCGTAGATGATCGGAAACAGCCGATCCACCGAAGCGGAGCGCGCATCGCGCAGTTCGTGCAGCGTCTGCGTGACGAATGCCTGCGACACGTGCGGGCCCGCTTGCCGTGGAATTGTGATCGCGAAAAATCGGGCGTCCAGAGGTGCATTGTCGCGATTCCAGTAGAGGCAGTCAATTTCATCTGATGCCTGCTGTGCTATCGCGGGGCCGCCAATGACGTTGCGCGCGTGTGCAACCGCCGCTGCCGCGAGTCCGCACAGAACAACCAGGAGCATTCCATGTTTGGTTCGAAGCTGAGATCGACGTCGACCGCTTGGTTCGGCCTCTTGCGCGGCCGGTCTGCGAACGCCGCGCCGCGCCGCATCGGCGTACTGCTCGCGCTCGTCCTGCTGGGTACGTCCGCCGCGGCCCACGCACAGGACGGGGGCGAGAGCGATTGCGAATTGCGGATTGTGCCGCCGACCGCTCGCGTCGACGGCCGCAGCTATGGCGAATGGACCGCTGCCTGGTGGCAGTGGGCGTTATCGACCGATGTGGCCAGCAATCCGATTCTCGACCCGGACGGGACCCATGCGGCCGTCGGGCAATCGGGTCCGGTCTGGTTCTTGGCGGGGACGTTTGGCGGAACGGCAGTGCGGAACGTGACGATCCCGGCTGACAAGCACCTGCTGATTCCGCTCGCGAACGCCGAGTGGGACACGGTGCCGGGTTTTACGAATCCGCTGGGCCTGCCCGATCCGCTGTCGGTGCGCGACATTCGCGACATTACCGCGTTTTTCGCGGACAACACCAGCGTGAGCTGCGAGATCGACGGCTGCGAAGTGTCGCGGCCGCGGCGCTTCCGCACGCGCTCGCCAGTGTTCAGCTTGAATTTCAATCCCGACTTGGCCGTGGCGTTCGGATATCCGACGGCGTACGTGCGGACCGCGGTGTCCGATGGCTACTGGCTGATGCTCCGGCCGTTGCAGCCGGGCACGCACGTGATCCACTTCACTGCCGACAATCCGACGCTCGGATTCACGCTGGATGTGACCTACAACATCACGGTTACGCCGTGACGTGCATTGAATCGCGCCGAGTCGCGCATTCAGAGCCGCGGCGGTACGGGAGCGGCTCTGAATTTCGCGATCCGGCGCTTCAACGGCGACGCGTCGTGTACACCCGCGCGCGGTCGCAGCGCCTCGCGCGATCGCGCTGACGCCTGTCCCGGCGTGTCCCGGACTGCCGCGGCGCGGAAGGGGCAAGTGCGGCGGTCCCGCCGGGCGGAGCTGTTTGGATACTGAGCTTGAGAAACTCATCGAACGCCTGCCGCGCGGCGTTCGTGTAGGCGTCGACCGCTACTCTTCCGGCTCCAGCACAGTCATGAACGCCTTCTGCGGGATGTCGACGCGGCCGACCGTCTTCATCCGCTTTTTGCCTTCCTTCTGCTTTTCCAGCAGCTTGCGCTTGCGCGTCACGTCGCCGCCGTAGCACTTGGCGGTCACGTTCTTTCTGAGGGCCTTGATGGTTTCGCGCGCGATCACCTTGCTGCCGATCGCGGCCTGTAGCGGAATCTCGAACAGGTGCCGCCCGATCTCCTCGCGCAGCCGCTGGATCACGCGCCGGCCGCGGCGCTCGGCGGTGCTGCGATGCAGAATGACGCTGAGCGCGTCGACGGGCACGCCATTCACCAGGATGTCCAGCTTGACCAGGTCGCTCGCGCGGTAGCCGATGAAGTGATAGTCCATCGTGCCATAGCCGCGGGTCATGCTTTTCAGCTTGTCGTAGAAGTCGTACAGAATCTCGTTGAACGGGAACTCATAAGTAATCATGACGCGCTGCGGCGAGAGATACTCGGTTTTCTTGAACGTGCCGCGGCGCTGCTCGGCGAGCTGCATCAGCGCGCCGACGCAATCGGCCGGCAGGATGATCTGCGTCTCCATGATCGGCTCGCGCAGCTCCTCGATCTGGTCGAACGTAGGCAGATCGCCGGCGGCGTCGACGTGAATGATCGACTTGTCACTGCGCAACACCTCGTACGTGCAGCTCGGCGCGGTCTGCACCACGTCGACGCCTGCCTCGCGCTCCAGCCGCTCCTGGATGATGTCCATGTGCAGCAGGCCGAGAAAGCCGCAGCGAAAGCCAAAGCCCAGGGCCTCGCTGTGCTCAGGCTGAAACGTGAAAGACGCGTCGTTGAGGCTCAGCCGCGTGAGCGCGTCGCGCAGCTCGGTGTATTCCTCGCCGCCGGCGGGATAGAAGTCGCAGAACACCATCTGCTTGGGCGGCTGATAGCCTGGCAGGGCCGCCGCCGCCGGCGAGACCGCGTCCGTCAGCGTGTCGCCGACGGTCACGTCCTGCAGCGTCTTGATGTTGGCGACGATGTAGCCCACCTCGCCGGCCGACAAGCTGTCCACCGGCGTCATTTGAGGCCGCAGCTTGCCCAGCTCGGTGGTGACGTAGTGCCGCGCGCGGCCCATCAGCAGCACCTTCTGCCCCTTGCGAATGGTGCCGTTCACAATGCGGATGTAGCAGATCACGCCGCGGTAGTCGTCGTACACCGAGTCGAAAACCAGCCCCTGCAGCGGGGCGCGCGGGTCGCCCGCGGGCGGCGGGAGCACACGCGTAATGGTGCGGATCAGCTCGAGCACGCCTAGGCCGCTCTTTGCGGACACGAACTGCACGTGCTCGGTCTTGATGCCTAGCACATGCTCGACCTCGATCGCCGCATCTTCGGGATTCGCGCCGGGCAGATCGATCTTGTTGATCACCGGGACGATCTCGAGATCGTTGGCGATCGCCTGGTACGCGTTCGCCACGGTCTGCGCCTGCACGCCCTGCGTCGCGTCGACCACCAGCAGCGCGCCCTCGCAGGCGGCCAGCGCCCGATTCACCTCGTAGTGAAAATCGACATGCCCCGGCGTATCGATCAGGTTAAACAGGTACTGCTGCCCGTCGACCTCGACATCCAGCGAGACCGCGGAGGCCTTGATGGTGATGCCGCGCTCGCGCTCCAGATCCATCGAATCCAGCAACTGCTCTTTCATGTCGCGGGCCGACACCGCCCCGGAAATCTGCAGCAGCCGATCGGCCAGCGTGCTCTTTCCGTGGTCGATGTGCGCCACGATCGAGAAGTTGCGAATCCGCGACTGATCCATGACGTATGCCGTAACCTTCTGAGATAGCGCACTTTGCGCGACGCGGCTTGGCGCTGCTGCGCACGCCGCAAGACGCGGATTATAGCGGCGCAGCCTGCGGGTGTGCGGTTCAGCGGACTCGGGTCGACAAACGCGCAGGATCGGCCGAGTCTACCGCCACCGCCGCGCCATGCGCTTCAAACGGGTTGACGATCAGCCGATGATGCATGGAAACTACCGCAACTTTGTCAAGTCGCGGCGGCGGCGCCGCGCGGGTTCTATTCAATCTCGTTCAGTTCACCTGCGGCTCAGTGCAGCTCAACGGAAGGAGCTTCTCATGAAGCGAACGTGCGCGGTGCTTGGCGGCCTACTGCTCGTCGTCCTGACCGTCAGCGGTTGCAGCGCCACCGGCGCGGCCATGACCGGCCTCAACATCGGCAAGAATCTCTCCAGCAAGGACAGCAACCTCGCCATCCAGCTCGACGGGAAGGCCGCCACGCAAAACATGTTCAAGAAGGCCACATCGGGCTATTCGCAGTGGAGCGTCGCGGGCGAGACCAGCACCGCCCCCACGCTGCGCTTCGACCTGAGCGATCCGGCCAGCTTCGGCCGCATCACCAGCGTGATGCTGCAGATCCACCAGAAATTCGAGGCGGACTACTCGCATCAGGCCGAATTCAAGGTGGTCGCCGCAAACACCAACGACCCGCAGAGCCAGATGAAGCCGGGCGTGGATTACAACCTCGGTAACCTCGGCTCGAACTTCAAGGTCTTCAACCTGACCAATCAGCAAGTCGGCGGCGTCACGCTCCAGCCCGGCAAGGAGTACATGCTGGTCCTGACCGTCGTGGCCGACCGCAGCGAAAGCGCCCAGGTCTATTTCAAGGCCGGCGGCGCCGGCCAGGTCACGCAGGCCTCGCAGGCGACGAAGTAAGCCGCTCCCGAATCGTCAACGCTCACCGGCTGAAGTTCGCAGTCCGACACGCGGCGCGCACCGGCGTGCCACGGCTCGCGCTGCGGCCTTCGTCCGCTGGGTTGGAGTGGCCATCGCAGTTCCGGCGGCACTTGGGCAGCCTTTGACCCGCGGCTGGTGGCGGCCCGCGCGCCGCTGGCGAGCGGCTGCGGAATGCGGGCGTCGCATGACTGAAGTCGTTTGGCGGTTGACGCCGATCCCTATGTGCGGGTAGTAAAGCAGTTACTGCGCGGGGCGGCGGCCGCCGCCCGCCGACTGCAGGTCTTGAGGTGATCCGATGAGCAGCAAGCCGCAATCGCAAGCCCCCAAGGAACGCATCAACATCACGTATCGCCCGGCGACCAACACGAAGGAGCAGAAAGAGCTGCCCTTCCGCATGGCGATGCTGGGCGATTTCACCTTGCGCGCGGATGACACGCCGCTCGAAGAGCGGAAGATGATCCGCGTTGACAAAGACAGCTTCAACGACGTGATGAAGAGCCAGAATCTGAATCTGAAGGTGAATGTAGCCAACAAGCTGACCGGCAACCCCGGCGACGAGATGGGCGTACAGCTCAAGTTCGCTTCGCTGAAGGACTTTGAGCCGGAGCGCATTGCCCGGCAGGTTCCCGAGCTGAATCAACTGCTCGAGACGCGCGAGGCGCTCAGCGCCCTGAAGGCTCCGCTGGCCAACAAGCGCGAGTTCGCCAAGAAGATTCAGGACATCGTCAAGGACGAAGAGACGCGCAAGAAGCTGATGAGCGCGCTCGGGCTCGACAAGCCCGAGGGGGGCGCGTAGGCCGCAGCCGCCGCCAGGCTGTTTTGCATCCGTTCGTGTTTGCGGAATGACTCGGCCGCAGCCGGGTCGCCTTCGGAGAATGTGTCATGGCTGACAGCCCACAGGCCGCCTCGCAGTCCGCGGAAGCCTATTCGCCGGAAGTGACGGCGTTGCTGGACGAAATTACCGTCGCGACCGGGATCAAAGACCGCGAAGCGGCGCGCGTCGCGCAGCGTGGTGTGAAGGAGCTGCTGTCGCAGCTTTTCCGCTCGCCGACCGAGAAGATCGACAAGGCCCTGATCGACGCGTACATCGCCGAGATCGACGGCAAGCTCAGCGCCCAGATTGATGAGATTCTGCACAACGAGCAGGTGCAGAAGCTCGAGTCGGCTTGGCGTGGGCTGAAATTCGTCGTCGATCAGACTGATTTCCGCGAGAACATCAAGATCGACATTCTGAACGTCTCGAAGGACGAGCTGCTGGAAGACTTCGAGAACGCGCCGGAAATTCCCAAGAGCGGGCTATATCAACACATCTACACGGCCGAGTTTGGCCAGGCCGGCGGCGAGCCCTTCGGCGCCATGATCTCGAACTACGAGTTCGGCCCCGGCCCGCGCGACATCGCGCTGATGCAGAAAGTCTCGGCGGTCGCCGCCATGTCGCACTGTCCCTTCGTCGCCGCCGCCGGGCCGGAGATGTTCGGCGTCGACGATTTCCAGGCGCTGCCGAAGCTCAAGGATCTGAGCAGCGTTTTTGAGGGGCCGCAGTACACGAAGTGGAACTCGTTCCGCGACTCGCCCGACGCGCGGTACTTCTCGCTAACGTTGCCGCGGTTCCTCCTGCGGCACCCGTATTCGCCCGAGGGCAACCCGGTGAAGGCCTTCAACTACGAGGAGAAGGTCACCGACAGCCACCGAAAGTATCTCTGGGGCAACGCTTCATTCGCGTTCGCCACGCGGCTGACCGCTAGTTTCGCCGCCTCGCGCTGGACGATGAACTGCACCGGGCCGCAGGCCGGCGGCATGGTCGAGAACTTGATTCTGCACCAGTACAAGTCGCTGGAAGGCATCGAGACCAAGATCCCGACCGAGGTGCTGATCTCGGATCGGCGCGAGTTCGAGCTAGCCGAGGCCGGCTTCATCGGGCTGACGATGTACAAGAACACCGACAAGGCCTGCTTCTTTAGCGCCAACTCGGTGCAGAAGCCCAAGACCTTCCCGGATACCGAGGAAGGCCGCCGCGATCAGACGAATTACAAGCTCGGCACGCGCCTGCCGTACATGATGATGATCTCGCGCCTGGCGCACTATCTGAAGGTAATCCAGCGCGACAACCTGCAGAGCTGGCAGACGCCGGTGAAGATGCAGACCGAGCTGACCGACTGGATGCGGCAGTATCAGTCTGATCAGGACAATCCGACCGCGGAAGTGGCCAATCGTCGCCCAATCCGCAAGTTCGCGATCAACGTGATCGAGGTGCCCGGAGAGGTCGGCTGGTACAAGGTCGACCTGCAGGTCATGCCGCACATCAAGTTCGAGGGCGCGAACTTCTCGCTCTCGCTGGTCGGCAAGCTCGACAAGGAATAACTCCGCAACCTGCAAGCAGACACGCAAAGGCGAGCGCGGTCGGATTCGCGTCCGATCGCGCTCGCTGGCGTTTGGTTCGGTGGCGGGTGCCGGCGGCCGCTGTCCGTTTCAGACGCGGGTTTGGCTAGCAGCAGTCGTCGAAGAACACATCGAAGAAGAACCCGTCGTCGCAGCAGTCATCGTCTTCGATGATGATGAAGCCGTCGTCATCGTCGAACAGGTCGTCGAACAGCTCGTCGAAATCCGGGACGTTGCAGACCACGGTCTGAAAAAGCGTAGCGCCCGAGATCAGTGCCGAGAGCAGGGCCATCTTGCGTCGGTACATGCGTGTGAATCCTTTCCAAATGCCAGCAAGCTCTAATTGTACTGGACACGCGAGCGACGGCGAGGTTAGCGCCACTCGGTCACTGCCGCGACCGCCGCCCGTCATGGCACGCTAGGCGGGTCCTACGCGCGCGGCTACACTTCGGCGGTCATCCCGGCAAAGCGCGGCGCAGGAGTCACGCCGCGACGCCTCGGCCGGCATCTGGCGAGCATTGTTGGCGACGAGATGGACGCGCATTCACTGGATTGCCTGGATTTCGACCGCATCCGCGAGCTGCTGGGGCGCTACGCGCTGACGGCCCTGGGCCGAACGCTGGCGCACGCGATGAAGCCCAGCGCCCGGCCCGAGCTGATCCGCCGCTGGCTGGCACAGGTCGAGCAGCTCGCCGCGCTCAAGCTGGAGCGCGGCTTGCCGCCGCTGACGGGCGTTTCCGATGTGCGCGAGATCCTGACCCGCACGGCCCCGCCGCTGCGCGTCAGCGTCGAGGAGGTCGCGCGCGTCGGCGACACGCTGGCGGCCACGCACGACGTCTGTAACTACCTCGCAAACCTGCCCGAGCCGCTGGGCGAGCTGCGGCACTTGGCCGAGCGCACCGGCGATTTTCTGACCATCGCGCAGCGCATCCGCTCCGTGATCGACGAGCGCGGCCGCGTGCGCGACGACGCCAGCCCAAAGCTCGCCCGCGTCCGGCGGGAGATCGAAGAATCCGCGGCCCGCATCCGCGAGGTGGTCGAGCGGCTGATGCACGATCCGCACATCCGCCGCATGCTGCAGTATCCGAACTACACGCTGCACAATGATCGCCTGGTGTTCCCGCTGCGCAGCGAGTATCGCGGGCGGCTGCCAGGCATCGTGCACCGCAGCTCCGATAGCGGCGCGACGCTTTATGTCGAGCCGGCCGAGGCGGTCGAGCTGAACAACCAGGTCAGCAATCTGCGCGGCGAGGAAGCCGAGGAGATCGCGCGGCTGCTCTGGGCGCTGGCGCACGAGGTCCACCTAAACGCCGAGGCGATCGATCGCACGCTCGACGCGCTGGCCGTGCTGGATCTGATCGTCGCCAAGCTGCGTTTCGCCGAGGAATTCGGGCTGCGCTGCCCACAGGTGCCGGATGAGCCGGTGCTGGCTGTGCGCGGCGCGCGCCACCCGCTGCTGCTCGAGCTGGCCCGCGCGCGGCAGCGCGACGGGCAGCCCGCGGGCGACGTCGTGGTCGCGGTCGACTATCGCCTGGGCGCGGATTTCGACCTGCTGATCATCACCGGGCCGAACACCGGCGGAAAGACCGTCACGCTCAAGACCATCGGGCTGATCTCGCTGATGGTGCAGAGCGGCATCCCCGCGCCGCTGAGCGAGGGTTCCAGCGTCGGCCCCTTCAAGCACATCCTGATCGACATTGGCGACGAGCAGAACATGCAGCAATCGCTGAGCACATTCAGCGCCCACCTGCGCCGGCAGATGGACATGCTGCGCGAAGCCGGGCCGCATGCACTGATCCTGATCGATGAGCTCGGCGCTGGCACCGACCCGGACGAAGGCGCCGCGATCGGCCGGGCCGTGCTAGATGAGCTCTCGAGGCTGAAGGCCCGCTGCGTGGTCACGACGCACATCGGCGCACTCAAGAGCTACGCGCTCTCCAACGAGCGGGCCGAAAATGCCTGCGTCGAATTCGACTACGAGACGCTCAAGCCGACCTACCTGCTGCGAATCGGCGAGCCCGGCGGCAGCAACGCGATCGAGATCGCCCAACGGCTGGGAATGCCGCGGCGGCTGGTCGATGCCGCGCGGCGCAATCTCTCGCACCGCGCGCGGACGCTGCGGGCGGCGCTGCAGGGCACCATCGCCGCCAAGCGCAAGGCCGAGGACGCGCGGCTGGCCGCGGAGAACGCGCAGCTCGCCGCCGGCCGTGCCGTCAGCGCGGCGGATGCGGCCAAGGCCGACCTGGCCCGCCAGCAGGCCGAGTTTCAGCAGTGGGTGCAGCGCGTCGTGCATCTGCAGCCCGGCGATCCGGTGCGCGTGCGAAATTTCGATCGCGACGGGCGGATTGTCCGCCTGCGGATCGATCAGCAGCGCGCGGAAGTCGATGTCGGCGCGTTTTCGGTGGAAGTGCCGCTCGGCGATGTCTTGCCGCCGCAGACGCCCGCGCCGCCGCCGCGCGCCGTTCCCGTCGCGCCGCCTGCGA
>CAZHTF010000080.1:12920-14366 GCA_964535305.1 uncultured Planctomycetales bacterium | reverse complement strand
GGATTTCCCGGCGCTGGCCGCGATCCTGGCCGAAAACCGCCGCGAATTGGTGATCAACCGCATGCTCGAAGAGGACGAGTCTCGCGGCGACGCCGAGAAACAAGTCGGGCTGGCGCTGCAGGCGCTGCGGCTCATGTCGGATCTGAACGTCGAGACGCTCTACGACGCCGAGCGCGCCCAGGCGCGCATCGAGCTTCGATTCGCGCCGCACGAAGGCTCGAGCAAGCCGCGCGGTCAGCACGAGGCTTCGCCGTGAAATGGCTGGCGCCATTTGAGCCTTCGCCGCAGCAACCCTGGGATCGGGCTACGGCGACGCACCTGCTGCGGCGGGCCGCGTTCTGCCCCAGCCTGGCCGAGATCGAGCAGGCTCTGGACGAAGGACTGGGCGCCTGCGTCTCGCGGCTGGTCAGCGCGGCAGGCGATTCGGCGCGGCACGCCGAGCTGGACGAAGCCGGGCGGGCCCTGGCCGCCCGCGACAACATCGAGGCGCTGCGCGGCTGGTGGCTGTTGCGCATGGCGCACACGCAGCGCCCGCTGCACGCGCGCATGTGCCTCTTCTGGCACAACCACTTCGCGACCAGCAACGACAAGGTGCGCAGCGCCGCGCTGATGCTGCAGCAACTGCGTACGCTGGAGCGCGGCGCGCTGGGCTCGTTTGAAGCGCTGCTGCTGGCGGTCTCGCGCGACCCGGCCATGATCGTCTGGCTGGATGGCAACGAGAATCGCAAGGGCCGCCCCAACGAAAACTACGCCCGCGAGCTGTTCGAGCTCTTCACGCTTGGCGTCGGCAACTACAGCGAGCACGACATCCGCGAAGCGGCGCGGGCCTTCACCGGCTGGCATACGCGCGGCGGCGCCTTCGCCCTCTCGACAGCCGAGCACGACGATGGTGAGAAGAGCGTCCTCGGGGCCCGCGGCAAGCTCGATGGGCACGACGTGATCCGCGCCGCGCTGCAGCAGCCTGCCTGCGGCGAGTTCCTGGCGCTCAAGCTGCTGCGCGAATTCGTCTGCCCGCAGCCGCCGCCGGAACTGGTGCGCGAGCTGGCTGAGACGCTGCGAGCCGGCGCGTTTGACATCGGGGCCACCCTGTCCCGGCTGCTGACCAGCCGGGCGATGTTTCATCCGCCTTGGCACCGCGCGCGGATCAAATCGCCGGTTGAGCTGGCGATCGGGCTGGTGCGCTCGCTCGAGCTGCGCGTCGCGGCCCAGCCGCTGGCGCGCCTGACGGCCGAGGCCGGGCAGGCGCTGCTCGCCCCGCCCGCGGTGAAAGGCTGGGACGGGCAGCGCGCCTGGTTGAACGCGGCCACCATGCTGGTGCGGATGAACGCCGCCACGAAGGCGCTGCGCGACGCGTTCGACGCGCCTGCGTTCCTGCAGCGGCATTCGTTGAACGATCCGGCTGCAATCATGCAGGCCTGCGAAGCGCTGACGATCGACGCTGCCGCC
>CAZHTF010000080.1:0-12910 GCA_964535305.1 uncultured Planctomycetales bacterium | reverse complement strand
AGGCAGCACTACCCGCAGGATACCGCTGATCGCGGCGAGTTCGCGCGCGGCGTACTGCGCGTGCTGGTGACCTCGCCCGAGTATCAAATGGCCTGAGAGGCAAGCCGCGAAATAGGGACACATGCCATGCTGCAATCGCGACGCGAGTTCATTCAACGTGGCCTGGGCGGCGTGACGCTACTGGCAACCGGCCGCAGCCTGCCAGGATTCCTCGGCTCCACGGCGCTGGCCGCGACGCCCGATCGCGAACGGCGCGTGCTGGTCGTAATCCAGCTCACCGGCGGCAACGACGGGCTGAATACGGTCGTCCCGCTGCGCGACGAACGCTATTTCCGCGCGCGGCCCACGCTGCGAATCCCGCCGCAGCAGGCGCTGCGGGTCAGCGATGAGCTCGGTCTGCACCCGGAAATGAGCGGCTTCAAGCGGCTCTTCGACCAGGGCCTGCTGACGGTGGTCAACAACGTCGGCTATCCGAACCCGGACCGTTCGCACTTCCGTGCCCTGGACATCTGGCACACGGCCCGCGTCGATCCAGAGCTGGCGCGCGACGGCTGGCTCGGCCGCGTCGTCGACCACTGGGTCGCGCAGCAGCGCGCCGCAGCCGCGAACGATCCCTCGCAGGCGCAGGCTCCAACCGCCCTGCACCTGGCCGCGGAGGCACTGCCGCTGGCGCTCAAGTCGCAGCGCACACCGGTCGTCTCGGTGCGCGATATCGCCGCCTTTCGCCTGGAAGGCGAAGCCACGGCGCTCGGCGACGTCATCGCAGCGCCGCGCAGCCACGATTCGACCAGCCCCAGCAGCGCGGCCCTGGACGACCTGCTCTTCGTGCAGCGCGTCGCGCTCTCGAGCTGCGCCACCGCGCGGCGGATCGAATCGGTGGCGCGCGACCAAACGCTCGGCGCTCCCTACCCGCCGCACGGGCTGGCCCAGCGGCTGCAGCAGATTGCAAAGCTCATCGCGGCGGACTTCGGTCCGCGCGTGTATTACACGTCGCTGGACGGCTTCGACACGCACGCGCGGCAACTCCTGGCGCACGGACCGTTGCTGCGCGAACTGTCCGGTTCGGTCGCCGCGTTCTACGACGATTTGACCGCCCGCGGGCTGGCCGAGCGCGTGCTGCTGCTGACGTTCAGCGAATTCGGCAGACGCGTGGCCGAGAATGGCGGCCAGGGCACCGACCACGGCGCCGCCGCACCCATGTTCCTGGCCGGGCCTGCCTGCCGTGGCGGCGTCATCGGCGCCGCGCCCGACCTGGGAAACCTGATTGAAGGCGACTTGCCGCACAAGCTCGACTTCCGCGACGTATACGCCGCGATCTTGCAGGATTGGCTGAGTGTGCCGCCCGCGGTGGTGCTTGGCCCGCGGGCCGGTTTCGATGCGATCGAGCTATTGCGCGCCGCAGCGCCGCGCTAGGCCGACGCCGGCGCGCCGCGGATCCGCGCGCTACTCCGCGCAGCGCAGCGCATCCGCCAGCGCGGCGCGCAGCGCCGTGAACTCCTCAGCCGGCAGCGCCCGGCGAGACTCCTTGGCGCGCAGCCAGATCGGCCGGCCCCAGAGCGGGTCATGCGGATAGCGTGGCACCACGTGGCAATGCAGGTGAGGCACTTCATTCCCGAGGATTTCGTAGTTCAGCTTGGTCGGCCGGCACACCTGCTCGATCACCCGCGCCAGCCGTGCGACGTCCGTGATGAAGGCGTGCAGCTCCGCCGTGGAGAGCCGGTGCAGCTCGGTCACGTGCAGCCGATGCGTGAGGATGCAATAGCCGCGGAAGTCGTGATCGTCCTGGAGCCGGATGCGGCCGCTGGAGACGACGGCGACCTGCGTCGGGTCGCTCTCGGGGATGTTGCAGAGCGGGCAATCTCGTCCGGATTGCAACTCCGACCAACGCTGCGCGTCGAACATGGGGATCCGTCCGCGATGTGGATCACGCCACGGTCGATCGAACCGCGAACCGCGCGGCTCGCATGCGGCATTTCGCCGCGCGCCGGCACGTGCCGCGCGCGGCTGCGCGCGAGATCGCGCACTTGCGCGTGATGCTCAGGCCGGGGCATCTCCGCTGCGAGCGGGCGCGTCGGCGGCGCGCCCCGGCGTGCCGAAATCCGGTCCGATCGGCTTGCGACCGGCAAAACCTGCGTCCGATTCGTGCCAGTGTGTGATCGCCGGCTCGTCCAGCCGCCAGCACAGGCACACCTGCCGACCCTGGTGCAGCGCCGGGAAGTCGACCAGGCCAGTCGCCCAGTCCTTCAGCTCACAGCCGATGTCAGTCAACTCGTCGCTCAGGCGATTGAGCGTGGCAATCCGCTCTTCGGTGCGCAGCCGCAGCTCGTCCTGCCGCTCGACCGGCCCGAGCGTGCGCGAAAGTTCCTCGCGCTCGGCCCGCAGCGCGGAGACTTCCGTGTAGCGCTCGACGATGTCCCGCACGATTTTCCGCACCAGCACAAGCGATCGATTGGCCGACTCCAGCGTGAACACACGCTGCGCCGGGGTTGCGCGATCCACCGCACTCGTACGGACCTTTTCACGACTCATGGATGGATTCCGATGGAAGGTGCCTCGTTGCGTCTTTCCCTGCAAACCGCCAGCGCGCCCGGACCTCGCTCGTGTCCAAGTACGCGGAGATTACCGTCAACGGATTCAGCCCTCACTCCAGAGCATTGTAGTCACGCTCTTGCACAAGTGCAGCGAGTGTCGACGTCCGATATCGGGGCGACGCGCTCGCCCCGCCTCTCAATCCGCCTGCCGCGCGTAACAATTACTTTGTTCACGCCAAATTCACCAGCAGCATCATCATGCCGCTACATAAGCAGATTGTGAACATGCCGCCGATCGCCAACCCGATCCAGCCGATCAGCGATCGCTTTTGAATCAGGCTCAGCAGCCCGGACACCGCGCCGAAGAGGCTCAGCACCATCAGCGCCAGCGAAAAGCCCTGGGCCATCGGGGCCCAGCTCGACGACTGCAGCGCGGCGCCGACTTCGTCTTCCGTCGGTGCGCGGCCCAGTTGCTTCAACAGCTCCATGCCCACACCGACGCCGATCAGCGTCAACGCCGCGAAGCAAACGATCGCCAAACCGCCGCAAACCAGCGAGAGTCTGCCCCAGCGACGAGCGGCGACGGCGCCGGGTGAGTCGTCGCGGGCAGGTGCCAGGGCCGCGCCGCGCGCGTCGTCGCCCAGCATGCGGGCCTCGACCGCGCCAGCGGCCAGCGTCGTTGACTGCAGCACCTTCACGACGCTGCGACAATATGGACACGCCGCGTTCGAACCGGCGTGTTGATCGTCCACCTCGATCGGCTGACTACAAGAATTACACGCAAACTGAATCGACATCCGTCATCGCTCATCGCGGCGGCACGCGCCGTGCCAGCCCATTTCCCGCAGCGCAGTGTAACGCTGGGGGCTGCTGGCACGCACCGCCCGCCGCGGCGTACACCGTATAATCGCCTGAGACCCGATGAATCTCGCAAACTTCGACATCGTCGTGATCGGCGGCGGGCATGCCGGGATCGAGGCGGCCTGGGCCGCCGCCCGCCTCGGCGCCAAGACCGCGCTGATCACGCTCGACACGGCCGCCATCGGGCGAATGTCTTGCAACCCGGCCATCGGCGGCATCGGCAAGGGCCAGATGGTCCGCGAGATCGACGCGCTCGGCGGCTTGATGGGATTGCTCGCCGATCAGACCGGTATCCAATTTCGAATGTTGAACCGCCGCAAGGGCCCGGCGGTGTGGGCCCCGCGCTGCCAGTCGGATCGCGAGGCGTACGCCCGCGCCGCGCAGCGCATGCTGTCGGCGTGCCCCAATCTGACGCTAATCCGCGGCTCGGTCGAATCGATCGAGACCAAACCGATGCCGGCGGGCCAACGCGCTGACGCGTGGGGCGCCCAGGCGGCGCGCTGTGTCAGCGGAGTCAGGCTGGCGGACGGTCAAGCGCTGCAAGCGCGAGCCGTGGTCGTCACCTCCGGCACTTTTCTGCGGGCGCTGATGCACTGCGGCACGACGCAGACGCCCGGCGGGCGAATCGGCGAAGCCGCCGCCAACGGCCTGAGCCACTCGCTCGCGGCGCTGGGGCTCGAGCTCGGCCGGCTCAAGACCGGCACGCCGCCGCGGCTGGCGCGCGATTCGATCGACTACGCGCGGCTTTCGCCGCAGCTCGGCGACGATCCGCCGACGCCATTCTCATTCATGACGCAGCGCCTGGCGCAGCCGCAGGAGCCGTGCTGGATCACGTTCACGAACCCGGCGGTGCACGCGCTGATTCGCGACAACCTGGAGCGCGCTCCGATGTACTCCGGGCAGATCCAATCGCACGGCCCGCGCTATTGCCCGAGCATCGAGGACAAGGTGGTGCGCTTCGCCGACAAGGAGCGGCACCAGTTGTTTCTCGAGCCGGAGGGCCGCGCCAGCGACCGCGTATACGTCAACGGCATCAGCACCTCGCTGCCGCAGGATGTTCAGGCGGCGATGCTGGCGCGGATCGAGGGACTCGAACACGCCCGCGTGCTGCAATGGGGCTACGCGGTCGAGTACGACTTCGTCCCACCGCAGCAGACACAGGCATCGCTGATGACCAAGGCGGTCCGCGGCCTGCTGCTGGCCGGGCAGATCAACGGGACCAGCGGCTACGAGGAGGCCGCGGCGCAGGGCATCGTCGCGGGCATCAACGCGGCTCGCTTCGCCGCCGGGCACGACCCGTTCATCCTACGCCGCAGCGACGCATACATCGGTGTCATGATCGACGACCTGGTGACGCGCGGCGTGCTCGAACCGTACCGCATGTTCACATCGCGGGCGGAGCATCGCATGCATCTGCGCTATGACAATGCGGACGAGCGTCTGACGCCCATCGGCCGCGAGTTGGGCCTGGTTGATTCGCCGCGTTGGGAGCGCTTCGAGCGGCGCACCGCGCTGCGCACAACGTTGTTGCAATCTCTCAAAACTCTCAAGCTCGCGGGCGAATCGCTCTACGCCTTGCTGCGCCGGCCGGAAGAAGACGGCGAGCGTTTCCTGAATGATTTCCAAGAACTAGCGCCGTTCCGCACCGAGACGGATGTCTGGGCCAGCGCGCTGGTGGCGATCAAATACGAGGGCTACCTGGCGCGGCAGGAGCGCGCCATCGAGCAGTTTGAAGCGCTCGAATCGCGCCCCATCCCGGCCGGCTTTGATTTCGCCAGCATCCCACACCTGCGGCACGAGACGCGGCAGCGCTGGCGCGATGTTTCGCCGCGCACCATCGGACAAGCCGCACGGGTCAGCGGCGTGCGGCCGACGGATGTCGCACTGCTGCTGGTCTCGCTCTCGACGCGGGCCTGACGCTGCGCCGCCGAAAGCACGCGACCTACCTGCGCGCAGCAAGAATTGCCGCCCGGCGCATTCCTTGCGGAAATCGGGCGGATTGTCTCATAAGAACGCCGCGGCCGGGCCGCGGAGTGCTGCGATCTGAATCGATCCCGCGCAAACGTCGATACTAGACGCGTCAGCACGGAGTCGATCGATGGCGAAGGAAAAGGCGGAAGAAGCGCAGAGCGCCGAACCCAAGCCCAAAAAGAAGCTGCCCATGACGATCATTCTGATCGTCGTGGTCGCCGGCATGCAGGGGGCTGGCTTTTACGTCGGCGCAAAGTACTTCGGCGCCGGGCCGTCGGTGGCGCACGGCGAGACCGAAGACAGCCACCACATGGAAGGCCACGAGCCCGAGCCCGACCAGGCCGCCGACAGCACGGTCGAGATCTCGCTGCTCAAGAGCTTCAAGGTGCCCAACAACAAGAGCGGGCGCATGTACATCTATGACCTTGACATCGTCGCCAAGCTGCGGACGTCGCAGAAGGCGGCGGTTGAAAAGCTGGTCGCCGAGCGCCCCGGCGAGATCTCCGACGCGGTCGCGCGAATCGTCCGCTCCGCGGAGCCGAAGATCATGGCGGAAGACGAGTTGAAGTCGCTACGGATGCAGATTCGCAGCGCTTTGGCGGAGATTGCGGGCGAGGCCGAGACTTTTGAGCAGGTGCTGATTCCGCGCTGCGTGCCGATTCGCGTGGAGTAGCGCCAAGCCGACACGCGGCCGGCAAGGACGCCGGCGCGAACCCAAGCGCAAGGATGCGACTGCATGTCAGACAAACCCGCCGGACCGAACCCGCCGTCGGCCGCCCTCGCGCAGGACGAGCTCGATTCGTTACTGAAAAATGCCGCCGACGCGCGCACCTCCGCCACGGCGACCACAGGCTCGGCCGCTTCTCGCAGCGGGTCGACGACAACGCCCGCCGCAGCGGCGGCGACCGTCGAGATTGCCCCGCCCGCCGCAGCGCCTGACGCGGACATGGCCGCCGAGATGGCGGCGGCGATCGCGGCCGAGGCGTCAGGCGCAGCGTCTTCCGCCACGCCATTCAGCGGGCCGAATTTCGACACGGAGAAGCTGGACGCGAGTCTGGCGGGTCTGGAGCTGCTGGACGACGTCGACTTGAGCGTGAAGGTTGAGCTGGGCCGCGCGGACATGTACATCGAGGATGTCTTGCGCCTGGGCGTCGGCTCGGTAATCACGCTGGATCGCCTGGCCGGCGACCCGGTCGACATCTACGTGAACGACCGGCTGGTCGCCCGAGGCGAAGTGCTGGTGCTCAATGAGAATTTCTGCGTCCGCGTCAACGACATTCTCAGCGCCATTCCCGAACCCGAGACTGCCCGATGAGCCGCACGCGCTCCGCGAGCATCCTGGCTGCCGTCCTGGCACTCAGCACCGCGCTGCACGCGCAGGATCGTGCCGGCGACGACGATGCCGCCGCGCAAACCGACCCGTGGGCCGCGCTCGCACCAGATGGTTTGAGTTCAACGCACCCTGCGCAGGAGTCCGACGCATGCGGAGCGCGCGACGCGGCCGCCGGAGCGCGGCAGTCGGCAGCGCCCGCGCGGCAACCAGCGCCGCAGCCGCAGCAGCCGCTGCGCCGCGGCGGGGTCCGCTCCGATGAGTCCGCCAGCGACAAGCGCACGGCATCCAGCAACTCAAGCTGGACCCGCACGCTCGCTTCGCTGGCGGCGGTGATCGCGCTGATCCTGCTGCTGGCCTGGGGCTATCGCGTAACGGCCGGACGCATGAGCGGCGCGCAATTGCTCAGCGGTGCCCGGCGAAACGGTGTGATCGAGATTGTCTCGCGCACGGCGCTTTCGGCGCGGCACGGGCTGGCGCTCGTGCGGGTCGGGCCGCGGCTGGTGCTGGTGGGCGTGTCGCACGACGGCCTGCGGGCCCTGGATGTGCTCGATGATCCCGCCGCCGTCGCCGACGTTGCCGGGCAGGCCGCCGCCAAGCGCGGCCAGAGTCACACGGCGGAATTCGCGCAGATGGTGGAGCGGGAGTCGGCGACCTTTCGCAGCGTGCAGCCGAGTGCAGCGCCGCCGGGCAGTGCACCGGATGACGCGCAGCTCGGCCGCGTCCGCCGCGCGATCCACGATGCCTTGCAGCGTGTTCAGGCGGCCGGCAGCGCCTAGCGCGGCGCGTCTGCGCGAGTCGGCGGCGCGGCAGCGTGATTGCCGCGCGGTATCTTCGGAGTGCTCGTTTGTTGCAGCGCAACGAAAACCCGTACATCCGTTCGACGCGCGCGGCGCGCGGCCTGGCGCTGCTGCTCGCGTGCGGGTTGGCGCTGAGCGGCAGCACCGCGGCCCAGAGCGCCGCACCCAGCGGCGGCGCCGCGCCGTCCGCAGGCGCTGCGTCTGCCGGGAGCGCGGCCAGCGCATCCGTGGCGGATCCGGTGTTCATTCCGGATTTGGGACAATGGCTGCCGCGGGCCAATTCGCCCGAATCGCTGAGCGCCTCGCTGCAGATCCTGGTGATGCTGACGCTCTTGACCGTGGCGCCCAGCATCGTGCTGATGATGACGTCCTTCACGCGGATTCTGATCGTGCTGGTGCTGCTGCGGCAGGCGCTGGGCACGCAGACGCTGCCGCCTTCGCAGGTGCTGGTCGCGCTGGCGCTGTTCCTGACGATGCTGGCGATGTCGCCCACCTGGGCCAAGGTCCGCGCCGATGCCGTCGATCCGTATCTGGCGGGCAGTCTCGGTCAGACGGAGGCGATCGCCTCGGCGACGGCGCATCTGCGCAGCTTCATGTTTGACCAGATCGTGGCGGCCCGCAACGAGCAGGACGTTTACATGATGTATGAGTACGCGGCACAGCGCGACCTGGCCGCGGACGAGACGCTCGTGCCTGAGCAGGTGCCGATGACCGCGCTGCTGCCGGCCTTTCTGCTGAGCGAGCTGAAGGCCGCGTTCATCCTCGGCTTTCGCGTGTACCTGCCGTTTCTGGTGATTGACATGGTGATCGCCACCGTGCTGGTCTCGATGGGCATGATGATGCTGCCGCCGGTGTTGATCTCGCTGCCGTTCAAGCTGCTGCTGTTTGTGCTGGCGGATGGCTGGCATCTGGTGGGCGGCTCATTGATGGCCAGTGTGGCGTAGCGAGGCCTTGCGATGGATTTGCCGACCGCAATGGACCTGGGACGCACGGCGCTGCTGACGGCGCTGATCATCGCCGGCCCGGTGCTGCTCGCGGGCGTGGTGGTCGGTGCGGGCATCAGCATTCTGCAGACGGTGACGCAGTTGCAGGATCAGACGATCAACATCGTGCCCAAGATCGTGGCCATGCTGGCGGCGGCGCTGTTCTTTACGCCCTGGCTCATGGATCACCTGATTGAGTACACGCAGGCGCTGCTGACCGATTGGTAGCGCGATCGCAGCACGCCGAGACCCCAGGCAAGGACGCCGACGCATGCCGGTTGAGCTGCTGGCTGAATATCTGAAGCTGCCGACCTTCGGGCTGATCGCCTCGCGCCTGGGCGGCATGCTGATGTTCGTGCCGCTGATCGGCGGGTTGGCGGTGCCGATGAACGTGCGGATTCTGCTGGTGGTCGGGCTGGCGCTGCTGGTGACGCCGCTAGCCCCGCCCCCGGCGCAGATGCCCGAATCGCTCGGCGGGCTGACGCTCGGACTGGCCAGCGAGGTGCTGCTGGGCGTGCTGATGGGCCTGGCGCTGCGGCTGTGCTTCCTGGGACTTGAACTGGGCGGCCTGCTGATCGCGCAGGAATCCGGCCTGGCGTTCGGGCAGATCGCCGACCCTACCACCGGCGACCTGCACAGCGAGCTGAGCATGTTCTACATCCAGCTCTTCGGCGTGATCTACCTGATTGTCGGCGGGCATCGAGCGCTGGTGTCGGCGGCGCTGGATTCGTTTCACGCGCTGCCGCTGCTGGGACAAACCGACATTGTGCACGCCGGCGCAGACGTGATTGTGGCGGCGATCACGGTCGGAACGCGGATCGGCCTGCAGATCGCTGCGCCCGTGGTGCTGGCGCTCTTCCTGGTAAACGTGGCGCTGGGGCTGATGACGCGTGCCGTGCCGGCGCTGAACGTCGTCACCATCGGCTTCTCGTTGAAGACGCTGGTCGCGTTCGGGCTGATGGCCGTCTCGCTGCCTGCCGCGACGACGGCTTTCACCAGTGGGCTTGAGCAGGTGGTCGGCTTTCTGAATCAGTTGATCGGGCACTAGGCGATGTTCAACGACGACCTCGAAGATCGCACAGAAGCACCCACGCCGCGGCGGCGCAGCGAGGCCCGCGAGCAAGGCCGCATTGCCCGCAGTCATGATCTGACTGCGGCGATCGGGCTGCTGGGCACGCTCTGGCTGCTGAGCGCATATGGCCCGAGCCTGCTGCAATCCATGAATCGCATGTTGCGCACACTGGGCGAGCCGGTCGAGCCGGTGGCCGAGTCGCTGCCGTTGGCGCTGCGGCAGATGGCGATCGAGGCCGGCGGCGCGCTGGCGCCGTTTCTGGCGTGGGTGGTGCTGCTGACGGTGATCGGCGCGCTGCTGCAATCGGGCTGGGTGATGACCTGGTCGCGGCTGGCGCCCAAGTTCGGCCAGCTCAGCCCGCTGAAGGGCGTGCAGCGGCTGTTCTCGCTGGATTCCCTGACGCGGCTGCTGATGAGCATCGCCAAGCTGGGGCTGATCGGGATGATCGCCTACCAGGTGCTGCGCGGACAGTTCAATTCCGTGCTGCAGGCCGGCGGGCTGCCGGCCGAGCTGCTGATGCCGCTGTCGGCGGAGCTGATGTTCGGCCTGCTGCTGAAGCTGGGCATCGCCATGCTGGTGCTGGCGCTGCTGGACTACTTCTATCACCGCTGGCAACTGGAGCGCAGCCTGCGGATGAGCAAGCAGGACGTAAAAGACGAGCTCAAGCGGATGGAGGGCGATCCGCAGTTGCAGCAGCGCCGCCGGCAGGTTCAGGCGCGGTTGGCGTTGCAGCGGGCGCGGATCGACGTGCCCAAGGCGGACGTGGTCGTGACCAATCCGACGGAATACGCGGTCGCGATCCAATATGACGAAGCGCGGATGCACGCGCCGCGCGTGGTCGCCAAGGGCAAGGATCACATGGCGGCGCACATTCGGCAGCTCGCGCAGCAGCACAAGATCCCGATTGTGCAGCGTCCGCCGCTGGCCCGCGCGCTCTACGCGGCCGTGCGCGTCGGCGAGTCGATCCCACCGACGTTCTACCGCGCGGTGGCCGAGGTGCTCGCGTACGTGTACCAGATTTCAGGCAAAGCGGCCTAGGCAGCCCGCAGGATGCTGGACAACAACCCGATCCTGAAATTCCTCTCGGCGCACCGCGGGGCACTCTTCCCGCTGGGCGCCGCCGCGCTGATTTTCGTCATCCTGATTCCGCTGCCGACCGCAATTCTCGACTTTCTGCTGTCGCTCAACATCCTGCTGAGCCTGCTGGTGCTGCTCACGGTGATGTACCTTCGCAGCCCGCTGGATTTCTCGAGCTTTCCCTCGCTGCTGCTGGCGCTGACGCTGCTGCGGCTGGTGCTGAATGTGGCCACCTCGCGGCTGATCATCGCCAACGGCTCGAGCGGCACGGACGCGGCCGGACATGTGGTCGAGGCGTTCGGCATATTCGTCGCCGGCAATTCGCTGGCGGTCGGCGTGATCATTTTCCTGATCATCACGGTGATTCAGTTCGTGGTGATCACCAAGGGCGCCACGCGCATCGCCGAGGTCGCGGCGCGCTTCACGCTGGATGGCATGCCCGGCAAGCAGATGGCGATCGACGCCGACTTGAACGCCGGCCTGATCAATGAAGCCGAGGCCCGTCGCCGCCGCAAGGAAATCTCCGACGAGGCCGACTTCTACGGCGCGATGGACGGCGCCAGCAAATTCGTTCGCGGCGACGCGATTGCCGGGATCGTGATCACATTTGTGAACGTGCTGGGCGGGCTCTACGTCGGCATGGTCGAGGGCGGCATGACGCTGCTCGACTCGCTGCACGTCTATACGCAATTGACCATTGGCGACGGGCTTTCGAGCCAGATCCCCGCGTTCATTCTCTCGGTCGGCGCCGGCATGCTGGTGACCCGCACGGGTGGCCAGACCAACCTTGGCGAAGACGTGCTCGGGCAGTTGCTTTCCAAGCCCGCCGCCATGGGGCTGGCCGCAGGCTTCCTGGGCGTGCTGATGCTGACGCCGCTCCCGAAGATTCCGCTGCTGGCCCTGGGCACGGGCAGCGCGCTGATGGCCATGTTCGTGCAGAAGCAGCAGAACAACGCAATCGAGAAAAGGGCCGCTTCGGAGCGCGCCGCGCAGCGGGCCAAGCCCGAGCAGATCGAGACGCATCTAAACGTCGACGCGCTTGAGCTGCAGATCGGGCTGGGACTGGTGCGGCTGGTCGATCGCGGCCGCGGCGGCGATCTGCTCGAGCGCATCGCGGCGCTTCGCAAACAGATCGCGGCGGATCTGGGGCTGGTCGTGCCGCCGGTGCGAATCCGCGACAGCGCCACGCGCCAGCCCAATGAGTACGCCGTCCTGCTGCGCGGGCAGGAGATCGCCCGCGGCGAGCTGTTCCCGGATCGCTGCATGGCGATCGATTCGGGCATCGCCGGACAGCCGCTGGATGGCTTCGAGACGCGCGAGCCAGCCTTCGGGCTCTCGGCCTGGTGGATCGCGCCGAGCGAGCGCGAGCGGGCCGAGCGCATGAATTACACCGTGGTCGAGCCGACCGGCGTGCTGGCCACGCACCTGACCGAGATCATCAAGCGCTTCGCGGCCGAGCTGCTGACACGGGCCGAGACGCACAAGCTGATCGAGAACGTCAAGCAGCGCAACGCCGGACTGGTGGAGGAGGTGGTCGGCACGCTGCTGAAAGTGGCCGAGATTCAGAAGGTGCTGCAGAACCTGCTGCGCGAGCGCGTGCCGATCCGCGACCTAGAGACGATCCTGGAAGTCCTGGGTGACTACGCACCCAAGACCAAGGACATTGAGATACTGACCGAATACGCCCGCAACGGCCTGGCCCGCACGATCTGCGCACAGTATCGCGCCAGCGACGGCGCTGTGCACTGCATCACGCTCGACCCCAGCGTCGAGGACTACCTGCAGGGGAACCTGCAGCGCAGCGAGCACGGCTCGCTCCTGAATATCCCGCCCGATCGCCAGGCCCTGCTGGCCAACGCCGTTCGTGAACAGGTCGAGCGGGCCGCGGCCCCCACCGACGGCGCGACGCTCTGCGTGCTGTGCTCGCCGCAGGTGCGCGCCTGGACGCGGCGGCTGATCGAGCCGCTGCTGCCGCAGACGCCGGTCCTGGGGCTCAATGAGATTGTCCGCGGCGTCGATGTACAGGCCCATGGAGTGGCGAGCATCCATGTCTGAACCGCGCGTCTTCGCCGCAAACACGCTCCAGGAAGCGCTAGCGCTGGTGAAGCGCGAGCTTGGCCCGGAAGCGGTAATCCTCGGCACACGGCACGTGGAATCGTCCGGGCTCGCGGGCGCGTTTGGACGCGGGCGCGTGGAGATTACCGCGGCCATCAGCGCACACGACGCAGACGTCGCGCGCGGCGTGCGCTCGCGCGAAGCCGGCGCACCGCGCGCCGCGCCGGCGC
>CAZHTF010000079.1:0-14936 GCA_964535305.1 uncultured Planctomycetales bacterium | reverse complement strand
ATTCGGGTCAAGCTCGACGGCCCGCTGCAAATGCCGACGGCGTTCCGCCAGCAGATCATTCGCCGCGCACCACTCCGCCAATGCGACGTGCGCACTGGCGACGTCCGGCAGATCAGCCTTGCGCACGCCGTATTCTTCGATTGCCGATGGGCCGCGCTCGACCTGCTCGATGGCGTCCGCCGGGAGCTTCACCATGCCCACCGCCGTCCGAATCGTCAGGGTCTCATCGCTTCGGGCAATCACCTGCCCGTCGATGCGGCCGCCGCTCTTTAGGTGGAGGATGTCGGGCGTCGCGAAAGCGGCGCCACTGAGGACGATCAGCGCGGCGCCGTGTTGCAGGCAGCGCGCGCAGAGAGTCCAGTTATTGCGCATTGCGCGCATCGCTGCACCAAGGCGGGCTCGCGAGCCAATCTTCCCGCTGCGTCGCGCCGGGGCTGCGTGCGCGACGAGTCGGCGCGGGAACCCTGTTCCCAGGATTATACCCCGCCTACAGTGACCCAGCAGCCAAGCCTTCCGCTGCGGTGCCCGCGTCAGGCCCCGGTCGTACCGGCCACCCCGGCCGCCAAGGCCGTGATGAACTGGTTCACCGCCGTGGTCAGGCCGCTGGAGATCACGGACTGCAGGATCTGTGTGAGTTGCTGATCCGTCAGGCAGCCGCCCAGCGCCAGCAGCGATCCGGACGGCAACAGCACTCTCGACAAGCCGAATCGAGCGAGAATCTTCAACACTACCGTTCCTCCGATAGCCAGCACGCCGCGGGCGCGCTCGAGCGCGGCGAATCGTACCCGCGATCAACGCTCGTCGCGAGCCGGCAACGGCGGCCGGGCGGCGGGCGCTGACACGATGGTGATTTGCGTGACACGAATGATCTCGACCCCGACGTTTGGAATGCGGTAGCGCTCGCCGCGCACGCCGCAATAGCGGCCGATCGCGGTGCGCACATCCAGACCCAGGTCATGCGGGAATTCGACGTACGCCGACACCTTGCGGGTCAGCGGGTCCTGCAGCTTGTAACGTAGGCCGTAGTCGCCGACGTCAACCGCGAAGCTCGGCAGGAGCACGCCGCGCGCGTCGAACCCGCTGCGGCTCGGATCGTCGGGCAGCACCTCGCGCCGCTCGCGCGCCGCCCCCACGGCCAGACGCTGCTCGCGCCCGTCCGCCGCACTCGCCCCGGTCTCCGGGCCGCGCGGCGTAGCCGGCTGCGCGGTGATCGGCGGGCGGACATCCAGCGGCGCCATAGCCGCAGGCGCCGGCCGCGTCGTCGCACGCGGCGCTTCCGGAAGCTCCGGCGGACCGCCAGCAGCAGGCGACGGCGCCGGCATCAGCACCATCGGCTTCGGCGACTTCGCCGCGCTCGGCAGCGTCGCGACGGGGGCAGCCGGGAGCGTCGTCGGCGAAGCGGGCGTCGCGTCTGCTTCCTCGCGCGACATGGGTTGAAAAGCGGGCGATTCGCCCGGTTGCGTGAGCGGGATCATCCGAAAGCGCTCGTCGCCGCCGCCGGCCGCGGGCGCGGGCGTATGCAGCGCTTGACCTGGCGCCTGCGCTGGCTGCGTTGCCGCAGGCGCGGCCGGCGCCGGAACGATCGATGGCGCAGCGTCGCCCACCGCTGTAAGCGACGTCGAGGCGCTCGGCGCAACCGCCGGCCCAGCAGCGGCGATCGGCGGATACGAGCTGGTCGGGCTCAGCCCACGCGCCAGCAGCAGGCGATCGGCCGCGTCGGCCGAAATCCGTTCGACATACTCGCCGAATACATAGAAGTACACGCCCTCGGGCGGCGCGATCTTCATCCACTCGCCCTCGCGGCCGAGCGTTCGCACCGGCGCGCCCGGCGCCAGCAGTGTCAGAACCTCGCTGCGCAGCGGGTCGACCGCGCGCAGCGCACTCCCGGCACGCACGCGCAGATTGCCGCTGCTGGTCTTGATCAGCCCCAGATTCTCGGTTTGCTGCTGCACGAATTCTGCCGAAATCAGGCAGAACACGTCCGGCGTCGGCGTTACGCGATGCCAGCCAAACTCACTGCCGACCGCGCGCAGCACGCTGTCCTTGTCGACCCGCGAGACCGCCAGCGAGTTCGTGTCCGGCCGCGTCCGCAGGTTCACGCGATCCGTGTGCACCCGCAGCCAGTAGGCCGGTTCCGCGAGCGGCGCGGCGGGCGGCGTCGACGCGCTGCCGTCCAAACGCGTAATAACCTGCGCAACGGCGGGCGCCACCAGCAACGCAACCGCTGCTGCACTCCGCAGCAACACCGCGAACGCGCGGCGGCGATGCCCGGCGAATCCATGCGTGTGCATCTGAAACCTCCTGCCAGCGCGAACGTAGCTTGCGGCGTTTTCGCTGTCAAACAGGCGGGCGCTGGCGAAACAGCAGCGCGTTTCAGGTGTGGCGCTGCGGCGGGCGATTCGCGGCGCGGCGCACGCGAATGGGCAGAAATGCCTCGCGTAGGGCTCGAACCTACGACCCGCTGATTAAGAGTCAGCTGCTCTACCAACTGAGCTAGCGAGGCGATTCCGGAAGAATACCGCGCCGCCGCGAGCGTGCAATAGACGTTGCCGCGGCAGCGCTGCACCACGAATCGGGCCGCATCGCGCTCGGCGCGTACGGGCGCCGCAGCGCTGGCGGCGCGACAGCCCAGCGGGGTAGGATCGGGCAATCTAGGAAAGGACGCCCGCAATGATCGCCGAACAAATCACGCTCGAAGGTCACCTGATCGACTCGCAGTCGCTGGCGGCGTTGATGGACGAGATTCTGGCGCTGGGCGGCGAGTTCAAGATCGTCGAGGTGCACATCGGACAGTCCCGCGCGGAGCGCAGCCATGCGCGCATCGAAGTACGCGCCGCGAATTTCGACGAGTTGCACAAGGTGCTCGCGGCCGCCGGCCGGCACGGCGCAATCTGGCACGACGTCGAAGACGCCGAGATCGTCGCGGCGGACATGGACGGCGCTTTCCCGCCAAACTTTTACTCCACAACCAACCAGCAGACCTTCGTGCGGCACGCCGGCCATTGGCACGAGGTGCAGGACCAGGAAATGGACTGCGGTCTGGTGCACGATCCGCAGTCCGGCATGTTCCGCTGCGTGCCAATCGTGCGCATCCGCCGCGGCGACCGGCTGGTCTGCGGCCATCGCGGGATTCGCGTGGTGCCGCTCGAGCGGCAGAAGTCCCGCGGGGTTTTCGAGTTCATGGCCTCTGACATTTCGACGGAGAAGCCCAAGACCACCATTATCCGCAACTGTGCGCAGCTCATGGTGCAGACGCAGCGCGCCGGCAAGAAGCAGTTGCTGGTCGCGGGCCCGGCGATCGTGCACACCGGCGCGGCCGAGCACGTCGTGGCGCTGATCGAGCGCGGCTATCTGAACGTGCTCTTCGCCGGAAACGCGCTGGCTACACACGACATCGAGCAGAGCCTGTTCGGCACCAGCCTGGGCGTCTACCTGGATCGCGCCACGCTGGCCGACGCCGGGCACGAACACCACTTGCGCGCCATCAACGCCGTGCGACGCGAAGGCGGCATCGCGGCTGCGGTGGCCAAAGGCAAGATCACCAGCGGCATCATGCACGCGTGCGTGAAGCACAAGCTGCCGTTCGTGCTGGCCGGATCGGTGCGCGACGACGGGCCGCTGCCCGAGGTCGTGACGGACGTGCTGGTCGCGCAGGATCAGATGCGGGCGTTGATCAAGGACGTCGGCTTCGTGCTGATGATCGCGACCGCGCTGCACTCGATCGCGACCGGCAACATCCTGCCGGCATGGATTCCGTGCGTTTGCGTCGATATCTCACCGCCAACGCTGACCAAGCTGGCGGATCGCGGTTCGTTTCAGACCATCGGACTGGTCACGGACGTCGAGCCCTTCCTGCGCGAGCTGCTCGCGGAAATCGATCGCGCCGAGCGGCAGTAGTCGCGGCGGCGGCGGATTTCCGATTACGCGCCAATCGGGTTCAGGCGCCGCAGCAGTTCCGGAAAATACCGCGCGCCGCAGTGCTGCGAATCCCACATGAGCACGATGGAAGCCGCCTGGTAGTGCATGGTCAGCAGCCAGCATAGACCGCGCCACAGCGGGGACCGTGTCCAAGCCGGCCGGCCGCAACGCTCCATGGCCAGATCCCACCAGCGGTTGACGCACAGCCCCGCTGCTTGCGAGACGCCCCAGGCCGCATACGACCAACTCGCGCCATGCCAGATGCCGACATACACAAAAACGATCAGGTAGTTAAGCTCGGTGCGCCGCCGAGCGCCGCCCAGGGGAATGTATAGGTAGTCGCGCAGCCAGGCGCCCAGCGATAGATGCCAGCGGCGCCAGAAATCGCGCACCGAAGTCGCCACGGGCAGCTTGTGAAAATTCTCCGGCGCATCGATGCCCAACCAGCGCGCCAGCCCGAGCGCCAACTCGCTGTACGACCAGAGCAGCAGGTAAATCTGCGACGGAATGAAGTAGAACGCCCGCAGAAGCGTCTGCGTGTCGTAATGTTGCGGCGTCAGCAGCACGCTGCGGGTCTCCTCGGCCCGCGGCATGTTCTTGGCCAGAATCCCGAGCAGGATCAGCCCGATCAGCGCCGACGCAATACGACGCGCGATGAACGCGTAATCCGGTCGCGCGGCGGGTAGCCAGGCGTCCAGCCGCGTCAGGAAATCCTGCCGAAGCAGCACGGGCCCGTAGCGGCTGCAGGGCGGATAGAGCAGCCAGCAGGTGCTCGCGAGCGGTCGCAGCGGCTGATTGGGCCGCGCGTCGACGCCCCAGGCAATCAGGCGAACAAGCAGGTATGCGAACCCCAGGCTGTGCAGCGCCGCGAATCGATTGGCCGGGTCCCAGGCGGCCCAGGCATGCGCCGGCACCCACCAGAGCGGTAGCACCAACAGGTGCAGCCCGATCCAGGTGAGCGCCAGGCGCGTGCGCCGCGCAAGGCGGCCCTCGCGCTCGCGATTCAGCAGGATGCAGATCCAGGCCTGCCCGCAAGCGACCCACGCGACCAGCACGCACGTCGCCGCCGGGCCGGCCGTCGCCGTTGACCAGGCCAGGAAGCCGCCCAGCAGCGCCGCGCGCGGCCAGCGCCGCGCCGCGAGGCGGATCAGCGGTATCAGCGGAATCAGGCCCAGCAGCCCCAGTGGCCCGGCCCATAGCTCGGCGGCACTGGGCGGAATCGGCGTCGTGCTCGGATCAAGCGGCGCTTGCGGCCAAAGGCTCTCCATCTACGGCAGAATGGTCACAGTGGAGTGCCCGCTGGCCAGTGCATTGAACACGAAGCTGACGTCCTCATTGTGCATCCGCACGCAGCCCAACGATGCGTTGCGGCCAATCGACTCGGGCTCGATCGTGCCGTGAATGCCGTAGCCTGATTGCCCGACTGCGGCCCCGTCGACGCCGCGCAAGCCGATCCAGTGTTCACCGAGCGGGTTTGATGGGTCGTTGCCCGGGATGGTCCTGCGGTCCGGCGCGGAGGGCGGCGCGTAGTACGTCGGGTTCGAGATGCGATCGCCGACGACCCAGGTGCCCTCGGGCGTGCCGTTCACGCTGCCGAGCCCAACGGGGAAGCTGCGGACGTACAGATCTTGTAGATAAAGGTCGAGCCGAAAGGCTGACTTGTAGATTCTGGCATGAAACGGACCCCGCGGCACTTTCAGCGTCTGGCCCACCCGCAGCCGGCTGGCGTTCGAGATGCCGTTGATCTGCTGAATCACCTCGTGCGGCACACGGTATTTCGGCGCGATCTTCAGCAGCATCTCGTTCGCCGCCACCTTGTGCGTCGTCATCAACGCATCGTCCGCCTGGACCGTCGGCGAAAAGATGGTCAGCTCTGCCGCACGCGCCAGCAGACTGCGAATAGTCTCGCTCTCGGCGGAGCTGGTGCTGCGCGCCAGCGCGGCTGAGAGCACCCCACGGGCTTTCAGCGCTTGCCCTTCCGCGAGCAGTTGTCGCCCGATTTCGATCGGCGAAGCCGCGGGTGGCGGCGGCGTGGCTTGCGCCGCGGCGGGCACAGGCTGGGGCGCGGCTTGCGGCGTACCGGCCGGTGTCGCCGCTGACGCGCCGGACGTGCCGGGCGTGGTGCCGGTCGGCGTCGCGCCAGGCGTCGTGCCGCGCTGGGCGGCGCTGTCGCTCGCGGGTCGTGGCGCAAGATCCGCGGATCCGCGGCCAGACAACTCGCCGCCGCGCGGCGCTGCGCTTCCCGTAGGCCCGGCGGGCGTCCGCGTGGTTGTGCCAGCGCCCGCGGGCGGCGCTCCCGGCGCTGGGCCGCCAGGTTTCCCGGCAGCAGGAGGCTGACCCGCTGTCGCGCGATACGCAGTCGTTTCATCGCGACCGCCCGTCTGGCAGCCCAGCGGCGCAGCGAGCAGGACGAGCACGCCCAGCGCAGCGCAGGCGGACAGACCGCGCCGCGAAGCGCGCCGCAGCGCACAGCGCGAATTGATCATCGTGGGTCCTCCATGACTGCGAAAAGCGCGCCGCGCGGCGCCGCTCTGGCGCTGGCGGCGCTCACACCGCAAGAATTGCTGGAAAAAGATAGCATGCGGGCGGAGCGGCTCCAAGCCGCGGCCTGGCGCGCCGTGGAAAATTGCCGCGGCGGTGCGTAGGCTACGCCGTCGAGGCAAGGATGCCGCATGCCCGGCACACATCGGCCAATTCCGCAGCGTGTCGGAACGTCGCGGCCCAAGCGACCTGAGCGGCCGTCGCCACAAGGCGCCCAGCCGCCGCTGTGCTCGCCGAGTTTCGAGCAGTCGCTGGCGAAATTCCGCATCTATCTGAATGTCGAATGCGGGCTCTCGCCGCGCACGCTGGAGGCCTATCAGCGTGACCTGCGCACGTTTGGGCAATTTCTGAACGCGCAGCGTGTCAACGACTGGTCCGCAATCACCCCGGCGTTGATTACGCACTATCTGACCACGCAGACGGCGCTCGGGCTGGTCGAAGCGTCGCTAGCGCGGCGCGTCTCCGCGATTCGCACCTGGCTACGCTGGCTGCTGAGCACGCGGCAGATCGCCGAAGACGTCGCCGGCCTGATCGACATGCCCAAACGCTGGCAGCGGCTGCCGGCGGTGCTCAGCGCTTCGCGAACCGAGGCGCTGCTCAGCGCCGCGGACGTCAGCACGCCGCTGGGGCTCCGCGATCGGGCGATTCTCGAGCTGTTCTACGCCTGCGGTCTGCGGGTCAGCGAATTGTGCGGGCTACTGCTGCGCGACGTGAACCTGCCGGCCGCGTATGTCCGCTGCATGGGCAAGGGCCGCAAGGAGCGCGTCGTGCCGATCGGAAAAGCCGCTCGCGACGCACTCGCGTCATACCTGCAGACTGCGCGGCCCGCGGCACTGCGCCGCGCCATCCGCAGCGGACGCTGCAAGACGCCGCTGACGCGCAGCATCGACGCCACGCAGCCGCTCTTCTTCAGCCGCAGCGGCGGGCCGATCGAGCGCACCGCGGTCTGGCGCCTGGTGCGCAAGGCGGCCACGCGCGGCGGCCTGAGCGGCAAGGTCAGCCCGCACACGTTGCGGCACAGCTTCGCCACCGACCTGCTCGAAGGAGGCGCCGACCTGCGCGTCGTGCAGGAACTTCTGGGCCACGCCAGCGTCGCGACCACGCAAATCTACACACACGTGCAGTCGCAGCGGCTGCGCGAGGTGCACCGCCGCTTTCACCCCCACGGTGCCGACGCTCCGAACGATCCCCGAAACTGACAAGTCGGTCGCATGATTTCGCGCGCCGAATCCAGGCTCAGAATCCTGAGCGTCATTTCGGGATTGGGGCCACGGCATCTCCCAAGCCGAACCCCGTCGCCATCAGCGCAGTCGGCGCCGTCAAATTTCCGAAAAATTCTTGACCGGCTACTATGTGCATAGTAGTCTTCCGATATATCTAGTAACGAGGTGGCCGAATGCAGCGAAAACCACTGCCAAACATCACCGCCGCCGAGCTGAAGATCCTGAAAGTCCTCTGGCGGCTCGATCAGGCTCCCGTGCGGGTCGTGCGCGACGCCCTGGCCGAACAGGAAGGCGAGGACCTGGCCTACACCACGGTCATGACGTTGATGAACCAGCTCGCCGCCAAAGACGCCGTCGATGTCGATCGCGAACGGCAGCCGTTCGTGTATCGCGCGCGGCTGCGGCGCGAGCAGGTGCTCGGCGATCGGCTCAAGCAGTTCCTGCGGACCGTCTTTGACGGCCAGGCCGGCGAGCTGGTGCTGCGGCTGGTCGAGGATGAGGCGCTCTCGCCGGACGACATTCGCCGGATCGAGGCGCGCATTGAGCAGCGCGAGCGTGATGAGCGAGACGAAGGCGGCGACGCCGCGCCTGGGAAGGGGCGTGGGGCATGATCGAGATTCTGAACCTCACCGCGGGCGAGTTCTGGCAGTGGCTGGGCGGCGCCGTGGCGCACGGCACGGCCCTGGCGCTGCTGACGTGGATGCTGATTCGCTGGCCGCTGGCACGGGCGCACTCGGCCCTGCACGGCATGCTTTGGCTGATTGTATTGATCAAGTTCGCGGTCCCGATCGGGCCGGGGCTTTCCTGGTCGCTCGCCAGCGGGCTCTCGCAGGCGGACGATTGGTTTCTCGCAGCGCCGGTGGCGCCACGAACGCCGCCGGACGTGCTGCTGGCGCTGCCCGCGCTCGGCATTGCCGCGGGCGCTGCCGCCGCGCCCGTTGCGGCGGAGTTGGCGCAGCAGGCGCCCCGTGCGCTCTCCTGGGCGGCGCTGCTGGCGCTGGCGTACCTGGGGATCGCAGCGCTTATCGCGCTCGTGCGGCTCACCGCGTACCGCCGTTTTCTGCACGGCGTTCGGCAGCAGCCGCTGGCGGATGAAGCGATCTGCGCTGTCGTTCGGCGGGTGAGCGCGCGGCTGGGGATCGCGATGCCGCGCGTGCGCGTCAGCGACCTGCCGCCGGCGCCGTTCATCGTCGGGTTTTTCCGGCCGACGCTGGTGCTCGCGCGTCAGCACGCTCTGGATATGCGCGAGCTGGAAGCCGTGGTGGTTCATGAGTTGGCACACGTTCGACGAGCCGACCTGCTGGTGCGTTGCCTGCAGTGGCTGGTTGGAACGCTGTTGTTCTTCTGGCCAGTGGTGGCGTGGGTGAATCGACGTATCGACCTGGTGCGCGAGATGGCGTGTGACGAATGGGCCCTTCGTCACGGTCAGCTCAGCGCCAGTCAATACGCGCGCTGCCTGTTGCGGGCCGTGCAGCCTGTGCAGCCCGCTCCGGTCGGTCTGTTTGCCGCGGCGATGGCCGCAAACCCCTCACATGTCGAAAGGAGAATCGAAGTGATTTTACATACGAACGCGCCGACTCGTCGGCGCTGGCTGCTACCGCTGAGCGTTGCCGCTCTGGGCGGCTGGTCGACATTTGTCCTGACCGGCGCCGCCAGCCCGATCGCCGCCCTGGGCGACGAGGAGTGCAAGGACATGGTCATTCTGCAGGTCGAGCAGGAGACGAACGGCGGCGCCGACGGCGAGATGCTCATGCCGGCCATGATCATGCCGCTCGAAGGCGACGAGCACGTGGCCTTTGCAACCAGCGACGAAGCCGATGAGCAGGGCGCGCGTAAGCATGTCGCCGTTTCGATGCTGCGCGGCCCGAGCGCCGCGACGCTCGCGAAGTTCGCGGAGAGTTATCCGACCGCGGACGCCAATCACGACGGCACGCTCTCGCGCGCCGAATACGATGCGTACCACGCGGCGCTGGCCCTGGCCGACACCGCCGCCGTTCTTGCCCGCTATCCCAAAGCAGATCTGAACGGCGACGCCGCGCTGGACGCCAACGAAGCCGCGCGGCTGGTGACCGTCCCGCCAATCCCCGCCGCACTGTCGCGCTGGCGCACGAAAGTGCTGGGCGGGGCCACCGATGCCGACGCCGCGGGTGGCGTCAAGCAGCGCCGCATCGTCGTGCGCACCATCGGCGATGACGCAACCGTTGAGGGCGACGTTCAGCCCGGCACGCGCGTGATCCGCATGCGCGGCGACGGCGCGGAGGCCGGCGCCGCCGAGGCGATGTCGATGATCAAGGCCGAGGGGCCGGCTGCGGCCTGGCTGATCAAGAACATCAGCGCCACCCCGAGCGCGGCGGAAGTTGCGCGGCTGACCACGCTGGTAACCGAAGCGCCGCTGGCGGCGTTCCTCGAAAGCAATCCGAAGGCCGACACCAACGGCGACGGCAGGCTGACCGTCGAGGAGCGGCACGCCTTCCTGCAGGAGCGCGTGAGCAAGGCCCACGCCAAGCTGCTCGAGAAGTTCCCGCAGGCGGACGCCGACGGCGACGGCAAGCTCTCGAAGGACGAGATCCACGCGCACCTGCGTGCCCAGCATGGCGACGCCGCCGGCGGCGGAACCATGATCATCAAAGAGCGCGTCAGCAACGCGGACGGCGGCGAGGAGATCAACGTCGAGGTTCGCAGCGCCGACAAGCCGTAGTCACGCCGCGCAGCGCTGCCGCACGGCGCGGCAGAACACGCAGCGCGCCGGACAGTACCGCGAAGCACCGGTCCGGCCGTCGCGCGCGGCACGACCGCACGCACAACAAGAGTCCGAGCGTCGCGACCTGGGTGCGGCGCCCGGACTTGCGTTCTCTACGCAAACGTTGCTTGAATCCTGCCAAGCCTGAACAACCTCCGCCGGCGGGTTGTAGAGTCCGGTTCCTACGCATGCCGAACGCCGCGAAACGCGGCACGCAGCCGCACCAGCCCCCAGCACATCGCAACGAACGGCGGCAGCGCGAGCAGCATCGCGGCGATCGCGTCGTACCCGAGAAAACCGTAGAGCGGCAGTTCCGCTCCGCGGTCGAACCAGCCAGCCTGCTGCCCGCGCGCGTGCAATCCGACACTGAGGGACAGCAGTGCGGCCATCGGCAGAAACAGCGCCGTGCCGTAGCAGGCGGCGGGGACGGCTCGCCTTGAGTCGCCCAGCGCCAGCGCGCTGCCGCGCCAAACCAGCAACAGCAGCAGGATCCAAGCCAGCAGCGCAACGGCGGCGCCGAATGCGCTCAGTCGCGACGCGAAGCCCAGGATGCTATCCGGCCCGATCCACGGCATGCCGATCAGCGCCAGCACAAGCCCGCCGACAAGCAACGCCCCGGCCGCGACGCAATTCCACCACGCGAACGAGACGCAGCTCCGCCGCGAGCCGTGCACACTCAGCCTCGAAAAGAAACCGCGCTGCCCGCTCACCGCCAGCACGGTCATCACGTAGCTGCACGGGCTGGCGCGAATCGCCCAGGCGGGCTCAACCCTGCCCATGGCCCGCGCGCCGGCCTCCGCCGTGCCGCACTCCGGGCAGCGCGCCCGCGGGTCGCTGCCGACCAGCAAGTACCCGCACTCCGGGCAGCACAGCGCTACGCCGTCGCCCGTTTCATCGGCATTCAGCCGTGCCGTGGCGGCGCCAGCGTCGGACGCGGCAGCAACCAGGCGCGCGCGGTCGGCACCAGAGGCCCGCGCATCGGCCGTGCAACCGCAGGCCAGCGCTACCCAGCGGGCCGCCAGCAGCAGCCAGAGCATTGCATACGCGCTCAGCGCGACGTCGCTCGATACTCCGCGGATTTCCTCGCCGACCCAGCGCTCGATTGCGGTGAGCGCCAACAGCAACGCCGCGGCCGGCACGGCGACGAGCGCGGACAGCAGCGTGATCCGCGCGCTTCGCAGATAGCGCGTGCCGCGCGATTCAGCGCTGTTGACGAACGGCATGTTCAACCAGGCGACGACGCCGATCAGCGACAGATCCAGCAGCGGGATCAGCGCGAGAATCCATGCATCGCCGCTTCGCAGCGAGAGATCCAGCAGCGTGTTGACGAACAGGGCCGCGCCCATCCGCAGCAGCTCTCCGAGCCCCAGTTCACGCAGGTCCAGGTGAAAATGGTCCGGCGAGTTTCCCGACAGGATCAGCGCGGCGCCGAAAAACGGGATTGCCAGTGCCAGCGACACGAAGTGCAGCAGCGTTGCGGAGAGCAGCTCGAGCTGCGCCGCGAGCCACACCAGCCACGTCGGCGCCGCCCACCTGCCCAACGACGCCCGCGACGCACCGTTCGGCGCAGCCGGGGTCCCGGCGGGCACAAGCGGCGCGCTGGCCGCGTGCGGCGGCGAATTCGGCGCCCCCGGCGTGCGTGCTCGCCCGTCAGTCATGAGCCTCGCCAGCCGCCCGCATGGCCCGCATGAAAACCGCGCGCTGCGATTCGAGCTGCAGGATTCGCATCAGCGCGTTCTCCAGGTTCCATCGGTACGGATGACCGAATTGATCAAACCAAGCGCCGTCCAGCGCGTTGAAAACCCGCGAATTCGCGACCGCTTGCAGCGCCACACTCGCGTCCGGCGTTTCGAGAATCTGAATCAGCGCGCGCTCCAACTTGTCTATCTTCTCGAGCACGCGCTGCGGCGAGTTGTACAGCGGCGCAAACGCGTTCCATAGCCGGCTGCGCTGCCAGACGCGGGCGACGCGGTAGCCTTCAGCGCCCCACGCGGGCGCGATCAGCGTCACGCCCGGCAGCAGCCACTCCCGCGACGAGATCCGCGCGAGCAGCGCACGCAACGCGGCGCACTCGGCCCGCACGGCCTCCTTCCAAAGATCGCCCGGCGCCGGCAACGTTTCTGCAATCGCCAGCACCGCCGCGCTGCCCGCGGCGTCCCGCACAGCCCGCGCCGCGGGTTCGAGCAGCTCTTTTAGGATCCGGATTTCCAGCGCCGCACGCCGCGCGGTTACCGCGGCGCTTTGCTGCGGTACATTCCCCAGGATCCGCAGCGCGGCCAGTTGCAGCTCCAGGGCGGATTGGTGATCTCCGCGCTGGGCGCGCAGCCGCGCGAGCATCAATGCCGTCGCGCACAGCTGGGCAACGCGGTCGATCGACGGTCCGCCGGATGGGTCCAGCTCGACGCGCCAGCCCAAATGAGACAGCTCAATCAGCCGCGCCGCGAATTCATCGGCCGTCAAACGCTCAGGCTGCGCCGCGCCCGCCTGCGCAGCGGGCGGGTCGATCTGCACGTCAAACGCGGCCGCGAACTCCGCGTCAACCAGCCCAGCGACATACCTGGCGTCTAACACCGGCGGTCGCAGCAATACCGGCAGCGCCTCGCGCCAGCGCTGCGTGCCGTCCGCGCCGCGCACCGCGAGAAACTCGGCGTACGGGTCGGGCGGCCGCGGACCGAGCGGCTCAAGCCGCGCCATTTGCACGACATAGATCACCGTGCCGCTCAGGAGCGCGAACGAGATGCTGCGGGAAACGTTCTTGCGCGACATGCACAGCCGCCGAAATTGCTACGAATCCGAGGTCAGCACCAACCCATCGTATGCAAGCTCCATGCCCTCGGGCAGTTCGCGATTGGTCTGCTCGTGCGGCAGCTCGTGCGCGATGTGCGTAAAGACCGTGCGCTTCGCGCCGATCCGCTGCGCCTCCTCAATCGCCTGTTCGAGGTTGAAATGCGTCGGATGCGGCCGGCGGCGCAGCGCGTCGAGCACCAGCACATCCAGCCCCGACAGCAGCGCCCGCGATGCATCGGGCATGTGGCTGCAATCCGGGCAGTACGCCACCCTCCCGATGCGGAATCCGAGCACCGGCAGCGGCCCGTGCTGATAGCGGATCGGAATGATCTGCCGGCCAAACAGCTCAAATGGCCCGTCGATCTGTCGTGTGCGCAAGTCGGGCTTGGCGCTGGGATACTGCGGATCGTCTTCAAATGCATACGCGAACATCGCCCGCAGCCGCGCCAGGGTCGCCGCATCGGCGTAGATATCTAGCACAGCCCGCGAGATCCAGTTGAATCGCCGCACATCGTCGAGTCCGACGACATGATCGGCGTGATGGTGCGTGAAGAGAATCGCGTCGACGCTGCGGACGTTGTTGGCCAGGCACTGCAACCGCAGCTCCGGGCTGGTGTCAATCAGCAGATTGCGCTGCTCGAAACTGAAGAGCGCGCTGGTGCGTGAGCGGCGATCGCGCGGGTCGCTGGAGGTGCACACGCCACAGTCGCAGGCGATCATCGGAACGCCGTGCGACGTGCCCGAGCCGAGAATCGTGAGTTTCAGCATGTGCGCAGGATATCGCCGGGATCGCCGCCGGGCGTTTACCAGTCGGCGCGTGCGTTGCGTGAACCCGGCGGTCCGTGGCCAAGAAAAAAAGCCGCGCGGCCGCGGCTGAGTGGCGCGGCGGCGCGTCAGCTTTCGAGCGCTTCGTCGAGTTTCTTGCGTTCCGGGTCGGCCCGGTCGAATTCGAGCACGCGTTCGCGCACTTGTCCGTCGACCGGATCGAGGTACGCCAGCACCAGCGAGGGCCGTTCGCGATAGGCGAATGAGCCTTTCTGGCCCGGCAGGCGGGTCTTGACGGTCTCGTTGCGAACGTCGAGCACGATCGCGCCGGTGCCGAAATCGACCTCTTCCATCTTGTTCTCGTCTTCGGGCGAGCGGACGCGTCGCACGCCGCCGACCATGTCGCCGACGTTGACGGTGAAGGTCTGCTTGATCCACTTTCCGCCGCGCCACTTCCAGACATCGACCGAGACGCCGGCGTTGTTCGGGGCTGGTCCGCGGAGGAAGAAGTAGCTGTTGGGGCGGACGGTGATCGGCTCGCTGGCGAGTGACCATTCACCGATCAGCAGCGCGCGTTTGGCGTCTTCGGGGTTTGCGAGCGCCTTCATGCGGCCGACGTAGCGATTCCAAAGCTTGACGCGCATGCGGTAGCGATAGGTTTTTCCGGGTTGGACGCTGTCGTCGTGGGCCCAAACGGCGGGCACCTGAGTTTCGGGATTGGTGACGAGGTCGATCGCCGGCAAGCCGGTCAATCCGCCGCCGCCGCCGCCCGGTCCGCCGACTTCCATTGCGGGGGGCGCGCCGCGGCCTCCGCCGCCGCCCTTTCCGCCGCCGCCGGGCATCATGCCCTGGACTGGCGCGGCGCCCCCCCCTTTGCCGCCGCCAGCGCCGCCGCCGATTGGGAGTCCACCGTCGCCGCCGGCGGCGATGGCCGCCGAGGCATCCTTGGCGAGCCGCTCTTC
>CAZHTF010000078.1:0-15055 GCA_964535305.1 uncultured Planctomycetales bacterium | reverse complement strand
ATGCTGAGCATGCCGTCGCTCGGTGTCCTCGTTCGCCTTTTTCTCGCGTCACTTTCCGCCACGAATTGCTTGAGCCAAAACGCAGGTCGCGGAAGATACGCGCTGCGGGCTGCGTGGCTCGCTGCGAGCGCGAGCGATCGGCTCCGCCGTTCAAGGGCGAACTGCGCGAAGCGCGGCACAGACGGGAGATTGCATGAAACTTGGTGTGATGGGCGCGGGCCTGGCGGCGATGGGCTGGGAGCGCGCGCTCGATTATTGCCAGCACATCGGACTCGATGCGATCGAGCTGCCGGTCGGCGCCTATCCCGGCACGCCCTTCTTCGATCCGAATGCGCTGCTCGAAAGCCAGGCGGCGGCGGAAAAAATCTGTAACGACGTTCAGAAGCGCCGCCTGCGCATCATGGGCCTGGCCGTGCACGGCAACCCCGTCAGCCCCGACCCGCAAACCCGTGAGACGCACAGCCGCGCACACGATGTCGCCGTGCGGCTGGCGCCCAAGCTCGGCACCGACGTGGTCATCAATTTCAGCGGCTGCCCCGGCGGCTCGCCGGCGGACACGATGCCAAACTGGGTCACGTGTGCCTGGCCCAGCGAGTTCGCGAAGATTCTGGATTATCAGTGGAATGAAGTGCTGTTGCCGTACTGGTCAAAGAAGGCCCGCGAGGCCGCCAACCTGGGTGTGAAAATCGCCTTCGAAGCGCACCCGGGCTTCTGCGTCTACAACCCCGAAACACTGCTGCGGCTGCGCAGCGTCGGCTGCACGCTCGCTGCGACTTGCAGCGGCGGCCCCGGCGTCAGCAGCAACCTGGGCGCCAATCTCGACCCGTCGCATTTTTTCTGGCAGGGCATCGATCCGGTCGAAGCCGCGCGGATCCTCGGAGACGCCGGCGCGATCTTTCACGTGCACGGCAAGGACACCGCGATCGACCCGCACAACACCCGCCGCAACGGCACGCTCGACACCAAGAGCTACGGCCTACTGAGCGAGCGGAGCTGGGTGTTTCGCGCCTGCGGCTATGGGCACGGCGATGAATTCTGGAAGCCCTTCATCAGCATGCTGGCCTGCAAGGGCTACCGCGGCGTAATCAGCATCGAGCATGAGGACTCGTACATGTCGATGCAGGAAGGCCTGGAAAAAGCCGTCGGGTATTTGCAGCGCGTGCTGCTGCGCACGCCAGCCGATGCCGCCTGGTGGTATTGAGCGCCGCGGCGTGCCGCTCTAGGATCCGAGATCATGCCAGCGGAAATCCTGACCGAGCAAAGCGGCGGCGTCGGCATCGTCCGCATCAACCGCCCCGACGTGTTAAACGCGCTGAACATCCCGACCATGACGCAACTGGTCGACGCGCTGGAGCGTTTTGACGCCGACCCGCAGGTGCGCTGCATGCTCCTGGCCGGCTCGGAGCGGGCCTTCGCCGCCGGTGCGGACATCAATGAGATGGCCGGCGCCTCCGCGATCGAAATGTACCAGCGCAACCAGTTTGCCCGCTGGGAGCGGATCAAGCGCATTTCCAAGCCGATCGTCGCCGCCGTCAGCGGCTATGCCCTGGGCGGCGGCTGCGAGCTGATGATGCATTGCGACATCGTCATCGCCGCCGAGGGCGCTCGATTGGGCCAGCCGGAGATCAACATCGGCGTGATGCCGGGCGCCGGCGGCACGCAGCGGCTGCCGCGCGCCATCGGAAAAGCCCGCGCCATGGACCTGGTGCTGACCGGGCGCATGATCACGGCCGAGGAGGCCTGGCGGATCGGGCTCGTCAGTCGCGTCGTGCCCGCCGAGCAGTGGTTTGACGAGGCGCTGCGCGTCTGCAACGAGTTGTGCAGCAAGGCGCCGCTGGCGCTGCGGCTGGCGAAGGAATCGGTGGCCAAGGCCTTCGAAATGCCGCTATCAGAAGGGCTCGAATACGAGCGCAAGCTGTTTTACCTGCTGTTTGCGAGCGACGATCAGAAGGAAGGCATGCGCGCCTTTCTCGAGAAGCGCGCCGCGGTTTTCGCCGGCCGCTGAAGCGGACCGGCGCGTTGCCGCGGCGGAAGCGAGGGAGCATGTCAAAGTTTGAGACCATCCTGGCCAGCAACGAGGCGGGCGTGCTGACGATCACGCTGAATCGGCCGGATTCGCTGAACTCCTTCAACCAGTCCATGAGTGTCGAGCTTGCGACCGCGCTCAAAAGCGCGCAGCGCGACGACAGCGTCCGCTGCGTGGTGCTCACCGGCGCTGGCCGCGGCTTCTGCGCCGGGCAGGACCTGCAGGAAATCAAAGGGCGCTACACCGACGGACCCGCCGACCAGGCGATCGACTTCGGCGCTCACCTGCGGCAGAAATTCAATCCGCTGATCACGCGGCTGCGCACACTCGAAAAGCCGGTGATCGCCGCCGTAAACGGCGTGGCCGCCGGCGCGGGCCTGAGCTTCGCGCTGGCGTGCGACCTGCGGCTGTGCGCGCGGAGCGCCACTTTCGCGACCGCGTTCGTGCACATCGGGCTCGTGCCCGACTCGGGCGCGACGACGACGTTGGTGCAGCTCGTCGGCTACGCCAAGGCCTGCGAGCTGTGCTTCCTGGGCGAAAAATTCAGCGCCGAGGAGGCCCTGCGGATCGGGCTGATCAATCGCGTCTACGATGACGCCGAGTTGCCCGGCCAGACGCGCGAAATCGCCCAGAGGCTGGCAGCGCTGCCGACGCGCGGCATCGGCCTGACCAAGCGTGCCCTGCAGCGCGCCTGGACGGCGCAGCTCGAGGATCAGCTCGAATACGAGGCGTTTCTGCAGCAGACCGCCGGGCACACCGCCGACCATCGTGAAGGCGTGCTGGCTTTCCTGGAGAAGCGCAAGCCCAAGTTCGCTGGCCGCTGATGACGCCCGCGGCGCGCAGCGCGTTCTCTCTGCAGGTCGCGACGCTGATCCGCTGCGCCTTCGAGGAAGACCTCGGCCCCGCCGGCGACGTGAGCGCACGCCTGCTGGAAAAACCGGACGAACTCGTCAGCGCTCAACTCGTCGCGCGCAGCGCCGGGGTGCTCAGTGGCGCCGCGCTGGCGCCCGAGATTCTGCGCATTTTCTACGAGCGCGGCGCTGCGCCGCCAGCTTCGATCCAACTCGACTTCAGCCCAGCCGGCGGCGCGCCGCGGCCCGACGGCGCGCGCTTCGAGCCGCGCGAGAGCATCGCCACGCTTCGCGGCCAGCGCGCGGCGCTGCTGGCGCTCGAGCGCACGCTGCTGAATTTCCTGTCGCGGCTCTGTGGCGTCGCATCGCTGACGCGCCGCTTCGTCGACGCGGCCCGCTCGGCCAACCCGCAGGTCCGCGTCCTGGACACGCGCAAGACCCTGCCCGGATGGCGCGAGCTGGACAAGTACGCCGTGCGCTGCGGCGGTGGCGAGAATCACCGATTGGGGCTTTACGACGCGGTGCTGCTGAAGGACAACCACCTGGCTGGGATTCAGACCGCGCACCTGGCCGCGGCGCTGCGGCAGATGCTGGCGCGGATCGAGACGCCGCCGAGCTTTGTGCAGGTCGAAGTCGATTCGCTTGAGCAGTTGCAGCAGGTGCTCGAAGTCGACGGGATCGACTACGTCATGCTCGACAATTTCGAGCAAGCGGCGCTGCGCCACGCGGTAGCGCTGCGCGACGCGCGCGGCCGGCGCGGACGCGTCGAGCTCGAAGCCAGCGGCGGCGTCACGCTCGAGACGATCGCGGCAATCGCCGCCACCGGCGTCGAGCGCATCTCGATTGGCGCGCTGACACACTCGGCCCCTTCCCTGGATATTGGCTTGGACTTCTGAACACCGCGAGGTCCGGCATCGCGCGCTCGGAGTGTTTGGCTCAAGAAGCTTCGCGCAGGACGCCCGCGAACGCCGACCCGCGCGGCTCGCTACGCGTTTCGCGGCTCGCTGATGTTCCAGCCGCGCTCCTTCTCGCGCTTCTGCATCTCCGCGAGCGGAATGGCCTCCGGCAGCGCGCTGGTCTTGGCGGTGATGTTTTCGCCCAGCGGAAACAGCTCACGGTTCTTCGCGGTCCACTCCTTGTACGGCTCAGGCAACTCGTCCTCTTCGTAGATCGCATGCACCGGACATTCCGGCACGCAGAGCTGGCAATCGATGCACGTATCCGGATCGATCACGAGCATGCGCGGGTTCTTCACTTCGTAAAAACAGTTCACGGGGCAGACCGCGCAGCAATCCGTGTAGCGGCAGTCAACGCACCGTTCAGTTACGACATGCGCCATGTATCCAGGCCTCCGATACGACAGAGAATATGCGCCAAGCCTTGAGCCAAGCAAGCCAGCCCCTGGCAAACTTCCGCGATCATTGCCGATGGTTCGCGCTTCGCAATTCGCCCGCTTTCAGTACCCAATTGTCGCGCCGCACCGTGCGCGCCGCGGGGCTTTGCTAGCGCGCGCGTCGGGCCTGGTTGCGGGCCGCGATCGCCGCGTTCCGTCGCCACATCTTCACCGTCGCGCGCCGCAAGGCCGAACCGCGCGTCAGCCGCCGATACTCGCCGGAGCTCAGCGACTGTAGCTGCAGCAGCGGTAGGCGCGCCGGGACGCGCGGCGTGGCCAGCTCTGCGTGCGTCGCCGGCGGCGCTTGCTGGTTGAACGGGCAGACTTCCTGGCACACATCGCAGCCGAAGACCCAGTCGCCGAGCTTCGCTTCGATGTGCGGATCAATCACGCCACGATGCTCGATTGTGAAATACGCAATGCAGCGGGATGCATCGAGTTGATAGGGCGCGATGAATGCCTGCGTCGGGCAGGCGTCCAGGCAGCGCGTGCACGTGCCGCAGTGATCGGTGACTGGCTGATCCGCCGGCAGGTCGAGCGTGGTGAGCAACTCGCCCAGGCAGAAGTACGAGCCCAGCCGGCGATCCAGCGTCAGCGTGTTTTTTCCCATCCAGCCCAGCCCCGCGGCCCGCGCCAGCTCCTTTTCCAGCAGCGGCAGCGTGTCGACGCAGACGCGGGCGGCGAATGGCGCTGCAATCCGCTGCCGCATCAGTGCGAGCAGCCGATTCAGCATGCGGTGCATGATGTAGTGGTAATCTCGCCCGCGGGCATAGCGCGCGATGCGTCCGCCGCCAAGCGCGACCGCGTCTGCTGCTGCAAACGGCGATCCGCTCGCGGCGCCGGAGTGTTCGCCGTTCGCCGCTGCTGCGGGCGGCGCGGGCTCGTGTGGCTGGTAGCACAGCCCGACGCAGATGGCGCTCTTGGCGCCATCCAGAAGCGCCGACGGCTGATCACGAATTTCCGCGCTGCTGGACAGATACGCCATGGAGCCCGCGTGCCCGGCGGCCAACCAGTTCCTATAATAGGTTCCGTGTGCGAGAGGCTGGCAGCGCGCAATTCCAGCCAGCTCGAAGCCAAGGTTTAAGGCCTCTGACTTGATCCACGCGGCTGTGTCGGCCGGGCTCACGTTGGTCGATGATAGCGACAGCTTCGAGCGGCGGATCTGGAATGAACGTCGCCGCAGCGGCGCAAGGACATGCCATGTTCAACTACGATTGGTTCCGCGGCGGCGGCCTGCAGCGCCTGATTGAGCACACCAAGGACCGCTGCACGGCGAAGCGATTTCCAGACTACGTCGCAGGCAACGGCAACACCGGCGCCGCGCAATATCGTAGCGCGCTCGACACGCGCACCATCCTTTACATGAAAGATGGCCTGACGTACGAAATGCGCGAGATTGCCGACGTGGGCATGAGTAGCGCTCTGGCGTTTGAGTGTGTGCCGGTGGACGACAACTATCGCGTGGGCGCGATCGTGATCGTTGTGCCGTTCGAAGACATTGCGCGCGTCGAGGTTTTCGCCGTGCATCCGGATGAGCGCCCGCCGGAGAATATCCGCATTCCGGGGTTCCGCTCAGCCACCGCCGATGGAGCTCGTGAATGATGCAGACGGGGTGGCTTTGGCGCGGGTCGATTTTGGAGTTCGCCTGCCGCGCGGCGCTGATGGCGCTGCCACTGAGTCTGGCTGGCTGCGCGGCGTCGTTCGGGCCGAACGCGGAGAACGGCATCACGTTTTACTGCCCGGGCGCCGGAAACGTCGACTTTGGCGACGCCGGCATTCGCGCTGGCCTCTCCGCCGCCGGGTACAAGGGTGAAATCGCCAGCTACGTCTGGACGATCTCGTTCAACCCGGCGATCGACCAGACGCTACGGATCAACGCGCGGCTGCGGGCCAGCGGGCTTTCGTCGATCATTCGGCAATACGTGGATCAATATCCGGGTAAGCCCGTGACGGTCATCGGGCTCTCCGCCGGCACCGGCATCGCGCTCTGGGCCCTGGAGGATCTGCCCGAGGGCTACCAGGTGGACAACGTCATCCTGCTGAGCAGCAGCCTGTACCACCGCTACGACATTTCCAAAGCGGTACCGCGCATCCGCGGCCGGATCTACAACTACTATTCTCCAAACGATGTGGTACTCGCCGGACCGATGAAGATTTTCGGCACGATCGACGGCGTATTCGCCCAGGACGGCGCGGGCGCCGTCGGCCTGCGACCGCCGGCGTACGCCGATCGTGTCGTGAATGTCGGTTGGACGACGGATTTCGCGCGCTACGGCTACGTGGGCGGGCACTTCGATTCGACCAGCCCGCAATTCGTGCGTGCTGTGCTCGCTAAGCACGTGCTGGGCGCGAGCACGAATCCTGGCGCCGCGCCAGCGCCCGCGACAGCGCCTGCCAAGTCACCGGCGCGAGCGCCTCGGGCCGCTCCATCTCGCTGATTCCGACCGCCGCCAGCGCCGCAGCGGCCTCTGCGCCCCAATCGCGTGCGATCCGCCGCATCGATTTGCGCCGGTGCAGGAACGCCCCGCGCACCAGCGCGACGAACTCTGCGACGCTAGGCACGTCGATCTGCGTCCGCGGCAGGGGCAGCAGCGTCACCAGCAGCGAGTCCACCTCCGGCCGCGGCCAGAATGCCGCGGGCGGCAGATGCGTTTCGATCCGCACGTTGGCCAGCGTCTGCGCGATCACGGAAAGCGGGCCGTAGTCGTCATCATTGGGCGTCGCGCACAGCCGCAGACCGACTTCGCGCTGAATCGTGCACGTCAGCCGCGACATACCGCAATCGGCCAACAGCAGTTCGATGATCAGCGGCGTCGCGATCTGGTACGGCAGGTTCGCGACCAGCTTGCGAGACCCGCCCGCCTGCGGCGCGCCGCGCGCCAGCGCTGCGAGCATCTCGGGATTGAGGCGATGCTTGGAGGCCAGCGCGTCGCCGGCGATCAGCGTGAAGCATGGATGCGTTCCCAGCCGCACGCGGAGCAGCTCCTGCAACCCGCGGTCGATTTCGACCGCGATCACCTGTGCCCCGCGCTCCAGCAAGCATTCGGTCAGCGAGCCGGTGCCCGGACCGATTTCGAGCACCACGTCCGCCGGTCCGACCTCGGCGGCATCGACCACCTTGTTCAGCAGGTTCAGATCGATCAGGAAATTTTGCCCAAAGCGGTGGCGGGGCGTCAGGCCGTGCGAAGCCAGCAAAGCGCGGATGGTCGAGAGCGTGTGTGCCGGCACGCGGCTATAGTAACCCCTCGAACCGAGAGCCCCCATGCGGAGCGACCTTGAGCGAAGCACGGAAAAAACGCCTGACTGACTACGCCTCGTGCGCTGGCTGAGCCGGGAAGCTGCCGCAAACCGGCATGGCGCAGGTGCTGCGCCAACTCGCACCCGCTGCTCACCCGGACCTGCTCGTCGGAACCGAGACGTTCGACGACGCCGGCGTGTTTCGCATCAGCAACGAGCTCGCGCTGGTGCAGACGGTCGATTTCTTTCCGCCGCTGGTCGACGACCCCTATCAATTCGGCCGCATCGCGGCGGCCAACGCGCTCAGCGACGTCTACGCGATGGGCGGCGAGCCGCTCACCGCGCTCAACCTGGTTGGCTTCCCCGACAAGGAGCTTGACTACGCCGTGCTGGTCGAAATCCTGCGCGGCGGCCGCGACACGCTACACGAGGCGGGCGCGGTGCTGGTGGGCGGACACAGCGTCCGCGACGCGGAGGTCAAGTACGGCATGGCAGTGACCGGCCGCGTTCACCCCGGGCGCATCTGGACCAACGCCGGCGCGCGACCCGCCGACAGGCTGATTCTCACCAAGCCGCTGGGCAGCGGTGTGCTCACCAGCGCGGTCAAGACCGGCAAATTGCCTGCCGAGCAGCTTCGCGAAGCGATCGACGTGATGACGACGCTGAATCGCGCCGCACGTGACGTGGCGGTCGCATTCGACATTCACGCCTGCACCGATATCACCGGATTCGGGCTGGTCGGTCACGCCGCCGAGATGGCCGAGGGCAGCGACGCCACGATCGAGCTATTCGCGGCGGCGGTGCCGCTGATGCAGCATTGTCTGGACTTTGCTCGGCAAGGCGTGTTGACGCGCGCCGCCAAGACGACGCGCGAATTCCTCGGCGAGCGCCTGCTGGTCGACGCCGACGTCGAAGCCGCGCTCGCCGGCGTGCTGATGGACGCGCAGACCTCGGGCGGCTTGCTGTTCAGCGTCTCGCCGACCGACGCCGAGCGACTGCTGAGCGCCCTGCGTGCAGCGGGCGTCGCGACTGCGGCGATCGTCGGCGCTGTGCACGCTGCGCAGCGGTATCGCATCCGAGTCTCGGCGCGCGACCGCGGGTAGGTTGCGGCGGGAAGCTTTTCGCAGAAATGCGCAGGGCTCGCGAGCGCGAGGCGGAAAACAGCAGACTTCGCTGCGCGGGTCACGCGCGATTCACGCGGGCTCAGCCGAAATACAGCACCGCTTCATGTATGCCAAACGCGACGAGTGCGATCGCGATCATGCCCGCGCAGATGTTGACGAACGTGAAAAACGTCCGCCGCGGCAGATGCGTCAGGTCGCGCTGCCTTGTAGCGCGATACACCAGCGCGACGCACAGCGCCAGCGGGAAGAAGGTCCAGAGCCGCCCGTACGCCGGCAGCTTCCACGGATGAAGCAGCGGGATGTCGCCCAGCATCACGGTCGGCAGTTGCAGCGGCGGCAGCCAGTCATTCATAGCGCGCCTCAGGGTCCCGGCTGCGTCGGCGGCGCCGACGTGGACTTTTCGGCCGCCAACATCTCCGGGAAGAATACTGGCAGCCCGCCGGTCTGCGCCCGCGTCATCGCGTCCAGAATCGCCAGCACATTCAGCAGGCCCGCGGTGGCCAGGTAGATCATCGCCACATCAGATTCGGGGAAGAAGGCGATGTAGCGTGTGATCTGCTCGCGCGGCACGCTGATCGCGGAGCTGACGAAGTAGCCCACCGTGGTGTAGCCGCCGACACCCATCTCCGCCAAAAACAGCCACTTGTTCACCTGCGGGTTGATCGAGTTCTTGATTCCGCCGTACGCCAACCCGGTCAGATACGGGAACGTGATGGCGGCGAAAAAAATGGCGGCAAAACCGCGGTGTCCGAGGAACCAGTGCCCCGCACCCGGCAGGATCCACGCCAGGATCCCGGCCTGTGTTACGCGCATCGGACTTGCTTTTGTGTTCTTGCTCAAGAATCCTCGCCCGGATCAGCCCACGCCGCACGGGCCGTTCGGATCGCCGCAGCGGCCGCAGCCGCCGGCCCGCGGCAGCATGGCCGGAGCGCTGCGCGCGTGGGTCGCGAAGACGCTGGGCAGGCGCTCGATTTTGCGGCTTTCACACGTTGGGCAAGCGACGTCTTTCTCTTCCGCCGGCGAGCGCACGAACTGCTCGAAGCGGCCCTGGCAGGATTTGCAGGCGTATTCGTAGATCGGCACACCAGGCTCCCATTCAAAACCTGCTCGATTGTAGGAGCTTGCCGCGCGGCTGCAAAGGCGCGGCGAATCAGGATCGTGCCCCGGCGATGCCGTCAGGCATTCAATGACCCCGCGTCGAACGAATCGCGATTCGGCGCGGGACGCGCTACTCGGCGTCATGCGATCGCAAATCTCGAATATTCGAATGCGCATTCGCCGCGGATCCGCTCATCCGCCCGGTAGCAGGTCCTCGCTTTCAACGAGCGCGACATGGTGGTGCGCCGCGCTCGACAGCAGCAGCTTCATCTCGCGCACTGCTTCGCGCATGCCGACCAGCACGGCGCGCGCGACGATGCTGTGGCCGATATTGAATTCCCCAAAGCCCGCCACACCCGCCAGCTCGCGCACGTTGCGATACGTCAGGCCGTGGCCGGCGTGCACCTCCAGCCCGCAGTCGCGGGCGCGCTCCAGCCCGTGCGCCAACGTGTCCAGGCTCGCGTCGCGGGCGCGCTTGTCCTTCGCGTGCGCATAGGCTCCCGTCCAGAGCTCGACCGCGTCAAAGCCGCACTTGGCCGCGGCCTCGATCTGCCGATCGTCCGGCTCGATGAACGCGCTGGTCGTCATGCCGGCACGCTTCAAGCGCTTGACCACCGGCGTGATCCGCTGCTTGAGCGCGGCGACGTCCAGACCGCCTTCAGTGGTGATCTCTTCGCGGCGCTCGGGCACCAGTGTGCACTGCTGCGGCTTCAGCCGCAGGGCGATCTTCACGATCGCGGGCGCGATCGAGAGCTCCATGTTCAGCTTGCAGGCCACTGTGCGGCGCAGCAGCTCGGCGTCGCGATCGCTGATGTGCCGGCGATCTTCGCGTAGGTGAAAGGTGATCGAGTCGGCGCCGCCCAGCTCGGCTTCGACCGCGGCCCAGACCGGGTCGGGCTCGTCGGCGCGGCGTGCCTGGCGAATCGTGGCGACGTGATCGATATTCACACCCAGCTTGACCATCCCTTGCTCCAGTGTGGGCCGAAACCGAACCGGTCGCGGGATGATACCCGGAGCGATTGGCAATCGCTGCCCGCTCGCGCAGCTCATGCGCCGCCGCAAGCGCTTCCGGCGGCCGCGTCAAGGAGCTGCGCAAATCCAGCCGATAGGCTCGTCGGCTCGGTCGCGTGGGCGGAGTCAACGCGACGAAAAGGACCGCCGCCGCGATGCACGTTCGCGGCTCAATCCTGCGAAGGACCCAGGGAATGGACAAGCGAGAAAACGCCTCACGCAGCGCGTCGGCCAACGCACGCAACTCAAATACCAGCAACAACAGCGACGGCAGCGCCGGCCCGCAGGAGCGGCGCGAGCCGCGTCCGGCCAATGCCGACGGCGCGCCGCGCAGCGCCGCGCGCAACGGGGCGCACGAGCCGGCCAGCGGACCGGCCGGCAGCAAGCCCGAGCGTGGCACGCGCCCGCTGCAGGACGAATTTGTCGACGAGCGCGACGACGTGCTCTCGGTCATCAACGAGCTCGAGGACCAGCTCGATCGCTACGAAGAGATCCGCGAAACGCTCGAGCGCGAGCTGACCGACGCCACCGAGCAATTGCAGGGCGCGCGGCAGCGCACCCAGGAGCTTGAGTGGCAGATCGTCACGCTGCAGACGCGCGTCGACGCGCTCGAGCAGGTCCGTGGCGAGGTGGCCCTGCTGGAAGAAGAGATTGCCGACGCCAACGGCCGCGCCCAGCGGGCCAGCGAGCAGCTTGCCCAGTCCGAGAAGGAAAGCGCGCGGCTCTCCAACGAGCTCAAGACCGCCGCCAAGCAGCTTGAAGAGCTGTGGGCCGTTCGCAAAGAGCGCGATGGCCTGCGCGTCGACGTCAAGAACGCGCGCACCAAGGTCGAGACGCTCGAGCGCAGCCTGCGCGAAACCAGTGAGGAGCGCAGCAGCCTGCAGACGCGCCTAACGGAAACGCAAGCCGCGCTGGAAGAGACCCGCGCCGCGCGGCACCAGCTCGAGCTCGAGCTGCGTGCTTCCGAAGACCGCGGCAACGAGCTGCGCCGCGCGCAGGACAGCATCGAAGCCAAGCTCGAAGACCTGCGCACCGAAAAGAAGAGCTTCACCGCCCAGATCGTGCACCTGGAGCGCGAGAACGCGCGGCTGATCGAGCAGCAGCAGTTCTACGAGTGCGAAATCACCTCGCTGCGCAGCATGAACCGCAACGCCGAATCGGCGCTCTCCAACGTGAAGCGCGCCTTCGCCGAAGTGCGCGTGGCCCTGGCCGAGACCAAGAGCCGCGCCCGTCGGCGGACGATGGAAACCTGGCCGCGGACGGTGGGCGCGCTGCGCGGGTTGGAAGAAAGCGACGCCGCCAGCGGCGCGATCGAAGCCGACGAAAACAGCAGCGCCGCATCCGACGCCAACGCGCACGCCGGCGCGGCGGCCGGCGAATAAGCCGCCGAATCCCGATTCGCATACCTGGCACGGAAAAGTGCTGCTCAACTTTTCTGTGCCCGGCGGAATAGCACCTATCCGTGCCACCCGCCCTGCCGCCCGCTGGGCCACCGGCCGGGTGGCGCCCCGCGCCAACGGCCCGCCAAACCGCTTGCGGAATTGCCACCTGCTGGTCAGACTGCCGCTCAGGAGCGGTGTACATGACGATGGCGGTCGCGGCGCAACCTCTCGACGTGCAATCCAACGCATCGACGGCGCCCGGCTTCCCAAGCTGGGACGAGTTCCTCGTGTGGGCCCGCGCCGAGAACGAGCATCAGCGGCGGCTGGTCGGCGCACACTACGCCGACCCCGATCTGCGCGGCCGCACATACTTCGAAGTCAACCTCTATCGCTATTACGCCACGCTCAAGCTGGCCTGGCCGTACCTGCAAACGCCGCAGCCCAAGATTCTCGACGTGGGGTCATGGCCGGGCGTCTGGCTGCGCGTGCTAAAACAGTTCATTGGGCAGCGCAACCCGCAGATCTGGGCCACGGGCCTGATTTTCCCGCAGAATTTCATGGAGGTGATGAACGGCGCGTGCGATGGCACAATGAAATGCGAGCTGGACCCCTGGTCGCCGCTCGCGGAGAAGGACGCGCCCAACGAGCTCACGCAGCGCGGCTTCACCTTCGTTAGCGCCATGGAGGTGGTCGAGCACCTGTATCACCCGGGGTGGATGTTTCAGGTGCTGGCCGACGCGATGGCCCCCGGCGGCATCTTGCTGATGACCACCAACAACATCGCCCGACTGCAGAACATGCTCGACCTGCTTCGCGGCGGCGGGCTCTCGGGAAATCTCGAGCAGCTCGTACCGATTGGCGGCGGCTCGACCGGCGCCTGGCGGCCGCACATGCGCGAGTACGCCTGGATGGAGCTGAATCATCTGGCGCTGCAGGCCGGCTTCGAGTACGTCGCGCACGCGTTCTTCGAGGATAATTACGGCAAGCGGCTGCTAACCGGGCAGGACGCGATCGAGCTCGAGCTGCAAATCCCCGCCGACGTGCCCGCCGGGCTGGTCGCGGCGCTCGATCCGCTGCTGCACGAGCGCGCCCAGTTGCTGCCGGCGATGTGCTTGGTCCTGCGCCGCAGCGGCATACCGGGGCAGCGCTTCGCCACCCCGACCGAGACGCGCCCACCGCCGGACTTGGAGCGGCGCGTGGCGGCGATGGAGGAAGTTATCCGCGAGCTGCTGAATCAGAATCACCATCACATCACGACGTTTGCCGAGATGACGCGGCAGAACCAGGCCCGCGACCAGGCGATCGCCGTGCTCAGCTCACAGCTCGAAGATCTGCGGCGGCGCGGCGTGCGCGTGCCGCATTCGGTGGCCGCGGCGCTGGGGCTGAACCGGCCGAAGTAGTTGCCACGCGCGTGCCTTCCGCTCGACTGGGTGGATGAGCCCGCCAGCGGCTTCAGCCAAGCGAACGCACTACTTTTTCCGACGTGGGTTCTGGTTCGCGCTGCGCGACCGGCGCTGCACAGGTTGCGCCCGAAGCGCACCCGCATCCCGAGTCGCCGAACCCGCGCGACCCGCCGGCCTATTCGGCGCAACCGCAGCAATCGGCGTGATCGGGCGACGCGTCGCCGGGATTTCGATCCGCTGGCGGCCAGACAGAAACGCGCCCGTCAGCGAGCGCTCGGCGCCGCGCACCGCGGCCAGGTCGCCACTCGCGACAACTTCCCCGCCGCGCGAGCCGGCCCCAGGCCCGAAGTCGACGATTAGATCGGCGACCTCCATCGTGTCGCGATCGTGCTCGACCACCACGACCGTATTGCCCTGGTCGCGTAGCCGCATGAGCGATTCGAGCAGCCTGCGATTGTCGCGCGGGTGCAGGCCGATGCTCGGCTCGTCCAGTACATACAGCACGCCCACCAGCCCGCAGCCGATCTGGCTGGCGAGCCGGATGCGCTGCGATTCGCCGCCCGAGAGCGTGGGCGCGGCGCGATCGAGCGTCAGATAGTCCAGGCCGACATCCAGCAGGAATTGCAGCCGCGCGCGGGTCTCCTTCAGCGGCTCGACCGCGATCTGCCGGGCGATCGGCCCGAGCGTCAGGTGCGTGAGATACTCGAGCGTGTCGGCGATCGATAGGTTGCAGAGCTCCTGGATGTTCAGGTTCTGCGCGCGGCCGCCCAGCTCGCCGGCCAGACGCACGCTCAGCGCGGCCTCATTCAGCCGCGCTCCCTGGCAGCGCGGGCAGATCGTCTCGCGCATGTACTGCTCGTAGAATCGCCGCGCCAGGTTTGACGACGCCTTGCGGTGGCGCTCCTGAAGTTCGGCGATCGCGCCGGCGAACGTCCCGCCGTGCTTCCACACGCCGTAGCGGCCCTTCCACTCGAAGGTGATATGCGCCGCGCCGGTGCCGTGCAGCAGCGCCTGCCGCGCGGCGCGCGGCAGCTCGCGCCACGGCAGATCCAGGTCGACGCCCAGGTGCTTGGCGACGCCGCGGTAGATGTGCTCGCGCCATTTACCCGGCCGATGGCGAAACGCGGCGATGCACGGGTCGAGAAACGCGCGGCGCGCGTCCGGAATCAGCAGCGCCTCGTCGAAATCGAAGCGCCGCCCCAGACCGTCACAGCCCGCGCACATCCCCTGTGGACTGTTGAAGCTGAATAGCTGCGGCTGCGGCGGCTCGAATCCCAGCCCGCACGTAGCGCACGAGAATCCCGCCGAGAGCAGCATCTCGCTGGCGGCGGCCGGCGCGGCAAGCTCGGAACGCGGCAACGGCCCGCGCGTGCCCAAACGGTCCACCAGTTTGCTCTCATCTACGATAACCACAAATTCAGCCGCATGAATTTCCACTACTTTCTCACGCAGCAAGGCGCGCCCCAGGCCTTTGATCAGGTTCAGGTAAGGGTCTACTTCGTCGGCGCCATCGACTGCCAGGTCCAACGG
>CAZHTF010000077.1:0-15285 GCA_964535305.1 uncultured Planctomycetales bacterium | reverse complement strand
ACCGGACGCTGCGCCGGCGGGGGCATCATCGGACGCTGCGGCGACGGCCGCGGCGTCTCCAACGGCGCAACCACCGCCGCCGGCAAAATCTTCTGAAGCGGAGCGCTGCGCTCCTCGATCAATTCAGCCGGCGCCGCGGTGGGCGCCTCCTGCGCGGCGGGTGCTGCCGCCGGAGCCACCTCCGTTGCTTGCGCCGCGATCTGGTGAACAGGCTCAGGCGATGGTGGCGGCGTCAGCGTGAGCGGCTCGGCTTCGAGCGGCTCCGCTTCGCCCGGCTGGTGCGTTGCGTCGTCGTGCCCACCCGCTTCATCGGCGTGCCGCAGCGTCGCGACACCTGCTTCGACCTCGCTCACCTCGCCTTCGCTCTTGGCGCGCGAGCGGCGCGGCTTGCGGACCTTACCCAGGTCAACCGGGCCGGCAACTTCGACCGCGGTGTGATGATCGGCGGTGGCGCTGAACCACTCGCGGATCGACTCGGCCAGCCCCAGCGGGATGGCCATCATGTGGTTCTTGATTTCGATCCCTTCGCGGGCGCACTTGTCGATGATGTCCTTGCTGCTGACGTTCAGGTCTTTGGCCAGCGTGTGAATTCGTACTGTCTTCGACAAGCGATTCTCCGTCGAAAGCGCCCGGCCGCGTGTGTACTCGCCGACTACTGCGCGGCGTCGCGCGGGCGCAACTCGCCTTCGCCGGGCACGTGAGCCGTTTCGCCGCTGGCTCGCCGTCTCCCGGTGGAGCGACTCCTACGCGAATCGCTAAAGATACACATGACCCTCGATGGACGCTAGCCTTACATTCAGCGAATTGAAACGCCCCACCCCGCCGCCGCTACCGGAATCGAACCTGGTCGAGCTCCAGCGCCGCGAGGAAGGACCGCGTGCTGTCGAGCACCTGTGCGAAGCGCTGAATCTCCGCCGGCGTGCACCAGCGGATTTCAGCCACTTCACGCGGGTCGGGCGTCAGCGGCGTGTCGTCGATTCGTGCCGACCAGCAATGCACCAGCAGCCCCGCACCCGGTCTGGCGAACTCCCACACCTTCTCCAGCGGCTCGGCGTGCCCGCCAACTTCTTCGAGGAACTCGCGCCGCGCGGCCTGCGCCTGGGATTCGCCTGGCTCGATGCCCCCGCCGACAAAGCCCCAGAAACCGGCCCGCGCGATGCCCACCGCCCGCCGAATCACCAGCAGCTTCCCTGCTTCCCTCACGATGACCGCGACCGCCTCAATCAAGCTTCACCACTCTGCCCGCAGTTGAATCTCCACCGGCGCCGGCGCACCGTTCGGGCCGAGCATATCGTAGCGCAGGATCAGCGTCGGCGGCTGATCGATCTGCTGCACGCGGTAGCGGCGCGTCGGCTTGTCGTGCGAATCAAACACCGTCAACGACCCATCCGAAAACTCGTAACGCACCGAACGCGCCGCGCGGGCCCGCGCTCGAAACGGCGGGAACTCTCGCAGCGTCTGCTCATTCAAAAATTCCAGGGACGAGAAGCCCAGCCCCGCGGCGGCAGTCGACGGCGTCACCGACTGCACCGTCCAGCGCCCGCGAAGCCCACTGGAGCAGCCGCTCAGCACGCACACGACGCTGATAACCGCCAGCCCATACGATCGCCGCATCTGCCGTCTACGAATCATCTCTACGCGACCGCCTCTCGTCAGTGCTGGCGCCCTGCCTGATACTGCACGACAGCAAAATTTGCATGCTGCGGCATCTGGATGTCGCACGGCATGGCCGCATTCTGCGGGCAATTTGTCGGCGACGCCAACTCCCCGCGCGTACGCCGGGGTCGCCCGAGTTCACCGCGACCGGCTCCGGGCCGCGCTCGCGTACCCGTGAAATCCGATACAACTGTGTTAAGCCCGCGTTATACTCTCGACACGGCCAATCCGAGCGCGGGCGACTGCCTGGTATCGCAGCCGCAGAGGGTACAGTCAATGACGACAATTGCGGGGACACCACAGCTATTGCAAGCCGAGCCGAGCGAGCGCGCCACGCGCCCGCTGCGGGCCATGGTCGATCGCATGCTGATTATCGGCCTGGATGGCGCCACGTTTGATGTGCTCGACCCGCTGATGGACGCGGGACGCATGCCAAACCTGAAGCGTTTCGTCGCAAACGGGACCGCCGGCGTGCTGCACTCCACCCGCCCGCCGATCACGCCCGCAGCCTGGACCACATTTATGACCGGCAAGGGGCCGGGCCGTCACGGCATCATCGACTTCGAAAAGTACGACGTCCGCCGCAACCTGCTCACCTTCAACAGCACGTTCGAGATTCGCGAAAAGACGATCTGGGAGCTGCTGAGCGAGAAAGGCCTGCGCGTCGGCAGCATCAACGTCCCGATGACCTACCCGCCGCGCCCGGTGAACGGCTTCATGATCAGCGGGTTCGAGACGCCCAGCATCGACGCCGAGTTCACCTGGCCGGTCGGGCTGAAGCGCGAGCTGCTGGAGGTCATGCCCAATTACAGCTACCGCACGAATTGGCGACGGTCGGCGCTGGGCGGCGAGGCCACGCTCGCCGAGAACCTCGACTACATCAGCAACAGCTTCGAGCAGGGTTGGCAGCTTACGCAGTACTGCGGCGAGAAGTTCGGCTGGGACGTGATGATGATCGTCTTCAAGCTGGTGGACAATCTGCAGCACAAGGCCTGGAAGTATCTCGATTCACGCTTCAACTGGCGCTATCCGAGGGCGGCCGAGCTAGCCGCCCGCTGCTTTACGCGCCTGGACGAGGTGCTCGGCAAGCTTTTCGACTACGCGTCGGCGAGCAACGGCACCGTGCTGATCATGTCCGATCACGGGCACGGCAGCCTGGACGGCAAGGCCCAGCCCAACCGGCTGCTGCGCGACTGGGGCTATCTCACACTGCGCAGCCCGCTCAGCCAGGCTTCGCAGCGGGCAGCACATTGGGTGCACCGGCTCACCAAGGGCAAAGTGACGCGCTTCGAGCAGGGCAGCCGCGGGATCGAGCGCGACCTGGCGATCGATTGGTCGCGCACGCAGGCGTGTGTCATGCACGCCGGCATCTACGGCTTCCTCTATCTGAACGTGAAAGGCCGCAGCGCCTTCGGCATCGTCGAGCCGCGCGACTACGACCGGCTGCGCGACGAGATCGCCGAGCGGCTGCGCAGCCAGACCGTACGCGACCGCGACGGCCGCGAGATCCGCGTATTTCCCGAGGTTTACAAGACCGAGGAGCTATACGGCTGCGATCGCGACGAACTTTCCGACCTGCCGGACCTGCTGCTATCGCCACACCCGGGCGTGGCGGTGGTGCGAAAGATCCGCGGCAACAGCCCGGTTCGCTGGTGTCCGGATTCGCGGATCGAAGGCACGCACCGCCTGGAAGGCGTGCTGGCGGTGGGCGGGCCGGAAATCCGCCGCGGGGCAAGGATCGAGGGCAATATTGTCGACATCGCTCCGACTGTGCTGTCAGCGCTGGGGCTGCGCGTCCCGGTCGATATGGAAGGCCGCGTGCTGCGCGACCTGTTCGTCTCCGAGCCAATCGTCGAGCGCGAGCCGCCGGTCAAGAAGGTGCTCGAAGAGCACGGCGAGGTTTATTCTGAAGCGGATCGCCGCGTGCTGGAGAAGCGTCTAAGCGAGCTGGGTTACCTGGAGTAACGCCGACCCGTGCGGCTTGCCAGCGACTCATGTAGCGCCCGCGAAACCGGCATTGGCGGCAACGGCGCACGCGTTCCGCTTGGGTTCTATCGCGCGCACCGCGGGCTGATTTACGGTCTGCTGGCGCTGCTGTTCGTGGCGTTCGGCGTCGCGCTGTTCGCCTGGTACAACGCCGACGAATGGGGCGCCTGGGCGATCGTCACCGCCCCGAACTACAAGAAACAGATCGACCCGGCGGACGATCCGACACGGATGGAAATCGCCGGCTTTCCGCCCGCCCGGCATCTGCGCTTCGCGGTGGAAGGGTCTCACCCCGCGTCGCTGGCGGCGTGGTTGATCGACCCGCCGCCGCGCGAGCAGGCCGATCCGCAGGTACACGCCGCGCTGCCGGCGGGCGCGGCCTGGCCGCGCGGGACACTGCTGTTCCTTCACGGCATTTTCGACAGCAAGGATGGCTACGTCCCGACCGCGGTCAGCCACGCGCGCCGCGGGTATCGCACGATCGTGATCGACGCGCGCGGCCACGGCCGGTCGACCGGCGACTACACCTGCTTCGGCGCGCTCGAAGCGCAGGACTATCGACAGGTGATCGACCAGCTCGAGCGCCAGGGCCTGATCGCCGGCAGGCTGGGCGTCTATGGCGTGTCGTACGGCGGCGGCTGCGCAGCACAGCTAGCCGGAGTCGAGCCGCGCGTGCGAATGGTGATCGCAATCAACGGCTTCGCTTCCCTGCGCGAGATCGCAAGCGACCGCGCCCGGCAATTCTGGCTGCTGTACGCGCTGCGCGGCGAGGCCTGGGTGGGCGCGGCGCTGCGCCGCGCTGAGCAGATCGTCAACGTCGATCTGGCGCAGGCCGATGGCGCCGCCGCGCTGCGCCGTAGCGACGCGCGCGTGCTGCTGATCCACGGCCGCGACGATCGCATGGTCCCGCCGCATCACGCCGAGCGCTTGTCCGCGGCAGCGCGGCGGCCAGCGCGGCTGGTGCTCCTGGATGGCGATCACCGAACCGTTCCGGCGGATCGCAGCGGCCAGCTCTGGCAGGAAGTGACCGCGTGGATGGATCGCTGGCTGGCCGAAGAACCGTAGATCGCGGCGCACTCGCATTCCAGACCCACGCGGCGATTGCGTTTGACCGGTCATGCGTCGCGTCGTAGAGTCCGCTTCGGTCCCCTGATGAGGTCTGCAATGAGAATTCATCCAATCGCGGCGCTGGGCGGCGTAATCGGGCTGTCGCTGTTGCTGACAGGTTGTGCGTCCAATCGCGGCGAGCCGACGGTGGCGCCGCGCGTGATCGACGCCCGCGCCGATGAGCAGCTCAAGCGCATGACCGGCTACCTCGCCGGGCTGGGCGCCTTCAAGTTCGACGCCGACGTGCGCTACGACGATTACCTGGTCGACACGCAGAAGGTGCAGTTCGGCAAGCGCGTCAGCGTGGCGGTTCAGCGGCCGGACAAGGCCGGCGCGACCGTCGACGGCGACGTGGAGAGCAAGCGCTACTGGTATGACGGAAAACGCGCCGTCATCCTGGACGTCGACAGAAATCATTACTCCGAGACCGCCGCGCCGAGCACGATCGACGCGACGCTCCGCGCCATGGCCGAGAATTACGGCCTGGTGCTGCCACTGGCAGAGCTGATCGCCGCCGATTCGTACCAGTGGCTGATGAACAATGTGCAGTCCGCGGCGTACGTGGGCGAGCGCATTGTTGACGGAGCCCGCTGCCATCACCTCGCGTTCGAGCAGCCCACGCTCGACTGGCAGATCTGGATTGACGGCGGCGAGCATCCCTTCCCGCGGCAGATGCTTATCGCCTACAAGAGCCTACCGAATTGCCCGCAATACGAAGCGCGCTTCACGCGCTGGACGCCGAATGCCTCGCTGACGTCGGCGGATTTCGCGATCCAGATTCCGCAGGGCGCGGCGCGGATCGAGCTTGAAGCGCCGGAGCGAGTCGTAGGCACGGGAACGGTGCCAGTCAGCTCTGAAAAGTAACAGCAACTTCACGCGGGCGCAAGCGGGCCCGTTTGCAGGAGAATCAGCATGAAGATCGTCAGCCGCACATCGCTGCTCTTGGGATTCGCGTTTGCAGCGCTGCTGCTGCTACCCAGCGCCACGCTCGGCCAGGAGCGCGACATCCGCCGAACGCAGCGCAGCACCCCGCACGGTTCGCCGCACACCTCTGGCTCGGTCGGCCAGCCCACGGCGCGGCCCGCCGAGAGCGGTCGTGACCGCATTCGCGATCAGGATCGGGCCCGCGATCGCAACGCGGTCATCACGCGTCCTGCCCCAGCGGTGATTCCCAACCGGCCGACGCAGCTTCCGGAGCGCTCCGCGACCGTGATCACGCGCCCGGTGCGCCGCCCGGTCACGGTGATTCAGCGGCCGATCACGCCGGCGCGACCTGTGTATCGCCCGGTCACGGTCATCCAGCGGCCGATCACGCGCCCGGTGTACCGTCCGATTCGCTGGGGCACCACCGTCGTGCGCCTGCCGGAACGCTACGTGTCTGTGCAGATCGGCGGCGTCTCCTTCTTCGTCTCTGACGGCGTGTACTACACCCGCGGCGTGCGTCCGAGCGAGTACGTCGTCGTCCGCCCGCCGATCGGGGCGCGTGTCACGCACATCCCGTCGGACGCGATCATGGTCGAGGTCGACCGCCGCGCGTATTACTTCTACGACGATGTCTGGTACGACGAGCAGCTCGTGGTCGTGGAACCGCCCTACGGCGGCTTCATCTATCAGTTGCCAGAAGAGCATGAAGAGATCCACTACGGCGACGAGCGCTATTACCGCGTCGGGCAGGCGATCTATCAACCAAGTTGGCGCGACGGTCGTAGTGTTTTCGTCCGCGTCGAGATCAACTTCTAGCGCGACGCGCCGCTCCCCGAATCAACGGGAATCGACCCGTGCCGCACGAACTAACGGCAATTCACAGCGCGCTGCACGCCGCGATCGCGCGCGGCACTGAGGCTGTGTTGGCCACCATCGTGCGCGTTGGCGGCTCGACGTATCGCCGACCCGGCGCTCGCATGCTGCTGACGCGCGACGGCGTACGCTACGGCGCGATCAGCGGCGGCTGCCTGGAAAAAGAAGTCGCCAAACGCGCCTGGTGGCTGACCGAATCGAGCGCCGCACTGGCAATCTTTGACACACGCTCCGGCGAAGAAGCCGTCTGGGAATTCGGCCTGGGCTGCCAGGGCGTCGTCAACGTGCTGCTCGAACGCATCGCGCCACCAGAACTCCCCGCGCACCTGCATTTCGTCGACATGGCGCTGCAGCGGACCACGAGCGGCGTGCTGGCACGTGTCTTCATCGCTGAGCGGCTGGCGGGCGTGAAAGTCGGCGCGGCGCTGTGCTTTGAAGGCGCGCGGCTGGTCGCGGTCGACGGCATCGACCACCCCGAGCTGACGCAGAGAATTCTGCGCGACGCGCGCGAAGCGCACGCCGCGGGCCGCTCCCGCACCTGCTCCTATCGCCTGGCCGGCGGCGCAGCGGCCGTCTTTCTCGAAGTGATCCAGCCGCGCTTGCCGCTGTGGATCTTCGGCGGCGGGTTCGATGTGCTGCCGCTGACGGTGCTGGCCAGCTCACTCGGCTGGAGCGTGACCGTGATCGATCCGCGCGGCGGCCCGGCGGCCGCGGCACGTTTCCCGCACGCCGACCGCGTACTGACGCGGCTCGCGGACCTGCCGAAGCCCGTATGCTCGACCGCGGCGCACTCAGCGAACTCAACGCGCTCGGCGGATTCAGCCGCAGCGCTTCCGGTTCAGACCGAGGTAGCGGCCCAGCCGGCGGCCGTGTTGATGACGCACAACCTCGCTGACGATCTGGCCGTGTTGCGCTGTCTGGCGCAGCACGAGCTGGCCTATCTTGGAATTCTCGGCCCGCGCTCGCGCAGCGATGCACTCGTCGCCGATCTGCAGGCCGCTGGCCTGGCGGATTGGTGGCAGCGACTGACGCCGCGCGTGCATGCCCCGATCGGCCTCGACCTCGGCGCCGAAACCCCCGAGCAGATCGCACTGGCGATTACGGCGGAGATCCTGGCGTGTCGCGCCGGGCACGTCGGCGGATTTCTGCGCGACCGCGCCGGGCCGATTCACAAGCCTGCCGCGGACGACGCGGATCTCAGGAGCGCAGCCCCGGCCGCCACCTACGCCGCGAGTGCACGCGCATGTCCGATCCAGTCGGACTGATCCTGCTGGCCGCTGGCGGCTCGAGCCGGCTCGGCCGCCCCAAACAACTGATCGAGCGGCGTGGCCAAACACTGATCCGACATGCGGCCCAGGCGGCGCTCGGCAGCGGCTGCCGACCGATCGTTGTCGTGCTTGGCGCGGCGGCCGAAGCGTGCCGCGCGCAGCTCGCGAATCTTGCGCCGCTGCAGATCTGTGTGAATAACGAGTGGCGCCGCGGGATCGGCTCGTCGCTGCGAAGCGGGTTGGATGCAATCTGCGCGCAGCATCGCCTGGGCGGCGTGGTCATCATGCTGGTCGATCAGCCGCTGGTCGATGCGCCCGCCATTGACGCGCTGCTGGCGGCGTGGCGTGCTTCGCGCAGCGCGATCGTTGCCGCCGCATACGCCGGCACCGTCGGCGTTCCGGCGTTGTTCTCGGCGGAGCTTTTCGACGCCTTGCGGGCGCTGCCGGACGAATCGGGCGCCAAATGTGTGATTCAGCGGTTTGAGCCGCAGGTGCAGCGCGTGCCGCTGCCGGGGGCGGCGCTCGACGTGGACGCGCCCGCAGACTTGGCGCTGCTCGGGCTGGAGCTGAGCGTCACGCGCCGTCCGCGGCCGCAGCGCGGCGGCTGATCGGCGGTTTCGCGAGTCTCTGAAGCGGGCCGGGTGCGAGCTTTATCGCGACGAACGCGCGCAAAACCAGCCACACCCGCGAATTATGCCTTGACGGCCTGGCGCCGCGCGGGGCACACTGTTCGATGCGAGGGGTGCACTTCTGAAGCTCGGCCGAAGGGAACGCGTCGACGACCCTTTCGGTCGGCCCCTGTGTGCGCGTCGACTGGAGCCGCGTTCATGCCCAGCGTAGACCACATTCTGACCAAGAAGGGCCGCGAAGTTGTGCGGATCGATCAGGATGCCACCGTGCTCGAAGCCGCCCGGCTGATGAATGAGCGGCACATCGGCGCGCTGGTGGTGACCCGCTCGGACAAGGTGGTCGGCATCTTCACCGAGCGCGATGTGCTCAACCGCATCGTCGCCAAGCAGCGCAACCCGGCCGAGACGCGCGTGCAGGAGGTCATGACCGCGCCGGTCGCATGCTGTGCATCGAGCACCACGCGGGCCGAATGCCGCGCCGTCATGAAAAACCGCCGCATTCGCCACTTGCCGGTCGTCGATGACGGCCGCCTGATGGGCATGGTCTCCATCGGCGACATTCTGGAAGACGAGGGCGCTGAGCAGGAGGAGACCATCCGATATCTGTATGAATACATGCACGGCGAGTATCGATGAGCCAGGCGCAGGTTGACACGCAGCCGCCGCGCTACGACTGCCGCCGCTGCGGCGCCTGCTGCGTCGAGTTCGACGTCTTCCTCACCGACGCCGAGGCCGATCGCTTCGAACGCAGCCCGCGGCTCTGCGAGTTGACCGTGCTGGTGTATCCGCGCCCGGCGTTTGGCGTGCGATTCATGCGGCGTACGGAGCAGGGCCAGTGCACAGCGCTAGACGGGGCTCTGGGCGACTGTGCCTGTTCGATTTATCCCGATCGCCCGGGGCTGTGCGCCGGATTCGAGGCGGGTTCCGAAGATTGCCTGAAGGCCCGCCAGCGGCACGGCTTTGATCGGGAGTGAAAGCCTGAGATTCCGAGGGTACAATCCGCGCATGTTCGCAATTAACAGCCGTTGGATCGTGTTGGCCGCATTCGGCCTCTCCGTCGCCGCGCAGGCCGAGATCGTATCGATCGGCGGCGCGACGCGCGTCGTGCTGCAGGAGTTCAAGGCGGGCGTGCCCGGGCCGATCCTGACGCAGGAGCGCGGCTTCCCGTCGGATACGTCGCTGCCGCTGCAGGTGTTGGTGCAGGCCGACACGCCCGGGCCGACGCCCGAGGAGCCCGGCGGAGCCGCGGGCGTCGCGGCGCAGTTCGCCGACCCGCTGCTGGCGCAGCCGAATCCTGAAGAATTCGCGTTCAACCTGACGCTCAACAGCGTGCCGCAGGACCTGCGCTACCAGGCCCAGGCCAGCGTCGAGGAATTCCGCAGCATCCGCTTCACCCCGGCTGAATTCCCGCTGCGGGCCGACGGCGCCAGCCTGACCGCCATCGGCCGGCTGTTTCTGGACGGCGCGCTGGTGATCTACGGTGTCGATCCGAATGCTGACTTCAGCGAAGCGCAGCTCACGATGCGCGTCACGGTCAAGAAGCTCGTCAGCGGCCAACCCGAGCAGACCGTTTTCAGCGGCGACGTGCGACTGCGCGGCCAGCCCGCGGGCCAGGCCGGCGTCGAGGTCAGCGGCGGCTTCCCCGAAAGCAGCCTGATCCTCTCGGATCTATCGCTATTCGTTGAAGATTTCGCGGTCTTTCGGGTGCTGATCCTGCCGAACCTGCAGATTGACTACAGCTACCCGGCGACGATCGGCGAGACCTTCACGCTGCGCGCGGCGATCGAGGTATTCGCCGAAAATGCCGCCGGTGATGCGGGCGTCGCCGCAGTGCTCGGCACGCCGACCGACACGCTTGAGCAGGTCATCGGGCTGGTGCGCGGCGAGCAGGTCGCGGCCAAATTCGTCGACGCCCTGCAGCGCGAGCGGCGCGAGCCGACTGGCGAGCTGGTTTTCCCGCCGTCGCCGCTGCTCTCGCTCTGCGGCCTGTTCGGCATTGAGATGCTGCTAGGCGCAGGGTTGCTCGGGGCGCTGCGCTGCGGCCCGGCGCCACTGCGGCGGCTGGGGCGATGACGCAAATCACGTGTACCATCTGCGCTTGTTCCTGACCGCCGTCCGCAGCCTCGAGTCCCATTTTCTGCGCTCGCTGCTGGCGACGGTCGGTGTGCTGATCGGCGTGGCCAGCGTAGTAGCCTGCATGGCGCTGCTGGAGGGCTTCTCCAACAATATCGTCAACACGTTCAAGTCGATGGGCTCGAATGTGCTCTACCTGCTGCCGGCGGACGCGAAGGTCGAGGGCCGCCGCGTCGGCCAGGCGCAGACGCTGGTGCTGGAGGATCTTAACGCGCTGTTGCGCGAGTTGCCGGATTCGATCGAGGCCGTCGCGCCCGAGGCGTTCGGCGCATCCACCGTCAAGCGCATGAACAAGTCGGTCGATGCGACCGTGATCGCCACCTCCGAGTCGTTCTTCGAGATCAACGCCTACGAAGCCCGCTTCGGCCGCGTATTCAGCCGCACCGAAGCGATGGACGAGCTTGCCACCGTCGTCTGCCTGGGCTCGAAAGTCGCCGAAGAACTCTTCGGCGGCGAGGAGCCGATCGGCCAGAGCGTGAAAATCGGCTCGGCGGCGTACCGCATTGTCGGCGTGATGGAAAAGAAGGGCGCGCTGGGTTTTTTGAACGCGGACGACGCCGTTTACATCCCGATCAAGCCCGGCTTGAAGCGCTTCTTCAATCGCAAATGGCTGCAGCGCGTTACGGTCATGGCCGTCAAGAATGAGAAGCTCGAAGATCTGACCAAGCGGATCTCTTCGGTGCTGCGACGCGAACACAACATCCGCCTGGGCCAGACCGACGATTTCCAGATCTTCAACCAGCAGGACATTCTCAACCAGGTGACGCAGATCACGCTGGTCTTCAAGGCAATCTTCTACAACATCGCCGGCATCAGCCTGCTGGTCGGCGGGATCGGCATCATGAATATCATGCTGGTCTCGGTCACCGAGCGCACCCGCGAGATTGGCGTGCGGATCGCAGTCGGGGCGCGACGCATCGACATTCTGCTGCAATTCCTTGTCGAATCGCTGATCATCAGCCTGCTGGGCGGGGCCTTTGGGCTGCTGCTGGGCATGATGTTCGCCGATGTGATCAGCAAGGTGCTGCGCGAGTTCGAGTTCAAGACCGAGATCTCAACCACCGTCGTTGTCACCTCGCTGGCCTGTTCGACGCTGGTCGGACTCTTCAGCGGCTTATATCCGGCCTTCCGCGCCTCGCGGCTCGACCCGGTCGACGCCCTGCGGTACGAATAACCGAGTATGCTGGCGCTGGAACTCGAAAACCTGGTCAAGCGCTACCGCGCGCCGGACGGAAGCGTTACGCCGGTGATCGATGTGCCGCGCCTGACGCTCCGGGCTGGCGAGCACTGCGCGCTGGCCGGCGAAAGCGGCATGGGCAAGACCACGCTGCTGCACCTGATCGCCGGCATCCTCCGCGCCGATGCCGGCCGCATTCTCATCGCCGGCGACGAGCTGACGCGGCTCTCCGAGCCGCAGCGCGACGCGCTGCGCGCCAAGAAAATCGGCTACATCTTTCAGACCTTCAATCTGCTGCAGGGCTACAGCGCGCTCGAGAACTTGCTGCTGGCGATGATGCTGGGCGGCGCGGGCCGCGACCGCCAGCGAGCCGCGCGGCTGCTGGAACGCGTCGGGCTGGCCACCCGGATGCACTATCGCCCGAGGCAACTCTCTGTCGGTCAGCAGCAGCGCGTCGCCGTCGCGCGGGCCCTGGCCAATGCGCCCGCGTTGGTGCTCGCCGACGAGCCGACCGGCAACCTCGACCCGCGCTCGGCGCAGGCGGCCCTGACGCTCATCCGTGAGACCTGCCGCGAGAGCGGCGCGGCGCTGCTGCTGGTCAGCCACGATCGCGCCGCGCTGCAGCAATTCGAGCGCGTCGAGTCGCTCGCGGACATCAACCGCATCGCAGCCAACGCGGCTGAAGCGGCCCAGGCGGGCGAATGAACACGCTCGCGGCCCTCTGGCTGCTGGTGCGGCGCAGCCTGAGGCATCACGCCTTCTCGACCTCGATCACGATCCTCTCGGTCGCGCTGGCCGCCGGGCTGGTGATGGCGGTGTTCGTGATCGATTCCCAGACGCGGCGGGCATTCATCGGCGGCCCGGTCGGGTTTGACGCCGTCCTGGGCGCCCGCGGCAGCAAGCTGCAGCTCGTGCTGAACACGGTTTTTCACCTGGAGACTTCGCCAGGCAACATCCCCTGGTCGCTGTATGAGACGATCCGCAAAGACCCGCGCGTCGAGCTGGCCGTGCCCTACGCCGTCGGCGACAACTATCGCGGCTTTCGCATCGTGGGGGTGACCGACGAGCTGTTCAGTTCGATGGAGCTGGAGCCAGGACGCACGCTGCGGATCGCCAGCGGCGAGTTCTTTCAGCCGCTGCTGCGCGAGGCGGTGATTGGCAGCTTCGTCGCGGACCGCACCGGTATGCGCGTCGGCAGCCGCTTCAATCCATACCACGGTCTGTCGCGCCAGGAGAGCGCCCGGCACGAGGAGGAATACGTGGTCGTCGGTGTGCTCGCGCCGACCAATACGCCGATCGATCGCGTCATCTGGATTCCGATCGAAGGCATTTTTCGCATGGGCGGTCACGAGCTGCGCGGCGCGGGCGAGCGCTACGCGCCGCAGCCCGGCGTCCCGATCCCCGAGCAGCACAAGGAAGTCAGCGCGGTCATGCTCAAGCTGCGCAATCCGGATTCGGGCTTCATGCTCGATGCCACCGTCAATCGCCAGGGCAATATCGCCACGCTGGCTTGGCCGATCGGCACGATCATGGCTGAGCTGTTCGAGAAGATCGGCTGGGTCAGCCGCGTGCTAACGCTGGTCGCGTACCTGACCGTGCTGGTGGCGGCCGGCTCGATCCTCGCCAGCATTTACAACACCATCAACGAGCGCCGCCGCGAGTTCGCCATTCTGCGCGCGCTCGGCGCCCGGCGGCGCACGCTCTTCTCCGCGATCGTGCTGGAATCGGCGGCGATCTCAGCCTGCGGCGCATTGGTCGGCTTCGGCGTCTACGCCGGCATCATGTCCATCGCGCGGCACGTGGTGCGCGCGCAGACCGGCGTGGTGCTCGAGCTGCTGCCCGGCGAGCCGGCGCTGCTGCTCGTGCCCGCCGGCATCACGCTGCTGGGGGCGCTGACCGGCATCGTTCCGGCGATAAAAGCCTACAGTACCGACGTCGCCGCCAACCTGAACCCCAGCACCTGAGCCAGCCGAAGAAATATCCGCGATCGGGCGGCGAAGACAATACGCGGAGCGTCGTATTCGAGACTTGCCCCCGGCCAAAGGAGTGTCTCATGCCTGCGCCGCGCTGGTTTGCGTTAATCCTGCTCGCGTCGCTTCCCGAATTGACCTTTGCACAATCCTCACAAAGCGCGGCCAGCACTGCGATTGATTACTTGCCACCGGACGCGGCGGCGGTACTGCTGCTACGCGAGATCGCCACGCCGCTCGAGCAATTCCGCGCGTGGCTCAGCAGCGATGCGGTGCTGGAATCCGAGTGGTATCAGACGCTGGAGTCCAACCCACAGCTCACACAGGCGCGGATCGGCGCGCTCGGCTTCGCCGCGGCCAGCGGCAGCGACATCTGGCAGGCGGCCGAAGCGCTGCTCGGGCACGAAGCCGCGCTGGCGCTGATCCCGCAGGTCGGCGGCGAGCCACACCTGTTGCTGGCGCTGGTTTCGCGCCAGCCGGCGCGGATCGACCGCATGCTCGCCGGCGTGCATGCGCTGACCGGCGTGCTGCGCGACGGCAAGCCCGATCCAGCCCGCATCCGCCGCGTGGGCGACGTGAATATCCTCAAGCTTGCCCCACAACTCTACCAAGCGCGCCTCGGCGACGCACTGCTGCTCTCCAACGACAGCGAGACGCTCGCGCAGGCCGTGCAGCGCGGCGGCCGCGACGCCACCGGCGGGCTGCGCGAGAGTCCGTGTTTCAAGCAGGCGCACGAGCGTGTGCCGCGCGGCGCGATCGCCTGGGCGCTGGCCGATCTGAAGTCACTGCGCGCCCTGGCCAAGCGCGACGCTGCACACGCCGGACCGACGGACAATCCGCTGATCGGCTTCCTCCTGGGCGCCTGGTGGCACGCTCTGCTGCAGGCGGAGAGCGCGGTCGCATGGCTGGAGGTGGCGCCGAGCGGGGTGACGATCTCCACGCAACTGATCGGCGCGCCGCCGCTGCCGCCGACGCATCGCGGCTTCACCCCCGCCGCGGGCAGCGCCCGCGAGTGGTCTGCGCGGGGTCTGCAGCGTTACCTGGGAGAATTCCGCGTCCGTCGCGATTGGGCGGCGCTGTTCGCCGAGCGCGAGGCGCTCTTGAGCACGCCCGCCGCCAGTCAGATTGTCAACTTCAGTTCGACCATGAGCACGATCCTGGGCGGTGTGGATTTCTTGAACGATGTGCTGCCGAAGCTGGAAGGCACGGCCCGGCTGATCGCGGTCGCCCAGGATTTCAGCGGGCGTGAGATTCTGCCTACGCCGCGACTGCCAGCCTTCGCCCTGGTGTTTTCGCTGAAATCCGACCTTCCCGGCGATTTCGCGCAGCGGCTGTTCTCCGCGTCCCAGACGGCGTTCTCGCTGCTGAGCCTGGACATGTCGCAGAAGGGTCTGCCCAGTTACCTGATTGACGTCGATCGCTACAAGGATCAACGCATTCTGCTCACCAGCTTCTCGCAGCCGCCGCGCGAAGCGCGCATGTCGATGGACGCGCCCGGAGCCACGCGTTCCGCGAGCACAAAGCCGTCGGAGACGACGCCGGCCGACCCCGCCCACCCCGCC